>JAPLOZ010000106.1 GCA_026400435.1 Hyphomicrobiales bacterium | reverse complement strand
TCCGGTTTCGAGATTGATTCAGACCTGATCCGTTTCGGACCGGCGGCGACATGTTTGGGATACAGGGCTTGGGTATCACTGGCGGCATCGAAACCGCCCGTGGCCGCATCTGGACCGAAACGCATTCGTAACTCACTTCGTGCCAGATACAGCCAAGGCAACAAACCGAGATGACCCCCGTGAAAGCCGCGCTTCTTTCGTTCGCCATGCTTGCCGCCATTACGCTGTGGGGCGTGGGCATCTACGCGGCCGATGCCTCGAGCGGCCATGCGGTCGTCGACGGCTACGGCGTCACCACCGCGCTCAACCGCTAAGACTCTGGTTTCACGCATGTCGTTGTCCCGAAACCGGGACCCACTTTCGGGCGACATGCGTTAGATCTCCACCGTCAGCAGACGTTTTTGCGCGCCGTCGATGACGAGCGCGCTGAGCCTGCCGCTTGAAAAAGCGCCGGTATCCAGATTGACGCGGTTCGGCAGGACCTCCGGCTCGGCCACGGGCGTGTGGCCGTGCACGACCACCTTGGGGTGAAGCTCCCGGTAGCGGTGGAAGTCGCCCCTGATCCAGATCAGGTCGGCTTTGTCCTGTGCGTCGAGCGCGATGCCGGGACGGATGCCGGCGTGGCAGAAGAAGAAATCGCCAAACGCTACCGAGAACCCGAGCGCACCCAGGAAATTCCGATGGGAGTGCGGTACGGCGCGAACCAGCGCTTCGGCGCTGGATGCAAAACCCTGCGCGTCGTTGAGGTCCAGCGTCACGCCATAGGACTGCGCGGTCTGCACGCCGCCATAGCTGGCGAACAGCCCGGCAGGATCGGGCTGCGCCAGGAAATCGAGAAAGCCGAGGTCGTGGTTGCCGGCAAGCGCAAGCACCCGACTATCCGCAGCCGTCCTCTTCGCCAGCAAGTCGATGACGCCGCACGAGTCCGGCCCGCGATCGACATAGTCGCCAAGGTGGACGATGCGCCAGTCGCGCCCGCCTACCTCCGCTGCGATGGTGTCATGCATCTTTTCCAGCAGGTCGAGGCGGCCATGCACATCGCCGATGGCATAGACGATCGCACCCTCAGGGCCGCGCGCGTCATGATAGCTGATGCCAGCCACGCCTCGAACCCTACCGGTGCAGCATGTGGCGGCTGGCCTGGGTGATCAGCCGCTTGCCGCAGAGCGCCAGCGAAACATCCATTTCCCGATGAATGATCTCCAGCGCCGTGGTGACGCCCTGCTTGCCCATCGCGCCGAGGCCATAAAGGTATGGCCGGCCGATATAGGTGCCCTTGGCTCCGAGGCACAGCGCCTTCAGCACATCCTGCCCCGACCGGATGCCGCCGTCCATGTGAACCTCGATCCGGTCGCCGACCGCGTCGACGATCGGTCCGAGCATCGAGATCGAGGACGGCGCGCCGTCGAGCTGGCGGCCGCCATGGTTGGAGACGATGATGGCGTCGGCGCCGCTCCGGGCCGCCATCTCGGCGTCCTCGACGTCGTTGATGCCCTTCAGGATCAGCTTGCCGCCCCAGCGCTCCTTGATCCACTCGACATCCTTCCAAGACAGCTTGGTGTCGAACTGCTCCGTGGTCCACGACGACAGCGACGCGAGGTCGCCGACACCCTTGGCGTGGCCGACGATGTTGCGGAAGGTGCGACGCGGCGTTCCCAGCATGCCGAACGCCCAGTGCGGGCGGGTAGCGACCTGCCAGATGTGCTTGGGGATGAATTTCGGCGGCGCCGAGAGCCCGTTGCGCAGGTCCTTGTGGCGCTGGCCGAGGATCTGCAGGTCAAGGGTCAGGACTAGCGCCGAGCATTTCGCGGCCTTGGCGCGGTCGATGAGATTGTAAACGAAATCGCGGTCCTTGAGCACGTAGAGCTGGAACCAGAACGGTTTCGTCGTGCGCTCGGCGACATCCTCGATCGAGCAGATGCTCATGGTCGACAGTGTGAACGGCACGCCGAACTCCTCGGCCGCCTGGGCAGCGTGGATTTCGCCGTCGGGGTGCTGCATGCCGCACATGCCGGTTGGAGCCAGCGCCACCGGCATCGACACCTTCTCGCCCACCATCGTCGATTCCAGCGAACGGTCGCTCATGTCGACCAGGATGCGCTGGCGGAATTTTATCTTCGCGAAATCCTCCTCGTTGGCGCGGTAGGTGCTCTCGGTCCAGGAGCCCGAATCCGCATAATCGAAGAACATCTTCGGCACGCGCTTCCTGGCCAACCGCTTGAGGTCGGCTATTTCCAGAACGGACATGGGTGTGCCCCGGAGTGGTCTGCCGTGAGATGCGGCCGTCATTTTGAACGCCTTTCAGGTTCGCTGCTTCAGCCGCAATCGCGCCACGCGCTGCCAGTCGCCGGTGCGTTCGGCCTTGGCCATCGCATGTTCGACATAGGTGATGTGGTCCATCGCCGCGCGGCGCGCCGCCGCCGGATCGCCATCGCGCACCGCCCGGTGAATTGCAAGATGCTGGTCGAGCAGGGATGCGCTGGCGTTGGGCAGGTCATAGACGAGGATGCGGTTCTGCAGCACGCCCTCCGACAGCAGCCGGTAGCAGGAGCGCAGCGTGTGCATCAGCATGATGTTGTGCGCGCACTCGCCGACCGCCTGATGGAACTCGACGTCGATCGCCGCCTCCGCGACCATGTCGCCCGAGGGATGCGCGTCGCGCATGCGCACCACGATGCGGTCGAGCAGCGCAAGATCGTCCGGGGTAGCGCGCCGGGCGGCGTATTCGGCGGCGATGCCCTCGATCTCGCGACGGTATTCCAGATAGTCGCTCGCCGCCTTGCGGTGGGTGGCGAACAGTTCGGTGACCGGCCGCGCAAAAACCTGGCCGATGACATCGGCGACATGCGTGCCGCCGCCATGCCTGGTCGACAGGAGGCCGCGCGTTTCGAGATTCTTCAGGGCATCGCGCAGGATCGGGCGCGACACGTCGAACTGGCGCGACAGCTCGCGCTCCCCTGGCAGCCGATCGCCCGAAGACAGCACCCCTTCGAGGATGAGGCCTTCGATCTGCAGGACGACATCGTCGGCTGTGCGGGAATGCTCGATCCTGGAAAAGATTTCGTTCAAGAGATGGAACCTGGAGCCCGTGGGTCGGGCTCAAGATATGCTTGCCGCGGCAACTGGTCAAATTATATATCCAGTTCTGCCGCACTCCAGAAAGGCGTCAGCCGCGGCGCTTCCGACCGAGGTAAAAGCTTGTTTTGGAAGCGATGCCACCGGCCGGTGACGGGCTATTTGCATCCTCGCGGGAAGCTGGTAAATGGTTTTGACCAGTTGACACGAGGAATGCGGATGTCCGGCATCGTCATGCCGAAGCCCGATGCGGAGACGATACGGCGCCGCGACGAGATCGTGGCGGACATGCGCATCATCGTCCCGGGCGAGGGCGTCGTCGACACCGCCAACGCCATGCGCGTCTTCGAGACCGATGGGCTGACGGCCTATCGCCAGTTGCCGCTGGTTGTCGTGCTGCCCGAGACCGTGGCGCAGGTTTCGCGCATCCTGAAATATTGCAACGAGCGCAACATCCGCGTGGTCCCGCGCGGCTCCGGCACCGGTCTCTCGGGCGGCGCGCTCCCGCTGGAGGACGCGGTGCTCCTGGTCATGAGCCGCTTCAACCGCATACTGGAGATCGATTTCCCCAACCGCTGCGTGACGGCGCAGCCTGGCGTCACCAATCTCGGCATCACCCGGGCCGTGGAAGAGGAGGGTTTTTACTACGCGCCCGACCCCTCCTCGCAGATCGCCTGCTCGATCGGCGGCAATGTCGCCGAAAATTCCGGCGGCGTGCACTGCCTGAAATACGGGCTGACGGCCAACAATGTGCTGGGCATCGAGATGGTGATGATGGACGGCGAGGTGCTGCGGCTCGGCGGCAAGCACCTCGACAGCGGCGGCTACGACCTGCTCGGCCTGATGACCGGGTCCGAGGGGCTGCTCGGCGTGGTGACGGAGGTGACGGTACGCATCCTGAGGAAGCCGGAGACGGCGCGCGCGTTGCTGATCGGTTTTCCGACCAGCGAGCAGGGCGGACAGTGCGTCGCCGATATCATCGGCGCCGGCATCATTCCCGGCGGCATGGAGATGATGGACCGGCCGGCCATCAAGGCGGCCGAGGAATTCGTCAATGTCGGCTATCCGCTCGACGTCGAGGCGCTGCTGATCGTGGAACTGGACGGACCGGGCGTCGAGGTCGACCATCTGATCGGTCAGGTAGAGGCGATCGCGCATAAAAACGGCTCGACGACCTGCCGTATCTCACAGTCCGAGGACGAGCGGCTGGCCTTCTGGGCCGGGCGCAAGGCCGCGTTCCCCGCGGTCGGACGCATCGCAGCCGACTATATGTGCATGGACGGCACTATCCCGCGCAAGCAGTTGCCCCGCGTTCTGGCCGGCATGCGGGAGCTGTCCGAGAAATATGGGCTGGCCGTCGCCAACGTGTTCCATGCCGGCGACGGCAATCTGCATCCGCTGATCCTGTTCGACGCCAACAAGCCGGGCGAACTCGACCGTGCCGAACAATTCGGCGCCGACATCCTGCGGCTTTGCGTCAAGGTCGGCGGCGTGCTGACCGGCGAGCATGGCGTCGGCATCGAGAAGCGCGACCTGATGGGCGAGATGTTCAACCAGATCGACCTCGACCAGCAGATGCGGGTCAAATGCGCCTTTGACCCGAACCATCTGCTGAACCCCGGGAAAGTGTTCCCGCAGCTTCGCCGCTGCGCCGAACTCGACCGCATGCATGTCTCGGGTGGCAAGCTGCCGTTCCCGAGCATCCCGAGGTTTTGAGCGTCGCAGATGACGACCTTCCTTCCCTTCACCGCCAACGACGTCGCCACTGCGGTGCAATGGGCTATCTCCGAGGACGCCCCGGTCGAGATTCTTGGGCACGGCTCGAAGCGCGGCGTCGGGCGCCCCGCTCAATGCGAACACGCCATCGACATGTCGGCTATGTCGGGCGTCACCCTTTACGAGCCCGAGGAACTGGTGCTTTCGGCCAAGGCCGGCACGCCGGTGGCCGACATCGAGCGGCTGCTGGCGCAGCACAACCAGCAACTCGCCTTCGAACCAATGGATTGCTCGCGGCTGTTTGCCCATGACACGCGTGGCGGCAAGGGCGGCACGATCGGCGGCGCGATCTCGTCGAACCTGTCGGGGTCACGGCGGCTGAAGGCGGGGGCGGCGCGCGACCATGTTCTAGGCGTCAACGTCGTCTCGGGACGCGGCGAGACGTTCAAGTCGGGCGGGCGCGTCGTGAAAAACGTCACCGGCTACGATCTTTCCAAGTTGATGACTGGCGCGTGGGGCACGCTTGGCGTGCTCACTGATGTGACGGTCAAGGTGCTGCCGGCGGCCGAAACGGAAACAACGCTGGCGATCCGCGGCCTCTCTGACGAGCATGCGACAGCGGCGATGGCGCTGGCCATGGGGTCGAGCGCAGAAGTATCGGGTGCGGCGCACCTGCCCTATGGCGTGACGGAGCGCGTGGCGAGCGATCTGCGCGGCAGCGATCCGACGACGCTGCTGCGCGTAGAGGGGTTCGGTCCGTCGGTGGCCTACCGTGTCGGGACGCTGAGGACCCTGCTGCGCAACGCCGGGCCGATCGAGGAGATGACCGACTGGAGCTCGCGCGTGCTGTGGCGCGATGTGCGCGACTGCGCCCCGTTTGCGGACGGTACTGCTCGACCGGTCTGGCGCGTCTCGATGGCGCCATCGGAGGCGCACAGGATGTTGCTGGCGCTACGCAAGGAAGCCGGCGCCAACGCCTTCTACGACTGGCAGGGCGGGCTGGTGTGGCTGCGCATGGAGGCCGAGCCGGAAGCCGAGCTGCTTCGCCGGCTGGTCAGGCAGTTCGGCGGCGGTCACGCAACGCTGATGCGCGCAAGCCCGGCATGGCGCGCCGCCGTGCCGGTGTTCGAGCCCGAGCCGAAGGCCCTGGCTGCCCTGTCGGCTCGCGTGAAGGCCGAGTTCGACCCGAAAGGCCTCATCAATCCGGGACGCATGGCGGGCTCCGCCAACTCTGATACTGTGACCCCAGCAACGGAGGAGAGTGCATCATGACCGACACCCCGCCACCCGTATCGCCGCGCCAGACCGACCGCTGGCTGGAACCAGGCCAGACCAATGCGCTGGTCGTCTATATCCTCTATCTGGCCGGGCTGGTGATCGGCATCAGCGGCCTGGTCGGGCTGGTGATCGCCTACGTCAACCGCGGCAAGGCCGGCGGCTTCGTCGAGACGCACTACACATGGCAGATCAGGACGTTCTGGATTGGCCTACTCTACGCGGCCATCTCGATCGTCCTGATGCTGCTGGTGATCGGCTTCGTGCTGGCATTCGCAGTCGCCGTCTGGTTCATCGTGCGCTGCATCGTCGGCATACAGGCGCTGCAGCGTGGCGAGCCGATCAAGAACCCGCAAAGCTGGCTGATCTAGGGCAAGGAATAGCGTCCACAGTGCAGACCACCTTCACCGCCGAGCAGCTTGCCGATCCGGATGTCGAAGAATCGGAAAAGATCCTGCGCAAATGCGTGCACTGCGGCTTCTGCACGGCGACCTGCCCGACCTATGTGACGCTCGGCAACGAGCTGGATTCGCCGCGCGGCCGCATCTACCTGATCAAGGACATGCTGGAGAACGGCCGGCCGGCCGACGAGCAGGTCGTGACGCATATCGACCGCTGCCTGTCGTGCCTTGCCTGCATGACGACGTGTCCTTCCGGCGTGAACTACATGCATCTAGTCGATCATGCCCGGTCGCATATCGAGAAGACATACAAACGGCCGTTCGCCGACAGGACGATCCGCTCCCTGCTGGCTTTCGTCCTTCCCTACCCCGCACGGTTCCGCGCGGCCCTCCTGCTCGCTCGGCTCGGCCGGCCTTTCGCCAAACTGATGGACGGCGTCCCGGCCATGAAGCCGCTCTCGGCGATGCTAAGACTGGCGCCCGGGTCCGTGCCGGCGCGCTCGCGCAATTCCTCGCCGGGCACGCACAAGGCGGCAGGAGCACGCAAGCGGCGGGTCGCGTTGTTGACCGGCTGCGCGCAGGCGGTGCTTGACCCCGGCATAAACGATGCGACGATTGCGCTGCTCACCCGGCTCGGCGTCGAGGTGGTGGTGCCGAAAGGCGAAGGCTGCTGCGGCGCGCTGGTGCACCACATGGGGCGCGAGGAGCAAGCGCTCGTATCGGCGCGGCAAAACGTCGATGCGTGGACGCGCGAGATGGAAAACGGCGGGCTCGACGCCATCGTCATCACGGCATCGGGCTGCGGCACGACGATCAAGGATTACGGCTTCATGCTCAGGCTCGATACAGGCTATGCCGACAAGGCTGCGCGTGTATCAGGGCTCGCCAAGGATGTGACCGAGTTCCTGGCGACGCTCGAACTGCCCACGCCCAAGGTGAAGCCGGGCCTCACCATCGCCTACCATTCGGCATGCTCGATGCAGCACGGCCAGAAGATCACACGCGAGCCAAAGGAACTGCTGCAAAAGGCCGGGTTCACGGTAAAGGAGCCGCGCGAGGGGCATCTCTGCTGCGGATCGGCCGGAACCTACAACATCATGCAGCCGGAGATTTCGACGCGGCTGCTGGAGCGCAAGGTCAAGAACCTCGAGGCGACTGGCGCCGCGCTGGTGGCCACCGGCAACATCGGTTGCATCACGCAGATCGCTTCGACGGCGAAGCTGCCGGTGGTGCACACGATCGAACTGCTCGACTGGGCCTATGGCGGGAAGAAGCCTGCAAGGGTTTGAGCTTGGGACCGCCTTCAAAGAAGAAAGGGCGGGCGGCCTTTTTTTGCCGCTCCGCCCTTTGCCGGTGAGCCAGCGCCCCCACGCGCGGCCCATCCCCCCGACATAGGATGACTGGCTACATCACGACGACCTTGGTGCCGACGCCGACGCGCTCGTAGAGTTCCACCACGTCCTCATTGCGCATGCGGATGCAGCCCGAAGAAACGAACTGTCCGATGGTCCAGGGCTGGTTGGTGCCGTGGATGCGGTAAAGCGTCGAGCCCAGATAAAGCGCGCGCGCGCCAAGCGGGTTTTCCGGCCCACCGGGCATGTATTCCGGCAGGATGCGCCCCTTTTCTCGCTCGCGCGCGATCATCTCGGACGGCGGACGCCAGCCGGGCCATTCGGCCTTGCGCGTAACCTTGTGGGTACCCGCCCATTCGAAGCCGGGCTTGCCTGTGCCGACGCCGTAGCGGCGCGCCTTGCCACCATCCTCGACGTAGAAAAGGAAGTTGCGCGTGGTGTCGATGATGATCGTGCCCGGCTGCTCGGCGCCGTCATAGGCGACTTCCTGCGGCAGGTAGAGCGGGTCCATGTTGCGCTTGACCGCGCGTGTCTCGCGGGGAGCGACCGCGGCGGTGCGGACAGGATCGGACCCGCCCATAAGGCGACGAACATTGCGACTGGCGTCGACCTCGTTCGGGAACGCCTTGCGCGATTTGAACAGCACCCTGCCCGGCTTGTTGCCGAGCTGGATGACCCATGGAGCCGACAGATCCGGGCTGACCACAACCGGCGGACGCTCGCCATAGCGATCGTTGGCGGAAGCCGGAACGGCCGACACAAGCATCGCGGCCGCCGCAAGCAGGAGAACTCTTTTCATGTCACGCACTCTCAAAACAACATGCGACTCGGCGAAGTTTCATCCCTCGCCCGCTTGCTGCATGTTGGCCCTGAGCGGCAACCGAATGGTGAATCGGAATGCATCAAATGCGGCAATGTCAGTAAACCTTTTGGTGTGGTTACCGTGCGGTTCAGGAATCTGGTAAAGGCCGCGTAAACAGGAATGGACTGCGGACATGACGGTGGCGGGTCTGATCGAGGGAAGCGATGGCGTCGTGCGGTGCGCCTGGCACGGCAACCTGCCGGACTATCTGCACTACCACGACCACGAGTGGGGACGGCCGGTCGACGACGACCGGCGGTTGTTCGAGAAAATCTGCCTTGAAGGTTTCCAGTCAGGCCTGTCCTGGCTGACGATTCTCCGCAAACGCGAAAACTTTCGCGTTGCTTTCGCCGGATTCGACTTCAACAAGATAGCGGAATTCACCGACGGCGATATCGAGCGCCTGGTGCAGGACGCCGGCATCATCAGGCATCGCGGCAAGATCGTCTCGACGATCAACAATGCGCGGCGCGCGCAGACCATGGTGCGGGAGGCGGGCTCGCTGGCGGCATGGTTCTGGCAGTTCGAACCTGGCCCGTCCGAGCGTCCGGCGAAGGTTGATCTGGCGCACCTGCGCGACAATCCGACGACCGCCGTTTCGGTGCGACTGTCGAAGGAACTGAAGAAGCTCGGCTGGACCTTCGTCGGGCCGACGACGGTCTATGCCTTCATGCAGGCGATGGGCATGGTCAACGACCACATCGAGGGGTGCGTCTGCAGGGCCGAGGTGGAGAAGGCCCGCAAGCGCTTCAAGCGGCCGGTGTAACCCGCGGCCGATTGTGGCGCTGCGCCGCGGTCGCCGGTGGACGCTGCATGCGCTTCAGACGGACGGGCCGGCGATGAAAAGCCCGACAACGACCGCGGCGACCGTCGCGGCCACCGGATAGACAATGAGAAGCCCGGTGATCAGCGCATCAGACATCGTGGTGGTGGTGTCGCTCAGCGCCGGCGACACATCAAAGGGGCCGGCCTTCACCTGTGACGCCGGCTTGCCGGCGGAACTTGCCGCCCGGCCGCCGAAGCCGCCTGCCGCCGTTTCCCGATGATATGCCATGCTGGTGCCCGCAAACCCTTGTAAGGCTGGCTTATCGCGGCTGAATGTGACCGAACGATGCTGCGCCGATGGCGCAATTGTTTCATTTCGGGCTGAATTTGTTGCAGATCAGGCGGCCGCCCTGACCGCTCCCGCCGGAATTGTGGCGACCCATGCGCGGGCGAGCGCCAGACCGACCGTATCGGCTGCCGGTCCGTGACGCGCCGCCTCCGCATCGTGGCGATCCGCCCAATCGGGCTGATGCTCGGCGAGATGTTCGGCGAAGATCGCGTTCCAGCGACGCACCTGCGAGCGATCGGCCTCGAAATGAAACTGGATGCCATAAGCCGCGCGGCCCACCCGAAACGCCTGGTTTTCCGCCGTTCCATTGCCAGCCAGCCGCACGGCCGCGGCGGGCAGCGTGAAGGTGTCATCGTGCCACTGGAAGATCGGAAACTCGTCGGGCGCGGAGCCGAGCACCGGATCGGCACGCGCTTCTGCCGCGAGCGCGACGGCGCACCAGCCGAATTCGGGCGCGACGCCAAGCACGTTGGTTGCGCCAAAGGCGCGCGCAAGGAGCTGGCTACCCAGGCACACGCCGAGCAGCGACCGGCCTCTGTCGGAGAAATCACGGATCAGGGCCAGCAGTGCAGGAAAATAGGGGCTTCCCGCATCGTCCAGCGCGTTCTGCGCGCCGCCAAGTACGATCATCGCATCGTGGCCGGAGCTGTCGGACGGCAGCTCTTCATTCCTGTAGGGGCGGCGCAGGTCTATCACCGCACCCGCCTCGGCAAGCGCCCTGCCGATCTGTCCAAGACCCTCGTCTTCGAAATTCTGAACCACCAGAACCTTCATGCCCGCTCCATGGATGACCTCGGTCGCTGGAAACGGATATCATGACCGCAACGCGAAACGGAAGATCATCATGTCGCTGCAGAACCGGGTCGACCCCTTCGGCAACATTCACGCAGTGGCCGCACGCGGCATGTTCACGGGCAATCGCGGTGTCATCCACGATCCGGCGACCCGGACGCTGCTGAAGAAGCGCTGGACGACCAAGGCCTGGATCATCTGCGCGCGTGCGTACAAGGACCGGCCGCCACGCGACGTGATGGGCTACAACGGCCGCAAGGGCGGCGCGAGCTGGACGGAACTCTTCTTCCTCGACGAAGTCACGGCGCTGGCGGCCGGGCATCGACCCTGCTTCACCTGCCGGCGACATGTGGCGAAGGCCTATGCTGCCGCGTTCGGTGACGCGTTCGGCATGACCAAGCCTACGGTGCAAATGATGGATGTACGGTTGCATGCGGAGCGGCTGGCGTCGGGAGGAAGACGTCGTACCTCCTCGTCGTCATCCTCGCAGAAGTCGGCGCTGCCTGTTGGTGCCATGATCACTGATGGTTCGAACGCCTACGCCCTTGCCAAGAGTGGAGCCTTGCCTTGGTCGTTCGAGGGCTACGGCGCCCCTATCAAACTTTCCGCGCTCGACCGTGAAAAGCTACAAGTTCTGACGCCGGCGGCAACGGTCGAGGTTCTGAAACAGGGCTACGCTCCCGTGTGGCATCCTTCGGCCGGGGATGCTTCAGAGCGGGCTTGACGGCATTCCCGCCGTCAATCATTCCTCGGCCATGCGCGCAAACTACAAAATGCAGCGGCTTTTCGTGCCGAACGACATTGCCGCTGGCGCCGCGATCGAACTCGACGCCGAGCAAAGCCATTACCTCGCCAACGTGCTCAGGATGGCCGAAGGCGCGCAATTGCTGGTATTCAACGGTCGCGATGGCGAATGGCTGGCGCGCGTCGCCGCCCGAACCAAGAAGGCGGTGCGGCTTGAGGCTGTCGAACTGACACGGCCGCAGCCAGTTGCGTCCGACCTGCTCTACTGCTTCGCGCCCCTGAAAGTCGGGCGACTCGATTATCTGGTGCAGAAGGCGGTGGAAATGGGCGCCGGCGTGCTGCAGCCGGTGATCACCCAGCACACGCAGCTTGCCAAGGCCGGGACGGAGCGTTTGCAGGCGAATGCGATCGAAGCCGCCGAGCAATGCGGCATCCTGGCCATCCCCGAGGTACGCGGGGCGCAGAAATTCGCTAAGCTGCTGGCGAACTGGGACAGGGATCGGCGCCTGATCTTCTGCGACGAAAGCGCGGAGACAAACAATCCGCTGGCGGCGTTGCAAGCCATACGCGAGACCAGGCTCGGCCTGCTGGTCG
Source organism: Hyphomicrobiales bacterium (assembly GCA_026400435.1). Classification (GTDB taxonomy): domain Bacteria; phylum Pseudomonadota; class Alphaproteobacteria; order Rhizobiales; family Rhizobiaceae; genus Mesorhizobium_K. Next base: position 10,630 of record JAPLOZ010000106.1, on the reverse strand, counting down.
GGCCGGAGGGGGGCTTCTCCGAAGCGGAAAGGGGGCAGCTTCGCGCCCTGCCCTTCGTCACGGCAATCCCGCTCGGACCGCGCATTCTCAGGGCGGACACGGCCGCCGTTGCCGCACTTGCCGTCATACAGGCGACGGTAGGCGACTGGTAACGCAGTCAATTCCGCTTGATCGCTGGCTCAGCAAAATTCGCTTGATCGCCCGCCGGCATATCGTCCATCAAGCGCACCGGCGGTCCACATGGCTGCCCTGAGGGCATGAGCATGGCGCGCGACACCACCGATTCCCGGCCGATCGAGACGATCGACGAACTCGTCGCGCATCTTGCCGAGGGCAACAAGCCGCCCGAGAAATGGCGGATCGGCACAGAGCACGAGAAATTTCCGTTCTTCGTCGACGGCAACGGTCCCGTGCCTTATGGCGGCCAGCGCGGCATCCGCGCGATCCTTGAGGGCATGCAGGAAAAGCTCGGCTGGGAGCCGATCCTCGACGCTGGCCGCATCATCGGGCTGGTCGAGCCGACCGGACAGGGCGCCATCTCGCTGGAGCCTGGTGGTCAGTTCGAGCTTTCGGGCGCGCCGCTGGAGACGATCCACCAGACCTGCCGCGAAGGGAACGCGCATCTGGCGCAGGTGCGCGAGATCGCCGAGCCGATGGGGATCCGCTTCCTCGGGCTTGGCGGCAGCCCGAAATGGTCGCTCGCCGAAACGCCAAGGATGCCGAAATCACGCTACGAAATCATGTCGCGCTACATGCCGAAGGTCGGCAGCAAGGGCCTCGACATGATGTACCGCACCTGCACCATCCAGGTGAACCTCGACTTCGAGAGCGAGGCGGACATGCGGCGCAAGATGCAGGTCTCGCTGAAGCTGCAACCGCTGGCGACCGCGCTGTTCGCGAATTCGCCGTTCACTGAGGGACGTCCGAACGGAATGGTCAGCTGGCGAGGCGACATCTGGCGCGACACCGACAACCAGCGCTCCGGCCTGCTGGAATTCTGCTTCTCGCCCGATTTCGGCTTCTTCGATTATGTCGAATGGGCGCTCGACGTGCCGATGTACTTCGTCATTCGCGACGGCGCATACCACGACATGACGCGCTACACGTTCCGGCAGTTCATGACCGGCGAAGCGCGTGAGGACGTGCCTGACGGCGAGGCAACCATCGGCGACTGGGCAAACCATCTGTCGACGCTGTTCCCCGATGTCAGGCTCAAGCGTTTTCTTGAGATGCGCGGCGCCGACGGCGGACCATGGCGCAGGATCTGCGCCCTGCCGGCCCTTTGGGTCGGCCTGCTCTACGACCGGGAAACGCTCGACGCGGCAGAAGCGTTGACGCGCGACTGGACCTTCGGCGAGGTGCTGTCGATGCGCAATGCGGTTCCGACCGAGGGGATCAATGCCGCGTTCCGCGGCAGGCCGCTACGCGAGATCGGGCGCGAGGTTCTGGCGCTTTCGCGGCAGGGCTTGCGTAACCGTAACCGCAAGAACCGCGACGGCTACGACGAGACTTCATTCCTGACCACCCTCGACGAGGTGGTGGCGCGCGGCACGACAAGCGCCGAAGAGATGCTCAACGCCTACCACACGCGCTGGGGCGGATCGATCGAACCGGCGTTCATGGAATACGCCTATTGAGGCGGGATTTCAGGCGCGCGTTCTTCTGTCGGCCACAGCGAATTGTCCGCTTGCCCAACTGCCCCGCGGCGCTCTAGGTTCTCCCGTATCAAAGGCTTGCAGGAGGAATTCATGCCTTCGCTGAACGACATGCTGGCAAATGCGCAGAATGGCCAGGGCATGGATATTCTGGCGCGCCAGTTCGGGCTGTCGCAGCAGCAGGCGCAAGCGGCCGTCGCGGCGCTGCTGCCAGCCTTCAGCCAGGGCCTCAAACGCAACGCATCCGACCCCTATGGGATTGGCGCCTTCCTCAATACGATGGCCTCCGGTCAGCACGCCCAGTATTTCGATGATGCGCAGAACGCGTTCTCCCCGCAGGGGATAGCCGAGGGCAACGCCATACTGGGGCAGCTTTTTGGCTCGAAGGATCTTTCCCGCGCCGTGGCGAGCCAGGCGGCGCAGGCCACCGGCGTCGGCCAGCAGCTGCTGCAGCAGATGTTGCCCGTGGTCGCCTCGATGATCATGGGCGGGCTGTTCAAGCAGTCGACTGGACAACTCAACCCTGGCCAATTCGGCCAGGGGCAGGCAGCCGCGGGCTTCGGCGGTTCGGGCAACCCGCTCGGCGAGATCATCGAGCAGATGATGCGGCAGGGCGGCGACATGCTGCGCGGAGGCCAGGCGCCGCAGCAGCGGCAGGCGCCGCAGCAGCCGCAGGGACAGCCCGTCGATCCATTCGACAATCCGTTCGGCAAGGTGCTGAAGGACATGTTCGGTGGCGGGCAGCCTGAAACGCAGCCGCAGCGACGCACCGAGCCGGAACCGCAAGGCCGCAATCCGACGCAGAACCCGTTCGGCGACAACCCGCTCGGCAAGATTTTCGAGGAGATGCTGAAAGGCGCGCAGGCAGGACAAGCGGGGGCTCCCGGCGGGCGACAGCAGGGCCCCGAGCGGAGGGCTCCGCAACCCGAACCGGAACCCCGGGCTTCGCAACCGCATGGTGGCCAGGGCGGACGGCGGAAGAACCCTTACGACGACCTGTTCGGCGAGATGTTCGAAACCGGCTCGAAACAGCGCGACGAATACGAGAAGGGCGTCGAATCGATATTCGATCAGTTCACCCGGGGCATGGACCGCTATCGCTAGATGAAAAGGCCCGGCCCTCGACAAGAGGACCGGGCACATAACAGGCCACCGGCGGGGAACCGGCGCACGCCTGCTTCTATGCGATCTGCCGCGCCGCGGTCTCGATCTCGCGCCGGCGCGCCTCGGCGACGGCGCCTAGATGGGTCGTGGGGTCGCGCCCGAACGGCAGGTCGACCACGACATTCAGGTCCGATCGCGTCAGTCCGATATCGGCGAGTTCCACGTCGGACATCTCGCCCAGGCGATAGAAATCGCGGCGATTTTTCCAGGCGGTGAGGAACTTCACGACGACATTCACCACGCGCGCTACCGGACGCGCCGTCGGCTGCATCGTATGGGCGGCATGGATGATAGCCATGGACTTTCTCCTTCATGGTCGAACAACGTCGTTCCGAAACCCCAATGGCTTCGGCCAGTCCCGCGGACGTTCCCTTTGTTGCTGACGACGTCACAATGCATCCAGGAGATTGATTTATCCAACGAATGTTTCTAATCTTTATCATCAATCTCGATGATGGATTACGCCGATGGCCGCGCCGCTCGATCTAGACCAGTTGCATACTTTCATCGCGATCTCCGACACCGGCTCCTTCACGCGCGCGGCAGACGAGGTGCACCGCACCCAGTCGGCGGTCTCGATGCAGATGCGCCGGCTCGAGGAGCGCATTGGAAAGCCGTTGTTCGAGAAGGACGGGCGCTCCAACAGGCTGACCGAGGAAGGTGAAAAACTGCTGACCTACGCACGTCGGCTTCTGCACCTGAACCGCGAGACGCTGGCCGCCTTCGACGACCGCGCGCTGGAAGGGACCATCCGCATCGGCACGCCGGACGACTATGCCGACCGCTTCCTGCCGGAGATCATGGCGCGCTTCGCACGATCCAACCCGCGTGTCGAACTGACTGTCATCTGCGAGCCGACGCCGGGCCTGGTCGAACACATCAAGCGCGGCAATCTCGACCTCGCCATCGTCACCCACAGCGACGCGCGCGGGCAGTCGGAGGTGGTGCGGCGCGAACCGCTGCTCTGGGTCACCTCCGCCAACCATGCAACGCACGAGCAGGACGTCCTGCCGATGGCGTTCGGCCGGCCGACCTGCATCTGGCGGCGCGCGGCCTGCGACGTTCTCGACGGCATGAATCGCGACTACCGCGTGCTGTTCTCGAGCTTCTCGGCGACCGTCATCACCGCCGCGGTGATGTCGGGGCTGGCGATCTCGGTGCTGCCCGAATGCGCCCTGCGGCCCGGCATGCGCGTGCTTGGCGAGAGCGACGGTTTCGGCACGCTGCCCGACTGCAAGATAGGCATCATGCGCGGCCACGCCGCGCGGCCCGAAATTGTCGATGCGATCGCCAGGCACATCAGCGACAGCCTCGACAACATTTCCGTCCCTGCCGACGAGGATGCCGGCGGCTTCGACTTCGCACTGACGCCGGCGGTGCGCGGACGCAGGCTGAAACCGAGCCCTGTCCTGCCGGGGTGGTAGAGCTGCGGCGCGGCGGTTCCGCTCGCCGGAAAGCAACCGTTAACTCTATCGGGCCAGACTCCGCTCAAACACACGTCTGACGGAGGTCCCTCATGAAACGCATTTTGGTCGCCACGCTCGTTTGCGTGATGCTTGTCGGCTGCGGTTCCACGAAGGCCACGCGAACGGCTTCGGGCGCGGTGATCGGGGCAGGCACCGGCGCCGTCGCCGGGGCAGCCATCGCGGGAACGCCGGGCGCCGTGGTCGGAGGACTTGGCGGTGCCGCTGCAGGCGCGGTGATCGGCGCCAGCAAGTAAAATGCGCTGAGAGGGTCGGGCAGTCGCGCGATCAGCGGCCCGAGGCGGCGTGAAGGACGCCGCGCGGATGCGGAGCGCCACGTGACAGCAGCGCGCTCGCCTCGACCGCTGGCGAGAGTAGAAAGCCCTGCAACTCGCCGCAGCCCATCTGCACAAGCAGGTCGCGTTGCTCCGGCGTCTCGACGCCCTCGGCGGTCACGTTCACGTCGAGCGCCGAGGCAAGCTCCACGATGGCCCGCACGATTGCGGTCCCTTCGGTGCTGCCCAGCGTGCGCACGAACGAGCTATCGATCTTCAGCTTGTCGATGATGTGACGTTTGAGATAGTTGATCGAGGAGTAGCCAGTGCCGAAATCGTCGAGCGCGATGCGTATGCCGGCGTCGCGCAATTGCGTCAGCGCATCCCGCGTGACCTGGCTGTTTTCAAGCAGCGCGCTTTCCACGATCTCGATCTGGACGCGCGACGCATCGACCCCGGCGGCTGCGAGAACTTCCAGCACATGGCTGGCGAACCCGGGATCGCGCAACTGCAATGGCGATACGTTGAAGGCGATTAAGGACAGGTCGCTCGCCTGAGCGAAGCCGACGACCTCGCCCAGCACCCACTCGCCGAGCAGGCCGGTCATGCCGCGTTCTTCGGCAATGGACACGAAGTGCGCGGGCGACAGCACGCCGTGGATGGGATGTTCCCAGCGGATCAAAGCCTCCGCGCCGACGACCGTCTGGCAGTCGGCGGCGTAGATCGGCTGATAGAGCAGCTTCAGTTCACCGCCGCTGGACAGGGCCTTGCGCAGGTCGCTCTCGATCATGCGCTTGCGCGCGATGAGATCATCCATGTCGCCGGCGAAAACCTCATGCCGACCGCGACCGTTCTTCTTCGCCTCGTAGAGCGCGATATCCGCCTTGCGCAGCAGATCGGCGGGGTCCGCGCCGGATCCATTCGCGATGGCGACGCCGATACTGGCGCCGACGAAAACCTCGTTGCCTGCCAGGCTGAAAGGCTTGCCTATTTCAGCGAGCAGTCTCTCGCAGAGTTCCTCGGCGGTGGTGACGTCCTTGGCGTCGAAGATGACAATCGCGAATTCGTCGCCGCCGAGCCTCGCCACGGTGTCGACCTGCCGAACGGAACGTTCGAGGCGGGTGGCGGTCTGCCTGACGAGTTCATCGCCCGCGCTATGCCCAAACGTGTCGTTGACGTTCTTGAACCGGTCGAGATCGATGTAGAGAAGCGCGATCTTGCGGTTGTCGCGCGCCACCGAAAGCAGAGCCCGCTTCAGCCTGTCCTCGAAGAGCGCGCGATTGGGCAGGCCGGTCAGCGTATCGTGGAACGCCAGATATTGAGCGCGGCTGCGGCTGCGGTGCAATTCCCCGGCGGCGCGGCGCAGACGCCTGAGCAGGAACCAGAGCACCCCGGCGGCGAGCAGGCTGAACACGATGAGCGCCGGGCTCGCTTCCCTTATCAGGCCGAGACCCGGGCGTTCCTGGTCCCATGTCAGATAGCCGACAATGACCCCGCTCGAGGCCATCAGCGGAACGCTCGCTTCGGGCAGCGTCGAGGTCAGCTGCGACATGAGGTGCATGCCCGACAGCCTGTACTGCCTGGCGATCTGCGCATCGACTCCGCCTTCGACGAACTGGACCGCGGCGTGGAAATATGCCTGGTCCGGCTCCTGGAGTATCCGGCCGGAATTGGGAACGATCGGCTGGATCGCGAGAATGGCGGGCTTTCCGGCGACGGTCACGATGTCGCTTACGACAAGCGGCGGCGGGCTTTCCTCTCCGGCCGATCCGGCAATTAACGCGCGCAGCCTTGCGACCGAGGGTTCGATCGCCGCACGGTCTTCTTCATACGTTGAACCCGACAGGGTGGCGCCGTCACGCATCGCGTGGACCGGATTTCCCGCGGGGTCCAGTACATAGACGCGGTCGATGCCGTAATACGCATGCATCCATTCGCCGAGATTTTCAGACATCCATGCCTGGTCGTTCTGGCGGGCCGCTGTGACCGAGTCATCCCAGACTGTGACGCTGGTCTGCTGGCGCACGACCTCGGCAACGGCGTCGGCGACGCCCGTCGAGACGAAGGCCTGCTGCTTCTCCAGCGAAACGCGGTCGGTCTCAAGGGTGGCAAAAAAACCGAATCCGACGACGATCGCCAGCGAGAACGCCGCGAGCGCCACGACGACCACTGTGACCTGCGAGGTCAACGGCTTGTATTGTGCCTTCGACGCCATGTCCTTAGCCGGTTTATCCGGCTGATAAGAGCATATCGGACTTAACAGGCGGTTAGAGAGCCCGGCGGGCCATGCCTCCCGGTTTGTCTCAGGCGATGATATGATGCCGGCGGTTCGTTAACGGGAGGTTGGTATGGAACGTAGCTGGTGTGCAGTAATCGTCGCGCTTGCGGCGTTGCTCGGCACGGGGTCCGCTTCGGCGCAATATTGCGAAGGGACCGTCCACGGCCTGTCGAGCACCTACAACCTTGCCAAGGGCACCGGCTTCCTGGCGGTAAGGTCGCGGCCGAAATCTTCCGCGCCGATGGTCGGTCAGCTGTTCAATGGCGACACGATGGAAATCTTTGACCGCAAGGGCAACTGGTACCAGGTTGCCATCGGCGGCATCGAGGGTTGGGCGAGTTCGAAGTGGATCCGCAATTCCTGCGATTACTAGAGACATGCGCCCGGAAATCCGCTCAGACCCGCAACGCGAGGGATTGCTTCAAGGCTTGACCCGTCGCATCTGCCGCCGCACCGTCCCGCGATGAGCGACATTTTCGAATCGCAGGCTGCCGGTCCCAGCGCGGAGGCAAGGAGCAACGCCGCCGAATACACGGTGAGCGAAATCTCGAACGCGCTGAAGCGGACGGTCGAGGACACGTTCGGTCATGTGCGCGTGCGCGGCGAGATTTCCGGCTACCGCGGTCCGCACTCCTCGGGCCATGCCTATTTCAGCCTGAAGGACGACCGCGCCAAGATCGACGCGGTGGTCTGGAAGATGACCATGGCGCGGCTGAAATTCCGGCCGGAGGAAGGCATGGAGGTGATCGCCACGGGGCGGCTGACCACCTACCCTGGCAAGTCGAACTACCAGATCGTCATCGACAATCTGGAGCCTGCCGGCGCCGGCGCGCTGATGGCGCTTCTGGAAGAACGCAAGCGCCGGCTGGCGGCCGAAGGGCTGTTCGACAAGGCGCGCAAGCGCCCCCTGCCCTACATGCCCACCGTAATCGGCGTGGTGACGTCGCCGACCGGCGCGGTGATCCGCGACATCATCCACCGCATCAAGGACCGCTTCCCGCTGCATGTGATCGTCTGGCCGGTGAGGGTTCAGGGCGAGACCTCCGGCGCCGAGGTGGCCGCAGCCGTTGCCGGCTTCAACGCGATCGCGGCGGGTGGGCCAATTCCACGGCCCGACGTGCTGATCGTGGCGCGCGGCGGCGGCAGCCTGGAGGATCTCTGGGGGTTCAACGACGAGGCGCTGGCGCGGACCGTCGCTGCCTCGGCCATACCGATCATTTCCGCCGTCGGCCACGAAACCGACTGGACGCTGATCGACCACGCCGCCGACGTGCGCGCACCGACGCCGACCGGGGCCGCCGAATTCGCGGTGCCGGTGAAGGCGGAACTCGAGGCGACGGTGGCGAACCTGTCGGCTCGGCTGAAGGCCTGCATGTCACGCGGCTTCGAGCGACAGCGCACGGCGCTCAGGGCGGCCACCCGCGCCTTGCCGTCGCCCGACCAGTTGCTGGCGCTGCCAAGGCGTCGCTTCGACGAGGCGACCAGCCGGCTCGGGCGAGCGCTGACCGTCTCGACCGAGCGCAAGCGGGCACGGCTGACAGCCGTGCGGCTGACGCCGGCAACGCTGTCGCGCCGGCTGGCCGAGGCAAAGAAGAGCGCCGCGCGCGATTTGCTCCGCGCCCAGGCCGCGCTCAGGGCTCTGGTGCGCGAGCGGCGCGGCAAGTTCGACCGGACGAAGGTAAGGCTGAGCGCCGAACCGTTGGCGCGTCGGCAGGCAATCGCCCGCGACAGGCTGACGGAGTTCGCGCGGCGCGGCGATCATGCGGTGTCGCTGCTGCTCGAACGCAGCCGCACCAAGCTCGACCACTCCGAGCGGCTGCTGGCGACGCTGCAGCTTTCCGACCAGTCGATTCTCGACCGCGGCTATGCGCTGGTGATCGACGCCGGCGGCAAGCTTATCAAACGCGCCGCGGAGGTTTCGCAGGGCGCCGAGCTGACCCTGAAATTCGCCGACGGCACCGCACAGGCGACAGGCGGAGCGCTCAGGCTGCGATCGGCAAGACTGGCGAGCAAGCCCAGGGATCCAGGCAGCCAGGGATCGCTGTTCTAGCGATGTTCGCGACGCGACACCGAGGCACCCGTTACCAACCGCGCATCTCGATTGCGGCAACAGCAGGAGACCCGCCATGGCGGATACGAAAGACAGCAACGGCGCCAAACTCGCTGACGGCGATTCCGTCACCCTGACCAAGGATCTCAAGGTCAAGGGAACTTCCGAGACGCTGAAGCGCGGTACGCTCGTCAAAGGCATCCGCCTGACGGACGATCCCGGCCTGATCGAATGCAACACCAAGCAAGTGAAGGGCCTCGTGCTGAAAACCGAGTTCCTGAAAAAGGCTTGAGACCTCTTTTCCCGGGACGGATCCGATGCGCAATCCCCATCTCGCCACCCCGTCCGGAAAGCCCCGCGCGCGCGGCTTCGGCATTCCCTTCGACGGCGAGCCGGGACCGAACAATGCCATCACTGACGTTGCGGGCGTGATGGTCGGCTACACGACGCTGATCTCGGGCGACGGACCACTGGTGGTCGGCAAGGGGCCGGTCAGGACCGGCGTGACGGCTGTCCTGCCGAGGCCGCGCGACCAGCTGGCCGACCCTGTTTTCGCGGGCATGTTCAGCCAGAACGGCGACGGCGAATTGACTGGCTCTCACCTGATCGACGAGTTTGGCGCCTTCAACTTCCCTGTTACCATCACCAACACGCACAGCTGCGGCGTGACCCGCGACGGCACGCTGCGCTGGATGCAGAGATACCATCCGGCGTCGCTCGACAGCGGCTGGGCGCTGCCGGTGGCGGGCGAGACCTATGACGGGTTCCTCAACGACATCAACGGCCACCACGTCGGCTTCGAAGATGTGTTTTCGGCGCTCGATGCGGCGTCTGGCGGCCCGATCGAGGAAGGCAGCGTCGGCGGCGGCACGGGCATGATCACCTTCGGTTTCAAGGCAGGATCCGGAACGGCTTCGCGCGTTGTGAAATGGGTCGGCCAGTCCTACACGGTCGGCGTCTTCGTGCAGTCGAATTTCGGTATCCGCCCAAACCTGACGATACGCGGCGTCAGGGCGGGGCTCGAACTCGCGGAACCGGCACTCCGGGAGGGAACGCCGCGCGCCGAAAAAAGCTCTATCATCGCCGTGGTGGCGACCGACGCCCCATTCCTGCCGCACCAGATGAAGCGGCTGGCCAAGCGCGTGCCGCTGGGCATCGCGCTGACCGGCGGCTTTGGCTATACGAGTTCGGGCGACATTTTTGTCGCGTTCTCCACCGCCAATGCGCAGGCCGCGCGCGGGCAAAGCAACACGCTTTCGCCGGCGGTCCTGATCCCCGACAGCGATATCAACCCGTTCTTCGACGCGGTGGTGCAGGCGACGGAGGAAGCGATCCTGAACAGCCTGACTGCGAATGATGACATGACTGGCCGTGACGGCAACTTCGTGCCGGCCTTGCCCAAGGAGTGGCTGCGGCAGCGTTTTCGAACATGACCCAGAACGCCGGAGAACCATGACAAACCATCTTTTCGACGACCTGATGCCACCCCACCATCCGGGCGACGCAGACTGCCTGATTGAGGCGGACGGGTTGACGCTGTCCTATGCCGACGTGGCTGCGGCGACGGCGCGCTCTGCGGCGGCCCTTGCGGCATGCGGCGTGAAGCCGGGCGATCGCGTGGCCGCGCAGGTCGAAAAGTCCAGGGAAGCGCTGTTTCTTTATCTTGGCTGCGTGCGGGCCGGCGCGGTGTTCCTGCCGCTCAACACCGCATACACTCCGTCGGAGCTCGGCTACTTCATCGACGA
>JAPLOZ010000080.1 GCA_026400435.1 Hyphomicrobiales bacterium | reverse complement strand
CGTGGCCGCGCCATCATGGACTTCGCCGATCTTGTGCGACTTGCCCGTGTAGTACAGCACGCGCTCGGTCGTCGTCGTCTTGCCGGCGTCGATATGCGCCATGATGCCGAAGTTGCGGTAGTCTTCGATCTTGTATTCGCGGGCCATGATGTTGCCTCTCAGTCTCTCTTCAGCGCTTACCAGCGGTAGTGCGCGAAGGCGCGGTTGGCTTCAGCCATCTTGTGGGTGTCTTCGCGCTTCTTGACGGCGGTGCCGCGATTGCTCGCCGCATCCATCAGTTCGCCCGACAGACGATCGACCATGGTGGTTTCGTTGCGGTTGCGCGCAGCGGCGATCAGCCAGCGGATAGCGAGCGCCTGGCGGCGCTCCGGACGGACGTCGACCGGGACCTGGTAGGTTGCGCCGCCGACACGGCGCGAACGCACTTCCACATGCGGCGCGACATTGTCGAGCGCCTGATGGAAGATCGTGACCGGCTCCTGCTTGGTCTTGGTCTGAACCTGGTCGAGCGCGCCGTAGACGATGGTCTCGGCGACCGACTTCTTGCCGTCATACATGACGGCGTTCATGAACTTGGTGACGACGAGATCACCGAACTTCGGGTCCGGATTGATCTCACGCTTTTCTGCACTGTGACGACGCGACATATCGTTTGTCTCTCTTGTCTCGCGACCCGGCGCACAAAAAAAGCGCCGAAGCCGGGGAAAAAGCCCTTACTTCGGACGCTTGGCGCCGTATTTCGAGCGGCGCTGCTTGCGGTTCTTCACACCCTGGGTGTCGAGCACACCGCGGATGATATGGTAACGGACGCCCGGAAGATCCTTCACGCGGCCGCCGCGGATCATGACCACCGAGTGTTCCTGGAGGTTGTGGCCCTCGCCCGGAATATAGCCGATCACCTCGAACCCGTTGGTCAGGCGAATCTTCGCAACCTTGCGCAGCGCCGAGTTCGGCTTCTTGGGCGTCGTCGTATAGACGCGCGTGCAAACGCCCCGCTTCTGCGGGTTCTGCTGCATTGCCGGGACCTTGTTGCGCGTCGCCGGCACTTGGCGCGGCTTGCGGATCAGCTGGTTGACGGTAGGCATTAAATCCTCTTGTCTCTCAAATTCCGTATCGTGAGCCCGCTGCCGGGCCGGTCTTTCCTGCGCGCGTCATTTCCATACGCAAATTCGGGCCACAAACCGCATCTCGCGGTCCTGCCCGAACAAAAGCAGAGGAAGCGGAAACCGCTTCATGCATGCCGGAAATGTTTATTCGCTCGTAAGACGAACCCTGTTTGAGGCAAACTCCGGGGCTGGACGCCCTGGAAAGCAAAACCTCACATCGGCTCAGATTGCGCGGCTTCTACCCGCATCGCCCCGAAGCGTCAAGTGCGGAGCCTCGATTTCTCGTCCCCGACGTGCGCATGCCTGCCATGCTCGAAGGCTGCGACATTTTCTTTCGCCCAACCGGCCTTGCTATACAGAAAGTGACCGGGTTTTGACTTTTGCGCCCTGCGCTAACCGTGCGAAAAAGCTGCGCCATGCGAATCTCTCCTCGATACGGGTTCCGGCCCGGGCCTTCCAACGATGGAATCGCCGCACAGGGAAACGAGCCAATGAACGACAATGACGAGCGGCCGGTCACCATCATCATTGGCCGTGTCCGCCGCTCAAAGGACGGCGACTGGGAAGGCGTGCACATTCTCCTGACCGCGCCCGATGACGACACCGCCGTGCGCACCGCGCTTACCGCGCTGACCCGCGAGGGCTATGTAGAGGCCGAACTCGACCGGATCGGCGACATGGAGGGCGAGCCCGACGAGGAGCCGCACATGTCGGCCTGGCAAGGTGCGCTCGAGGGCGAGGTTGCTATCGTGATGATCAAGGAAGATTTCTGAACAAGGCTCCGGTTTTCGGGCCGGCTGGCCTCAGTTGAAGCTCGCCGCCACCCTGATCGTGAAGGTGTGCTTTTGAACCGACTCGCCTGAGAAGCCGATCGGCTGTTCGCTCGGGTTTTCCGGCGCGTAGACCGTTGTCACGTCGGGCACCAGATCGAACTGATAGCTGGCGCCGATCGTCCAGGTTGGCGAGATCGCGTAGTCCGCGTTCACGGACAGGCCGCCGCCGACCACGAAGCCATCATTCTCATAGTGAAAATCCTGCATGACCAGGGTGCCGCCACCGATGCCCGTGGTCTGGTTGAATTCCGCCTCGCCCCAGTGGTACCCGACCTTTACGTAGCCGGTGACCTTGAGGTTCAACCGGTCGACCGGTCGAAGTCTGACTTCGCCCGTCATGGCGAACCCCATATACTCGTCTTCCGAATCGTAGTCGTAGTCCTGGAAATAGCCGCCGTAGGGTGTGTCGTTGAACGTCAGGTCGGCGCTGCCCTTGGAGTCGTATTCCATCCCTTCGTAGTAGAGGCCGCCGCGCCAGACATAGACAGGCTTCATAGGACTATCGGCAAAACCGTAGCTTCGTCCGTAGCCGATTTGGCCCAAACCGCCGAGATAGTCGATCTTTGTGCTGCCCGTCACCCCGAAGCCAGCAGAGCCCGCGCCTATTCCCGTGCTGCCGTCGAATTCGGCAAAGGTCAGGCCAACCATCGTCACGCCGTCAACTCCATTGCGGGCGGAACCGGACGAACTGGCGTTGCCGCTGAAGAGATTGGCGTCGCCATAGACGAACTGGTTGTAGATGGCGCCGCCCCGCCCCAGCAAACCGCCCTCGCCTTCGCCGAGACCATATTCAAAGCCGCCGCCCCCGCCGAAGCTGTCCAGCCAATTGTCCACCTTGGCTACAAAGCGTTCGGGGCCGCCGCCAACCACTGTACCCACGCCGAGGACCGACGGGCTCTGCACGCGTTGATACCCTGCATAGCCGCCGATTTGCAGGCAGGTTTCGGTGCCGGGTATATAGAAATACCCCGTCCCGTAGGTATCGCAGACGCGGACGTATTCCAGCGGCTTGCCATCCTTGTCGTACCCCTCCTCCGACGATGCCGGGAAGGTCGCGGCGCCAAACGACAGCAGTAGGACGCCAGTCCGCAGGTTCGCGCTCAAGATCCGCCCCCCAATTGATAGTCGTGGCAACACTAGGAAGTCCGCGCGCACGCCGCGTCGTCAAAATTGGTGATGACTTCGGCCTTTCGACCATTCATTGTGCTGGTGGAACTTCGACCGACATGCCCATACCCATCCTTGATGGCAGCGGGGGGCAGCGATGCGGAAACGCGAAGACCTTTTGCTGACCGTAGAGGCGGTTCACGCCGCCGGCCTCGACGAGACGCTTTGGCCCAATGCGATGGCGTCGATGAGCAGGCTGTTCGGTTCGATCGGCGCGACGATGGAATCCGTCGACAAGAAGGCCGGCGTGCTGACGGACTTCTGGAGCCATGGTGTACCTGACGGCAGCGACGTCGAATATGCCGAGCATTATGTCCTGACCAGTCCGCGCATGGCGCTTTCCGATCCGCGCCGCTTCGGCGAAATCGGCTTCGACTACATGCTGCTGGACGAGGCCGCGATGGATCGCGACGCCTACTACTCGGAATTCCTCGCCAAGGCAGACATGCGCTACTTCATCGCCGGCGCATTGCTGCGCAACGACGCTGTAAACGCCTGCGTGGCCATCCAGCGTTCGCCGCGACAGGGGCATGTTGGCGACGCTGAGATCGCGATGATGCAAAGCCTGCTGCCGCATTTCCAGCAGGCTTACGAAACGACCCGGCTGCTGCGCGGTGCTTCGCGTTCAAGGCAGATGCTGGAGGAGGCTTTCGATTGGCTCTCCGATGGCGTCCTGGTCGTCGGCGAGGGCGGGCTGGTTCTCTTCGCCAACGCGGCTGCGCGCGGCATTTCGAGCCGCGGAGACGGCGTCAGGATTGTCCGCGGCCGGCTCGACTTCTCGGTCTCCGCCGCAACCAGCGGCTACGAGCGCGCGCTTTCGGCCGTCCAGCGCCTGCGGCTGGGGCTCGGCAGTCTCGAGGCGGCCCAGGACTTTCACGCGCCAGACGCGACGGGAAGCGCCGCCTATCTGGTGTCGGTGCGCCCCATGAACCCGGCTTTGGGAGAACGGCGGCGAGGCGACGCGTTGGCCCTGGTCTTCATCCGCGCCATCGCCCAGGATCGAAAAGCCCGTCTGCTCGCGCGGGAGGTGTTTTGCCTGACCGAAGCCGAGGGCGACCTTGCGCAGGCGCTCGTCGATGGCGTGGCGCTGCGGCAATACGCTGACCGGAAGCGGCTCAGCATGAACACCATCTATACCCATCTCAGGCACATCAAGGCCAAGACTGGCTCGCAGCGCATGTCCGAACTCGTTGGCAAGCTCTCGGCCTACTCGGCGCCGCTCGGCCAGGTCGAGCAAGGGCGCTGACCGCAAGGCATCGTGCCCCCTCTCGCATCGTCTCGCTGCCGGCAGTTGACCGACTGCCGCTTGCGCGCCAACTGCGTTCTGCTAATCACAGCCGAAACGGACCAGGGGGATTTCATGTCGTCCAGCAAGGCCCCGATCAGGCTCGCCATCGTCGGCGTCGGCAAGATCGTGCGCGACCAGCATCTGCCGGCGCTCGCACGAGACGCCAGCTATCATCTGGTTGCGGCCGCCAGCCGCAATGCCACCGTCGAAGGCGTCGCCAACTTCGCCACCATCGAGGAGATGCTGGCCTCGGATGTCGTGATCGACGCCGTTTCGCTCTGCCAGCCGCCGCTGGTCCGCTATGAAGCAGCACGCGCCGCGCTCGAAGCCGGCAAGCATGTGTTCCTGGAAAAGCCGCCGGGCGCGACCGTCAGCGAGGTCGAGGACCTCAAGGCGCTCGCCGCGAGAAAGGGCGTCTCGCTCTTTGCGAGCTGGCATTCGCGCTATGCGCCGGCGGTCGAAGGCGCGCGCGCATTCCTCGCGGGCACAGTCGCGCGCAAGGCGCGGTTCATCTGGAAGGAAGACGTGCGCAAATGGCATCCTGGCCAGGCGTGGATCTGGGAAGCCGGCGGTTTCGGTGTCTTCGACCCTTTCATCAACTGCCTGTCCATCGTCACGCACATCCTGCCGCCATTGTACATCACGCGCGCGACGCTGGACTTTCCGGAAAACCGGGACACGCCGGTTGCGGCGCGGATGGACTTTGCCGGCGCCAACGGGCTCGCCGCTTCGGCTGAAATCGACTGGCTGCAAACCGGTCCGCAGAGCTGGGACATCATCGTCGAGACCGACGCCGGCGAGTTGCTGCTTTCCAGCGGCGGCGCGAAGCTCGCTATATCAGGCCAGCCCGTCAAGGACGAGGCAGAGAGGGAATACCCCGCACTCTACGAACGGTTCGCACACCTCGTTCGAGCGGGAAAATCGGACGTGGATGTCGCGCCGCTGCGGCATGTCGCCGACGCCTTCATGCTCGGCCGGCGCAATGTGGTCGAGGCGTTCTTCGACTGACCTCGCCGCCCTTCGCTCAGATCGGGTTCTGGCGAAAGAGTTCGACCACCTTGACGGAATCGAGGTAGGCGCGCACCTCGACAATCGAGCCGCCTTCGAAACGCACCAGCCAGCAATAATGGTTGTCGAAGAGCATGCCGTTCCTGGCGGTCGCGCCGGAGACGAGTTCAACCACCGCCCAGTCACCGGCCACCAGCACGTTCGTCACACGAAGCTGCGCGCCGTCCGGCAGCACCTTGTGAAGCTTTTGGAACGTGCCGGCCTTGAACTGCGCCTTGCCTGGATAGTCGCCGGCGAGCGGATGCGTACCCATGACGGTCCAGTCCGCGTCTTCCGCCACATGCGCGAAGAAGTCGTCACCGTGGCCCTGCTCAAGCCCGGCGAAGATCGATCGGACTGCCTGTTCGGTGATGCCCATTGCCGCCGCTTGCGCTGCCCTTCGACAGGCCAGCCCGAAAGTTCGGAAGCGCCAAACAAAAAGGCCGCCGGATCGCTCCGACGGCCTTTTGTTTGGTCCGACCCGACTCTGCCTATTCGGCGGCGTTGGTCATGTCGGCGAGCATCGGGTTCGCCACTTCGACGCCCGAGCCCTTGCGGCGCTCGTCGAGGATAAGCTCGTCACGCTGCGTGGCGATGCGGCGGATCGCGCTCATCGTTCCGCCCGTGCCGGCCGGAATAAGCCGGCCGACGATGACGTTCTCCTTGAGGCCCTGCAGCATGTCGGTCTTGCCGGCAACCGCCGCTTCCGTCAGCACGCGAGTCGTCTCCTGGAAGGAGGCGGCGGAGATGAAGGACGGCGTCTGCAGCGAGGCCTTGGTGATGCCGAGCAGCACAGGCAGGCCTTCGGCGGGCTGCTTGCCCTCCTCGACCAGCCGATCGTTGATCTCCTCGAGCTCGATCACGTCGACATGGTCGCCCGGGATGTAGGTCGAGTCGCCCTGAACCGTGATCTCGACCTTCTGCAGCATCTGGCGAACGATCACCTCGATGTGCTTGTCGTTGATCAACACGCCCTGCAACCGGTAAACTTCCTGGATCTCGTTGACGAGGTAGGAAGCCAGAGCCTCCACGCCCTTGATCGCCAGGATGTCGTGCGGCGCCGGGTTGCCGTCGAGGATGTAGTCGCCCTTCTCGATGGCGTCGCCGTCCTGAAGATGGAACGGCTTGCCCTTCGGGATGAGATACTCCACCGGCTCCAGCGTCGAGTCATGCGGCTCGATGATGACGCGGCGCTTGTTCTTGTAGTCGCGCCCGAAGCGGATCGTGCCGTCGATCTCGGCGATGATGGCGTGATCCTTCGGACGACGCGCCTCGAACAGTTCGGCCACCCGCGGCAGACCGCCTGTGATGTCCTTGGTCTTGGCGCTTTCCATCGGGATACGCGCGATCACGTCGCCCGGCCTGACGGTCGAGCCTGGTTCGACCGACAGGATGGCCTCGACGGACAGCTGGAAGCGGGCGTCGCCGCCCTTGGCGAGCTTGGCCACCTTGCCCTTCGAATCCATGATGGTCATGGCTGGCTTCAGGTCCGAGCCGCGCGGCGTGGACCGCCAGTCGATGACCTCGCGCTTGGTGATGCCGGTCGCTTCGTCGGTCGTCTCCTGCACGGAGAGGCCGTCGACCAGATCCTCGAACGCCACCTTGCCGGCCACTTCGGTCAGCACCGGGCGAGTATAGGGGTCCCACTCGGCGATGCGCTGGCCGCGCTTGACCTTGTCGCCGTCGTCGACGAACAGGCGCGAGCCGTAGGTTACGCGGTGCGTGGCGCGCTCCTTGCCGGCTTCGTCCATGATCAGCACCGCCATGTTGCGGCCCATGACCATGTTCTGGCCGTCGGAGTTGCGCACCACGTTGCGGTTGCGGATCTGCACCTTGCCTTCATACGAGGCTTCGAGGAACGACGAGTCGACCACCTGGGCGGTGCCGCCCATGTGGAAGGTACGCATGGTGAGCTGCGTGCCCGGCTCGCCGATCGACTGCGCCGCGATGACGCCGACCGCTTCACCCTGGTTGACCGGGGTGCCGCGCGCCAGATCGCGTCCGTAGCAGACCGCGCAGACGCCTGTCCTGATCTCGCAGGTCAGCGCCGAACGGATGCGTACGGACTGGACGCCGGCCTTCTCGACGAGCTCGATGTCGCGCTCGTCCATCAGCGTGCCGCCCTTGACGATCAGGTCTCCCGTGACGGGATGGTTGATGTCGTCGAGCGCGGTACGGCCAAGGATGCGCTGGCCGAGCGAGGCGACCACCTGGCCGGCATCGACGATCGGCTGCATGGTGAGGCCCTTGTCGGTGCCGCAGTCGACCGAGTTGACGATGCAGTCCTGGGCAACGTCAACGAGGCGGCGCGTCAGATAGCCGGAGTTGGCCGTCTTCAGAGCCGTGTCGGCCAAGCCCTTGCGGGCGCCGTGCGTGGAGTTGAAATACTCCAGAACGGTCAGGCCTTCCTTGAAGTTCGAGATGATCGGCGTCTCGATGATCTCACCCGACGGCTTGGCCATGAGGCCGCGCATGCCGGCAAGCTGGCGCATCTGGGTGGGCGAACCGCGCGCACCCGAGTGCGACATCATGTAGATCGAGTTCATCGGCTTCTGGCGTCCGGTGTCGTCGAATTCGACGGCCTTGATGCGGGCCATCATTTCCTCGGCGACCTTCTCCGAGCACTTCGCCCAGGCGTCG
>JAPLOZ010000049.1 GCA_026400435.1 Hyphomicrobiales bacterium | reverse complement strand
GAAGAGACGTGTGCTCTTCGCCTCGCCCGAGGAAACCGGCTTTGGCCAGCGCGCCACGGTGGACCAACCCGCCGATATCGGCGTGCTGGTCGAAGCGCTGCCGCCGGGCGTGAGCGGGCGCATCGACCGGTCGGTGGATATCACCGTCGAGCTTTTCCGCGGCGCGTTTGCGAGCGTCAGCCGCGCGCAGCTTCTGAACGGGGCGAACGGCATCGCCATCCGCTCGGCCGCGGGCAGCTGGGAGATCGTCCAGTTCGAGACGGCCGAGGAGATCGAGCCCGACGTCTGGAAGCTGGGCAATCTGTTGCGCGGCCAGCTCGGCACCGACGATGCGACCGCCGCCGGCGCGGAGGCCGGAGCCCATGTCGTCTTGCTGAATGAGGGTGTTCAGGCGGCAGGGCTTTCACCGAGCGAGATCGGCTTGCTGCTTAACTGGCGCGTCGGGCCCTCGGGCGCCGATTTTTCGGCTGCCAGCTTCTCCGACCACGCCGAGGTTGGCGGGTTGCGCGCGCTGCTGCCGCTGTCGCCGGTGCATCTGCGGGCAACGAAGAACACCTCCGGCGACGTCGCCATCGGCTGGACGCGACGCGGCCGGATCGGCGCCGACAGCTGGACCGCGAGCGACATTCCGCTCGGCGAGGAGCGCGAGGAATACCAGGTCGAGATCGCCCATGCCGGCGGCGCAGTGGTGCGGACCGCCAACTCGTTGACGCCGGGCTACAACTACGGGGCGGCCGACATCGCCGCCGACTTCGGCGCGCCGCCCGACGAGATCGACGTCACCGTGCGCCAATTCAGCCTAGCGGCCGGCTGGGGCATTGCGGCTGCGCGCCGCCTTTCGCTCTGACAGCAACTCCAACACATGAGGAAGCACATGACCGACAGCAAACCGTGGTATCTTTCGCGCACCATCTGGGCCTCGCTGATCACCATCGTGACGGCGACGGCAGGCGTGGTGGGCGTGCCGGTCGCCGGCATCGACAATTCCGCGCTGACCGACACGCTGCTCCAGGCGATCACCGCCATCAGCGGGCTGGTTGCGATTTTCGGCCGGCTGGGGGCGAACGCAAGGATTGGGTGAGGGCCTGGACCGGGTCACTAAAATCCCACCAATCGTTCATTCCCCGTTCAGCGGCGATGCGCTAGAAGGCGTGTCATGAAGATTTTTCGCGCCCTTTTTCGCCTTGCAGCGCTCGGCCTCGTGTCGGCCGGGCTGCTTGGCGTGGAGGTTGCGCCCAGCGCGGCTGCGGATTGCTATGCGATCGGCCAGCAGGTCGCCGCTGACAATGGCGGGCAGTTGGCGAACGTGTCGCAGACCAGCAAAGGCGGCCAGCCGGCCTGCGTGATCGTCGTTCTGATACCGGGCAAGGATGGCAGCCGGCCGCGCCGCGAGGAGTTCGTCGTGCCCGCCAACTAAGGCAGGCCGGCGGCTTTTGCATTGAGGTTGGCCGGTCGAGGTTCAGCGTTGTTTCCTCCGGCCGGACCACCACCAGGATTTTGACATGCGCATACTCGTCGTCGAGGATGACAAGGACCTGAACCGGCAGATCGCGGATGCGCTGACCGACGCTGGCTATGTCGTGGACAAGGCGTTCGACGGAGAAGAGGGGCACTATCTCGGCGACACCGAGCCCTATGACGCGGTGGTGCTGGACATCGGCCTGCCGCAGATGGACGGCATCAGCGTGGTCGAGCGCTGGCGGCGCGACGGCAAGAAGATGCCGGTGCTGATCCTGACGGCGCGCGACCGCTGGAGCGACAAGGTCGCCGGCATCGACGCCGGCGCGGATGACTATGTGACGAAGCCGTTCCATATCGAAGAGGTGCTGGCGCGCGTGCGGGCGCTGATCCGCCGGGCGGCGGGCCATGCCTCGTCGGAACTGGCGTGCGGGCCGCTGAGGTTGGACACCAAAGCCTCCAAGGCCGATGTCGGCGGCAAGCCGCTGAAGCTGACCTCGCATGAATTCAGGCTGCTCGCCTATCTCATGCACCACATGGGTGAGGTGGTTTCGCGCACCGAACTGGTCGAGCATCTCTACGACCAGGATTTCGACCGCGATTCCAATACGATCGAGGTGTTCGTCGGCCGGCTGCGCAAGAAGATGGGCATCGACATGATCGAAACCGTGCGGGGCATGGGCTACCGCATGCGCGAACCCGAGCACTGAGCGTCGATTGGCCGGCTTGCGCTCATTGGGATTGACGCTTGTCCCGCGCTCGCTGGCGTTTCGCGTCATCGCATTTTCCACCGGCTGGGCGATCCTGACGCTGATCGTCATCTCGACGGTGATCTCGGCACTTTACCGGCAGGCCAGCGAACGCGGCTTCGACAGCCTGCTTTCGGCGCATCTGTTCAACCTGATCGGTTCGGTCGGCGTTTCGGAACAGGGTGCGCTGACCGGTGCGCCCAATCTTGGCGACCTCAGGTTTTCGGTGCCGGATTCCGGCTGGTACTTCTCGGTGGAGCCGGTGTCGGGCGGACTGACCGGCGAGGTAAGATCGTCTTCGATGACAAGCCCGATCCCGTCGCCTCCTGTGTCGGAAGTGCCGTTCAATGCGCAGTTCCAGCGCAGCTATCTCATCGACGGACTGGCCGGCGAGGACCTGACCGTCATCGAGAGCGAGTTCGTGCTGGACGCAGAAAACCGGATCGGGCGCTTCCGGGTGATGGGCAACCGCACCGAACTGGAAGGCGAGATCTCGACCTTCAACCGGCGGCTGTTCACCTATCTGTCGCTGTTCGGGCTTGGCATGATCGCGATCAATGCGCTTGCCATCCTTTTGGGCCTGCGGCCGCTCAACCGCGTCCGCAACGCGCTCGCGATGGTGCGCGAAGGCGTGGCGCAGCGGCTGGACGGACGCTTCCCAGCCGAGATCGAGCCGCTCGCAGACGAGACCAATGCGTTGATCGAGAACAACCGCCGCATCGTCGAGCGCTCGCGCACGCAGGTCGGCAACCTCGCCCACTCGCTGAAGACGCCGCTTGCCGTGCTGACCAACGAGGGGCGCGCGATCGGCGGGCCGAAGGGCACTTTGATCGCCGAGCAAGCGGCGGCGATGCGCGACCAGCTCGACCACTACCTGAAACGCGCGCGCGTAGCGGCGCAGCGCGACAGCGTCGTCTATCGCACGCCGGTGTCGCCGCTGCTGGAACGGCTGGTGCGCGTGATCGAAAAGCTCGGGCGCATGAAGATCAAGCTGGACCTGCCGCCGGTCGACATCGTGTTTGCTGGCGAACGTGAAGATCTGGAGGAGATCGTCGGCAATCTGCTCGAGAACGCAGCGAAATGGGCCAAGAGCAGCGTTGCCGTCTCAGCGAGGGAGATCGCGGCGACCGGCGAGGCGCAACGACGCTTCGCCATCGTCATCGAGGATGATGGCCCAGGCATACCCGAAGACAAGGCGCGCGAGGCGCTGAAACGTGGCAAGAGGCTCGACGAAAGCAAACCCGGCACCGGGCTTGGGCTGGCGATCGTATCAGAACTGGTCAACGAATATGGAGGCCGGCTTTCGCTGGAGCGGTCGGAACTCGGCGGTCTCAGGGCGGTTGTGGAACTGCGCGGCTCGCAATAGTAAACCTTCAAGATGGCGTTCCAGCCAAACTTCGGTCAAATATCCCAGATAGCGCCGAGTCTTCGATAAGGCGTTGTCGAAACCGGGTGACATGCATGCGAATTCAGGTGGCGTACGTCGCCGCAGCGATGGCCTTGTCGGGGGCCTTGTCGGGTTGCGCGACAGTGGGCGCGGTCGGCGGTCAACCCGCGAGCCAGGCATCCGGGGCGGCTTCCGGCCCGGCGGCGCCGGCTACCATCATTGCGGCGATGGACGGCGGCCTGATCGGCGGGTCGATCGGCTCCGGCCTCAGCGAAAGCGACCGGCGCACCGCCCTGCAGGCGGAGTATCGCGCCCTTGAATATTCGCCGGCCGGCAAGGCGGTCGAGTGGCAGGGGTTCGGCGGCACGCCCAAAGGCTCTGTGACCGCCGCCCAGCCTTACCGCGTTGGCTCGCAGGATTGCAGGCAATACGCCCAGACGGTGACGGTCGGCGGTCAGAACCGGGCGGCGAGGGGCACGGCATGCCGCAATTCCGACGGAAGCTGGACGCCGCTGACCTGACTTCTGTTTGAATTGAAGGGCGCGTTTCCGACAATCCGCCGCAGAGCCGCGATATTGGCATCACGGCAGCCAAGGGCTATTTGAACGCCATGTTGTTCTGGGTCATAGCCGGGTTGCTGACGCTGGGCGCAAGCCTTGCGGTGCTGCTCCCGCTTTCGCGGCGCGGTCTGGCGCGGGCTGTCGACGGCGCGCATGACCTCGAAGTCTATCGCGACCAGCTCGCCGAACTCGATCGCGATACCCAACGTGGCCTGATCCAGCCGCTCGAGGCCGAGCAGGCGCGGGCCGAGATCGCAAGGCGCATCCTCAAAGCCGACAAGGCCGCCGGGGGATCTGCGAGGCCAGGTGTTTCTCATGACACGAGAGCAAGGATCATAGGCGTCGCCGCCGTGCTTGCGGTTCCGCTGGTAAGTTGGGGCATTTATGCCGCCACGGGTTCGCCGGACCTGCCGTCGCAGCCGCTGGCGGCGCGGCTCGAGAAGAATCCTGCCGACAGCTCAGTCGATGAACTGGTGGCGCGCGCCGAAGCGCATCTTGCGGCCAATCCGGATGACGGGAGGGGCTGGGATGTACTTGCCCCAATCTACGCGCGTCTTGGCCGCTACGACGAGGCGGTGATCGCCTATCGCAATGCGATCCGGCTCGCGGGGGACACGGCGCACCGGCAGTCGAGCTTTGGCGAGGCGCTTGCGGCCGCGGCTGGCGGCATGGTTACCGCCGAGGCTCAGTCCGCCTTCGCGCGGGCGCTTGAACTAGAGCCCGGCCAGCCCAAAGCGAGTTTCTTCCTGGCCTCGGCGATGGCACAGGAAGGCAAGGTCGCCGAGGCCGAGGCAGCCTGGAAGGCGATGCTCGCATCGTTGCCTGCCGGCTCTTCCTGGCGCGACGCCGTCGAGCAGGCTGTCGCCGAGGCGGGCAGGCGGACCGCAGCCGCTCCGGGGCCGACGCAGGAGCAGATCGATGGTGCCGCAGCGATGTCCAACGAAGACCGCAGCGCCATGATCGAGACGATGGTCTCTGGGCTCGACGAAAAACTGCGCCAGAACCCGCGCGATCCGGAAGGCTGGACTAAGCTCGTTCGTTCATATCAGGTGCTTGGCAGAACAGACGAGGCGCGAGCGGCGCTCAAGCGCGGGCTGGTGGCGCTTGGTGAAGACAGCGATGACGGCAAGCGCCTCGCGGCGATCGCGAACACCCTTGGGCTGACGGCGGCGGATTGATCCAGTGACGCGCAAGCAGAAAAGACTATCGGTGATCGCGGGCGGACTCGGGTTCCTCGGCGTCGCTGTTGCGTTGACATTCTACGCTCTCGGCCAGAAGGCGTCCTATTTCTACATGCCGGCCGACCTTGCTACCGCAACCCTTGAACCCGGGCAGCGCATCAGGCTGGGCGGACAGGACGAGAAAGGCACGATCGTGCGCGACCAGGGCGCCGAGGTCGAATTCTCGGTAACCGACAAGGAGCGTTCGGTGAAGGTCGCTTTCTCTGGTATCCTGCCCGACCTGTTTCGTGAGGAGCAGGGCGTCATCACGGAAGGCAGCTTCCGGCCCGATGGGGTGTTCGTGGCCGACAGCGTGCTCGCCAAGCATGACGAAAACTACATGCCCAAGGAAGTAGCCGACAGCCTGAAGGCGAAGGGTGTTTGGCAGGAGGTGACCCAGTGACGATGTCCGCCGCGCATGGTTGAGCCGAATGGTTGAGATCGGCCATTTCGCGCTGGTGCTGGCCTTTGCGCTGGCGCTGGTCCAGTCGGCCGTTCCGCTTGCTGGCGCACGCAGCGGCAACGACCGTTTGATGGCCGTCGGCGGACCGGTCACGATTGCCGGTTTCGCTCTGGTAGCGCTGGCGTTCGCGGTCTTGACGATATCCTATGCGCGGTCGGACTTCTCGGTCGCCAATGTGTGGGAGAACTCCCACTCGCTGAAGCCGATGCTCTTCAAGATCACCGGCACCTGGGGCAACCATGAAGGCTCCATGCTCCTGTGGGTGCTTATCCTGACATTTTTCGGCGCCCTCGTGGCGGTGTTCGGGAGCAATCTGCCCGCAAGCCTGCGCGCGACAGTCCTATCGGTACAGGGCTGGATCGGCGCGGCGTTCCTGCTGTTCATCCTTGCGACCTCCAATCCGTTCGCCAGACTTTCTCCGGCGCCGATAGAGGGGCAGGACCTCAACCCGGTCCTGCAGGATATCGGCCTGGCGATCCATCCGCCGCTGCTCTATCTGGGCTATGTCGGCTTTTCGATCTGCTTTTCCTTCTCTGTCGCGGCGCTGATCGACGGACGCATCGATGCGTCCTGGGCGCGCTGGGTGCGACCATGGACGCTTGGCGCCTGGGCCTTCCTGACGGGCGGCATCGCGATGGGCTCGTACTGGGCCTACTATGAACTGGGCTGGGGCGGCTTCTGGTTCTGGGATCCTGTCGAGAATGCATCCTTCATGCCGTGGCTCGCCGGCACAGCGCTGCTGCATTCGGCAATCGTGATGGAGAAGCGGTCGGCCCTGAAGATCTGGACGCTGCTGCTCGCCATCCTCACGTTCTCGCTGTCGCTCCTGGGCACGTTCCTTGTGCGCTCGGGCGTGCTGACCTCGGTACACGCATTCGCCACCGACCCCAGCCGGGGCATCTTCATCCTGTGCATCCTGACGCTTTTCATCGGCGGATCGCTGGCGCTTTTTGCGCTGCGCGCACCGACGCTGGCTGCCGGCGGGCTGTTCCATCCGATTTCGCGCGAGGGCGCGCTGGTCCTGAACAACCTCTTTCTGACGACGGCGGCGGCGACGGTGCTTGTCGGTACGCTCTATCCGCTGCTGGTCGAGGCGCTGTCGGGCGACAAGATCTCGGTCGGTGCGCCGTTCTTCAACCTGACCTTCGGGCCGCTGATGGCGCCGCTGCTGGTCCTTGTTCCGTTCGGGCCGTTGCTTGCGTGGAAGAGGGGTGATGTGCTTGCCGCCGCCCAGCGCCTGATGACCGCATTCGCCGGAGCACTTCTTGCTGTCATGGTCACGCTTCTGTTCGTTGACGGCGCCTCGGTGCTTGCCGCGCTCGGCATCGGCCTTGCCACATGGATTGTGCTGGGCGCGCTTACCGATCTTGCGGTGAAGGCCGGTGTGGGAACCGCCCCCTTCGCAACGGTCTTGCGCCGCCTGGCCGGCCTGCCCCGGTCGATGTTCGGAACCACGCTCGCGCATCTCGGGCTTGGGCTGACGACGCTCGGCGTGGTGGGGGTGATGGCCTTCCAGACGGAGAACATCCTGGCCATGAAGCCGGGCCAGACCACCGGGATTTCGGGCTACACGCTGCGCTTCCAGGACATCGTGCCCGTCCAGGGTCCGAACTACACGGAGAGGCGGGCGCGATTCACGCTGCTTGACGCAGGAGGAAGAGCTCGAGGCGAAATCCTCTCCTCAAAGCGCTTCTATCCGGTGCGGCAAATGCCGACAACAGAGGCCGGCATCAGGACCCTGGGCGTGAGCCAGCTTTATGTCTCGATAGGCGACGACACGGCCGATGGCGGTCTGGTTGTGCGAATCTGGTGGAAACCTTTCGTCACTCTGATCTGGGGCGGGGCGCTTGCCATGATGGCCGGAGGCGCCGTTTCGCTGTTTGACCGGCGTCTGCGGATAGGCGCGCCGGCGCGCCGACGGCGCGCCTTGCAGCCGCAAGCCGTCGCACCATGAGGCGCTCCGGGACACTTGCCGCGATTGTGCTGGCATTCGCCTGCTGGTCCGGCCCGGCCCTGGCGCTGCTGCCCGGCGAGGCGCTTGGCGACCCGGCGCTGGAGGCGCGCGCGCGCGCCCTTTCCGCCGAGTTGCGATGCATGGTCTGCCAGAATCAGTCGATCGACCTATCCGATGCCGACCTTGCACATGACCTGCGCATTCTCGTTCGCGAGCGTCTGATGGCCGGCGACAGCGACCAGCAGGTGCTTGACTATGTGGTGTCGCGCTACGGCGAATTCGTGCTGTTGAAGCCCCGTTTCAATCTACGCAATGCAATGTTGTGGGGAACGCCGCTGGTGCTTTTGTTTTGCGGTGGTCTGCTTGTAATGGTCGTTGCGCGCGCGCGCCGCGAGGTTGCGCCCGCTGCCCTCGACGCGGACGAGTCTGCCGCTCTGGACGACATCCTGCGGCGTTGAACGTTCATTCCCGGCAGCGCCTTGCCGGCCTGGAAGATTACCAAAATTTCATTCCGCGGAAATGGCGCCGTAATGTCGTGGTTTCTATCTGTTGATCCCGAAGGATGCCGAGGCAGTGTCCTGACAAGAGGATTGCAACAGATGACTATCTCCCAGAAGCCAATTTCAACCAGCCGCAAGCGACTGCTCGCAGCCGCCGCGTCCATCGCGATTGTCGGCGCCGCCGGCCTCAGCGCCATCACCTCCGTCACGGTTCCGGTTCAGGCCGAGGCAGTTCGCATTGACGCGCCGCAGGCTCCGGGCTTTGCCGATGTTGTCGAGCGGGTGTCGCCTGCCGTCGTCAGCGTGCAGGTCAAGGCAAGGATCGAGCCCGCCGCGGACAACGGACCGCAGATGTTCGGCCGCGGCTTCGACGATTTGCCGGATGACCACCCCATGAAGCGCTTCTTCAAGGACTTCCGTGGCTGGGGCGATCAGGAGCAGGGCCAGGGACCTGGACCGGGCATGGGTCGCCCGGGACACCACCCGCGGCGCGATGACGGCCCGCGGCCGGTCGCCCAGGGTTCCGGCTTCTTCATTTCCGAGGACGGCTATGTCGTGACCAACAACCATGTCGTCGAAGGCGGCGCGGTGTTCACCGTCGTGACCGACAGCGGCAAGGAACTCGACGCCAAGCT
>JAPLOZ010000054.1 GCA_026400435.1 Hyphomicrobiales bacterium | reverse complement strand
CAGCCAGGCAAACATGGCCAGGGCCGGGAACTTTCGCTTGGACACCGTCTCGCCGAAGAAGACGGGGTTCAACCCGGTCTTTTGGAAGATGGCGATCTCGCCTTCGTTGAACATGCGGACTTTGTCGGAGAGCGTGGTCGCGTCGTCGTCCGACCAGTGGCCAGAGTCTCCCGAACAGCGACGCGCGCGCATCCGCGCCGACGCTGAGGCGAACTCGGACAAGCCCGGCTGGACATCGGAAGTCGTGAACGACATCAGCGGTGAAGCAGCCACGGCCAGTCGTTCCAGTTCCTACAGCACCCATGATTCCGGCATCCCGGCAGCGGGAAAGAATGTGGACGTCAGCAAGCAGGCCGCAGAGGTCAAGGCGGCGGCTGCCGCGGCCAAGCAGGGCAGCCCGACGGTGCGGCGTACGCTGACAGAGCCGCCGATCGTCTATCGCCAGCCAGCCGAAACAGCGTCGGCAGACGAACTTGGCGAAGATGAATACAAGAAGGAGCGCCGGCTGAAGGCCGAGGCCAAGAAGGCCGGCGGTGGCGGAAGCTGGAAGGACCTGTTCCCCTGGCTCTGAGCAGTCAGCGCCGGCCGCGGAAAAACTGCTTCAACATCGCGGACGATTCGACCTCGCCCATGCCGGGGTAGACCTCCGGCGCGTGGTGGCATGTGGGCGCCGAGAAAAATCGCACGCCGCTGACGACGGCGCCGCCCTTTTCGTCAATCGCCCCGAAATAGAGCCTGCGTATGCGCGCGAACGAGATCGCGGCAGCGCACATGGTGCACGGCTCAAGGGTGACATGAAGGTCGGCTTCGGAGAGCCGCTCGGCCGAGAGCTTCTTCGAAGCCTCGCGGATCACCAGGATCTCCGCATGGGCGGTCGCGTCTAACAG
This sequence comes from Hyphomicrobiales bacterium, assembly GCA_026400435.1. GTDB lineage: Bacteria > Pseudomonadota > Alphaproteobacteria > Rhizobiales > Rhizobiaceae > Mesorhizobium_K. The sequence continues at coordinate 28,603 of JAPLOZ010000054.1, read as the reverse complement.
TTCGCGCGTACGATTACCGGCCCGGGCAACGATTTCTCCGGCTGCGACAACGACCGCGCCGATCGGTACCTCGCCACGCGCCGCCGCCGCCGCGGCCTCGGCAAGGGCGACTCCCATGAAATCGTTACGATGCGGATTCAATCTCTATTTCCTCGCAACCCCACGGCGATGCTGTTATCTACGCGCGCAAAGAGGCAAAGGCCACATGGACGACGATCGAAAGAAATTCCCGCGCAAGAGCGCTCCCAAGCCGGGCGCACGCAGCCGCAATGGCGATGCGCCGCGAGGCGGCAAGCCGGATTCCGGCAAGCAGCCATTTCGTGCCGGAGGCGCGAAAAAGCCGTTCGCAAAGAAGCCTTTCGCGGAGCGTGCCGCCGGGCCGGATGAACGGCCCAAGAGGCAGTTCAACAAGGACGCCCGTCCGCGTGACGGCGAGGCGAGACCCGAACGGGTGGCCAGGCCGTTCAAGGCAGGGCCAGGTTCCAGCGCGAAGCCCTATGAGAAGCGCGAACGGCCACAGGGCGAGCGCAAGCCTTTCGGCGAACGCCCTGAAGGAGGGCGCAAGCCTTATGCGTCTCGCGCGGAGGGCGCTGACCGCAAGCCCTATGAGAAGCGCGAACGGCCGCAGGGCGAGCGCAAGCCGTTTGGCGAGCGTCCTGAAGGAGGGCGAAAGCCTTTCGGCGAACGCCCTGAAGGAGGGCGCAAGCCTAATGCGTCTCGCGCCGAAAGCCCGGACCGTCCCAAGCGCGCGTTCGCGCCTCGGCCAGATGACGAAGGCCAGAGGTTTCAGCGGCGGGATCGCCCTGCAGGCGTAGCGTCGCCAGAGCGGGAAGGCACTCGCTCGTTCGGCTCGAAAAGCCATGAGGGCCAGCGCCGGTCCTACGGGTCGAAAAACCATGACGATGTCGCCAGCCAGCCCTTCCGGAAGCGGCCGGATGTGGCCGAGGACGGTGCCGGAGAGCGGATTGCCAAGCGGCTTGCACGGGCTGGAATCGCATCGCGGCGCGACGCCGAGGACCTGATCGCCGCAGGGCGGGTAACCGTCAACGGTCGCAAGCTGGACTCGCCGGCCTTCAACGTCATGCCGGAAGACCGCATCGAGGTCGACGGGACAGCTATCCCGGCCATCGAGCGGACCCGGCTGTTCCTGTTTCACAAGCCGTCCGGCGTAGTGACTACCAACCGCGATCCTGAAGGCCGTAAGACCGTTTTTGACGTGTTGCCGACCGACCTGCCACGGCTGATGACCATCGGGCGTCTGGATATCAACACCGAGGGCCTGCTGCTTCTGACCAATGACGGGGGGCTGGCGCGGGTGCTGGAACTGCCGGCAACCGGCTGGCTTCGGCGCTACCGGGTGCGTGTTCACGGCAAGGTCGAGGAAAAGGCGCTGGCCGGGCTGAAGGACGGCATCGCGGTCGACGGCGTGTTCTACGGGTCGATCGAAGCCGCGCTAGACCGCGAGCAGGGCAGCAATGCCTGGCTGACGATCGGTCTGCGCGAAGGCAAGAACCGCGAGGTGAAGAACATCCTCGGCGCGCTCGGCCTGGATGTGTCGCGGCTGATCCGTATCTCCTACGGACCGTTCCAGCTCAATGACCTGCCGGAAGGCCATGTGCTGGAGGTCAAGGGTCGGATGCTGCGCGACCAGCTCGGCGAGCGGCTGGTGGAGGAGTCGGGAGCCAATTTCGAAGCAGGCATAGTCAACCCGTTCTCCAACCAGCCGGTCCGGCGCAAACCCGATCCCAAGCCGGAGTTGGTCGAGCGGCCGAAGGTCCAGCGCGACGGCGAGCGCGGCCGGATTGGCGAAGGCGGCCTCATCAAGAAGCGGCAACGCCGCGAAGGCGCGCGCGACGATGCGCTGGGCAAGCTGTCGACGCGCCCTGACAAGCCGAAGTTCGAACGAGGAGACCGGCCGGAACGTCCGAGGCTGGAACGCGGAGAATCGCCGCCGCGCGCGCGCAGATTCGGCGACAGCCCAGACCGGTTCGCGACGTTTGCGGACAAGCCAGGCGCGGACAAGACGGGTGTCGGCAAATCGGCGGCAAGACCGCCGCGTGGCGGCAAGCCAGCCAGCGAACAGCGCCCGATCGAGCCGCCGGGGCAACGCAAGGCCAATGTGTGGATGGCGCCGGGCGCTCGGCCAATCGGTACAGGACGGGCGGCGGCGGAAAAGGCCGAAGTCGAGGCGAAGCGGGCCGCCAAGAAGGCGCAATTCAGGCCGGGCGGCAAACCGGCATTTGGCAAGCCGCGCGGCGAGCGCCCGCAGGCGGGCGGGGCCGACCGTTCCGGTGACGGGAAGGGCGCGCCGCGCGGGCCGCGAGGACGGGATGCGGATCGTCGGCGGTGAGTTTCGCGGGCGGACGCTGGCAGCACCGCGCAGCCAGGCAATCCGCCCGACATCGGATCGCACGCGCGAGGCGGTGTTCAATGTGCTGGCGCACCGCTTTGCGGAAAAACTAGAGCGCGCCCGCGTTCTCGACCTTTTCGCCGGCACCGGCGCGCTCGGCCTCGAGGCGCTGTCGCGTGGCGCGTCGCATTGCCTTTTCATAGAGGAATCGGCGGAAGGTCGCGGCTTGATTCGCACCAATGTCGAGGCCTTCGGACTTGTGGGGCGCACCAAGATTTTCCGCCGCGACGCTGCCGGACTTGGAGGCGCCGGCACTATAGCGCCGTTCGGACTGGTGTTTGCCGATCCGCCTTACGGCAGGGGATTGGCCGAAACAGCGCTTCATTCGGCGTTGAAGGGCGGGTGGCTACTGCCTCATGCGCTGTGCGTGGTCGAGGAGGCGGCGTCCGCGCCCTTTTCGCCTGGCGAAAGCTTCGCCGTCATCGACGAGCGCGGCTATGGCGAGACCGTCATCCGCTTTATCGAGGCGACCGGCGCCGGCTGACACCGGAATTCGGCCCTTTTTGGCGCTCAGATGACGAACAATTAACTTAAGGCTGGCCGCCGGCACCTGTAGTCTGGGCTGAATTCACCAGGAGTGACATCGACTTGACCACCAACATACGAAGCGTGCTGCGCGGCGCGATCATCGCGGTTCTCCTTGCTACGCCCCATGCCGTGTCGGCATCGTCGGCCGAGAAGCCCGCCGAGCCCGAAATATCGAGCTTCCTTCTCGACAACGGGATGGAGGTCGTCGTGATCCCCGATCATCGCGCGCCGATCGTTACGCACATGGTTTGGTACAAGGTCGGGAGCGCCGACGAACCGCCCGGAAAGTCGGGCATCGCCCACTTCTTCGAGCACCTGATGTTCAAGGGCACGACCAGGCACAAGGCTGGCGAATTCGGGGCGAAGATCGCCGAGATCGGCGGCAGCGAAAACGCCTTCACCACCGATGACTATACGGCCTACCACCAGACGGTGCCGCCCGAGGCGCTTGGCACGATGATGGAGTACGAGGCCGACCGGATGCGCCATCTGATTCTAACCGATGCAGTGATCGGTCCGGAGCGCGATGTCGTGCTGGAGGAGCGCCGTTCGCGCATCGAGAACAACCCCGAAGCGCTGCTGTCGGAGGAAGTCGATGCCACCGTTTACCAGAATCATCCCTATCGGGTGCCGGTCATCGGCTGGATGCAGGAGATGGAAAAGCTGAACCGCACCGATGCCGTGGCATTCTACGATCAATACTACGCACCCAACAACGCTATCCTGATAGTCGCCGGTGACGTGGACGCCAATACCGTGCGTGACCTTGCGGAAAAAACCTACGGCCAGGTGCCGCGCGGACCCGACCTGCCGCCTCGCGTAAGGCCACAGGAACCCGAGCAGAATACCGCTCGCACCGTCACCCTGAGCGATCCGCGCGTATCTACGCCGAGCTTCTCGAAAACATGGCTTGTTCCCTCCTATCATACGGCCGCCCCCGGCGAAGCCGAAGCGCTTGACCTGTTGTCGGAGATACTGGGAGGCGGCTCGCGCAGCCGGATTTATCAGGCGCTTGTCGTGAAAAGCGGCGTTGCCTCATCGGCCGGAGCCTACTTCAACGGGTCAAAGCTCGATGTGACTACGTTCACGGTTTACGGCGCCCCGCGCGGTACGGCAAAGCTCGACGAGGTTCAATCGGCGATCGACATGGAAATAGACGGCATCGTCAAGAATGGCATCGGCGAAGAGGAACTGGCGGCGGCGAAGAACCGTTTCCTGCGCTCTATGATCTTTGAGCGCGACAACCAGTCGTCGATGGCCAACATCTACGGGACGGCGCTTGCAACCGGGAGCACGGTTGCCGACGTCGAGGAATGGCCAGACCGGATCAAGAACGTAACCACCGACGACATCCGCAAGGTTGCCGCCAGATACCTCGGCGTAAGCCATTCCGTGACAGCCTACCTCTTGCCCTCCGAACCGGTCCAGAACTGACATGAGAACCATGACAAGATTTTTTGCGAAGAGGCTGAAATCGGCGTCCGGCCTGTTTGTCGCGGCATTACTGGTCGTGGGAGCGCTTCCCGCGGCGGCGGATGTCGCCATCCAGAAGGTCACAAGCGACAAAGGCATCACTGCCTGGCTGGTCGAGGATTATTCGGTGCCGATCGTGGCGATAAGCTTTTCCTTCAGCGGCGGGAACACCCAGGATCCGCCAGGCAAGGAGGGTTTGTCCGAACTGATGACGGGCCTGTTCGACGAGGGCGCCGGTGACCTGGATTCCGAGGGCTTCCAGGTGAAGCTCGACGAAGCCGGGGCCGAAATGAGGTTTGGTGCGGGCCGCGACACGATCTACGGCTCGATGCGCATGCTGGCCGAAAAGACTGACGATGCGCTGGGCCTGCTCCAGCTTGCCGTCGAGAAGCCGCGCTTCGACGCCGCGCCGGTCGATCGGATCCGCTCGCAGATGGTCGCCGGCATCGTTGCCAGCGCGAAGGACCCGGATACGGAGGCACAGGTGAAATGGGCCGAGGCGCTTTATGGCGTCCATCCCTATGCGAGGCCCGACGAGGGCACCGAAAAATCGCTGGCGACGATTACCAGCGACGACCTGCGCGCCTATCACAAGGCGGTTTTCGCGCGCGACACCCTCAAGGTGGCGGTCGTCGGCGCAATCGACGCCGAGACGCTTAAGCGGAAACTGGACGAACTGTTCGGCGATCTGCCTGCGCAATCGAAATTGCGCTCAGTGACCGATGTCGACCTCAAACTCGATCAGGAGATACGCGTCGACTACGATCTGTCGCAGACGTCGCTGCAGCTTGCATATCCCGGTGTATCGCGCGATGCGCCGGACTTCTTTGCTGCCTATCTGATGAACCACATCCTGGGCGGAGGCACGTTCACGTCGCGGCTGTTTGACGAGGTTCGCGAAAAGCGCGGCCTTGCCTACAGTGTCAGTTCGTCGCTGGTGACCAACAAGTATTCATCGGGTCTTGTCATAAGCACCGGGACGCGTTCGGATCGCGCGCCAGAAACGCTGAAGGTGGTGCGCGACGTGGTTCGGCGAATGGCCGAGGAGGGTCCCACCGAAGCTGAATTGGCGGCCGCCAAGAAATACGTGATCGGCTCCTATGCGCTCAACAACCTCGACTCTTCGACCGCCATTGCCGCCACACTTCTGTCGCTGCAGGAGCAGGACCTTGGCATTGACTACATGCAGCGACGCGAGGCGCTGATCGATGCGGTCACGCTCGAACAGGTCAAGGCCGCCGGCCGCAAGCTGCTGGTTGCCGAGCCGGCGGTGCTCGTGGTGGGGCCCGCCTTCAAGGAATCCAACGGTTGAGCGGCAATGCGCCAGCGCGCCGCTCGGGCGAACCGACCTTCGCCGTCGCGTTCGGCGGTGGTGGGGCGCGCGGGCTGGCGCATATCCATGTCATCGAGACCCTTGACGAACTTGGCATAAAGCCGGTCGCGATTGCCGGAACGTCGATCGGCGCCATCATGGGCGCGGCGGTCGCGGCGGGCATGACCGGAAGGCAGGTCCACGACTACGCGCGTTCCATCCTCATGAAACGGGCTGAAGTCATCAGCAGAATGTGGAGCGCGCGCCCGGGCTCGCTATCGGAGATGGTGGGCGGGCTCAAGGTCACCCAATTCAGCATCGAGCGGGTACTGCATGCGTTTTTGCCACACCAGGTTCCGAAGACGTTCGAAGAGCTCGGCATTCCGCTACAGGTGACCGCGACGGACTACTACGGACATCATCTCACGGTTTTCTCTGAGGGCGACCTGCGTTCCGCACTCGGCGCATCGGCCGCGATCCCGGCTGTATTCGCGCCGGTCGTTCGCGACGGGCGCACCTATGTCGACGGCGGCATGTACAACCCGGTGCCGTTCGACCTGCTGAAAGGCAAGGCCGACATCGTCATCGGCATCGATGTGGTGGGCTCGCCCCAGCAAACCGAGGGCCGCAAGCCGACCTCGATCGACCTGATGTTTGGCTCGACCCAGCTGCTTATGCAGTCGATCATTGCCCACAAGGTCGAGCAGTGTCCGCCCGACATTCTTTTGCGTCCGCCGGTGTCGAAATACAGGGTGCTCGATTTTCTCAAGATCGATTCGCTCATGACCGAAACGGCTTCCGTCAAGGACGAGCTTAAACGCGCCATCGAACGGGCCGTGGAGGCCAGGTCCGCAGCCTGAGCGTGGCCGGCTGCCATTGCAGAAGGCCGATCGGGACAATAGATGGTGCACGGAACCCCGGCTCCCGGAAGTGGAATCAGGACACAGCATGGCAATGAATGTAGGACCCGACGCCGCGCGACTGACCGAACGTGTTGCGGCCCTCGTGGCGGCCGCTAAGAAGGCCGGCGCCGACGCCGCCGACGCAGTCGCGGTGCGGGGCCGCTCGACGAGCGTCTCGGTGCGGCTGGGCAAGGTGGAATCGACCAACGCATCGGAGGGCGACGACGTATCCCTTCGTGTTTTCGTGGGCAGGCGCGTGGCCAGCGTTTCGGCTACTGCCTCCTCCGATCCGGCAACCCTGGCTGAGCGGGCGGTCGCGATGGCCAAGGTGTCGCCGGAGGACCCGTTCCAGGGGCTGGCTGACCCCGATCTGCTGGCCAAAGCCATCCGCGACCTCGATCTCTACGACCCTACCGAAGTCTCGGCCGACAGGCTGCGCGAAGCCGCGCTGGCTGCGGAAGAGGCCGCCCTGGCAGTGCCCGGCGTTACAAATTCCGGCGGCAGCGGCGCCAGCGCTGGGCTTGGCGGCATGGTCCTCGCCACCTCGGACGGTTTCGTGGGGCAGTATGTGGGCTCGCGGTTCGGCCGCTCCGCAAGCGTCATTGCCGGAGAAGGCACCGGCATGGAACGTGACTACGAGTACTCTTCGCGCCTGCATTTTTCAGACCTCGAATCACCAGAGGAAATCGGCCGCAAGGCCGGCGAGCGCGCCGTGCGCAGGCTGAATGCGCGCAAGGCCATGACCGGCACCGTGGACGTGGTGTTCGATCCCCGCGTGGCGCGCGGCATTGCCGGTCACCTTGCGGGTGCGATCAACGGCGCATCGGTAGCGCGCAAGACGAGCTTCCTGCGCGACCGGATGGGCCAGCAGGTGGCTGCCTCGGGGATTACCGTGATCGATGAACCGATGCTGGTGCGGGGCCAGGCATCGCGGCCGTTCGATGGCGAGGGCGTTGCCGGCGAACGCCTGACGATGGTCGACAAGGGCATCCTCAACCATTGGTTCCTGTCCACTTCGGCGGCGCGGGAACTAGGCCTTGCGACCAACGGACGCGGCGCGCGCGGCGGGTCGTCGGTTTCGCCGTCGTCGACCAACCTGTCCATCGAGCCCGGCGACCGGACGCCGGAGGATATGATCAAGTCGCTGAAGTCAGGATTTTATGTCACGGAAGTTTTCGGCCAGGGCGTCGACATGATCACCGGCGAGTACAGCCGCGGTGCTTCTGGCCTCTGGATCGAAAACGGAGAATTGACCCATCCGGTGGCCGAAGTGACGATCGCGTCGAACCTCAGGGATATGTTCCTGAGGATGGTTGCGGCTGATGACATCGACCGCAATTTCGGGACCGCGAGTCCGACCTTGCTGATCGAGGGGATGACCCTTGCCGGCAGTTGAACAGCACGATGATGCGGCGCTCTCGACCGATCTCGCGCTCCTTGTCGAGGCCGCGCGCGATGCTGGCCGTATTGCGCTTACCTACTTCAGGCAGAACCCGGAAGTCTGGCTGAAGGGTGGCACCTCGCCGGTCAGCGAAGCCGACTATGCCGCCGACCGGTTCCTGCGCGAAACGCTGCTTGCCGCGCGCCCGCGCTACGGTTGGCTGTCGGAGGAAACCGCGGACGACAAGGCGAGGCTTGGAGCGGAGCGGACCTTCGTCGTTGATCCCATCGACGGAACGAGGGGGTTTCTCGACGGCCAGCGGGAATGGTGCGTTTCGATAGCCGTCGTGGAACGGGGACGTTCGCTGGCCGGCGTGCTTGAATGCCCGGCCCGCAAGGAGACCTACTGGGCCACGGCCGGTGGAGGAGCGTTCAAGGACGGCGTTGGCATTTCAGTCCGCGCGCCGCGCGGCGAGCCGCTGATTGGAGGACCGGTCAGCATGATCAATGCGCTGCCCGTCGAGTTGCGGCGCCACGTCATGCGTGCGCAATATGTGCCGTCGCTGGCCTGCCGCATTGCGATGGTGGCGGATGGAACGCTCGGGGGCTGGCCCCGACCTACGCGGGAGCCGACACGGTGCATGGATCGCTGGTCGCCGGGAGCGGACAACTGCTTGCCACGATGGCTGATACAATCCGCGTTTCGGAATGAAAGCGGTGGAAATGATTTGAAACCGGCGCTTTTTGGAATAGACAACGGCAGAGCGAAAATCAGGGTCCGGCCATGTCCGCCAATGACGGCGAGAATCAGCTCCTTCATCTGGTGTTCGGCGGCGAGCTGAAGAAACTCGGCGGTACGGATTTCCGCGACCTCGACGCGCTCGATATTGTCGGCATCTATCCGAACTACAAGACGGCACACGCCGCATGGAAGGCAAAGGCGCAGGGCAGTGTCGACAACGCCCACATGCGCTACTTCGTCGTCCATCTTCACCGGCTTCTCGAGCCGGACGGAAAACACTCCGGATCGGATTAGGAATGGACGAAAATACCGCGGCGCAGCCGGTGGTCCGGCGTGCGGCCAAGAAGAAGGCCGTTAAACGGCCAAAGGCATTGTGGATGAAGCTCCGGGAGCCGTTTGCGCGCTCGCGGGTGGCAAAAGGCATAGTGACGTCGTTTTTTGCGCAGGTTCTGCGGTTCATACGACTGACCAATCCCACCGTCGCGGGTTCAGCAAAGCTCGCCGGCGCCCATGAGGGTGACGAGCCTGGTATCATTGCGCTCTGGCACGGCCAGCACCTGCTTGCGCCGGTGTTCTACCCGAGCAAGCGCGGGCTGGTTGCCATGGTATCGCGCAGCGCCGACGCCGAACTCAACGCCATGGTTGTCGAGAAATTCGGCATCGAGGCGGTGCGCGGCTCGGGCGGGCGCGACAGCAGCAGGCATCTGGACAAGGGCGGCGCGCGCGCGCTTGTTGCCCTGAAAAAGGCGCTCGATGCAGGCAAAAACGTCGCCATGATCGCTGACATTCCAAACGGCAAACCGCGCGAAGCCGGCATGGGCGTAATCCTGCTGGCCCGCCTGTCGGGGCGTCCGATCCTCGGCGCCGCCATCGCCACCAGCCGGCGCCGGGTGCTTGAGAAGAGCTGGGACAAGACAACGATCAGCCTGCCGTTCGGCCGCAGCGCGGTTGCCGTTACCGAGCCGATCTTTGTCGCCAAGAATGCTGACGAAGCCGAGATGGAGAGGAAGCGGCAGCACCTGACCGAGGCGCTGAATGCGGCGACCGCAAAGGCGTATTCGCTGGCCGACGGTGCACGATGAGCGAACGGTGGGCGCGCACTGTTCTGGGAGCATATCGGCTGGCGGGCGCAGCCGCCTTTCCGCTGGTCGGTCCGTATGTCGCCTGGCGCACGACCAAAGGCAAGGAAGACCGCAACAGGCGGCGCGAGCGATCCGGCCACGCGGGAAAGCCGCGTCCCGCCGGACCGTTGATCTGGGCCCATGCCGCGAGCGTCGGCGAGACGATCGCCATCGTGCCCTTGCTTGAGACGATCCTTGATCTCGGCGTGAATGTCGTGCTGACGACAGGAACCGTGACATCGGCGCAGGTGGCCGAAGAGCGGCTTGGTGAAAGCATCATCCACCAGTTCGTGCCGCTCGACCTGAAGCCTGCAATCACGCGCTTTCTCAACCATTGGCAGCCCGACCTCGCGCTGATGGCGGAATCGGAGATATGGCCGATGACCATCATGGAACTCGGCCTGCGCCGCATTCCGCAGGTCCTTGTCAACGGACGCCTTTCCGATCGTTCTTTCGCTTCATGGAAAAAGCGCCCCTTCATTGCCGAGGCGCTGTTCGAGAACATGTCGCATGTCGTGGCGCAATCGGATGTCGATGCAGAGCGGTTCGAGGCGCTGGGCGCGCGGCCGGTCACGGTTTCTGGCAATCTGAAGGTCGACACCACGCCGCCGCCGGTCGACGAGCGGGCTCTCCACTCGATCGCGCGCCAGCTCAGCCTTAGGCCGACCTGGGCGGCCATCTCCACCCACGATGGCGAGGAGCGTTTTGCGGCCGAAATCCACATGATGCTACGCTCGCGCCACCCTGGATTGCTGACCATCGTCGTGCCGAGGCATCCCGAGCGGTCGCCCGCGCTCGCAGCCGAACTGGCGTCGATGGGCCTGCGCGTGGTCCAGCGCAGTTCGGGCGACCGCATCCGTTCCGACACCGACATTTTGCTCGGCGACACGATCGGCGAGATGGGTCTCTACCTCAGGCTGACGGAGATTGCCTTCGTCGGGCGCTCGCTGACCGCCGAGGGCGGACAGAACCCGCTCGAACCGGCTATGCTTGAGACGGCCGTCCTGGCCGGGCGCAACGTGCAGAATTTCCGCGAGGCCTACCAGCGGCTGATCGACAGCGGCGCCGCCAAGCTGGTGGCCGACCGGGACATGCTGGCCGGCGCCGTGAACTTCCTGCTGCTCAACGACGCCACCCGCCACTCCATGATGGCGGCAGGCGCGGCAACGGTGGAGGAGATGCGCGGCGCGCTTGCAAAGACTCTGAAGGCGCTCGAACCCTTCATCCACCCCCTCATCGTCAAGGCGCGGCTCAAGGGAACCCGCTGATGGCCAGCGAAGCGCCTCCTTTCTGGTGGGAGAAACCGGACTGGAGGGCCTACGCACTCTATCCGCTGTCACGGATCTACAGCCATGTCGCCACGCGCCGCATGATCAACGCGCGGCGCGAGAAGCTGGATGTGCCGGTGCTGTGCGTCGGCAATTTCACAGTCGGGGGTACGGGCAAGACGCCGATCGCCATCGCCATCGCCAAGCAGGCCAAGAAGATGCACCTGACGCCTGGCTTCCTGTCCCGGGGCTATGGCGGAAGCATCCACGAGCCGCATGTCGTGGACGCCAGGCAAGACAGCGCGCGGCAGGTCGGCGACGAACCGCTGCTGCTTTCCCATCATGCGCTGACGGCGACGACGCCGAACCGTGTCGCGGGAGCCAGACTGCTCCTGGAACGCGGTGCGAATTTCCTGATCATGGACGACGGGTTCCAGAGCGCGCAGATCCACATGGACTACGCTCTTGTCGTGGTTGACGGGCGATACGGCATAGGCAACGGCCATGTGCTGCCGGGCGGACCGCTGCGTGCGCGGCTGATCGACCAGGTCCGCTTTGCCACCGGCATCGTGCGCATGGGCGAAGACAAGGCGGGCGAAGCGGTGGTTCGCCAAGCCGCGCGGGCAGGTCGGCCGATCTTCGAGGCGTCGCTCAGGGCGCGCAGCGCCGACAAGTTCGCCGGTCGGCGGTTCCTCGCCTTCGCCGGCATCGGCCATCCCGACAAGTTCTTCGACACGGTAACGCAGGCTGGTGGGGAGATCGTGATGTCCAGGCCTTTCCCGGACCACCATTTCTATTCCAACGACGAACTCAGGGAACTGGGCCAGACCGCTCAGTCGGCCGACCTGGAACTGATTACGACGGCGAAGGATTTCGCGCGTTTGCGCAACGGCACCGCGCCGCAGGATCTTGTCGACAAGCTGAACGTGCTGGAGATCGACGCGGTGTTCGAGAACTCGATAGCAACCAAGCGCATCATCGACGAGACAATGGACGGCTGGCGGGCGCGAAGACTGACGGGCTGAGCGGTCCTAGGACCGCTTGCCGGCCTTGTCCGGATTGTGTTCCATCTCGCGCTTAAGCGACGCGGTGGCGCTGACATAAGGCTCCTGGCGCGCGACGCTCCAGTATTTCAGTTCGTCGAGCGGAATGGATTCGCCGGTGACCGCGCAACGGACGAATGCGCCGGGGCTGGTCACCTGGAAATCGCCGTCGAGATAGCGGATGCGGGCTTCCCGGGCGCCGGGACCCTCGAACTTGTTCATCATCTCGTTGTTCCGCCACAAAACCCAATGCAGGTCAAGCGTCCCGGACCGGCAGGTCCAAGCATCAACGGCGCCCGAACAGCCGCTCGATGTCGGCCAGCTTCAGTTCAATATAGGTCGGGCGGCCGTGGTTGCAGGTGCCGGAGCCCGGCGTCGCTTCCATCTGGCGCAGCAGCGCGTTCATCTCCTCGGGCTTCATCAATCGGCCTGAACGGACCGAGCCGTGGCACGCCATGGTCGCAGCGATGCGGTCGAGCCGGTCCGTCAGCGTATCGATCGTGTCGTTGTCGGCGATCTCGTCGGCAAGGTCGCGGATGAGTTGCCCGACATTGGTTTCGCCAAGCATCGACGGCGTCTCGCGCACCGCGACCGCGCCCGGACCGAAACGCTCGATGCCAAGGCCGAAGCGGGCGAGGGTGCCGGCATGCGACGCAAGGCGTTCGGCATCCTCCTCCGGCAGGTCGACTATTTCGGGGATGAGCAGAAGCTGTGCCGGCATAGGCCGCGCCTGCATCGCCTGCTTGAGCGCCTCGTAAACGAGACGCTCATGGGCGGCGTGCTGGTCGACGATGACAAGCGAATCGGCGCGAGCGTCCGCGCTGGCGGCCGGTCCGGCGTCGAATGCCGCCTGGACGCTTTCGCTAAAGCCTTTTTCGAACGGGCGATACGGCGAGCGGCCTGGATCGTAGCTGCGATGACCGTTGGCCGGACCGGGGTGCCCGTAGGCGGGCGTGCCGGGCCGGAATGCGCCGGCAAGGCCGGCTGCTCCCGATGTCGATGCGCGGATGCCCGCTGCCGCCAGCGCCTGCCTGACGGCGCCGATGATCAACCCGCGCACCAGACCGGGATCGCGAAAACGGACGTCGGCCTTGGCCGGGTGGACGTTCACGTCAACCAACCCTGGATCGAGCGTCAGGAACAGCACGGTGACGGCGTGGCGGTCGCGCGGCAGCACATCTGTATAAGCGCCACGTATCGCGCCGGCGATCAGCTTGTCGCGCACCGGGCGGCCGTTGACATAGGCATATTGCTGCAGCGCGTTGGCGCGGTTGTAGGACGGGATCGAGACGCGGCCGGAGAGCAGGACGCCTTCGCGCGCGGCGTCGACGGGCAGCGAATTTTTGGGGAAATCCTGCCCGGTGACCTGTGCGATGCGCCGCAGGGAGCCCTCCGCCGTGTCGTCGGTTGCCGGCAGGTCGAGCGTCGAGCGGTCGGTACCCGACACGGTGAACCGCACGGTGGGGAAGGCGATGGCGATGCGCTTGATCACATCCGTGATCGCCGAGCTTTCAGCGCGCTCGCCCTTCATGAATTTCAGCCGCGCGGGCGTTGCGAAAAACAGGTCGCGCACCTCGACCGACGTGCCCCGGTTGGCGGCGGCGGGGCGAACCGCCGACACGCGGCCGCCGTCGACCGCTATCTCGGCAGCGGCGTCGGCGCTCGCGGTGCGCGAGCGTATCGAAAGCCGTGACACCGAGCCAATGGAGGGCAGGGCCTCGCCACGGAAGCCCAGGGAACGGATGTCGTGAATGTCGCCGGAGAGCTTCGACGTGCAGTGCCTTGCCACCGCCAGCATCAGTTCGCCGGGCGGGATGCCGCCGCCGTCATCGACGACCCTGATGAGCGACAGACCCCCGCCGGCGGTAGCGATCTCGACACGCGAAGCGCCGGCGTCGAGCGCGTTCTCGACCAGTTCCTTGGCCACGCTCGCCGGCCGCTCGATGACCTCGCCGGCGGCGATCTGGTTGATCATCGTTTCTGAAAGCTGGCGGATGGGCATGGCCGCAGTCTACACGGATTCGAGGCGGCTGGCAGGGCCGGCGGCTGGCGATCCCCCGATCTCGCCAGTCCGTTACGCATACCCGGGCAGCCGTCGCTGGCGCCGGCGCAAACGCGGTCGGGACAGTCTTTTCCGGTGCAGTTACGCGTTCGCTACCAGCCAGTCGCGGACGCGGCGCACGACATCGTTCAGCGGGCGGTTCTTCGGCCAGGCGACATGGAAAGCGGCCTCCGTAGTCATGGAATGGTCGGTCACCCGCACCAGCAGCCCGCGCGAGAGCAACCGCTCGGTAAGATGCCGCCAGCCGAGCGCGATGCCCTCGCCCTCCATCACGGCCTGGATCACCAGAGCATAGTCATTGATGACCAGCCCGCGAGGCGGCGCGCTGGCGACGCCTGCCGAGCCCAGCCATTCGCGCCAATCAGCCGCGCGGCGAAACGGTTCCTCCAGATGGATCAGCCGGTGCGACAATAGCTCGGCCGGGGTCGCCGGGGTGCCGGCGCGCGCGAGATAGGACGGCCCGGCTACGGCCACGATCTCTTCTCCCGCGATCCGCATCATGTCGTAGTCGGGGAAATCCTCGGGAGTGCCGCCGCGCACGCCGAGCGGGATTGTCTCGGCGACGAGGTCGAGGTCGCGGTCGGCGGTCTGGATGCGCAGATCGATGTCCGGCAGGTCGTCGCGCAGCTTCTGCAAACGCGGCATCATCCAGAAGGAGGCGAAGGCGGTCGAAGCCGACAGGGTGACGTGGCGCCCGGCTGCCAAGGCCCGCATCTCCTCGGCCGATTTGCGAATGTGGGTCAGGCCGAGCGTGACGTCGGCAAGGAAGCGTTCGCCCGCCTCCGTGAGCCGCACCTGCCGGTGCCTGCGCTGGAATAGCTGGACGCCGAGCTGGTCCTCGATACCCTTGACAGCATAGGAGACGGCGGCCTGGGTCATGCCGAGTTCGCGACCGGCGGCGGTGAAGGACGACAGCCGGCCCGCCGCCTCGAAGACGACAAGCGCGCCGGCGGAGGGAAGCAGTTGCCTGAGGGTTTGCATAATCACAGCTTATACAAGTGATCAGGATTTTCCAGCGTCACAGGCGAATTGCGGCACGCTAGCGTGAGTCCGACTGATCGGGGTGAAGATGAGCGACACGACAACGGCATTGGCGCAGGAACCCTCGAAACGGCGAGAGCGGGGAGGTCGCAACGCGCGGCGCGAGTTGCGCTCGCATGGTTCGGAGGGGCTCGGGCGGCCCTATATCGTTCGCAATATCCCGACCTTTGACATCCTGTCGGAAGAGAACCTGCTGCGCATAGAGGCGACAGCCGACCGAATCCTGGCTGAAATCGGCATCGAATTCCGTGACGATCCGGCTGTCCTTGCTCACTGGAAGCGCGCCGGCGCGGCCATCGATGGCGCACTGGTGAAGTTCGAGCCGGGCATGCTCAGGGAGATTCTCAAGACCGCGCCTGCCGCATTCACGCAGCATGCGCGCAATCCGGCAAAGTCCGTGCTGATCGGCGGCAAGAGCGTCGTCTTTTCGCCGGCTTACGGCTCGCCCTTCGTGATGGATATCGACAAGGGCCGGCGCTATGGCACCATCGAGGACTTCAGCAATTTCGTGAAGCTCGCGCAGTCGTCGCCGTGGCTGCACCACTCGGGCGGGACGATCTGCGAGCCGGTCGACGTGCCCGTGAACAAGCGCCACCTCGACATGGTCTACAGCCACATCAGATATTCCGACCGTGGCTTCATGGGCTCGGTAACAGCGGAAAGCCGGGCCGAAGAGTCCATCGAGATGGCCCGCATCGTGTTCGGCGAGAGTTTTGTCGACGAAAACTGCGTTATCCTGGGCAACGTCAACGTAAATTCGCCGCTGGTGTGGGACGCCACCATGACGACCGCGCTGCGCGCCTATGCCCGCGCCAACCAGGCCGCGGTCATCGTGCCATTCATTCTCGGCGGCGCCATGGGTCCGGTCACCAATGCCGGAGCGATAGCGCAATCGCTGGCCGAAACGATGGCCGGCTGCGCGCTGACGCAACTCGAACGGCCAGGCGCACCTGTGATCTTCGGCAACTTCCTGTCGTCCATGTCTCTCCGATCTGGCTCGCCGACCTTCGGAACGCCGGAGCCGGCGATCGGCTCGATGGTGGTCGGACAACTGGCGAGGCGGCTGAACCTGCCGCTGCGGTGCTCCGGCAATTTCACGACATCGAAGCTGCCTGACGCGCATGCGATGACCGAGGGTACGATGTCGATGCTTGCCGCCGTGCATTGCGGCGCCAATTTCATCCTGCATTCGGCCGGATTTCTCGATGGCCTGCTCTCCATGTCCTACGAGAAGTTCGTCATGGACGCCGATTTCTGCGGAGCGCTGCACACCTATCTCGACGGCGTGAAGATCGACGACAACCAGTTGGCGCTCGACGCCTTCAGGGAGGTCGGGCCGGGCAGCCACTTTTTTGGCAGCCAGCATACCCTGGCGAACTACGAGACTGCCTTCTGGGACAGCGAGATCGCCGACAACGAACCTTTCGAGAAATGGGAAGCGGCGGGTTCGCAGGACGCTGCGATCCGCGCCAACCGACGCTGGAAGAAGACGCTGGCGGAGTATGAGGCACCGCCGCTCGATATCGCGATCGATGACGCGCTGAAGGATTTTGTTGCGCGCACCAAGGCGTCTATGCAGGATTCGTGGTATTGATATGAAGATAACCGGCATCAAAGTCACACATGTCAATGTGCCGCTTGACGCGCCCTTCTGGTGGACCGCGGGTCTCTATGGCGGAGCATCGAAGTCGATCGTCGAAGTGGAGACTGACGAAGGTGTCGTCGGCCTCGGCGAAGCCCCCTGGTGGCACTTCGGCGAGGTCATCAAAAACGAGGTCGCACCGGCCCTGCTCGGCGCCGATCCGCTCGACATCGCGGATTGCGAGAGCCGCTGCGTGCCGCCGTGGCAGATTACTGCCAACACGGGCGAAAACGCGGCTTCGGTAGCGTTTGGCGCGGTGGAAATGGCGCTTTGGGACATCCGAGGAAAAGTGTTCGGGGAGCCGCTCTACAAGATGCTCGGCGGCGCGGTGCGAAAAGATATCCCATTTTCCGAATACTTTGCGTTCCGGCCGCAAAAGGGCAGCGCCGGCGGAGAGATGACCCCCGAGGCGATCGCCGACTATTGTCTGAGGATGCGCGAGGAGCACGGCTCCACCATTTTCGAGGGCAAGCTGATCATGGGCGACCCCGCGCTGGAAATCCGCACAGTGCGCATGCTGCGCGAAGCGCTGGGTGAAAACGCCCAGATCAGGCTCGATTCGAACATGCAGTGGTCGCTGACAACGGCGCGGTGGATACTGCGCGAGATCGAACCCTTCAACATCCGCAACTACGAGGATCCGGTGGCAACGTTCGAGGAAATGGCGGCGTTGCGGCAGCATTCCCGCATTCCGTTCTCTACACACGTACCGGATCTGCGACGAGCAGTAGCGCTCGGCGCGCCCGACACGTTCGTATGCAATTTCGCGGCGCTGGGCGGTCTGTCGAAGACGCTGAAGTTCATCGCCGCCTGCGAAGCGATGGGCAAGGGATTCTGGTGCTATTCCAACGATCTAGGCATCATGACGGCAGCCTACCTCCACGTAACTGCCGCGACGCAGTGGATCAACGAGGCCTCGCAGTCCTTGTTCCGCTGGCAGGTCGGCGACGTCATCAAGAATGGACCGTTTCGACAGATGGCGAACATGGTGAGAGTGCCTGAAGGCCCGGGCCTCGGCGTTGAATTGGATCCGGTCGCGATGAAGAAGTGGTCTGCCCACTTTACCGAGCATGGGCCGATGGGGCACTTTCACGATCCGGGCAGGGTTGGTCGCTATCGACGCCTGCCTTTGAACTAAAGGCTGGAGCACGCTGCGCGCCGAAAGGGGGCGATAATGCGGGGTTTGATCGGGCTTGGACTTGGCATAGGCATTGTATTCGCAAGCGCAGGCGCCGCCGTCGCCGGTGAACCAAGCGAGGTTGTCAGGCAGTTCTACGCCAAGCCGGGTCTGGAACTCGAGGAATCGGCCAGAAGCATGTTCCTCGACCCGGCGCGCAAGGTGCTCAACCAGAATGATGCGATCCGTCAGGGGGGCGAGGACGGCTGCCTGGACCCGCATCTGCCCTTCAATGACACCAATTTCGACCCAGCAGAGGTCATGAGCACGCTGAAGTTCGAGGAACTCGTGACCGGCAAGGAGGCGACGGTGGTCGCCAAATTCAAGGCCGAGGGCCAATTGCAGGCCGTGCAGTGGCGGCTGAAGGAAATCGGAGGCCGCTGGCGCATCTTCGACATCGTGTCGATGTCCAAGGACTGGGCGCTCAGCCGATTCCAGTGCGAGTAGTCCTCTGGCCTTCAATCGCCAAGGACACGCTGCGTCGAAAAAGCGCCATCGGCTGGCGCTTGCGTCCCAATGGCGAAGCGTATCGTTGCGCCTAAGATCACAGCCGTGCCAGAGCTAAGCAGATGACCAGCGACCCGCTTCTCCAGCCTTACCGGCTAAAACATCTGACGCTGAAGAACCGCGTCATGTCGACCAGCCACGAGCCGGCCTATTCCGAGGACGGCATGCCCAAGGAGCGCTACCGGCTCTATCACGCTGAAAAGGCGAAGGGCGGCATGGCGATGACCATGACGGCGGGCTCGGCGATCGTGTCGCGCGACAGTCCGGCGGCGTTCGGCAATTTGCTGGCTTACCGCGACGAGGTGGTTGGCTGGATGCGCGAAATGGCGGACGCCTGCCACGAGCACGACTGCAAGGTGATGATCCAGCTCACCCATCTCGGCCGCCGCACCGGCTGGAACAAGGCCGACTGGTTGCCGGTGCTGAGCGCTTCGCCCGTGCGCGAGCCGGCGCACCGGTCGATCCCGAAAATTGCCGAGGATTGGGATATCGAGCGCATCGTCGCGGATTACGCCTCGGCGGCTGCGCGCATGAAGGAAGCCGGGCTCGACGGCATCGAGTTCGAGGCCTACGGCCATCTGATGGATGGCTTCTGGTCGCCGGCGACCAACCAGCGCGACGACGAGTATGGCGGGTCGCTCGACAACCGGCTGCGGTTCACCTGGCGGGTCATCGACGCTGTGCGCGAGGCGGTCGGCACGGACTTCATCGTTGGCATCCGCATGGTCGCGGACGAGGACTTTTCGGCCGGATTGTCGAAGGACGAGGGCGTCGAGATCGCAAGAATTCTTGCTGCGTCCGGAAAATTCGACTTCCTGAACATCATACGCGGGTCGATCGAGACCGACGCGGCGCTGACCAAGGTGATCCCCATCATGGGAATGCGGTCGTCGCCGCATCTCGATTTCGCGGGCGAGGTGAGGGCGGCGACGAAGTTCCCGGTATTTCACGCGGCCCGCATCTCGGACGTCGCCACCGCGCGCCACGCCATCGCCACCGGCAAGCTCGACATGGTGGGCATGACGCGGGCGCATCTCGCCGACCCGCATATCATCAGGAAGGTGCTTGAAGGCCGCGAGCACGAGATCAGGCCATGCGTCGGGGCGACCTATTGCCTCGACCGCATCTATGAAGGCGGCGAGGCGCTCTGCATCCACAATGCGGCGACGGGCCGCGAAGCCACGATCCCGCATGTGATCGCCAAGGCCAGTGGGACGGTCAAGAATGTCGTGGTCGTCGGTGCGGGCGCCGGCGGGCTGGAAGCCGCACGGGTGTCAGCCGAGCGCGGACACAAGGTGACGGTGATCGAGGCGTCAGGTCAGGCAGGCGGACAGGTGCGCCTCGCCGCGCAGAACCAGCGCCGGCGCGAACTGATCGGCATTGTCGACTGGCGGCTGTCTGAACTGCAGCGGCTTGGGGTCGATATCCACTACGATGTCTGGGCCGGGAAGGACGACGTGCTGGCGCTTTCGCCGGACGCGGTGGTGATAGCCACCGGCGGGTTGCCGCAGAACCCGCCGCTGGAATCGGGAAGCGACCTTGTGACGTCAAGCTGGGACATCGTTGCCGGTGCAGCGAAACCGGCCGAAAACGTCCTGCTCTACGATGACAATGGCGGTCACCAGGGCATGACGGCGGCGGAAATGATCGCGAACGCCGGCTCGCGGCTGGAATTTGTGTCGCCCGAGCGTTTCTTCGCGCCCGAAATGGGCGGGATGAACCACGTACCCTACATGCGGGCGTTCCATGAGAAGGGCGTCACGGTCACGATCAACACGCGGCTGCGTTCGGTGCGCCGCGACGGCAACCAGCTTGTTGCGACATTGTCGTCGGATTTCGCCGAGGGATGGCGTGGCGAACGACGCGTCGACCAGGTTGTTGTCGAGCACGGCACACTGCCGCTCGACGACCTCTATCTCTCGTTGAGACCGCTGTCGAAAAACCATGGCGCGGTCGACTACGAGCGACTGGTCGAGGGCGGCGATATCTTTCCTGACGTCAACGGCGATGGCGCCTTCGTGCTCTACCGGATCGGCGACGCTGTTGCCGCGCGCAACATCCACGCAGCGATCTACGATGCGGTCAGGTTCGGTTTGCGGGTCTAGAGCGGCCGCGCGAAATAGCGCACTGATTTCTTGCCGCCGTGGATGACGGCTTCTCCTACCTGCGAGAAGCCGAGCGCGCCGTGGAAGGCTTCCGAGCCAGGGTTGGGAGGGTCGAGGTTGATCTCGCACACGACGACATCGTGGCCAGCTTGTTTCGCCCGTTCGAACAGGTGCGTGTAGAGTCCGCGGGCATGGCCGCGCCCTCGCGCTTCGGCTGCCACCACGATGCGATCGACATAGACAAAGCGCGGGTAGCGCGCCTTGAACCATAGGAAATTCGGACTGTCGTATTCGGCAGTCTGGTCGAACGAGATCAGGAAAGCTTCCAGATTGCCGATCCGCAGCGCATGAAACGCCTGGGCCACGAGATGCGAAAGTCCTGCCGGCTCAAGCCAGGACAGCTCTTCGGCATGCCTGTTGTTGAGCGAGAGCACCGCAGGCTCGATATCTCTGGAAACGGGTTCGATCATGGTGATCGCAATATACCGCGATCAGCGCCTCGCCGTCGCCCGGAATCGTGCGCCGTACTAGGCCCGGTTGCCCTGGACCAACGTGAGCTGCGGCTTTTTCGGATTGCGAAGCTGCAGCCATTCCTGCGCCTGTTCGGTCGGCATCGGAAAGGCGATGGAGTAGCCCTGAACCTGGTCGCAGCCGATCGCCTTCAGCGACGTTAGCTCGGCCTCAGTCTCGGCGCCTTCGGCAATGATCGAGATGCCGAGCCCGCGCGCCAGTTCGGTAATGGCGCGCACGATCTTGGTGTTGTCGCCGTTGGCGTCGATGTTCTGCACGAACCGGCGGTCGATCTTGAGTCGATCGATCTCGTTCGGATTGACGTGGCTGAGCGAAGCGTAACCGGTGCCGAAATCGTCGAGTTCGAGATGCACGCCGGCAGAGCGGATGTGGCGCAGTTTGGCCGCAATACCTGTCTTTTCGTCGTCCAGAATGACGGATTCGACGATTTCGAGCGACAACTTCTGCGGCGGAAGACCCTCCGCCTCCAGCGTGTCGAAGAGGAATTTGTCGAAGTCGATCTCGCGCAGTTCGGTGCCCGACACATTGACGGCAAGCCGGCCGAACTGAAGGCCAGATCGATGCCATTCGGCCGCCGCACGGATGGCCTTCGCGATAACGATCCGGCCGATGTCGGCCATCAGGCCGGATTTTTCTGCGACCGGAATGAATTCACCGGGCGCTATCATGCCGCGTGCCTCGTGGTTCCAGCGCACCAGCGCCTCGATGCCGGCGATCGCGCCGCTGCCGAGCGAAACCTGCGGCTGGAAATAAACCTGGAACGACCTTTGCTCGATCGCCACGCGCAGGTCGTGCTCAAGCTGCTTGCGATGTTCGAGTTCACGCCGCAACTCTTCCGAGAAGAATGAAAAGGCGCCGCCGCCCTGCTTCTTGGCCGCGTAGAGCGCGAGGTCGGCATGCACCACCAGATCGTTCGCATCGTCGGCGTCGACCGGATAGACGGCAATGCCGGCGCTGGCGCCGGGCAGGATGGTCGCTCCCTGGAAGACGATCGGCCGGTTGATCCGCTCCATGATTCGGCGGGCGACCATGTTGATGTCTTCGGTGGTGCCGGCGCCCTGGAGGATCATCACGAATTCGTCGCCGCCGAGCCGCACGCAGATATCCGAGGTGCGACAGGCTTCGCGCATCCGCTGCGCGGTCGCCACAAGCACGTAGTCGCCTGCGGCATGGCCGAGCGTGTCGTTGATCTGCTTGAAGCGGTCGAGGTCGATCTGCACGACGGCCATGCGCTCGGAGCGACGCTGCGCGCCTTTGATCAGCGTGTCGAAATGATCGGAGAGAAATGCACGGTTGTGAAGTCCCGTCAGCCCGTCATGGACCGCCAGGAAGGCCATGGAATTGCGGGCGTCCATGAGTTCATGGGTCTTGCGCAGAATGACGTCCGACATCGGGCGGAAAATGAACAGCGCAATGAGTATGATGATGCCGATGGTGGCAAAGAACAGCGTCCGGTGCAGCGTCAGCGTGTTGTCCAGGCGCTCGGCGGCCAGAGCGCTGATGCGGTCGCTGAGCGCGGTGAAGCCCTTGAGCGTTGCGTCGGCGACGGTCTCGTTGAGGACTGCTCTTTCCTTGCCGGCGAGATACGATCCGCCCCGCACGCCCATTTCGGTCTCCAGCGCCGAGACGAAGCGCCAGCCATTGTCCGCAAGGCTCAACGAGAGCGAATCGAGATAGTAGGGCTTGGCGAACAGAACGCTTTCGATCGACTTCGGATCGAACCGGGCAGGGGAAGCCGCGTCGGCTCCGGTCTTTTCCAGCAGAAGGTCATAGTTGGTTTCGAACTCGCTCACCGCCTTGCGCAGCGCGGCGACAAGCGGCAGCTGCTCCTTTTGCGGAACCGTGGTGATAGCGGCGGCCAGGAACACCACGCGCTGGGAAAGCGCTTTTTGTGCGCTTGCCAGCGTCAGCAGAGCGTCGTCGCGCTTCTGCGCCGCCATCATCTGCTGCAGGAGCAGGAACGAGGCCATTGCCATGCCGGCGATGATGAGGAGCGCCACCCAGTAGGCGCTCTTGATCGACGCAATCAGCTTGCGCGAACTGGCGTTGACTGCCTGGTTCTGCGGCATGAATGGCTGGCGAGGGCGGTCTGAGGTTTCCATTTGCTTTTTCATTGCAGGAAACGGGTTAACGCGTCGCAAGCGCGCGGCGGCGGCGAGCCTGTGCGCCATGCTTATTCGGAGGTACGGTTACCGGGCCGTTTTGCATTTGGCGCGCATTTGTGCGATCTGCGCCAATCATCCCAAAGCCCAACACCAATTCCCGCTGGGTTCGTTTGGGTCTAGACTGGTCGCCTCGACATACGGGAAGCGCAATGAACGCCGAAAGCAAAGTCTCTGCTCCGAATTTCGTTTGGGAAGATCCCTTCCTGCTCGAGGATCAACTGGCCGAAGACGAGCGCATGGTGCGCGATTCCGCGGCAAGCTTCGCGGCCGACAAACTCGCGCCGCGCATCAAGGATGCCTATCTGGAGGAGAAGTCCGATCCCGGAATATTCCGCGAGATGGGGGAAGCGGGCCTGCTCGGCATCACCATCCCCGAGGAATATGGCGGTCTCGGCGCGGGCTACGTCACCTACGGGCTGGTTGCGCGCGAGGTCGAGCGCGTCGATAGCGGCTACCGCTCGATGATGTCGGTGCAGTCTTCGCTGGTAATGTACCCTATCCATGCCTATGGCTCGGAGGCGCAGAGGAAGAAGTACCTGCCCAAGCTCGCCAGCGGCGAATGGATCGGCTGTTTCGGGCTGACGGAACCGGATGCGGGATCTGACCCAGGCGGCATGAAGACGCGCGCGGAAAAGACCGCCGGCGGCTATCGGCTGAGCGGGTCCAAGATGTGGATTTCCAACGCGCCGTTCGCCGACGTGTTCGTCGTCTGGGCAAAATCTGTTGCCCACGACAACCAGATACGCGGCTTTGTGCTGGAAAAGGGCATGAAAGGGCTGTCGGCGCCCAAGATCGGCGGCAAGCTCAGCCTGCGCGCGTCGGTCACCGGCGAGATCGTCATGGACGGGGTCGAGGTTGGCGAGGAGGCCTTGCTGCCCAACGTGTCTGGCCTGAAGGGTCCGTTCGGCTGCCTGAACCGCGCCCGCTACGGCATTTCATGGGGTGCGATGGGCGCTGCCGAGGATTGCTGGCATCGCGCGCGGCAGTACGGTCTCGACAGGAAGCAGTTCGGACGGCCGCTCGCCGCTACGCAGCTCTTCCAGAAGAAGCTAGCCGACATGCAGACAGAGATCGCACTCGGGCTGCAGGCTTCGCTGCGGGTCGGACGCCTTATGGACGAAGGTAAGTTCGCTCCGGAGATGATCTCGATCGTCAAGCGCAACAATTGCGGCAAGGCGCTCGATATCGCCCGCCAGGCGCGCGACATGCATGGCGGCAACGGCATCCAGATCGAGTACCATGTCATGCGCCATGCGCAGAACCTGGAAACGGTCAACACCTACGAAGGCACGCACGACGTGCACGCGCTGATCCTCGGGCGCGCTCAGACGGGCCTGCAGGCGTTTTTCTAGGAGATTGATGACCGGATCGTTTGGCGCTTCGTTTCCTTGCGCGAAGCCGACGATGCACGGCCTTCTTTGACGGGCGTTGTCGTTTCCCAAAGCGTTTCCCACCCGGTTTCCTGCGCCGGGCGCAACCTGAATATTTCCGATATTGCGGCCTATCGTCCGGGATTCTAAACTTTGGCGGGTCGCGGATTGGACGGAGCATCTTCGATGCAATTGGTGTGCCTTGAGGGTGGACGTCTTCGTGCGGTGTTCGTGCCAGATGCCGGCGCTAAGCTGCTGCAACTGATCGATACGCGAAGCGGACAAAATCTGCTTTGGCAAAACCCACGCGTGCCGCTGGCGCGCACATACCCGGGCGCACCGTTCGATGACGTGTGGTGCGGCGGATGGGACGAGCTGTTTCCAACCGACTATCCGTGCACGATCGACGCGTGTTCCTACCACGATCACGGCGACCTGTGGAACGGCTCGTGGGAGTGGAGCCTCACAGACGACCATTCAACTGCCGCCGCATCGTTCAGTCGGCAGACCTCGTCGGTGCCCTGCAGGGTGTCGAAGACGGTAACGCTGGTCAAGGACACGCGCAAGCTGACGTTCGATCATTGCATCGAGAACCTGTCCGCCGCTGAGGTTCGGTTCATGTGGAACCTCCACATTGCTCATCCGATCCTGGCCGGCACCCGGGTTCATTTGCCGGTATCATCCATGGCAATTGCGGGACCGACATCCGGTCGGCTCGAGAAGAATGCGAAAAGGACGAGTTGGCCGCTCGCATCGTCGGGCCTGGATCTGAGCCGGTTGCCCGATGCCTCAGCCAACCTGCTTGAGTTCTTGTGCGCGGAGGATCTTCGTGATGGCTGGTGCGTGGTCGCCCATCCAAGTCTAGGCCTTGCTTTACGGTTGGAGTTCGACCCAAAGGTCTTCAAAACACCGTGGCTGTGGGGCGTATTTGGCGGCTGGAGGGGCCATCATTTCTTGCTGACGGAGCCGTGTACCAGCTTGCCCGGAAGTCTCGCCGATGCGATCCAGAACGGCAGCGCTGCGAGACTCGGTCCAGGCGAAAGCCTTCGGACAACAGTGTCTGTCGAGATTCTGAATGATTTTGTATCCGACGTTCCAGGCGATCGGGATCCGGCTGTGGCAGAAATAAAATGAGGACAGCTCCAACGAAATTCAGCCCGCGCTGAACATCGGTTCGCCGAGCGCCATGCGATCGACCTCGACGCCAAGGCCGGGCGCCGTGGGCAAGCACATCTTGCCGTTGGCGATCGTGAACGCGGCGCGCGCGTTGGCTACCGTCACCCAGTTGTGGAAGTCGACGGTGTGCTGCCGCAACTCTTGCGGCGTTGAAAGCATCAGTCCGAAATAGGCGGCGGTATCGATCTGCGCGCCGCCGGTGTCCTCGATGGTGATCTTGAGGTTGCGGGCGGCAGCGATGTCGCGGATCAGCCGCGTCATGGTCAACCCGCCGACCCGGGCAAGCTTGATCGTGACGCCGTCGGCCAGCGAATCCGCCAGTGCGCGAAGCAGCGTGTTGACGCTGTCGATCGTCTCGTCGAGCACCAGCGGCCGGTCGCACGCACTGCGGATCGCCAGGTTTTCCTCGTAGGTGGCGCAGGGTTGCTCGAGCACGTAGTCGATCGAGCGGGTCGCAGACAGGAACTGCCTGGTCTCGGCAGTTCCCCAACTCGCGTTTGCGTCGCAGAAAAGGACGGTGTCGGACGGGACCGCCGCGCGGACGGCCTCCAGGCGCTCAATATCCTCGCGCACATCAAGACCGACCTTGACCTGCAGGCGGCGGTAACCTTCGGCAATGTATTTCTGCGCCCGCGCAGCCATCGCGGCAGGCGCTTCCTGGGCGATCGAACGGTAGAGCGGCACGCTGTCCCCCTCCGCGCCGCCGGTCATCGTTGCCAGCGACAGCCCGGATCGTCTGCCGGCGAGATCCCATAAGGCCATGTCGATCGCTGACTTCGCATATGGATGGCCCTTCAGGAGAAGGTCCATACGCCGATTGAGCGCGTCGATGCCGCCGGCGGGCTGGCCGATCAGGCGCGGCGCGAGTTCGCGCATGGCCCCACGGGCACCCTCGGCGAAAGCGGGATCGTAGAAGCTGCCGAGCGGCGCCATCTCGCCATAGCCGGCAGTGCCATCGGTCGCGATGACCTCGACGATGGTCGAGTCGAAGCCTTCAGCGCTTCGCCCGCCCGAACAGCGATACGTTCCGTCCCGGAAGGGCTGCCACTGCCGGAACAGGGTAATGCGGGCGATGGACATACGCGTCGTCTCCGTTTCGAACCGAGGTTAGCCGTTGCAGTCGACCTGCGCGGCGAAGGATGCGGCGGAGCGGAAGGTCGCTTTTGTAACAGGCGCCCTGCGCGCCGGGCAATGTTTCAGCCGGAAGATACGCTTTCGCAGCCGGTCGCGGTCGAACGGATACAGCACGGGCCTAAGCCCTTGCATACGGGATACACGGGATTCGGAAAGGGACGACAATGACCATGCACGCGAAGATCGCCGGCGCCGGAACAGGTGGTTCGGGCGAATTGTTCTGGTTCAAGGGTACGCTGGTGAATGTCCGCCTGTCGTGGAACGCCGGCGAGGACAGGGTGAGCGTCGTCGAGCACTATATGCCGTATGGCGAGTCTCCGCCGCTGCACATTCATCGCAACGAGGACGAGGTATTCCACATACTTGAAGGCGAGATGCTGATCCGCATCGACGGCAAGGACGTGGTGGCCCACGCCGGCGAGACGGTGCTTGCACCGAAAGGCAAGCCGCATTCGTTCCGCGTTGAATCGCGTGAAGGAGCGCGCTGCCTGACGATCACTTCGGGCGGCGACTTCGAAAACATGATCCGGGAGATGGCCGAGCCGGCCACCAGCATCGGCTTGCCGCCGCAGGTCGAGCCGACGCCTGCGATGATCGTGGCGCTTTACGAAGCCTGTGCTAGAAACAGCATCGACATCATTGGCTCTCCGCTTGCCTAGCCTTCGGGCCGCGCGGGCGGGAGCGGGTGGGCGGGGCGTCGTCACAGCATCCGCCCGCCCGTTATTGCTCAGCGCCTCTTCGGGTCGCCTTTTTCGTGGATTTTTCGAACGCGTCGCGCGACAGTCCGCCCGGATTACATGGTGGACAGCAGCCGATGACCAATGCCTTCCTGAAGCACCTCTCGTCAGAGCTGGACGGCCTGAAGTCCGCGGGGCTCTACAAGTCCGAGCGCGTCATCGCATCGCCGCAATCGGCCAGGATCGAAGTCGGCGGCCATCAGCTGCTCAACTTTTGCGCCAACAACTATCTCGGTCTAGCCGACAATGACGAATTGCGCCTTGCGGCCAAAGGCGCGCTTGACCGCTACGGATACGGCATGGCCTCGGTGCGCTTCATCTGCGGCACGCAGGAAGAGCACAAGCAACTTGAGGCGAGGATTTCCGGGTTCCTCGGTATGGAGGACACGATCCTCTACGGCTCCTGCTTCGACGCCAATGGCGGGCTTTTCGAGACGCTGCTTGGCGAAGACGATGCGATTATTTCGGATGCGCTCAACCACGCCTCGATCATCGACGGCGTGCGGCTCTCCAAGGCCAAGCGCTTCCGCTATGCCAACAACGACATGGCGGCGCTGGAGGAAGAACTGAAGAAGGCCGAAGGCTGCCGCTTCAAGCTGATCGCCACCGATGGCGTGTTCTCGATGGACGGCATCATCGCCAACCTGAAGGGCGTCTGCGATCTGGCCGACAAGTATGGCGCGATGGTCATGGTCGACGACAGCCACGCGACCGGGTTCATCGGCAAGACTGGCCGCGGCACGCACGAGTACAACGGCGTGATGGGCCGGGTCGACA
>JAPLOZ010000096.1 GCA_026400435.1 Hyphomicrobiales bacterium | reverse complement strand
AATCCTTGGGCAACCAGGAATGGTTTCCGGCGGAAATCGCGATCAGCTTTGGGAAATGTCTAAAGCGTCGAACCGATTCCGCCCTCAGGCGAAACCCCATCGGGTGGGGCGGTGGATATCTACGGTCATCATGAATTCCATTTCCGCCTCCGCTGGTTCGAGTTGACAATGGCGCGGCTATAATCGCATTCCGCAGCGATAGCCACCCGGAAAGTCCAGCCGCTGAAGCTCTGCTGACAAGTGTGGCCGTCATGCAACTAGCAAAGAGAGAGGCTCTTGGCGCCGGTCCGCATCGCCCTCTACCAGCCCGACATCGCCGGCAACACGGGCGCGATCCTGCGTCTGGCCGCCTGCCTCGGCGTCGCCGTCGACATCATCGAACCGGCCGGCTTCGACCTCTCCGACCGCAACCTCCGCCGCGCCGGCATGGACTATCTCGAAATGGCGGCCCTCACCCGCCACGTCGACTTCGCGAGCTTCGAACTGTGGCGGCGCGGCGAGCAGCGCAGATTGATTCTGTTCTCGACCAGGGCAGAACAGGCCTATACGAACTTCGCCTTCGAAGACGCCGATGTGCTCATGTTCGGCCGCGAATCCGCAGGCGTGCCTGATCATGTCCACGATCTTGCGGATGTCCGTGTCGCGATTCCGATGCCCGGCTGTGGCCGCAGCCTCAATCTGGCGCTTGCCGCCGCCATGGCGTCGGGTGAAGCCATGCGGCAGATCGGCTAGGTCGTTCACCTCGCTGTGGAGGAATGCAAAGGGGCCTAGGCGCGCCGTTGCAAGAACGGCGCCACTGGGACCGTCGTCAGCTCGCTGCATCGTTCGCTCCATCGATTTACACGTCGATGGTCGACTTGCTACAACCTCAACCAAAGTCGAGGTCAAGCGATGGTTCCATGCTGAAGGAATTGTCGGTCGGGGAGGTCGCGCAACGCAGCGGCGTCGCGGTGTCGGCACTGCACTTCTACGAACAGCGCGGTCTGATCAGGTCGAACCGCACCGCCGGCAACCAGCGCCGCTATGGCCGCGACGTGTTGCGCCGCGTGGCGATCATCAGAGTCGCGCAGGAAGCCGGAATGCCGCTTGCGGAGATAGGTCGCCAGCTCGCTTCCCTGCCCGAGGGACGGACGCCTAACCGTTCGGCTGGGGCCTCCTTTCTCGAAAATGGCGCGACGATCTCGACCGCCGCATCCGCCAGTTGGAAGCGTTGCGTGACGGCCTCGACGATTGCATCGGCTGCGGTTGCCTCTCGATTGCAAAGTGCCGGCTGCGCAACCGCGACCACTGGCTGGCCAGCCAAGGCACCGGAGCTCTCCGGCTGGCGTCACGCGACGACGGCAAGTGGCAGGCGAGCCCGCCCGTGCACATCAGTCCGCCGCCGGCAACCGCCTGATGGTGAACTCGATCACGTCGCCCGGCCGTTCGAACCAGCTTTCGATCGTGGTCCAGTAGGCCTGTTTCGGCCAACGGTCGAACCATTCCTTCGCCTTGTCGCGCGCGTCGGTGCGGGGCAGCACGAAAGTCTCGCGCAGGAAGCCGTCGCGCGGCTTGAATTCCCTTTCGGAGCGGGAGCGCTCAAGCCGCCTTCTGAGGCCGTCGAGTGGCGGTCTGGCGGGCGGACGCATGCACGAACTCCTTGACCCTTCCAATGACAGATTAGGGATCGTCGCGGAATTTGCCAGCGCGAATTGTGCTGCAATGCGCCGGATTGACGCGATAGCAGCCTGCGTTTAGGGGAAGCTACATCGTTGATGCATGGCTCCGTACAGCGGTCCGCAGTCCGACAGCTTCATAGAAAGAATTCCGGTGGCGATCTCAGTCGAAATGGTTCCGGCATTGGCCGGAGCGCTTGCAGCGCGTGGCTACGACACGCTCACCGCCGTCCAGACGGCTGTCCTGGCGCCGGAAGCGGAAGGCGCGGACCTGCTCGTCTCGGCGCAGACCGGCTCGGGCAAGACCGTCGCCTTCGGCATTGCGATTGCCCCGACGCTGCTTGGCGCGGCGGATCGGTTTGACGGTCCCGGCGCTCCGCGTGCCCTGATCATAGCGCCGACGCGCGAACTGGCCGTCCAGGTGCGCCGCGAACTCGAATGGCTCTACAAGGACACCGGCGCGCGCCTCTGCTCATGTGTCGGCGGCATGGACATGAGGCAGGAGCGGCGTGCGCTCGAACAGGGCGCGCATATCGTCGTCGGCACGCCCGGCCGCCTGCGCGACCATATCACGCGCGGCTCGCTGGATATTTCCGAGCTGCGCGCCGTGGTGCTCGACGAAGCCGACGAAATGCTCGATCTCGGCTTTCGCGAGGATCTCGAATTCATCCTGGCCGCCGCCCCCGCCGAGCGGCGCACTCTCATGTTCTCCGCGACGGTGCCAAAACCCATCGCGCTCCTCGCCAAGCGCTTCCAGCGCAGTGCTCTGCGCATCACCGCGTCGGGCGAAAGCGACCAGCACGACGACATCGAATACCGCACCATACTCGTCGCGCCTCCGGAGCGCGAAAACGCGATCATCAACACGCTGCTCTATTTCGATGCCCAGAACACGCTGGTCTTCTGCGCCACGCGCGAGGCCGTGCGCCATCTCACCAGCCGCCTTGCCAATCGCGGCTTTTCCGTCGTGTCGCTGTCAGGCGAGCTCAGCCAGGCCGAGCGCACCAATGCGCTGCAGGCCATGCGCGACGGCCGCGCCCGCATCTGCGTGGCGACCGATGTCGCGGCGCGCGGCATCGATCTGCCCAATCTCGACCTCGTCATTCATGCCGATCTGCCGGGCAACCCGGAAACGCTGCTCCATCGCAGCGGGCGAACTGGCCGAGCAGGACGCAAGGGCATCTGCGCGCTGATCGTGCCTTACCATCGCCGTGGCAGCGCCGCGCGCCTGCTCAAGCTGGCCAAGCTCGAAGCAACCTCGCAGCCGGCGCCCGGACCCGCCGAGATCGATGCCAGGAATCGCGAGCGCATCCTGGCCGACCCGTCGCTCTCCGAAGCGCCGGGCGACGAGGAGACCGCTTTCGCGCGTGATCTGCTTTCGGCTTTCAGCGCCGAGCAGATCGCCGTCGCTTTTCTTCGCCAGCAGCTCGCCTCACGACCGGCGGCCGAAGAACTGTCCGAAGGACCTACCCCGGTCTTCGACGCAGCCAAGGGCGAACGGCCCGACACGCGCTTCGAGAACGGCGTCTGGTTCTCGATATCGGTCGGCCGCAAGCATCGCGCCGAGCCGCGCTGGCTGCTTCCGCTCATCTGCAAGGCCGGCAACGTCACCAAGCGTGAGATCGGCTCGATCCGCATTTTCGACACCGACTCCCGTTTCGAGATCGTCGCGGATCGCGCGGCTGCTTTTGAAGCAGCCGCTGCAAAGGGCACGGTCGAGAAAGGCGTCGTCATCCAGCGCGTCGCCGGCCGACCGGAGCCGGAAAAACCGGGCGGATCGTGGTCGAAGAAGAAGCCGCATCGCAAGGGCCAGTCGAGCCATGCACCCAGCCAGCCCGCGGAGCAGCCCCAAGATCACAAGCCGAAGAAAAAGTTCAAGCCCAAGAAGCGGCCGCCAGCCGGGTGATGTCGTCGTTTCGGCTTGCGGCCGATAGCCGCAATCGGCTCTGCCACGATCGGGGCGGAACCGCGTCGAAATGAACCGGATTGTGTCGGCGCCGGCCAACCGGACTTTCTTTTTCGTCTAATAGCCACCAGAAGCGCCGGGTCTATTTCTAGGCGCAGGACCGGAACACGCCGGCGGTTGCTCAAGACCGCGACTCGACGTGTCCAGACGGTCCGAACAGCGCGGGACACAAAGAATTCCCGCCAACTCCTGGAGAGCCTGCCATGCGCAAGCTTTTTGTTCCGGCAGCAGCCGCTGCCCTTCTCGCTACCTCTGCTCTTTCCTTCGCCGCGACCCCGCAGCACGCGACCGGCACCGTCAAGGCCTACGACGCCAAGGCCCAGACGCTGACGCTCGCCGACGGCGATGTCTACATGTTGCCGAAGGTGTTCAAGAATCCCGGGCTGAAGGCCGGCGAGAAGGTGTCGATCAACTGGCAGATGAAGGGGTCCAGCCGGACCGTCGATCAAGTGATGATCGTCAAGTAGTTGCCGGCGGAAGGCGGGACGAATGCGTCCTGCCTTCCACTGCGTAAACCGTCGGGCGCAACCTTTCGCCCCATACCCGTGTTATGGTCTTCAATCCGGCAACAAGAAGAAACGACCACCAAGGAGGAAGCCATGAAGGAATTCCAGTGCGGTTCGCTGGTGCCCGGATGCGACTGGCACACGCGTCACGACGAGGAGGCCGAGATCATTCGCCGCGCCGCCGAACACATGCGTCAGACGCATGGCGAGACTGTCATTCGCGAGACCATGATCGAGGCAATCCGCTCGCGGATCGAGAAGATTCGTAGCGCGGCCTAGCCGCTTAGCCTTGCGCGATCGCACGTCCGGCACGCGCCAGGAGCGCCTCACGATCGGGCTTGAAGCTCTCCTCAATCCATTCGGCTTCGAGCTGCTTGAGAAGGTTGCCCATTTCCGGTCCCGATGGCACGCCGATCGCCTCCAGATCGGCGCCTTTCAGCGGAAACTGCGGCTTCTGCCATTTCTGCGCGAATTGCAGCAGCTTCGCATAGCCGCCGGCTTCGATCAGCGCATCGTTGTCGGTCATGGCGCGAGCCCGCGCCGACGCCAGCGAAAGCTTCAGCCGTGCGACCACAGGCTGTTGCCCGCTGCGATAAAGCGCTCGCGCCAGCGATTTTTCGGTGGCATTTGCCGCAAGTTTCGGCGCATTCGCCCAGGATACCAGCCGATCTTTCTCGGATTTTGACAGTTTTAGCCGATCGGCAAGCACTTTCAGCCGCTCACCGTCAGGCGGCACCATTGCCTCGACGCGCAGCATCGCGTCCACCTCCCAGCCAAGATCGCGCTCGGCGGCGACAAGTCCGTGGATCGCATCGATCCCCCATTTCTCGCTTTCCGGCAGCGCTTTCGTCAGCACGCTCGCCTGCCGCATCCACAGCAGCGCACGCGATGGATCGGGCGCCGACAGCAGCTTCTTGAGCTCTGCCCAGACCCGTTCGGCCGATAGGCGCTCCAGCCCGTCTTTCAACCGAGCGCAGGCCTTCAGCCCTTCGGCGTCCGGACGGCCGGTCCCGTACCATGCGAAGAACCGGAAGAAGCGCAGGATGCGAAGGTAATCCTCCTTGATACGCGTCTCGGCGTCGCCGATGAAGCGCAGAGTCCCGCTCTCGAGGTCGGCGAGACCGCCCACCAGGTCGATCACCGTGCCGTCGGCCTCGGCGTAGAGCGCATTGATGGTGAAGTCGCGCCGTTCGGCGTCGGCCCGCCAGTCGCGGCCGAACATCACCTTGGCGCGCCTGCCGTCGGTCTCCGCGTCGGCGCGCAGCGTCGTGACCTCGTAGCCCTTGCCGCCGGCAACCACCGTCACCGTGCCATGCTCGATACCGGTCGGGACCGTCCTGAAACCGGCACGCTCGGCCCGCCGCACCGTTTCTTCCGGCAGCGTTGTCGTCGCGACATCGACATCGGCGACGGCTTGACCAAGCAGCGCATTGCGCACCGCCCCGCCGACGATCCTCGCCTCTTCGCCGTTGGCATTCAGCGCCGCGAGCAACCGCTGCAGGTCCGCGCCCTGCAGCCACTCCGCACCGGCGATCGAGGCTGCGCTCAAAGGTATAGCCTTTCATAAAGCGTGCGGATGATGCCTGCCGTGACACCCCAGATGCGCTGGCCGCCATAGGGCATGTCGTAGAAGTTCCACATTATCCGGTCGAATTCCCGCCTGTTCCGAGCATGGTTCGCCGGGTCCATCAGAAAGCGAAGCGGCACTTCGAAAGCGGCATCAACCTCATGCTCGTTGATTGAAAGCTCAAATCCCGGCCTGACGATCGAGAGTACCGGAGCGATGCGGTAGCCGCTGGCTGACAGATAGTCCGGCATGCGCGTGACGATTTCGACATGACTTTCATCAAGCCCGATCTCCTCCTGCGCTTCCCGCAACGCCGCGTCCTCCGGCGACGCATCCGTGGGGTCGATGCGCCCGCCGGGAAACGCCACCTGCCCCGAATGGCTGGTCAGCTTCTCGGCCCTCTTGGTCAGGATGACGCTTGCCTCCGGCCTATGGTCGACCACCGGGATCAGCACCGCGGCGTCAACCAGCTGCCTGGTCCCCAGGATCCGCGGATGTCCCGGATTGAAGCTGTGATCGCCATAGTCGTAGCTGTCGTGCGGCCCGCGATCGATCAGCGCGCGTCGGCGGAATTCGTCCGCCGAGAACGGGGCTGCTTTGACGTCGGCGATCATGTGCTCAACCGCCTGAGCTTTTCGGCGGGCATAATCGGGTAGGTCACACCGTTCGACCGCACGGCGAACATCATCGATCCCCCGACCGCGACTTCCTCGCCATGCCCGACCAGTTCGTACATCACGGGGCGTGCGACAAGCGCTTCCAGCCGGCCGCGAACCAGCACGTAGGGTTTTAGACCGCCCGTCGTGTCTTCGTCGACGAAACGCAGCGGATGCTCCGGTCCAACTTCAACCACGTCGCCGACATTGGTGCGGAAGGTGATCACCTGCTTGTAGCCTTCGCCCGAAACGTCCATCTCGACGGCCACGAAAGGCGCGTCGACGACCCTTATTCCTACCTTCTCGACCGGCGTAACGAGATAGGTCCTGCCATCCGCATCCTTCCGCAACACCGTCGAGAACAGTTGCACGAGCGGCATGCGGCCAATCGGCGTGCCGAGGTAGAACCAAGTGCCATCGGCCCTGATTTCCATGTCCAGGTCGCCGCAGAAATCAGGATTCCATCGTTCTACTGGCGGCAGGCCTTTTCCGGCGCGGGCGGCACGCGATATCAACGCCGACAGCCCGGCGGTGTCCGTTGCATTTGCCAGACCGGTTTCTGTGGATTGGTTGTTCTCGGACATGGTCACGAAATAGTCACTGTTGTTCCGCTTGTCAGCCGGGGTTAGTGATTTAAGTTCGATCGGTATGCGCCGCTTGTCCGCGAGTCGCGGCGCGGATGGCGCAAAGACCTGGATTTCCGGCAGGTCAAAGGATTCCCGCATGAGCATGATGATCAAGCAGACTCCGTTGAGCGAACAGGAAATGATCGCGGAGGCCGAAAAGGCCCTGGCAGATATTTCGCGCATCAGGCAGGGCGTCGGCAAGGTCATTTTCGGTCAGGAAAGCGTCGTCGAACGCACGCTCGTCGCCGTTCTGGCCGGCGGACACGCCCTGCTGGTCGGGGTGCCCGGCCTGGCCAAGACCAAGCTGGTCGAGACGCTCGGCATCGTGCTTGGCCTTGACGCCCGCCGCATCCAGTTCACGCCCGACCTGATGCCGTCAGACATTCTCGGCTCCGAGGTGATGGAGCAGGATGAGCATGGCAAGCGCTCGTTCCGGTTCATCTCGGGTCCGATTTTCGCGCAACTTTTGATGGCCGACGAGATAAACCGTGCCAGCCCGCGCACGCAATCGGCGCTGCTGCAGTCGATGCAGGAGTATCACGTTACGGTCGCCGGCGCACGCCATGACCTGCCTTCGCCCTTCCATGTACTTGCTACGCAGAACCCGCTTGAGCAGGAGGGCACATATCCGCTGCCCGAAGCCCAGCTCGACCGCTTCCTGATGCAGATCGACATCCTCTATCCGGAGATCGACGCCGAGCGGCGCATCCTGATCGAGACCACCGGCGTGGAGGATGCCAAGGCGGAGAATGTTCTAAGCCCATCCCGCCTCAAGGAAATCCAGACGCTTATCCGCCGGATGCCGGTGCCTGAAAGCGTTGTCGAGGCTATCTTGAAACTCGTTCGCTCAGCGCGTCCCGGCCAGGGCTCCGCGGAGACGGACAAGAACGTCGCGTGGGGACCCGGTCCGCGCGCCAGCCAGGCGCTGACGCTTTGTGCACGTGCCCGTGCCCTTTACGACGGCCGCCTAGCGCCCTCGGTCGACGACATCCACGCGCTGGCCGAACCGGTCCTGCAGCATCGCATGGCGCTGACCTTTGCAGCCCGCGCCGAGGGAATGACCGTTCGCGACGTAATCGCCAAGCTGGTCAAAGCGCAGGGGTGATGGTGGGCATCGCTCCGGCGGGTTACAGGTGATGGCGCGGATCGGCGAAATGTCCGCCCCCGTTGCGATGCGCGACGCGCTTGCCCGTGGACGCGTGCGCGCCTCGCTCGTCCCCGACCTTCTGGTCGAGGCGCGCCGCATCGTCAACACGGTCATCAGCGGCTGGCACGGCCGCCGCAAGCGTGGCATCGGCGAGAATTTCTGGCAGTTCCGGCCCTATGTCGAGGGCGATGCTATGTCGCGCATCGACTGGCGCCGTTCGGCGCGCGACGACCACACTTATGTTCGCGATCGCGAGTGGGAGGCCGCGCACACCGTATGGCTTTGGGCAGACCCCTCGCCGTCGATGCTCTACAAGTCGGTCGGCGCGATGGTGTCGAAGGAATCGCGTGCACTGGTCCTGACCCTTGCGCTCGCCGAACTCCTGTCGCGCAGCGGCGAACGCATCGCATGGCCCGGCCTCACCGATCCATTCACCGCGCGCAACGGCGCCGAACGGATCGCCTCGCATTTGTCCCATGCGGTCGACCTGCCCGGACGGCCCGACCTCTCGAACATCAGACGCTTCTCCGACGCCATACTTGTCAGCGATTTCCTTGACCCGCCGGATGAGATCATGGGTTGGCTCGATGTCCTGGCGCGTCATGGCGTGCGCGCCCACCTGATCGAAGTCGCCGATCCAGCCGAAGAAGCCTTTCCATATTCCGGGCGCACCGAGTTTGCCGATCCCGAAACTGGCGAGAAACTGACCGCCGGACGCGCCGAGACCGTTCGTGACGACTACAGACTTGCCTATTCCGCCCGGCGGCAGGAACTGATCCGCTGGTGCAAGCGGCTCGGCTGGAGTTTCACGGTCAACCATACCGACCGGCTTGCCTCCGAGGCGCTGGTGCGCGTCCATATGGCGATGGCTGCCGACAATGGCTTTGCCGGAGGCGCGCGCTGATGGGCTGGCTGCCGCTGAGCTTCGGCTTTCCCGCCATCCTGTGGGGCCTGCTTGCACTGCCTGTCATCTGGTGGCTGCTCAGGCTGACGCCGCCCAAGCCGCAGACCGAAGTCTTCCCTC
Organism: Hyphomicrobiales bacterium; assembly: GCA_026400435.1. GTDB lineage: Bacteria > Pseudomonadota > Alphaproteobacteria > Rhizobiales > Rhizobiaceae > Mesorhizobium_K. The sequence goes on along the minus strand of JAPLOZ010000096.1, from coordinate 22,175 downwards.
CGCTGCGCATTCTGGCGCGCGTCCTTCGCAAGGAAGAAACGCCGCACCAGAGCCCATGGTGGCTGACGCTGCTGCGGTTGCTGATGGCCGCGCTGGTCGTCCTGGCGCTCGCAGATCCCATCTGGAACCCGCGTGAAAGGCTGCCGACTGGCGGTTCGGCGCTGGCCCTGGTGATAGACAACGGCTGGGCGAGCGCCCGCGACTGGGACCGCCGCGTCGCCACCGCCAGGCGCCTGATCGCCGACGCAAATGCCACCGCGTCGCCGGTGCTGCTCGCCTTCACAGCCGAAAAGCCGAATGCCGAGATCGGACCGTTCGACGCGGCCGCAGCTCTCGACAAGCTCAATGCGGCCGAAGCGCGCCCGGTGCCGGTCGACCGCCCGGCTGTCTATGCCCGCGTCTCTGCTACCCTGGAACAACTCCCCAACGCTTCCGTAGCGGTACTTGCCGATGGCCTCGCCGCGCCGGGCGACGATGCAGCGTTCAAAGCCCTCCTTGCACACGGCCCGGGCCAGGTGCTCTGGGCGGTTCCCGATCGCCTCGACATGGTCGCCCTGACCGCTTCCGACAACGACGTGGCGGGCTTCACGCTATCGGCCGTGCGCCCGTCTGGCGATCCTGCTCCCCGCCAGTTGACAGTAGGCGCCTTCGACGACAAGGGCCGGCGCATAGCCGACGCTACCGTCACGTTCAGTGCTGGCGAGTCGGTGGGCAAAGGCCAGGTGGCCGTTCCCTTCGAACTGCGCAACGACTTCGCCTCGATCGCCATAGACGGCGAGCAGCAGGCGGCAGGCGTGCGCGTGCTGGACGAAAACTCCAAGCGGCGCCGCGTTGGGCTCATCTCGCAATCGGAGGCCGATCAGGCACAGCCCCTTTTGTCGCCGCTCTACTACATCACCCGTGCCCTCCAGCCCTTTGCCGATCTGGTCGAGCCGTCGAGCCAGGATCTCGCCGAGGCGATCCCTGAGATCCTCGAGCAGAAGCCGGCGATGATCGTCATGGCCGATGTCGGCACGATCCCCGGCGCGGCGCGCGAAAAGCTCGTCGAATGGGTCAGGAACGGTGGCACGCTTGTGCGCTTCGCCGGCTCGCGGCTCGCCGCTGCCGGCAATGACGAGGACCTCCTGCCGGTTCGCCTGCGTCTCGGCGAGCGCTCCATGGGCGGAGCGCTGTCCTGGACGACGCCGCAGCCGGTCACCGATTTCCCGTCCAACGGCCCCTTCGCAGACCTCAGCCCACCAAGCGAAGTCACAGTCACCCGTCAGGTTCTTGCCGAGCCGACGTCCGACATCGTGGAGCGGACATGGGCTAGCCTCGCCGACGGGACACCGCTGGTGACGGGCGCAACCAGCGGCAAGGGTACATTGGTGCTCTTCCACGTCACGCCTGAAGCGACATGGTCAACCCTTCCGATTTCAGGCAGCTTTGTCGAGATGCTGCGCCGCATAGTGCAATTGGCGCGCAATCAGGGGTCGGTCGCCACAAACGGCGAGGGCCGGCCCGCATCCCTTGCCCCCTTTCTGATGATCGCGGCTGACGGGACGCTGGTGCCACCGACGCCCGACGCCCGTCCACTTGCAACAGAGTCGGGGAGCCGACCGGTGACGATCGAAAACCCGCCTGGACTTTACGGCGGCGAGGAAGGCGTTATGGCGCACAACCTGCTCAATTCAGACGCGACCCTTGCGCCGCTTGTGAGGCCCGACATGTCGGCGCCGCTGACCGAATTGCGCTATGCGGTGGACGAATCGCGCGATCTGAAGGGCCCGCTTGTGGCCGCCGCCCTGGCCCTGATGGTGCTCGACACGCTCGCCGTCTTCTGGATGGGCGGCGTGTTTTCGCGCCGTCCGCGAAACGCAAGCCGTACCGCTGGAGCGGCGGACGCCATAGCACTGCTCGTTGCGCTCGGCCTGGCCTTCTTCTCGCCCGACATTGCCCGCGCACAGGACGCAAGGCCAGGCGACGAAGAGGCAATGGCCGCTACCGCCAAGACCCGCATCGCCTACGTGATTACAGGCGATTCCAGCATCGATTCAATCAGCCGCGCCGGGCTGACCGGATTGTCCCGGTTCCTTATCGAGAAGACGGCGCTTGAACCCGGCGATCCGGCGGGCGTCGACATCGCCAAGGACGAATTGTCCTTCTACCCCCTTATCTACTGGCCGATCGACCCGAACGCCGCGATGCCTGCGCAGGAGGCCATCGCCCGCGTCGATGCTTACATGCAGGCTGGCGGCACCGTGCTGTTCGATACGCGTGACCAGTACTCCACGGGCATCGACGCCGGCTCGGCCAGCCCCGCCACCGAGCGGCTGCGCGACATATTGAGCAATCTAAACGTGCCGCCGCTGGAGCCGGTACCGGCCGACCACGTGCTGAAGAAATCGTTCTTCATCCTTCCCGAGTTTCCCGGTCGCTTCAATGGAAGCCCGCTCTGGGTCGAAGCCTCGCTCGAAGCGCAGAACCTCGACAACCGCCCGGTGCGCACCGGCGACGGCGTAACCCCCATCATGATCACCGCCAACGATTTCGCCGGCGCATGGGCCATCGACGCCAGCGGCGCGCCGATGCTGCCCACCGTCCCTTCAGATCCGATGCAGCGCATCTATGCGCTGCGCTCCGGGGTCAACATCATGATGTACATGCTGACCGGCAACTACAAATCGGACCAGGTTCACGTCCCGGTCCTGCTTGAAAGGCTGGGACAGTAGATGAACTGGTCGCTCGCCTTCGAGCCGCTGCTGTCCTGGACCTGGCTTGCCGTCGTCGTGGCGGCAATCGCCGTTCTGGGATCGGCGGGACTGTTCTTCCGACAGCGCGGTGCGTGGATGCGCTTTCTGGCGCTCGCCGCACTTGCGGCCGCGCTGATGAACCCGGTACTGCTCGACGAGGAACGCGAGCCCCTGAAGAGCGTCGTGGCGCTGGTCGTCGACCGGAGCCAGAGCCAGGATATCGGCAATCGCCAGTCGCAAACCAGCGCCGCGCTTGCCGGGCTGCAGCAGCGCCTTGCGCGCTTCCCGCAGTTCGACGTGCGCGTCGTCGAGGCGGGCCGCGCCGATGCTGCAGACGAACGCACCGAGACCAGGCTGTTCGCTGCGCTGGAAAGCGCTTTCCGCGACGTGCCACCTTCGCGCGTGGCCGGAGCTGTCATGATCACGGACGGCCAGGTTCACGACGTGCCGGCCGGCGCACAGGCCTTGCAGGCGCCGCTTCACGCGTTGATCACCGGCGACGAAGGCGAGAAGGACCGCCGCATCCGTTTCGAGAATGCGCCGCGTTTCGGGCTCGTCGGCAAGCCGCTGCAGATGGGCTACAGTGTCCTGTCGACCAATGGCGAGCGGGGCGAGGTGAGCGTTCGCGTGACGATCAACGGCGAACCCGTCTCCACCGAACGCGCCACCATCGGCCAGCAGATGCAGCTCGACCTCGTCATCCCCAACGCCGGCAGGAACATCGTCGAACTTGCGATAGAGCCGGCTGACGGCGAGATCACCGACGCCAACAACCGCAGCATCGCCATCGTCGATGGCATCCGCGAAAACCTGCGCGTGCTGCTGGTCTCGGGCGAGCCGCACGCCGGCGAGCGCACATGGCGCAACCTGTTGAAGTCCGACGCCTCGGTGGATCTGGTCCATTTCACCATCCTGCGTCCACCCGAAAAGCAGGACGGCACGCCGATCAACGAGCTGTCGCTGATCGCCTTCCCAACGCGCGAGCTGTTCGTCGAGAAGATCGACGACTTCGACCTCATCATCTTCGACCGCTACCAACACCGCGACGTGCTGCCGATCCTCTATTACGACTACATCGCCGAATATGTCGAAAAGGGCGGCGCGCTGCTGATCGCGGCCGGTCCCGAATATGCCGGAGAACAGTCGATCGCGCGCACGCCGCTGATGTCCGCCCTGCCGGCCATGCCGTCCGGCGAGATCATCGACAAGCCATTCTTTCCCCGCCTGACCGAGCTCGGACAACGCCACCCCGTGACGCGCGGCCTCGAAGGCTCGGGAACCGAGCCACCGCACTGGAGCCGTTGGTTCCGGCTGATCGGCATCGACCGCCCCGAAGGCGAGGTTGTCATGAAGGGTCCCGACGACCGTCCGCTGCTGCTGCTTGACCGCAAGGGCGAAGGCCGCGTCGGCATGCTGCTCTCGGATCAGGGGTGGCTCTGGGCGCGCGGCTTCGAGGGCGGCGGCCCGCATGTCCAGCTTTATCGCCGCATCGCCCATTGGCTGATGAAGGAACCCGAACTCGAGGAAGAGCGGCTTGTTGCCAACGGACGCGGCATGACGCTTGATGTCATCCGCCAGACCATGTCGGACGATCCAGGCCCCGCGACGGTGATTTCGCCGTCAGGCAAGGCGGTCACGCTGCCGCTCGTCTCATCGCAGCCCGGCGTCTTTACCGGCTCGGCCGCAGTCGACGAGATCGGGCTTTACCAGATTGGCAACGGCGATCTTTCGGCGCTGGCCCACGTAGGCCCGGTCAACGCGCCGGAATTCGCCGACACCGACCACTGGCGACAGCGTGCTGAAATCGGTCAGCCGGGTGCCGCTCTTCGGCGGCTTCTTCGGCCTCGGCGTCCTGCTGTTCGCGCTCGGCTCGACGTGGTACCGCGAAGGGCGGTGACCGGCGTATTCTGCGGAGAGCGTTATTCCTCCGGCTCGGTCGTGAACATCAGCGGATAACCCTTGGCCTTGCCGGCATCGGTGGCCCGCGTCGCCTTGGTCTCGGCGACATCCTTGGTGAATACCGCCACGACGCACACGCCGCGCCGGTGCGCCGTGATCATGATCTTGTTCGCCAGATCCTCGCCGACATGGAATTCGGCCTTCAGCACCGAAACGACGAATTCGCGCGGCGTGAAATCGTCGTTGAGCAGTATGACCTTGTGCAGCTTCGGTCGCTCGGTCTTGAGCGTCGGTTTTATCCGCGGTTTTGTCAGGTTGTCATCGGGCATCTGCATGCGCTCGCATCGGCTGTCATGCACATTTTCGCATGACAATGTGGCACAATCCACTGCGTCGGATAGCCATCGGTCCGGTCGTGCAGGCAGCATGTCCAGATCGGCCGCGCGATTTTGAAACCTGACGGCAACCCAGCGAAGCTACCTCCGCAGCACCGCGCTCAGCACATCGCGCACGCCAATCGCGCCGACGAAGCGCGACTGGTCGTCGAACAGCGCAACCGGTGCGGTCTGCGAGCGGTGCATGGCGAGCATCACGGTTTTCAGCGGCGTGCCGGGTGTTGCCCAGAACACCTGCCCCGCCTCCTCCGGCTGGCCTTCGACGTCCGCGCAGGAGACCCAGACCGCCGGTCTGCCGTCGCGCTCGGCCTTGGCCACCAGCCCGTCGGCATCGACCTTGAACTTCGTCGTCTTGCGGCGGTCCAGCCAGATCCAGCCGCCGTCGGTCTTTTCCAGTTCGTGCATTCCGCGCATCACGTTCCAGGCGGTCAGCACGGAGAGCGGATTCACGTTGGCGATGAAATCACGCACGTAGTCGTCGGCCGGCCGCAGGACGATGTCCTCGGGCGGCCCGGACTGGACGATGCGCCCACCCTCCATGATCGTGATGGTGGTGCCGATCTTGAGCGCTTCCTCAAGATCGTGGCTGACGAAGATGATGGTCTTCTTCAACGTCGCCTGAAGCTGCAGCAATTCGTCCTGCAGCTTGGTGCGGATCAGCGGATCCAGCGCGGAAAACGGCTCGTCCATCAAAAGGATGGGCGCCTCGGTGGCGAAAGCCCTGGCCAGCCCGACACGCTGCTGCATGCCGCCGGACAGCTCGTGCGCGTATTTCTTCGCCCACGGCGTCAGGTTGACGAGGTCGAGCTGCTTGCCGACCTTCTCCCTGCGCTCGGCATCAGGCATGCCCGCCAACTCCAGGCCCAGCCCGACATTCTCCTCCACGGTGCGCCACGGCAGCAGGCCGAACTGCTGGAACACCATCGCGACCTGATGCTGCCGCAACCGCCTTAGTGTTGCCTCGTCGCAGGTTACGACGTCGACCATCTTGTCGCCGTCCTTGACCAGGACGCTGCCGCGCGAAACCAGGTTGAGCCGGTTGACCGCGCGCAAAAGCGTCGACTTGCCGGACCCCGACAGGCCCATGAGGACCGATATCTCGCCTTCGTTGACGGTCAGGTTAGCGCCGGCGCAACCAAGCACGTTACCGGTCTTCTCAAGGATTTCCGATCGGGTCGCGCCGGCGTCGATCATGGCCAGCGAGCCGCGCGTATCCTGGCCGAACACAATGTCGACGTTCTTGAAATCGACCGCGACGCTCATTTCTTGCCTCCAACGCCGATGCGCGTCATCCGGTCGAGTATGATGGCCAGTATGACGATCGCCAGGCCTGCCTCCAGCCCGAGGTCGATCTTGCGCGAACCGAGCGCCCGGTTGATCTCGGTGCCGAGACCGCCGGCTCCGATCAGCGCGGCGAACACCACCATCGACAGCGACAGCATGATGGCTTGCGTCAGGCCGGCCATGATGGTGGGCAGCGCCGCCGGCAGCTCGACCTTCCATAAAAGCTGCCGCTTGGTCGCGCCGAACGCCTCGCCGGCCTCGACGATGGCCTTGGGTACCGAGACGACGCCGAGATGGGTCAGGCGCACCGCCGTCGGAATGACGAAGATGATGGTGACGATCAGGCCGGGCGCGTTGCCTAGCCCGAACAGGGTGAGCACCGGGATCAGATAGACAAAGGTCGGCAGCGTCTGCATCAGGTCGAGGACCGGCAGCATGATGCGATAGACCTTTGGCTTGTGCGCGGCCCAGATGCCGAGCGGAACGCCTATCGCCATGGAGGCGACGGTCGCCGCCACCACCAGCACCAAGGTTTGCACCGTCTGCTTCCAGAGGCCCTGGTTGAGGATGAAGAGCAGCCCGATGAAGACGCCGATGGCAAGCGGCTTTGATCGCTGCAGAAGCCATGCAAGGACGGCGATCGCCAGCACGAGGATGACCGGGGGAACCATAAGCAGGAGGTTGACCAGACCCTCAAGCAGGTAGTTCAGGCCGCCTGAAATGCCGCGAAAGAAGGCGTTGAAATTGTCGGTGAGGAATTCAAAGAACGCCTTGCCCCACGCGCCGACCGGAATCTTGTAACTTGCCAGAAATTTCGAGATCGGATCCACGGTGCCCCCCTCGCGACGCTGCTTTGCAGTTCAGCCTATCATTACCCGGCGAAATGCAAAGGGCAGCCGAAGATTCCGTTCGGCTGCCCTTTGTAACGTCCGCGCGTCTCAGCCGCCGATAGCCGTCTTTACGGCCGCAGCCGCGTCGCCGCCATCGAAGGTCGTGACGCCAGCAAGCCATGGCGCCACCACGCCGGGGTTGGCTTTCAGCCAGTCGGTCGCCGCCGTGTTGGCGTCGGCGCCCTTCAGGATGGCGTCCATGATGGTGCCTTCCATACCGAGATCGAACTTCAGGTTGGCTATGAATTTGCCGGCGTTCGGGCACTCAACGAGATAACCCTTGCGGGTGTTGGTCTCGACGGTTGCGGCGCCGAAGCCGGAATCGCCCATGCCGTCAAGATAGGCAATGTCCATGGCGCCCATCACCGGATGCGGCGTCCAGCCGAGGAAGGCGATCCACTGGCCGTCCTTGATCGACTGTTCGGCCTGGGTCAGCATGCCAGCTTCCGAGGACTCGACCAGTTCGAAGCCTTCGAGATTGTTCTCGGGCTTTGCAATCATGTCGAGGATGATGCGGTTGCCGTCGTTGCCAGCCTCGATACCATAGATCTTGCCGGCGAACTTGTCCTTGAACTTGCCGATGTCGGTCAACGACTTCACGCCGCCGTCGGCGACGTATTTCGGCACGACGATGCCGTAGCCGGCGCCCTCAAGGTTACGCGAGACGGTCTCGACCGAGCCGTCGGCGGTGTATTCCTTGATGTCGGCCGTCATCGACGGCATCCAGTTGCCGAGGAACACGTCGAGATCGTTGTTCTTGAGCGACGCATAGGTGACCGGCACCGACAGGACAATGACCTCGGGCTCGTAGCCAAGCGCGGTGAGAAGCACCGACGCGATCCCGGTCGTCGCCTGGATGTCGGTCCAGCCGACGTCCGACAGACGCACCTTCTTGCAGCTTTCGGCGTCGCCCGCGAAGGCCCCGCCGGTAACCAGCGCCGACAGCGCGAGGCCTGCGGTAAATGACTTGATACGCAACATGGAATTAGTTCTCCCGTTAACCTGCATTATTGCTTGCCCCATATGGCCAGTTCGTAAGCCAAACACCATTTTGACGTCGATTCAAGCGCCATGATCCTGCGTTGAGCGCCTCCGGATGATCAGCATGCGACATAAGGGGGTGCGAATTTGCCAAATAGCCGAAATGCGGCAGTCCCGTCTTTCAATCGCTAGTCGAGGCCCATATATTCCGGGCCGCGCAAGCTTCACTGGGGAGACGTCCGCCATGGCGACATTGCAGAATTTCGACGCCGAGATTGCCAAGACAAAGCAAGTAGTGGACGAAATGCGCTCGAAGATCGAGCAGTCCGGCACGGTGCTCGAAAAGATCGCCAGGACTGACGAGAAGATCGGCGCCTCCGACTTTGACATCGAGAACGCCCGCATCGAGGACGTGATCCGTCAGCAGAAGGTGATGGAAGGAAACATCGCCGACCTGATCATCGGGCTGGAAGACGCCACCAACGTGTTCGGCACCGAATTCGAAAGCATGAAGAGCTTCACCGGCTGGGAAAGCTTCATCGGCATCTTCTCGCCGCAATCCAAGCAGCGCATGCGCACCGAGCGCGTGCGAAACATGTCGCTTGCCGGCAATCTGCAGGAGCTGCTCGTCAAGTCCGACACCATCGTCGGCATTTTGAAGGCGCAGAAGCAAGTGCTTGAACAGCGCTACTCCACTTCGGAGACCAGCCTCGCCCAGGTCATCGAGCGTCGCAAGGCGACGATTGACAGTCTGACCGCCGTTCAGAAGCGCATCGAGGAACTGAACCCGATGCTGCTCGACATCGAAAACAAGATCGCCGCTTCCACCGACCAGACGCAGCGCACTCAGCTTGAAGGCGAGCGTTCGAAGCTTGCCACCGAATACAACGAGAAGCAGGCCAAGGAGCAGGAACTGTTGGCGGAAAGCCAGACCCTGGAGCGCTACACGTCGATGTTCCAGACCTTCGTGGATTCGCTGAACAACCAGATCGCCGCGCAGAACACGCTGATCAACAATCTGACCATCGATACCGAACAACGCATCGTCCTCTACAAGGCGCTCGAGGATTCGCTCAAGACAGCCGCCCAGCAGGATGTCGCGCACAAGATCAACACGCTTGGCTCCAAGGTCGACAACACCGCCGAGGAAACCATGGCCGGCATCGGCGCGGCGGCGCAGAAGCATATTGGCGACCTGCTCGAACTTCATGAGAAGAACATGGTGGCGACCGCCGACATCCAGCGCCGCAAGAAGCTTGCCGACGACGCCTTTGCGCGCAGATTCGACGACGTCCTGAAGAAGCACAACGCGTCGAACTACGTGCAGTCCTGAGACGGGCACCGCTGCCGGAACGCCGCGCATGACCCCGCAAAACGACGCCGCGGCGCTCTATTTCTCGGCAATCTCGGCCGCGTTGCGCGGCCTTGAGATCTTCATGCGCGACGACCGGTCGCCGCTCTACCGCCACGGCATAGTCGCAAAGGTTGCCGCCGAATACATCGGACGGCTGGAAACTTCGTTTAATTGCTGGAAGAATCGCCTGGGATTCGTGGAAAGTTTCCGCATCTCGCGCGCCGAAAGCGGGTTTCCGGTGTTTCAGAACGTGCTGGAGCTGGAAAACGACCGCCGGCAGGCCGACCAGCGCCTCGCTACCATTCCGTCGGCAGACGAACTGCGCGCGGAAATGGCCGACTTCATCCTGCGCCACAAGGAATTCCCGGCCGCCCTGCAGAAGTCTATGGCCGAGCGGCTGTACCTCGAAGCGGTCAAGGGGGGCGATATTTTCGGTCCCTTCAGCCTGGCCAAGACCGCCAACGTTTCGGTCAACCCGAAAACGCAGCGCCCCTCCTACCTCGTACACTGGGCGACTTTCGACGGCACCGCCAACCTGCCGCTCATCTACATGGCGACTATCGAGGATTCCTCCGACGCGATGCTGCGGCAACTCGTCACCAGCGATGGCAAGCTGAACGGAAAGGTCGACATCCCCCTACCTGTGGACGGCCTTCTCAACCCGGAACTCGCGCACCGCTTCGACGACTTTACCGAGAAGAACTCGGCCTATGCGCTATCGCCAACGACCATAGCCACCAACCTCGACAAGGATTTCGCCGACCTGCACCCTAAGCACATGAGGCGCATGGTGCTTGGGCCGTTCTATTCGGCGGGCATCACCGAGCACAATTCGATCGTGACGGAAGTGCTGTCGAAGGTCCGCAAGCCGGAAAACGCCTGGCTGCTCACCTGGACCACCCAGGAGGTCTATTCGAAGGCCGAAAAGCCAGGTCGAAAGGGGCTGTTCTCTTCCGAGCAGGCGAGCGAGGAATTCTACATCAATACCGACGACCTCGAGGCGGCCCGACAGGGCGTATCGAGTTACGAAAAGCACGCGCTGATCCCGCACGAGGCCTACCAGGCACTCTACGCCGCAAGCGAGGCGCAGAAGATCTTCCTCGGCTACAAGGTCCACATCCTTTCAAAGGGACAGGTCATCTCAGATGTGTGAGGCACCATGGACACCGGCCTGACAACCATCCCCGAAGCAGACATCGAGAAATACCGCGCAACCGCGCAGTCGATGATCACGCGCGTTGTCGTGATCGAGGACTCCGCGCGGGAGTCGGGAACCGCCCTTGCCGGCACCAACCGCCGCTTCGTGTCGACGGTCTCGCCGGGCTCCGTGCGCAAGACGCGCGAGGTCGAACTGTCGAAGACCGTTGGGTCGGTGCGGCCGGACGACCAATTGATGTCGATCGTGCAGCACACACTGCTCTATCGCGCACGCAGGGGCATCGCCATCGCGCTCGCCGTGTCGGATGTGTTCTCCCGCGCCGGCGAACTCGAAAGCCTGCAGGCAAAGAACACACGCGCACCGCTCGAAGGCGACGAGGCGGCCCGCTTCAAGAAGCTGCTCTCGGCTGCGGCATATGTCTCCGCATTCGCCTTCGCATCCTATCTGCTGCAATTGATCGACGCCGACGGCGAGGCGCCCAACGACATCAGGGAACCGGACTTCCTCTTCGATACGCCCCAGGACGCGCTGAAGTCGATGGTCGCCGGGCTGGACGGCGCTTTGGCCGGCGCCAAGGCCGACATCGACCTTGCCCTGCGCGCCCGCAGCTTCGCCCGGGTTGCCATTGACGGCTTGCTGACGCGCAAGGGCCGCTTCGACGGGCTCGGCGGTTTCGACAGCGCGCATATCCGCATCGACGCCGACGACTTCACGCTCGACGGCTTCGACGTCGCGCCCGGCAAGCGCTCCAAGCCGCTTGTCATGACCTTCAAGAAGCCCGATGAGGTGATCGGCAACCACATCGCAAAATACCAGTCCGTCAAGCTCGCCAAGATGCTGATGGCGTACGATTTCGACAAGCAGATGAACCCTTTCGTCGAGCTTGGCGGCTTCCTTTTCACCTTCATAGGCGACGGCGCGCCAGGCACCGGCAAGACGACGCTGATCCAGATGATTGCCGGCCTCGTCAATGGATATTGCCAGGTCGCCGGCTACCCGTTCGTGTACGAGAATTTCGGCGTCGACCAGATTTCTTCCTATCAGGGCAAGTCCGGCCAGAACTGCCGGCAGTTCATCGACAACGTGCTCAATCCGCGCGCCATTGGCTTCGGCACCGTCGACGACATCGACCAGGTGGCTGCCAAGCGCTCGGACGACCGCGCGTCGGCGGGCCAGCACGAAATCACCGGCGTACTGATGTCCGCCTTTTCGGGAGCCATGACAGTCATCCGCGGAAATTGCTCGTTCGGCATGTTTTCCAACTATCCCGAAAATGTCGACGACGCGCTGCGCCAGCGGGCCGGGGCGCGGTGGCTGGTCGACGGACCGCAGACCCGCGAAGACTATATCGACATTTTCGTGCTTCTGGCCGGCAAGAACCACAAGATCGATCTCGGCGATCACAAGCTCTATGCCGCGCAGGAGATCCAGCGGGCGGTCAGCGAAGCCTATGAATCCTATGCCAAGCCTCACGAAGACGGGCTGATGCAGGTCTATGAACGGTTCACCAGGGACAAGGGACAGCCCAAGACGCTGGCCGACGTCGGAACGTATCTGCATCTCATCAAGGAAGCCGAGCCGCGCTTCACCGGCCGCGCCATCAAGAATGTCACCGACGCAATCAAGATGCGGGCCATGGACATTGAGCTTCCCGAAGACTGGTTCGAGAAGCCCGAAACCTTCATGCACAAGACCTATGACGACAAGAAGGCGATGATCGAGGAGCTGCGCGGTCCTTTCGACATGGACATGGTCATGCAGGAGGTCAACCGCTACGCCGACAGCGAGTTCCGCTACTCCGATCGCGCCGACGACGCGGCTGTGGAGAAGTTGTTGCGCGATGCGCGCCTGCGCGAGCGCGCCGCCCGCGAGATGGAGGACATGAAGAAGAAGGGCCTTTGGAACGCGTGATGGACCTCTTGCGCGACAACGAGCTCATCTACGGCCGACTGCTGCCCGTCGAGGAGCCGCATCTGATCGATCGCTACAACAAGGCGCTCGTCGCTTTCGGTCTGAAGCCGACCCGGTTGAAATCGTTCGAGATCGATCGAACCGGCTTCTCCCCGCAGGTCGCCGAGGAACTGGGCGACTACCAGTATCTCGATCCCAACGAGGTGAACCGCCGCTTCATCATACTGACGCCCTCGCAGCAGGACCTTCCGGTCGTCCACACCGCCTTCTCGAACACATCACAGTTGGTTTACGAATTCTTCGAAAAGAATGCCCGCGCCATAGACGCTTTGACCATCAAGGACGTGATCTACGGCGAGATCGAGGATTCGGTCTCCAAGGTCAACGACATCGATGACCTGCTTTCCATAAGCCAGGTCGAGTTTCGCGTCCTATCGGCCGAGGATGTGCTCGGGAAGGCTTCGGAGCTTGGCCGGCTCACCGACCGGCTGAAGCAGGAACCCGACGCCTGGCAGGACGACATGATGCTGAACCGCATGGTCGAACTGGCCAAGGTGACCGGCGATATCAGAGAGAACGCGCTCGTTCCAGACCAGGTGATCTTTCGCCACAATGCCTACTGGACCAGCCATTTCGGCGGGCTCTACGTTTTTGTCGATCCCGACACGACGACGGTGATCTCGGACCCTGCGGCGCCCGGGTTCAGACGCTCGCGTCCATGGCAGGTCAGCTACCTGTCGATCCACGATGCCGACCAGGTATTCCGCTTCCTTGCTTCGACCGGTCGCATCGAACTGCCACGCGCCTCTTGGCTGGAGACGTCGGGCTACCTGGAGCACCGCGCCGAAATGGCGATCCGCGGGCTGATCCGCGATGCCGAACCCAACCGTGACCTCGCGCAGGTCGACAAGGTGTGGCTGCAGACCTGGATCCACGGTCATGCCGAACTGATCGCCAGCGATGGCACGTTCCCATTCCTCAACGCCGCCAAGCGTGAGATCGCGCAGTACGGCCAGTTGAAGCTGGAGGAGGTGTCGCCGGTTCACCGCTTCCAGGTAGTGCGGGCAAAACCTGACCATCCAGATGCCTGGCTGACCAACCGGCTGATCTCGGATTTCGTGCCGTCGGATTTCGTGTCGCGCTACATCTTCAACAAGCAGGGCTTCTACACTGACTACAAGGCCTGGACCGAACTGTGGCGCGCCCATGTTGTGGACACGCTGAAAACTACATATCTGAAGGACAAGGCGGGCTACCGCGCGCGCCTTTATGGATTGGTCGACTAGATCGCCGCGCGGATAAGCCGGTAACGGAGGGGATGCATGCTCGATCCGATAGTGAATTTCTTCACCCGGGTCTTCCAGTGGATCGGCCGGGGCATCGGCTTTGTGATCGGCATCATCCTGTGGCCCTTCCTTTGGGCGGGGCGCTGGTATGCCGAGCGCGGCTGGATCCTGAAAGCGGTTATCGGCCTTGCCCTGCTTGTGCTGGCCGGCCTCTACGCCAACTTGTTCTACCAGACGCAGTTCTGGCGCAACTTCAATCCCGACTACATTGATGCCTACGCGTTCCAGAGCCGCAACGTTTCCGCTGGCGAACAGGTGACGGCTGGGGCCGGGTCAGACACCACCAAGACCTGCGGCAAGTCGGCCATCACCGAGATCACCGCCGACCTCACCGACTTCAACGTGAACCAGAATTCCTGGATTTCGTCGATGATCCTCTACAAGCTCGGGTTGTTCGGCATCGACTGGGACAACACCCCGTTCATGGATAACAAGGCCTCGTTCCAGCGGGGTATAAACCAGGCCGTGCGCCGCACCGCGACTGAACTTGCCGACAATCTCGGCCGCATCCGCACCACCTCGCAGATCGACAACGATCTGCAGGATGCGCGTGGCAACATCCAGTTCGACGAGGAGACCTGGTATTTCGGGCTCGCGCCTTTCGGGCCAAAGACGCCGACGCCGTCCTACTATCGCGACGCCATCACGAAGTGGCGTGCGTTCAATACGCGGCTTGAAAACTGCCAGGCGGCGTTCGATGCGCGGTCCGACAACCTGAAGCAGTACATTGACCGCATCGCCTCCGACATCGGCTCGACATCGGCGATCCTCAAGGACCGCGCGGAGAACTACGATTATGGGTTCTTCGACCCGCGCGCAGATGACCGCTACTGGTTTGCCTACGGCCAGCTCTACGCTTATTATGGCTTGATGAAAGCGGCCGAGGCCGACTTTGAGGACGTGATCAAGCAGCGCAACCTGCAAAGCCTGTGGCAGACGATGGATGCGCAGTTCGTATCAGCCCTGCGCATCCGCCCCTGGATTATCGCAAACAGCAGCGAAGACGGAATGTTCGCGACCCACCTGACCACGATGGGCTTCTATGTCCTCAGGGTGCGTTCCAACATGGTCGAGATCAGCAACGTGCTGCAGCAGTAGCGTCAAGCCTGCCGTAAGCTCCAATCTGACAAGTCCCCAGCAAGACGTGAAGAGCTTGTTGCCATCAGCGGAGCTATGTGCAATCCTCAACCTATGGGGGCATTTTGGGGGCGCGAATGCACGCAAAAGAATATGTCGTGGCCAGCTTTGCGCTTGTCATTTTGCTGTTCTTCTGCTCCCCCATCTTCGCGCTCGCGATTGGTATGTGGAGGACCGTGGCGCCGAGCGCATTCTGGCTCAAGATGTTCGTCGGGCTTACGAACGCGGACGTCGTCAATTCATTGCATTCGCTACTACTGCCGCTCGTCGGAGCGGTCATAATTTTCCGTGCCGATTATTTCGTCGGGCTGTTCGGCACGCTCGTCTTGCTGGTTCTTTGTGCTGGCATAATCGTCGGCTTTTTCGTCTTCCTGGCAACCAATCCGGCCATCTTCGGAAAGGAGCCTCGCTTCACGCCATACATCGCGGAGTTCAAAGACGTCCACAATTCAATCTTCAATATGATCGGCATGCTCATACTGCTGTTTCTCGCGAAGCTTGGATTGGCCGAGCCAGAGAAGCCTTCTGAGACAATTTCAGAACCGGCTCCCGCCGACGAAGCGATCGGCGACGGCAAGGCGGCCAGCAGACCTGGATCCGGTGCAGTGGCTGGCTCTGTGGGGCTACCTATTCATGGAACGATCTCATGAACCTTCACACCGTCGGAGGAATTGCCTTTCGCGCATTGTTGTCGCTGCTCATGGTTGTAATCATGCTGCAGTCAAGCTCTGCCCGTGCGACGTCGGTTACTTTGAAATGGGCATCTTCATTCGACGACAATCCAGTATCCATCGATGCTCGGGGCGGAACGATTTACGATGGAAAGCTCGAAGGAGAAAAACTCGTCATTGAAACCGATCCACTGCTGACGGACGAGAGTCCGACCGTCGAGGCGACGGTCAATGTGGTAGGTATCGATGACCTGTCCGTCGGGATCAATCTTTTCAAATGCGCTTCATCTTGCAATTGGCGCATTGTTTTCATGGAGGTTGAGGAACCGAACTCGAGGTTGGTTGGCAACATATGCCAGGCGAACCCCAAAAGCCTTGATGGACAATTCAAAAAATACTTCTTCTGCCGCAAGGCGTACGGGATTTTTTTCATGGCCGGCGGCGCTTGCTGGTGGGAAGCGCGAAACGCGCTGACGGGCTGGTTCGACGCCGCCTACAAGCTTCACGAACTGACGCTTAGAGGCGGTGTCGGGTTCATAGCTCGCGACAGCGAAGTCGAAGCAAAGGTGAAAGACTCGCTGAAGACATGCGACGCGTTTGAGGCGTCTCTTGGCCGCACAAGCGGCTATTTCAACGGCATGCTTCGCAATCTGGATATTGCATCGCTTCAGCAAACCCAACGCGTCGAGAAGGCACTGAACTCCAACGACGGTGATGGCGCACGCATTATCGCGCAAGACGTGGTCAGGCAGCTTGATTCATCAGAACCGGTTCGCGATGCAATTCCAGCCAAGGACGCTGTGTATATTGAAGGTGTTCTGAACCGAGCCTTGGCCGTCGAAAAAAATCCGTTCAGCCTGCGCTAACAACCCAAAGTCACGTCTGTCGCTTTTCGTTCATTGCGCGCCTGTTTTGAGACGGCGCGGCGGCATACCGTCGGGCTCTATGCGCACGCAGGCCAGCCGAGGCGAAATCAGCGCACCGCCGGCTAATATTCTTCCGGGGAAACAATTTTGCATGCTGGTTGACGAAGCAGCTGCGGAAAGCTTACATCGCCGCGCACAGTCGCATGGCGGCCCGCAGCGCTCTGCCGCCATCAGCAACACCGCCACCATCCAGTTCAAGGGAACGCCGTCATGGCCGAAGTAAAGTCCGACATCGAGATCGCCCGCGCTGCAAAGAAGAAGCCGATCATGGAGATCGGCGCCAAGCTCGGCATTCCGGCCGAACACCTGCTGCCCTACGGCCACGACAAGGCGAAGATCTCGGCCGAGTTCATCGCCTCCAAGAAGGGGCAGAAGGACGGCAAGCTGATCCTGGTCACCGCCA
The DNA here is from genome assembly GCA_026400435.1 of Hyphomicrobiales bacterium. Taxonomy (GTDB): domain Bacteria; phylum Pseudomonadota; class Alphaproteobacteria; order Rhizobiales; family Rhizobiaceae; genus Mesorhizobium_K. The sequence continues at coordinate 5,087 of JAPLOZ010000096.1, read as the reverse complement.
TCAACCCGACGCCAGCAGGCGAAGGCAAGACCACCACCACGGTGGGTCTCGGCGACGGCCTGAACCGCATCGGCAAGAAGGCCATAACCTGCATCCGCGAGGCGTCGCTCGGCCCGAACTTCGGCGTCAAGGGCGGCGCTGCCGGCGGCGGCTACGCGCAGGTGGTGCCCATGGAGGACATGAACCTCCACTTCACCGGAGACTTCCACGCCATTACCACTGCCCACAACCTGCTGTCGGCGCTGATCGACAACCACATCTACTGGGGCAACGAGCTCGGCATCGACATCCGCCGCGTTGTCTGGCGCCGCGTGATGGACATGAACGACCGGGCGTTGCGCGAGATCATCGTGTCGCTCGGCGGCGTCGCCAACGGTTTTCCGCGCGAGGCAGGCTTCGACATCACGGTCGCGTCCGAAGTGATGGCGATTCTGTGCCTTTCGACCGACCTCAAGGACCTGGAAAGGCGCCTCGGCGACATCATCGTCGCCTACCGTCGTGACAAGACCCCGGTCTATGCGCGCGACCTCAAGGCCGACGGCGCCATGGCAGTGCTGCTCAAGGATGCCATGCAGCCAAACCTGGTGCAGACGCTTGAGAACAACCCGGCCTTCGTGCATGGCGGCCCCTTCGCCAACATCGCGCATGGCTGCAACTCGGTGGTCGCCACCACCACGGCGCTGAAGCTCGCCGACTATGTCGTCACCGAAGCCGGCTTCGGCGCCGACCGTGGCGCTGAGAAATTCTTCGACATCAAGTGCCGCAAGGCGGGTCTGAAGCCAGCGGCGGCGGTCATCGTGGCGACGGTCCGCGCGATGAAGATGAACGGCGGCGTCAAGAAGGAAGATCTCGGCAAGGAGAACATCGAGGCGGTGAAGAAGGGTTGCGCCAATCTCGGCCGCCACATCGAGAACGTGAAGCAGTTCGGCGTGCCGGTCGTGGTCGCCATGAACCACTTCACCACCGACACCGACGCCGAGATCCAGGCGATGAAGGACTTCGTCAAGGCGCAGGGCTCGGAGGCGATCCTCTGCAAGCACTGGGCCAAGGGTTCGGCCGGCATCGAGGAACTGGCGCACAAGATCGTCGAACTCGCGGAATCCGGCGCCGCCCAGTTCTCGCCGCTCTATCCCGACGAGATGCCCCTGTTCGAGAAGATCAACACCATCGTGCAGCGCATCTACCGCGGCTCCGAGGCGATCGCCGACAAGAGCGTGCGCGATCAACTGAAGGCGTGGGAAGACGCCGGCTACGGCAACCTACCCGTCTGTATGGCCAAGACGCAGTATTCCTTCTCGACCGATCCGAACCTGCGCGGTGCGCCGACCGGCCACACCGTGCCGATCCGCGAAGTCAGACTGTCGGCCGGCGCTGGCTTCGTCGTAGTCATCTGCGGCGAGGTGATGACCATGCCCGGCCTGCCGAAGGTACCCTCGTCGGAAAAGATCTTCCTCAACGAAAAGGGCCAGATCGAGGGGCTGTTCTAGTTCCCCGCAGCTTTCAAGTCGAGGCCGCAGACGCCGGGGTAAGGTTGCGAGGCCACCTCTAGACCCGGTTCCTCAGCATTGAGGACTCAGTTTCTGAGGACCTTCAGCAGGTCCCCGGTCAAAGGTTGCCATGCGTGATATCGAGGCCATGCGGCGCGCCGTCGCTTTCGATGCGACGGCGCCTTTCCACGGCCACGACGGCAGCCCACTTTTCTGCTATATCCGGCACCAACGCGAACATGGGTGCAAATATGGTCGGGCGACGCAATCTTCCCCAGATGGACGGTCATAGCATGGCCTGTGGAGGCGGGATCGAGACCTGGTTGCAGTATGTCGACGGCTTCAACCTGCGACACTTCTGTCTCTTCGAACTGCTGGATGACGAACGCGGCGTAGCCTGTCTCGCCAGCTACCACCGCAAACTCATAGAGGCAGCAGTTGCGGAAGGGTTCGGCGTTATCAACGAAGGCCTTCACTATCGAGCTAGTCGTGATTGGGGCAGATTGATCGGCTATTCTCGCGAGGGTCTCGAGGAGATCAATATTCGTGGGATCGAGTTCTACAAGAGCTTTGCCCGTGAGTATGACAGCCCTGAAACGCCCATGATCGTGGGGGGCGTCATTGGGCCAAGAGGAGATGCCTACAACGTAGGCCTCACGCCGGATGCGGCGGAGGCGGAGGACTACCACTCGGAGCAGATTCTGACCTTCAAGAAGGCAGGCGCCGATCTGATAACCGCTCTGACATTTTCTGCCCCTGACGAAGCAATCGGGGTGGCTCGGGCGGCAAGGGCGGCGGAGATGCCGATTGTCATATCGTTCTTCGTTGCAAGGGGCGGTAGATTGAAGGGGGGCGAGACATTGGAGGAGGCAATTGCGAGGGTCGACGCCGCGACCGGTGCGGCGCCGGCTTACTATATGGTCAATTGCACGCACCCGACCGAATTCGAACCAGGCCTGACCGAAGGTGCTTGGATCAGGCGACTAGGGGGCTTCATGCCAAATGCCGTTGCGATGGAAACGCTCGATCTGTGCAAGCTCGGGCATCTTGAGGACGGCGACCCAGAGGAACTGGGGGGCCAGATGGCCAACCTTGCCAAGCGCTTCCCCCACGTGAATGTCTGGGGCGGGTGCTGCGGCACCGATAGTAGACATATCGGCCAGATCGCGAGACAGGTCGGCAAGCTTCGAGCCGAGATAGCTGCGCAATAGGGACCCGGGACTTTTAAGCCGCATACTCCACATCTCGGCCATGCGGAGCGTCCCTGGCGCAAATCGTATGCTTCCCGTTGGCCTACAGGCGATGGCCTCAGTCCTTGGCGCGTTCCACATACGCTCCGTCGGCCGTCATCACCACCACGCGGGTGCCAACGGCGATGTGCGGCGGCACAGTGGTCTTGACGCCGTTGGACAAGAGCGCCGGCTTGTAGGAGGACGACGCCGTTTGCCCCTTGGTCGTCGGCTCGGTGTCCACCACCTCGTAGGTCGCGCGCTGCGGCAGCACGATGGCGATACCGACGCCGTCGTGGACGGACAGCGATACGCTCATGCCTTCCTGCAGGTAGGGCGCCGCGTCTCCGATCACGTCCTTGGACACCGCGATCTGGTCGTAGCTCTCGGGGTTCATGAAATGGAAGCCCTCGCCGTCGGCATAGAGGAAGGTGTGCTCGCGGTCCTCGACATGGGCGCGCTCGACCTGCTCGGTGGTGCGGTAGCGCTCCGAAACCTTCACGCCGTCGGAAATGCGGCGCATGTCGAGCTGCGTCACCGGCGTACCCTTGCCGGGGTGAATGTTCTCGGCAAAAAGGATCACGTAGAGCTTGCCGTCCTTGTCGACGACATTGCCTTTGCGGAGCGTACTGGCGATGACCTTCACGGGCGGGCTTTCCTGAAACGAGCGATCGGTATCTAGGCCAAAACAGCCATTCCCCGCCGCTTACCCTATCTTTCCGGCCGCCGCCAGCCCTGCCCCCTCCCCACAGCCGCCCAGAGCAGCTAAGGGAACCCCTCAGCACGAGTTGGAAACAGCCGCCTTGACCGAAGCCTCGCCCTGGTGGGCGCCTCACCGCCATGCCGACCGCAGGCCCCGCCTCCTGCTGCGCAATGCAATCGCGGCGGCCATTCGCGGCTGGTTTGGCGCGCGCGATTTCGTCGAGGTCGAGACTGCGGCGCTGCAGGTGTCGCCCGGCAACGAGACGCATCTGTCGGCCTTCGCCACCGAGGCGATCCTGCCCGACGCATCGCGCAGCCCGCTTTATCTGCACACGTCGCCGGAATTCGCCTGCAAGAAGCTGCTGGCGGCGGGCGAAGAGCGCATCTTCAGCTTCGGCAAGGTGTGGCGCAACCGCGAACGCGGCGCGCTTCACCATCCGGAATTCACGATGCTCGAATGGTATCGCGTCGCCGAGACCTACGAGAGCCTGATGGACGACTGCGCGGCGCTGCTGGCGCTCGCAGCCGAGATTGCCGGCGCGCAGATTTTCGCTTTCCGAGGCCGCGAGGCCGATCCCTTCGCTGAGCCGGAGAAGCTGACCGTCGCAGACGCCTTTGCCCGCCATGCCGGCATCGATTTGCTCGCCACGGTGGCGACCGACGGCACGACCGACCGAGACGCGCTGCACACCGCAGTCAGCGTCGCCGGCCTGCGCACGGCGCCTGACGATACCTGGACCGATCTTTTCAGCCGCGTCATGGTCGAGCGCATCGAGCCTAACCTTGGGACCGGCCGCGCGACTGTCCTTTACGAATACCCCATCTCCGAGGCAGCGCTCGCCCGCCCCAGCCCGCGCGATCCGCGCGTTGCCGAGCGCTTCGAGCTCTATTGCTGCGGCGTGGAACTCGCCAACGCCTTCGGCGAACTGACCGACCCCGACGAACAGCGCCGCCGCTTCGAGGCCGACATGGACGAGAAGCAGCAGATCTACGGCGAGCGCTATCCGATCGACGAGGACTTTCTGGCCGCGCTCGCCATCATGCCCGACGCCTCCGGCTGCGCGCTGGGCTTCGACCGGCTGGTCATGCTGGCGACCGGCGCGCGCACGGTGGAGGAGGTGATCTGGACGCCGGTGGCGGGGGAATGAGCCGCAAACCGTAGCAGAAACGTCGCACCCGCCTTGTATTGCTGGAAGCGTTTGTGGCGCCGGACGACTGTCCGTTGCGCCGTTGAGCCGCCTGCTGCAGGATCGCGGCCGCTCGGGGAGGGGTCCGCTTGTCGCTGCGCCATGGATTTGGTCTTGCGTCGGTCGCGTTTGCCGGGCTGGTTCTCGCCGCCTGTTCGACTGCCGACGTCGGCCCGATCAACACGCATGTCGCCGAGGTCGGCCAGCCTTCCCGCCCCTTCATTCCCGATCCGACCAATGATGGATCGACGGTCATCGCGCTCGCCTTCTCCGGCGGCGGAACGCGCGCCGCAGCCTTTGCCTACGGCGTGCTGCAAGGCCTGGACGAGGTCGTCGTCGACCAGCGTCCCGTGCGGCGCACGCTGATCGACGACATCAGGGTGATATCAGGCGCCTCGGGCGGCGCCGTCACCGCCGCGTACTTCGGCTACAAGGGACGCGACTATGGCGACCTGCGCGAGCGCTTCCTGCTGGCGGACGCC
>JAPLOZ010000112.1 GCA_026400435.1 Hyphomicrobiales bacterium | reverse complement strand
TCCGGATGTCGACATGGTTTCCTTCACAGGATCGACCCGCGCGGGCATTATTGTCGCCGAGACGGCGGCCAAGACGGTCAAGCGGGTGTCGCAGGAACTGGGCGGCAAGTCCGCCAACATCATCCTGCCCGACGCCGATTTCGAACGCGCGGTCAGGAAGGGCGTGAACGGCTGCTTCGGCAACAGCGGCCAGTCCTGCGACGCCCCGACCCGCATGCTGGTGCCGGCCGCCCGCCACGACGAGGCGCTCGACATCGCCAAAAAGGCCGCCGAGGCGCACAAGGTCAACGACCCCCGTCAGGAAGGCGGCCATCTCGGTCCTGTAGTCAGCAAGATCCAGTACGACAAGATCCAGGGGCTCATCGAGAAGGGCATCAACGAGGGCGCAACGCTTGTGACCGGCGGTCTCGGGCGTCCCGAGCACCTCAACCGCGGCTACTACATCCGTCCAACCGTCTTCGGGCACGTGAAGCCGGGCATGAGCGTCGAAAAGGAAGAGATTTTCGGGCCGGTGCTGTCTGTCATTTCCTATGAAGACGAGGAAGATGCGGTCAAAATCGCCAATGACACGGTCTATGGGCTGGCCGCCTATGTTCAGTCGCAGAACATCGAGCATGCCCGCGCGATCGCTGCGCGGATGCGCGCCGGACAGGTCTCGATCAACTATCCCGAATGGGACACGTTCGCACCTTTCGGAGGCTACAAGCAGTCCGGCAACGGCCGCGAATACGCCGACTGGGCGATCCATGACTTTCTGGAGATCAAGGGCATAATCGGCTACGGCGAATAGGGCCGTCGCAGCGGGACTTGCGATTGGCTGATCTCCCCCTTTGTGGGGAGGTCAGCGGCGACTTCACCCGAGCCTGGCGATCACCGCCTGCAGCGCCGCGCCGAAGCGGCGCACCTCGTCCAGCGTGTTGTAGTGCACCAGCGAGGCGCGGATCGCTCCTGAATCCATCGACAGCTTGAGCCTGTTCATCAGCCGCGGCGCATACATGTGGCCATCACGGATGCCGATCTCGCGCTTGGCCATTTCCTCGACGATCGCCTGCGGCGACAGCGTGCCAATGTTGAAGCAGAAGGTCGGCACGCGCTCGTCGATCCGCGCTTCGTCCGCCACGCCGTAGATCGTCGCGCCGCAGTCCTTCAGCACCTGCATCATCGCCCGCGCCAGCACCAGTTCGTAGTCGCGGATGGCGCCCATGCCTGCAACGATATTCTGCCGCCTGGTGCGGTTGTTCGACGGCGCGAAGTTGCGGCCGATCGATTCGAGATAGCGCACGGCGGCGTCCATGCCGGCCACGTTCTCGTAGACGAACGTGCCGGCTTCGACCTTGTAGGGCGGCTCGTCGGGAATGAAGTCCTCGCGGAAGGTAGGCAGCCGCTTCAGGAGATCGAAGCGTCCCCATAGAAATCCCATGTGCGGCGAGAAATTCTTGTAGCCCGAGCAGATGAGATAGTCGCAGTCCCAAGCCTGCACGTCCATCAGGCCGTGCGGACCATAGTGCACGCAGTCGAGGAAGACCTCGGCGCCGGCGGCGTGCGCGATCCTTGCTACTGAAGCGACGTCGACGATCGAGCCGATCGAATGCGCCGTCACGGTGCAGGCAACCAGCCGCGTACGGTCGCCCACCAGCGGCTTGAGGTCGTCGACATGAAGGTTGCCGTCCTCGCGCATGCGCCACCACACGATCTTTGCGCCCGACGGTTCCAGCGCGAGCCAAGTCGCGATATTGGCGTCGTGGTCCATGTCGGTGACGACGATCTCGTTGCGCGTGCCGTCGCGGGCGATCATCTGGCCGATACCGAGGCTGACCAGCCTTATGAACGAGGTCGCGTTCATGCCAAAGCATATCTCGGCGGGGTTCGCGGCGTTGATCAGCAGGGCCACGCTCTCGCGCGCGTCCGCCACACCCTTGTCCACCGTCACGCTGCGGCCATAGCGCCCGCCACGCTGCACGTTGTGCGAAACGAGATGGTTGGTCACTGCGTCGAGCACGCTTTGCGGGATTTGCGCGCCGGCGGCGTTGTCGAGGAAAATGAAGTCCCCGGCCTTCTGCAAGGCCGGGAACATCGCCCGGATCTTCTCGACGGGAAATGTGTCTGCGGCGGCGGCGGAAGGGTGCTGGTTCACGGCTTGTGGTCCTCAAGGAGCATTTGCAAAATTTTCGTGCGGCGGCGTCCGCTCAGCGCGTTTTCTCGACCTTGAACCTGCGCTCCAGCATGCCGACGAGGCGCACCATCGGCCAGAGGAAGATCAGATAGACCAGGGCGGCGCCGATCAGTGGCGACGGGTTGGCGTAGAGCGCCTGCGCGTTGTTTGCCTCCTTGAGAAGCTCCGGCAGCGCGACCACCGAGGCCAGCGACGTGTCCTTGAACATCGAGACGCAGTTGCTGGTTGTCGGCGGGATGACGAGGCGGACCGCTTGCGGCAGGATGACCTTGCGCAGCGTCAGCAGAAACGGCAGGCCGAGGGCGTGCGCCGCTTCAAACTGGCCCTGAGGGATGCTCTCGATGCCCGAGCGGAATACCTCGGCAGAATAGGCCGACATGATGAATGCAAACGCCATCGTCGCCGAGACCCATGACGACAGGCGGATGCCAACGAACGGCAGGGCGTAGTAGATCAGGATCAGCACGACCAGCACCGGCATAGCGCGGAAGATGTCGATATAGCCGATGGCGAGCCAACGGAACGGCTTTGGCGCATAGAGGCGCACGAGGCTGATCAGGAGGCCGACGGGAATGCCGATGCCGATGGCGAGCAGCCCGAGCTTCAGCGTGTTGAGAAATCCGCGCATCAGGGCCGGCAGCGCCGACAGCATGACCTGACCGTTGAAGAAAGTGTCGAACAACGTCATGTGCATCCCCCGCCAACAAACAATCGTGCCGGCTTTTCGCCGGCACGATCCGCATTACTGAAGGAGCGTCGGATTGATCCGACGCTCTGGTCACGACAGCATTGTAGTCTCAGGCCTTGGGCAGCGGCGCCTCTTTGGCCGTCGAGGAGTCGGCCGGCGCTTCCGTGCCGAACCACTTCTTGTGGATCGCCTGCAGCGTGCCGTCCTTCTTCATTTCGGTCAGCGCGTCGTTGATCTTGGCGAGATGCGGAGAATCCTTGGTCATCATCAGGCCGTACTGTTCGCCCGTCTTGATGCGGTCAACGACAGCGAGACCCTGCATCTTGGTGAAGGCGTACTCCATGCCCGGCACGTCGCTGACAACGCCGTCGACGCGGCCGGCGGCGAGGTCGAGCAACACTTCCTGCTGCGTGTTGTAGCCCTTCACCTCGGCGAATCCCTGCGCGTCCTTGTTGTCGTTGGCATACTTCTCGCCGGTCGAGCCGGAGAGCACGCCGACGATCTTGCCCTTCAGGTCGGCAAGGGTCTTCACGGCGCCGTCGGTCTTGGCCGCGACGCCCATGTCGGAATCGTAGTAGGGCTGTGTGAACGACTGGGAGCCGAGGCGCTCCGGCGTGATGGTGATCGAGGAAATCGCCACATCGATGCGGCCAGAACTCGTGGCTGCAAAAAGCGGCTGGAAGTCATAGCCTTCGATGTTGACCGTCATGCCGGCCCGCTTGGCCGCCTCGGTCACGATGTCGACCTCGAAACCCTCGAAGCTGCCGCTCTCGGCCTTGTATTCGAAAGGCGGGTTGTTGGGATAGGAGCCGACGTTGAGTACGCCTTCGGCGAAGGCGACGACGGGCGCACCGGCAAAGCCGGCGGCGGCGGCGATCATGAGCAGGTTACGACGGGTGAAATTCATCTTTCTTTCCCTCTGGTTGGTCCGGACGAGTCCTCCCCGCCGGTTTGGTTGCCGCTGCGTTGCGCAGCGTCAATTCTTGAACGCGAGCATTCGTCCGAGCGCGGTTTCTATCTGGCTGGCATCGCGATAGACGCACATTCTCACGAAAGCATTCGCCGAACTGCCGAACAGGTAGCCCGGAGCAAGGCCGACACGCGTCTTCTCGAGGATATCGGCGCACAGCCGCCGCGAGTCACTTTCGCCTTCAACTGCGAAGAAGGCGTACATGCCGCCACGCGGTTTTTCGGGCAGGATGATTCCGGGGAACCGCGCCAGCCGCTCGTATGCGAGGTCGAGCCCGGTCTTGATGCGCTGCCTGATTTCCTGGACCAGCGGTTCGCCCCGCGTGATCGCCGCGGCGGCACCTGCCTGCAGCGGCCCGGCGGTACCGCTGTTGACGTACTGCGTCATCGCGGCGACTTGGTCGGCGACGCCTGAAGGGTGCGTCAGCCAGCCGACGCGCCAGCCGGTCATCGCCCACGCCTTGGAGAAGCTGTTGACCGACATGACGCGGTCGCCGTCTTCGGCCACCTGCAGGATCGAGGGTGCGGCATCGCCCTCGAAATAGAGCCGGTTATAGACCTCGTCGGAAATGATCCAGACGCCGGTGCGGCGGCTGAAGTCTAGCAGCGCTTCCATCTCGGTGCGGGTCGCCGTCCAGCCGGTCGGGTTGGAGGGGGTGGAGAGAAAGATCGCGCGCGTGCGCGCATCGCAGGTCGCGAAAAGACGGTCGAGGTCGAGCTTCCAGTCGCCGTCGAAATCCAGCGCGAAGGGACGCGGTTCGCCGCCGATCAGATGGATGGCGTTGTGGATGTTGGGCCATTGCGGCGCGACATACACGACATTCGTGCCGACATCGACGATCAGTTCAAGGGCCATGTAGAGCGCCTGCATGCCGCTCGGCGTTACGGTCGTGCGCGCCACCGGGATCGGCTGGCCGTGCAGACGCGACTGGTAGTCCGACAGCGCCTCGTTGAGCGGAGCATAACCGCGCATGTTAGGGATGTAGAACGTCAGGCCGTCATCGAAGGCGGCCTTCGCGGCATCGCGGATGAAGGCGGGCGTGACAAGGTCGCCCTCGCCGTACCAGAGCGCAATCACGTCGCCGAGTTCCCTGGCGCGCAGCGCGAGATTGGCGATGTTGTCGGTGTGGAGATCGCGGATCTGTGCGCGGATGCCTTCGAAAGCGTAGCGCGATTTTGCCGTTGACGACGACTGGGGTGGAAGGAACGACAAGACCGGACCCTTTGCGCACACTCGGGTTACGCTGCGTGTGACAGCCCAAGACCGATGTCCGGGCATGGTCGCACGCTAGTTCTAGCGCAGAATGCTATCCGAACGGGGGCGCATTTCAAGGCAATAGTTTTAAGCTTAAAAAATTAGCGCCGGACTTTTGGCTTTGACTTTCCCGACTGAGATCGCGCTTGCGTAAGCGCCGCCTCGGTGGCTGCACCAAGGAACATCGTGTCACTGGCGAGGATGAAGAAGCTGGAGCCCTTGGCGGTCCAGCGGATAACGTCGTCCGGCTTGCCGCAGAAGATGCCCGCGGTCTTGCCGCGCTTCAACGTGGCGGCGATGATTTTGTCGATGGCGTTGGCGAGCTTTCGCGCGCCGTCCGGCCGGTAGGCGTCAAGCGAGACCGAAAGGTCGCCCGGCCCGACGAAAACGACGTCGACGCCCTCCGTGGCGGCAATGGCGTCGGCGTTGGCGAGGCCTTCGGCGGTCTCGACCTGTACGGCCACGACGACCTGGTCATTCGCCTCCGCCAGATAGTCGAAGATGCGGTAGCCGTAGCCGCCTGCGCGGCCGGGTCCGACGCCCCTCTCGCCTGCCGGGGGGTAGCGCGCTGCCTTCACCGCCGCAGCGGCCTGTTCGGCCGTCGACACGCGCGGGATAAGGATGCCCATCGCGCCGCTATCCAGAGCGGCGGCGATCGCCTCGGGAGCATGGCCGGGCACGCGTATCATGGCCGGCACACCCTTCACGTCGCAGGCCCGCACGAGATTCTCGATCTGGTCGCGGGCGATCTGGCCGTGCTCCCAGTCTATGCAGATGAAATCAGGGGCCGCCTGCGCCATGACTTCGATCGCCACCGGATGCGGTATCTCGGCGAAGGTGCCGACCAGCCGTGCTCCGGCGACGGTGTTGTCGCGAAAAGTCTTCATGTCCTGCCTCCCGGATCGGTGGCTCAAGCCATAGCCGCAAACTGGGTGGCTGCGAAGTGCTGTTTCATGCTTGAAATATCTGCCAACGGTCCTAGCGTGCATCGTTGTCGGGAGGACCAGCATGATCAGACAGCATCCGCTCAAGGGGCCGAACAGGCTGAAGCTCGGCATCTTCTCGGCCAATGCCGATGGCGGGCTGGCCATCACCGATGTCCCGGAGCGCTGGCTGGCCGGTTGGGACGACAATCTGACCGCGGCCCAGATCGCTGATCGCGCCGGGCTCGAGTTCGTGCTGCCGATCGCCCGCTGGAAGGGTTTTGGCGGCAAGAACCGTGTCCGCGAGCATTCCTTCGAGACATTCAATCAGCCATGGCCGCGCCGGCCTCAACATCGTCTGCGGCTGGAACCCGAAGGAATTCGGCATGTTCGGCACGCAACTGGTGGAGAAGGGCTACGATCAGGCTGCCGAATGGATCGAGATCGTCGAGCGCCTTTATGCGGCGGACGAGCCGATCGATTTCGATGGAGACTACTACCGGCTGAAGGAAGCCGTCAGCCGTCCGGTAAGCCTGCAGGCGCCGCGCCCGGTGACGATGAACGCGGCCTTCGGCGGTCCGGGCCGCGACTTCGCCTCCGCCCATTGCGACTACCTCTTCACCACCTTCTCCGAGATATCCGAGGCGGGAAAACACGTCGCCGACATCCGCGAGCGGGCGCAAAAGGTCGGCCGCGATGTCGGCTGCTACACGGTCGCCCACGTCGTCTGCCGCGAGACATCGGAGGAAGCCGAGGCGTACTACACGCGCTATGCGGTGACGATGGCCGACCATGCGGCAGTGGATGCCCATATGGCGGGCAAGAAGGAGTTCTCGCAGTCGCACGACGTCCATGCCTATGACCGCTACCGCCAGCGCTTCGCCGGCGGGGCAGGGACCTATCCGCTGATCGGCACACCGGAAAAGATCGCCGAGGAGATGATCGCCATTGCCGCGCAGGGCTACGAGGGCATCGCGCTGACCTTCGTCAACTACACGCAGGAACTACCCTACTTCTGCGACCGCGTGCTGCCGCTGATGAGGCAGGCGGGATATCGGGAGTAGTTCTGCGTCTGGCGAGGCCTATTTCGCCGGGCTCGCCAGCGGCGCAGCCTTGTCCACGACGAAAACGCTGAACGCCCTTGCGGCGACGCTGCCGACGCTCTTCACGTCGTGCTTGGCTCCAGCCGGGATCAGATAGGAATCGCCCGGTTTCAGTGTCCGGTCGGGCTGCCCCTCCACTTGCATCAGCACTTCGCCTTCCAGCACATAGCCCGTCTCTATGCCCGGATGAGTATGCGGCCCCGACGCACCACCCGGCGCGATCTCGGCCAAGCCCGTCACCGTCCTGTAGCCCCCTGGAAAGTCGATTGCCTGCAAGGGCGTCCGCTTGATGCCGGCGGGCGCTTGCTCGGCCAGGGTCGGAGCGCACCCCAAAAGGACGGCGAACAGGGCGGAGATGATCTTCTGCATGGGCTTCCTCCTCGAGCGTCGGAGAATAGCCTCGCTGCAGGGGCGCGTCATCCGTCCGCAGTTATTTCCCGGCGGCGAACATCGGCCCGCCCATATAGGCCGGGAATCCGTATCCGTTGATCATCACGAGGTCGATGTCGCTGGCGCGCCTTGCGATGTTTCCGGCCAGCAGTTTTTCGCCCTCGGCTGCCATCGCACCAAGCAGCCGCAAGACGATCTCGTCGGGTTTGATTTCGCGTGGCGATATTCCCTTCTTCGCCCGTGCTGCTTCGATCATCGCGGTGACCTCAGGATCGACCGTGCGCTTGCCATCCGGGTAGGCATACCAGCCGCGCCCCGATTTCTGGCCGAAGCGGCCTGCCTCGCAAAGCCGGTCGGCGATGCCCACGTAGCGCTCGTTCGGGTCTCGCGCCGCTGCCTGCCGCTTGCGGCGCGCCCAGGCGATTTCCAGCCCGGCGAGGTCGAACACGGCGAACGGACCCATCGCAAAGCCGTAGCCTTCCATTGCCACGTCGATGTCCTGAGGGAGCGCGCCGTCCTCAAGCAGGAACTCGGCCTCGCGCCGGTAGGCCGAAAAGATGCTGTTTCCGATGAAGCCTTCGCACACGCCGGTGACGACTGGCAGCTTGCCGAGCTTCTTGGCCACCGCGAGCCCGGTCGCCAGAACGTCGGGCGCGGTCTTCGCGCAATTCACCACCTCGACAAGCCGCATGATGTTGGCTGGCGAGAAGAAGTGCAGGCCAACGACCCGCTCAGGGTGAGGGGCTGCCGCAGCGAGGAGATCTGGATCGAGATAGCTGGTGTTGGTGGCGAGAACCGCGTCAGGCCGCACGATGCCTTCGAGCCGCCTGAACAGATCGGTCTTCACGTCGAGATCGTCGAACACCGCCTCGATGACCAGATCGACATCGGCAAGGTCTTCCATCCGATGTGAGATTGTAAGCAGGGCCAGCCGTTGCTCGCGCCCCTCTGCATCGAGGCGGCCGGACGCGACGTTGCGGTCGAGCAACGCGGCGATGCGCTCGCGGCCTTTCCGCGCGGCTTCAGCGGTCGCATCGACCCCGATCACAGCGTAGCCGGCATCGAGTGCGGCAACCACGATTCCCGATCCCATCAGGCCGAGACCGACAATGCCGATCGTGCTGACCGCGCGCGGTTCGACACCCTCCAGCCCGTCCACCTTGGCCGCGGCCCGTTCGGCGAAAAACACGTGGCGCAGCGCCTTCGACTGATCGGAGTCGCGCAGCCTGAGGAAGGTTGCCCTCTCGTCGGCCAAGCCTTCGGCAAGGGAGCGGCCGGCAGCCGAGCGCACCAGCCGCAATGCTTCGCCTGGCGCGTCCTGCCCGCGCGCTCGCGCAAGAGCTTTGGTCGCCATCGCACCGAAGGCCTCCGCGTCGACTGCCGCCACGGCCAGATCGCCGGTGCGCCTGGGTGGCTTGCCGGCCAACTCCCGCGCAACCGCCGTCGCCCGCGCAACCAGGTCGCCCTCTGCCACCTCGTCGACGATGCCGAGCGCAAGGGCTTCGGCAGCGCCTACCATGCGGCCCGACGCCGCCATCTCCGCGGCAGCGATCACGCCGGCCAGCCGGGGGAGACGCTGCGTGCCGCCGGCACCCGGCACGATTCCCAGTTTCACTTCCGGGAGGGCAATTTTTGCCGATCCAGCGGCGATACGGTGGTGGCAGGCGAGCGCGATCTCCAGTCCTCCCCCCAGTGCCGCGCCATTGATCGCGGCGACCACCGGTTTGCGGCTCGCCTCGACGTGGTCGACAACCTGCGGCAGAACCGGCTCGGCCATCGGCTTGCCGAATTCGCGGATGTCGGCCCCGCCGACGAAAGTCTTGCCCGCGCCCGTGATAACGACACCGGAAATCTCTTTCGAACCCGCTGCGTTGTCGATTGCAGCGAGCAGTCCCTGCCGCATGTCGGCGGACGCGGCGTTGACCGGCGGATTGTCGATGGTCACCACCAGAACCCCGCCGGAGATGTTCCCCGTCACGGTCTGCGAAAACGTCAGTTTCACTCGGGCACCACCGCGATCGCCTGGATCTCGACCTTGGCGCGGTCCTCTACCAGCGCAACCACCTGCACTGCCGCCATGGCCGGAAAATGTCTTCCGATCACATCGCGATAGGCCTGGCCGATGCCCTTGAGATTGGCGAGATATTCCTTCTTGTCGGTGAAGTACCATGTCATCGACGTGATGTGCTCGGGCCGCGCCTCGGCCTCGGCGAGGATATCGACGATGTTCTGCAGCGTCTGGCGGACCTGCCCGGCGAAATCGTCGGTCTCGAACACGCATTGCCCCGTCCAGCCGACCTGTCCGCCGATGAAGACCGTGCGGCCGCGTGCGACAACGCCGTTCGCGTAGCCGACCGGTTTCGCCCAGCCTTCCGGCTGCAGGATCGTGTGCATCAACTCCCCCACCAAATTCATTCTAAAGCTCCGTCCTCACCGTCCAGAGTTCCGGAAAAAGCACGACTTCCAGCATCCGGCGCAGATAGGAGACGCCGGCCGTACCGCCGGTGCCGCGCTTCAGCCCGATGATGCGCTCCACCGTGGTGACGTGGTTGAAGCGCCAGCGCCGGAAATAGTCCTCGAAATCGACCAGCTTCTCTGCGAGTTCGTAGAGCATCCAGTGCTTCGTTGGATCGC
The DNA here is from genome assembly GCA_026400435.1 of Hyphomicrobiales bacterium. Taxonomy (GTDB): domain Bacteria; phylum Pseudomonadota; class Alphaproteobacteria; order Rhizobiales; family Rhizobiaceae; genus Mesorhizobium_K. Next base: position 9,633 of record JAPLOZ010000112.1, on the reverse strand, counting down.
GGTAGACGACCTTCCAGGCATCGAGCACCTTGGGGTTCTCGGCGCGCGTTTCACGCCAGTCAGAGCGCGTCGCCTCGTCGCCGATGTCGAAGCCGTTGCGCGCAAGCAGCAGCAGCGCTTCGTCATAGAGGCTCGGCGCGGCCAGGATTTCGTCGAGCTTCGCGGCGATCTCCGGGCGGTGCTCGTGCGGCTTCAGCATGGCGGCGTTGCGGTTGCCCGCAAGGAATTCGATCGCCCGGTATTGCCAGGACTGGAAACCGGACGATTGCCCGAGCGACGCACGGAACTCGGTGTAGTCGCTCGGCGTCATGGTCCTCAGAACATCCCACGCTCCCGTCAGTTGCTCGAAGATCCGCGCCACGCGGGACAGCATCTTGAAGGCCGGCTCCAGCCGGTCTTCGCGGATCGCGGCGAGCGTCGCCTGTATCTCGTGGATGGCGAGCTTCATCCACAGTTCCGAGGTCTGGTGCTGAATGATGAAGAGCAGTTCGTCATGCGCCTCGGACAGCGGCTCCTGGGCGTCGAGCACGCTGTCGAGATGCAGGTAGTCGCCGTAGGACATGCGCCCCGCGAACGACATCTGCGCGCCCTCTTGCGCGGGATCGTAAGGCTTGCCGCTCACGTCACCGCCGCCTTGCGCTTGTACTCGGGCGCGTCCCAGAGCCGGTCCTTCATGATGGCTTCCAGGAGCGCCGCCGCGCCAAGCACTTCCTTTTCGCCGATGTAGAGCGGCGTGAAACCGAAGCGGATCGCATCCGGCGCGCGGAAGTCGCCGATCACGTTGCGCGCAATCAGCGCCTGCATGATGGCATAGCCTTGCGGGTGCCGGAACGAAACCTGGCTGCCGCGCGCATGGCCGTGCCGGGTTGTGGCGAGGGTCAGCTCCGGGCAGCGCCCTTCCACCTCGCGGATGAAAAGGTCGCAGAGTCCGATCGAGGCGGCGCGGACGTCGTCCATCGACACGCCCTCCCACGCGTCGAGTGCTGCGTCGAGTACGGCGAGCGCGATGACCGGCGGCGTGCCGACGCGCATGCGATCGATGCCATGGCCGGCGCGATAGTCGAGATCGAAGGCGAACGGCGCTTCGTGGCCGAGCCAGCCGGAAAGGGCAGGGCGTGCTGTTTCCAGGTGCCTTGGCGCAACGTATATGAAGGCCGGCGCACCCGGCCCGCCATTGAGGTATTTGTAGGTGCAGCCGACCGCGAAATCCGCGCCGGCGCCGAGCACGTCCACGGGCAGCGCGCCTGCGGAATGCGCAAGGTCCCAGACGGTCAGCGCGCCCGCCGCGTGGGCCTGCAGCGTCAGAGCCCTCATGTCGTGCAACCGCCCGGTGCGGTAATCTACCTCCGTCAGCATCAGCACCGCGACGCTGTCATCGATGGCGTCGGCGACTGCTTCAGGCTCGACGATCTTCAATTCCAGCCCGCGCCCAAGCGAGCCGATCAGCCCTTGCGCCATGTAGAGGTCGGACGGGAAGTTGCCGTTGTCGGAAAGGATCACCCTGCGTCCGGGATTGAGGTCGATGGCTGCCGCCAGAGCCTGGTAGACCTTGATCGACAGCGTGTCGCCCATGATGACGGTGCCGTCAGGCGCGCCGATCAGCCGGCCGACGCGGTCGCCGATACGGCGCGACTGGTTGATCCAGCCCAACACGTTCCAGCCCTTTATCAGGTGCTTGCCCCATTCGTTGGCGAGCATGTCGGCAACGCGAGCCTTTGCCGCGACGGGCAGCGGCCCGAGCGAATTGCCGTCGAGGTAGATCATGCCCTCGGGGATGTCGAAGAGGGCGCGGGTCTTTGTGAAGTCGGTCATTTCGGTTCTCTCAGCCGGAACCGCTGGATCTTGCCGGTCAGGGTTTTGGGCAGCGCCTCGATGAACTTCACCGAGCGCGGATATTTGTAAGGGGCGATCGTCGCCTTGACATGGTCCTGAAGTATCTTCCGCGTCAGCTCGTCTGCAGCGACACCGTCGACCAGCACGACATGAGCCTGGACGATCTGCCCGCGCGCCTCGTCGTCAACGCCAATGACGGCGCATTCCCGGACATGCGCGTGGGAGAGCAGCGCAGCCTCCACCTCAGGCCCGGCGATGTTGTATCCCGACGATATGATCATGTCGTCCGAACGCGCGGCGAAGTGGAAGAAACCCTCTTCGTCCTGCACGAAGGAATCGCCGGTCAGGTTCCAGCCGCCGCGCACGTATTTCGTCTGCCTGTCGTCTGCCATGTAGCGGCAGCCGGTCGGTCCGCGCACGGCAAGCCGTCCTACTCTTCCGCGCGGCAATTCGTTCATCGCTTCGTCGACGATCCTCGCCTCGTAGCCGGTGACCGGCTTGCCGGTGCGGCCGGGAGCACTGTCCAGGAGCCGGTTGGAGATGAAGATATGCAGCATCTCGGTCGCGCCGATGCCGTCGAGGATCGGCTTGCCGGTCTTTCTCGTCCATTCCTCGAACACCGGCGCCGGCAGCGTTTCGCCGGCCGACACCGCGATCCGCAGGGAGGAGAGGTCCGCACCTTTGTCCATCGCTGCGAGCATCGCGCGATAGGCCGTCGGCGCGGTGAAGCTGATCGTCGCCCGGTAGGTCTCGATGATCTCGACCATGTTCGGCGGCGTAGCACTCTCGAGCAGCGTCGCCGCCGCGCCGAAACGCAGCGGAAAGATCGCCAGCCCGCCGAGTCCGAAGGTAAAGGCGAGCGGCGGCGAACCGACGAACACATCGTCGGGCGTGACGCCGAGGACTTCCTTTGCATAGCCGTCGGCGATGATCAGCAGGTCGCGGTGGAAATGCATTGTCGCCTTCGGCACGCCGGTCGTGCCGGAGGTGAAGCCGAGCAGCGCCACGTCGTCGCGGCCGGTCGCCACCGCCTCGAAACGCACCGGCTTGTTCAGCGCTGCGCGGTCGAGTTCGGCATCGTGGTTGGCGGTGCCGTCGAAACCGACGACCTGCTTCAGGAACAGGCTGTCCTTGGCGCAGGCGACCATCTCGTCCATCAGCCGCGTATCGCAGAGCGCAAGCGCGATTTCCGCCTTGTCGACGATCTGCGTGAGTTCGCCGGCGCGCAGCATCGGCATGGTGTTGACCACAACCGCCCCAGCCTTGGTGGCGGCAAGCCAGCAGGCCACCATCGCCGGGTTGTTCGCGGAGCGGATCAGCACCCGGTTGCCCGGCTTGACGCCGTATGTTTCCACCAGCGCGTGGGCGAGCCGGTTCGTCCAGTCGGACAGTTCCTTGTAGGTGCGGCGCCGGCCGTTTCCGATCAGCGCCGTGTTGTCGCCAAAACCCTTTTCCACCAGCCGGTCCGTCAGTTCGACGCCGGCGTTCAGCCGCTCGGGATAATCGAAGCCGTCGAGCAGGAAATCCGGCCACTCCTGCGGAGGCGGCAGATGGTCCCGCGCGAACGTATCGCTATGCGCCGAGGGGCCGAGCATTTCAGGCGTTCGCTTCTTCCGGCAGGAAATTCACGTCATGCTCTGCCGAGAGCTTCATGATCGTGGGGATGTCGCTCTTGTCGTGAAGCTGCTCGAACAGATCCTTGAGCCGACCTGCCGGCGATACCCAGAACAGGGCGCGGCAAGGCTTGTCGGACTTGTTGAAATAGCCGTGCGGAATGCCGCGCGGCATGCGCACCAGATCTCCGGCCTTTGCCGTAGTCCAGACGCCGTCGAGCTTCAGTTCCAGCTGTCCCTCCTGCACCAGGATGAACTCATCCTGCTCGGGATGGATGTGGACGGGCACGAATTGGCCGGCCTCGCTGTTGGTCTCGAACGCGAAGCTGCTCTCGCACACCGCTTTCGGGTAGTAGGTCTGGCCGAGGATGTTCCACGTCACGCCGTCGAAGCCGGCGCCGTTTTTCGTAATGCCCTTCGCGAGATTGTTCGCCATGCTGATGTCCCTTCCAGTTGGAGTTATGTTTGTTCCGCAAGCACCTGGCGCGCGATCACTACCTTCTGCACGTCCGACGCACCTTCGTAGATCCTGAGCGCGCGTATCTCGCGATAGAGGCTCTCGACGATGTGGCCCTTGCGCACGCCGTCGCCGCCATGAAGCTGTACAGCCTTGTCGATCACGTCCTGAGCCTTGTCGGTGGCGAAGAGTTTCGCCATCGCCGCCTCACGCGTAACGCGTGGCGCACCAGAGTCCTTGGTCCATGCGGCGCGGTAGACGAGAAGCGCTGCCGCATCAATGTCGAGCGCCATCTCGGCGAGGTGGCCCTGCACCATCTGCAACTCGGCGAGCGGAGCACCGAAGAGCTTGCGCCCGGCTGCGCGCTTCACGCTTTCGTCGAAGGCGCGTCGCGCGAAACCCAGCGCTGCCGCGCCGACGGTCGAGCGGAACACATCGAGCACTGACATCGCGATCTTGAAGCCTTCGCCGGGCTTGCCGATCATGGCGGGGGCGGGGACGCGCGCGCCTTGGAAGGAAAGCCGCGCCAGCGGATGCGGGGCGATGACTTCCAGCCGCTCGGCGACTGTGAGGCCTTTCGTGTCGGCTGGCACGAGGAAAGCAGAAATGCCCCTGGCGCCCGGCGCCTCGCCGGTGCGTGCAAAGACGGTGTAGAGATCGGCGATGCCGCCGTTGGAGATCCAGGTTTTCTCGCCATCAAGCACATAGGAATCGCCGTCCTTCGTGGCGGTCATGTCCATGTTTGCGACATCCGAGCCAGAGCGCGGCTCCGACAGAGCGAAGGCGGAGATCGCTTCGCCGGCGCGGGTTTTTCTCAGCCACTGCTTCTGCTCATCCGTGCCGAAAAGGCTGATCGCGCCGGTGCCCAGGCCCTGCATGGCGAACGCGAAATCGGCGAGGCCGTCGTGCCGAGCCAGCGTTTCACGCGTCAGGCACAACATGCGTACGTCGAGTGGAACGGGTTCTGCCGCGTCGATCGCCGTCGGCTTCAGCCAGCCGTCGTCTCCGAGCTTCTTGACCAGCGCTCGACAGGCGGCGTCCACATCCTCATGATTGGCCGGGAGGTTTGCTGCGCACCATGCTTCTAGCTCGTGTGCCCACGCGCGATGATGCGGCGCGAAAAACGGCCAGTCGAGGAACGTGCGGTCAGGCATGTGCCCCCTCCACCGTCTTCGGCGGTCCCCCTCCCCCGTAAACGGGGGAGGATCCAGATCGAGGCCAGTCGAGACGATTGTTGTTCCCCCCCTGCGAAGCGGGGGAGGGGGACCACGCGAAGCGTGGTGGAGGGGGCGTGGCGGAATGGCTCACCTCAATCCCCCTCGAAAACGGGTTTGTCTTTCGCCACGAACGCCTTGTAGGCGCGCTCGAAATACTTCGTCTGCATGCAGATCGCCTGCGCCTGCGCCTCAGCTTCGATCGCCTGGTCGAGACCCATCGACCATTCCTGGTTGAGCTGGGTCTTGGTGATGCCATGCGCGAAGGTGGGGCCGGAAACGATGCGGCGCGCCATGTCCATCGCATCTGCCTCCAGCGCACCGGCTTCGACCAGCCGGTTGTAGAAACCCCAGCGCTCCCCCTCGGCGGCGCTCATCGTGCGGCCGGTGTAGAGCAGTTCAGCCGCGCGGCCCTGTCCGATGATGCGCGGCAGGATTGCGCAGGCGCCCATGTCGCAGCCGGCCAGCCCGACGCGCGTGAACAGGAATGCCGTCTTGGCTTCCGGCGTTGCGATACGAATGTCGGATGCCATCGCGATGATCGCGCCAGCACCGACGGCGACGCCGTCCACCGCGGAGATGATCGGCTTGCCGCAGTTGAGCATCGCCTTGACGAAGTCGCCGGTCATGCGGGTGAACGCAAGCAGCTCCTTCATGTCCATCTTGACCAGCGGCCCGATGATGTCGTGCACGTCGCCACCCGAACAGAAGTTGCCGCCATTCGGCAGGAAGACGACCGCGTCGATGTCGTCCGCGTAGGCCAGCGCACGGAAAAGATCGCGCAATTCCGCATAGGAATCGAAAGTCAGAGGGTTTTTGCGCTCCGGCCTGTCGAGCCGGATTTTTGCAACCTTGCCGTCGGCCTCCCATAGGAAGTTCCTCGGCTTGAGAGACGCCATGGCGGTGCCGTTCACTCGCGTCCCTCCCAGTTGCTGCGAAACGATTTCAGCATGCCGCTCAGCCGCCTTGTATCCTCGTCGCTCACGTCGCCGAGCAATTCCCCGATCCAGCCTTCATGGGCGGCGGCGACCGCCTCGAACTGAGCCTTGCCGCTGTCCGTCAGCTTGACCATCGAGGTTCGACGGTCGCCGTTGCGGCGCGCGCGGGTCACCAGCCCCTCGGAGACCAGCCGGTCGACAATGCCGGTTACGTTGCCGTTCGAGACCAGCAGGAAGCGCGAAAGGCTGCTCATCAGCATGCCCTCCGGCGCACGGTAGAGCGCCGCCAACACGTCAAAGCGCGGCAGCGTGGTATCAAATTCCCGCCGCAGCCTTTCGCGCAGTTCGGCTTCGATGGTGCGCGATGCCCGCAGCATCCTGATCCACAGCCTCAGCCGCTCCTTGCCGTCCTTGGAGATGGCCGAGAGCGGCGCGCTTACCATGTCTCGCCCCCCGAGATCGAGATCGCCTGGCCGGTGATGGAGCCCGCCTTGTCGCCACAGAGCCAGAGCACCGCATCGGCCACTTCATCCGGCTGTATCAGCCTGCCTTGCGGGTTGGTGGCGGTCAGGAAGGCGCGTGCATCTTCTGCCGAGCGCCCGGTTTTCGCGACGATACGGCTGACGGACTGCTCCAGCATGTCCGTCTCGACATAACCGGGGCAGATGGCGTTGACGGTCACGCCTGTCTTGGCGGTTTCGGCGGCGAGGGCCCGCATCAGACCGACCACGCCGTGCTTGGCCGCGACGTAGGGCGCGACGTAGGCGTAGCCTTTGAGGCCCGCGATGGAGGCGATGAAGATGATCCTGCCGGACTTGCGCGCGGCCATGCCGGCCAGGGCTGGCTTTACGGTCACGAAGGCGCCGGTCAGGTTGACGTCGAGCGTCTTGCGCCAGTCGGACAGGGCCGTCTTGTGAGCCGGAGCGCTTTCGGCAGCACCAGCATTGGCGACGACGATGTCGAACGGCCCGCGCGCCGCTTCGGCCTTCTCGTAGAGCGCCGACACAGCATCTTCGTCTGTCACGTCGGCCGGAATGCCATGGATACGCCCGTTCAATGCGGTGACAGCCCCCAGGACATCGGCCCGCCGGCCGCAGATCGTCACGTCGACACCGGCTTCGGCAAGCGCTAGCGCGATGGCCTTGCCAACACCGGAGCCGCCGCCCGTTACCAGTGCGTGGCGAAACGCGATCATACCTTGAACTCCGCCGTCGCGTTGCGCTGGGCTGCGAGCCGGTAGAGCTGGTCGCGGCCGGGCAGATACGGATCCGGCCACTTCACGCCCCGGTCGCCGAGCGTCACGGCGGCATGCAGGGTCCAGTAGGGATCGGCGAGATGCGGCCGCGCCAGGCAGACTAGATCCGCACGGCCCGCCATCAGGATGGAGTTGACATGGTCGGGCTCGTAGATGTTGCCGACAGCCATCGTCGCCATGCCGGTCTCGTTGCGGATGCGGTCGGAGAACGGCGTCTGGAACATGCGGCCGTAGACCGGCTTTGCAAGCGTCGAAGTCTGCCCGGCCGACACGTCGCAGATGTCGACGCCGGCGGCGCTCAGCATCCTTGCGATCTCCACCGCGTCGGCCGGCGTCACGCCCTCGATGCCCACCCAGTCGTTGGCGGAAATGCGCACGGAGATCGGCTTCGCAAGGGGCCATCTGTCGCGCATCGCATGGAAGATCTCCAGCGGGTAGCGCATCCTGTTTTCCAGCGATCCGCCATACTCGTCGGTACGCTTGTTGGTCAGCGGCGTGATGAAGGACGAAAGCAGATAGCCGTGCGCCGCGTGGATCTCGAGCATGTCGAAGCCGCAGCGGTCCGCCATTTCGGCTGAAGCGACGAACTGGTCGCGCACGAGATCCAAGTCGGCGCGCGTCATCGCCTTGGGAACCTGGTTCTGCGGCGACCACGGCACGGCCGACGCCGCCATCACCGGCCAGTTGCCGTCGGCAAGCGGTGCGTCACTCTCTTCCCAGCCGAGTTGCGTCGAGCCCTTGGCACCTGAATGGCCAATCTGCGCGCACATCTTTGCGTCGGTTTCCCGATGCACGAAATCGACCAGCCGCTTCCACGCCGTCTCGTGTTCTGGCGCATAGAATCCCGGACAGCCGGGCGTGATGCGCCCTTCGGGACTGACGCAAGTCATCTCGATATAGACCAGCCCGGCGCCGCCCTTGGCACGCTCGGCGTAGTGGGTGAAATGCCAGTCGGTCGGGCATCCATCCACGGCCTTGTATTGCGCCATCGGCGAAACGACCACCCGGTTGACGAGCTCCATCTCGCGCAGCTTGAACGGGGCAAACATCGGAGCGCGCTTGAGGCTGTTGCCGCTTGCTCCGGCCTGCCGCTGGAACCATTCCTCGGCCCCGCCCAGCCATTGCGGATCGCGCAGCCTGAGGTTCTCGTGGCTGATGCGCTGTGAGCGCGTGAGCAGCGAATAGTTGAACTGCACCGGGTCGAGATCGAGATAGCGCTCAACCTCCTCGAACCACTCAAGAGAGTTGCGCGCCGCCGACTGCAGCTTCAGCACCTCGGTGCGCCGCGCGTCCTCGTATTTCTGGAATGCGGACGCCATGTCCGGCTCGGAATGCAGGTAGTCGGCGAGCGCGACCGCGCTTTCCAGCGCCAGCTTGCTGCCCGAGCCGATCGAGAAATGCGCCGACGCCGCCGCGTCGCCCATGAGAGCCAGGTTCTTGTAGGACCACCGCTCGCAGAGAACGCGCGGGAAGTTGATCCAGGCCGAGCCTCGGATGTGGTTGGCGTTGGTCATCAGCGGATGTCCGCCGAGATGCTTCTCGAAGATATTCTCGCAGGTGGCGATCGATTCCTGCTGCGACATCGCGCCGAAGCCGAATTTCTCCCAGGTCTCCTCGCTGCACTCCACGATGAAGGTCGCGGTGTCCTTGTCGAACTGGTAGGCGTGCGCCCACACCCAGCCGTGCTCGGTCTTTTCGAAGATGAATGTGAAGGCGTCGTCGAATTTCTGCTCGGTCCCCAGCCAGACGAACTTGCACTTGCGTGTGTCGATGTCCGGCTTGAACACCTCGGTGAACGTGGAACGCGAGCGCGAATTCAGCCCGTCCGCAGCTACGACGAGGTCGTGCGTCTCCATATAGGGGCGCGGGTCGGGCGCTTCGGTCTCAAAGACCAGGTTGATACCGAGCTCGCGGGCGCGCCGCTGCAACAGCATCAACAGCCGCTTGCGGCCGATGCCGCAGAAACCGTGCCCGGTGGAAACCGTACGCACGTCCTTGTAAACGACGGCGATATCGTCCCAGTAGGCGAAATAGCGCTTGATCCAGACTGCGCTGACGGGGTCGTTGCGCGTCAGGTTGTCGAGCGTCTCGGCCGACAGCACGACGCCCCAGCCGAAGGTGTCGTCCGGCTTGTTGCGCTCGACGACCGTGATGTCGTGCGCCGAATTGCGCAGCTTCATCGAGATCGCGAAGTAGAGTCCGGCAGGTCCACCGCCGAGAACCGCAACCTTCATCGTGCGACTCCTCTCTTTCGCCTTCGCTCACGCGACTATCGCGCCGGAACCGAATTACTTCAAGCTTAAAATTTCAAGGTGCGTCGATT
>JAPLOZ010000102.1 GCA_026400435.1 Hyphomicrobiales bacterium | reverse complement strand
CCGACTCAAATCAGGAAACGCTGTTGACCGAAAGAATCAGAGAGTTGACTCAGTGGCAAGCAGGTATTTGCCGGGGTCGCATTTTCTTGATTCCGCTATGGCTTTTTTGACTCAGAACGGCACGCTGAACCTGAGCGGCGGACGACCAGCGCATGCCGCATGCGCCTACAGGGGACCACGAGGCAGGGCGCTTACCGCACGCCGGGTGCCGAAGTTGCGACGCCGCCGCCAACGCTCCGCCGCAATGCCGAACCTGGCAGGAAAGCACCGACCTGCGCAGCCTGATCGAGCGCCGACCCGAGCACTAACCGGGCGTCGACCCATTGAACGCCAATCGCCGGGGCGACGTCGCGTGCACACCTGGATGAGGAGATCCGGACGGCCCCTAAAGGGGGCCGTCCGGATCAGGCGGACCGAGGCGGCAGAGCGTGAAAATCCGTCGCAAAAACATGGCGATGGCCAAAAGCGATTCACAACCAACGACTTGGCCGGACAGGATGAATCATCTTGTCAGGGAGATGATTCAAAACCTCAGAGAAGAAGCCCGAGAAACTCCTGCACCTCGCGGCCAGGTCTGAACCTGCCGATGCGCTTGATTTCCCATTGCAGCCGGATTCCGGAATGCTCGAGCACGCGGGCGCGAACGGTCTCGCCGAGATATTCAAGGTCGTAGCCGGTCGCGTTGCCGGTGTTGATCATGAAGTTGCAGTGCATCGGCGACATCTGCGCGCCACCGATCATCAGACCGCGGCAACCGGCCTTGTCGATCTCCTTCCAGGCGGACGTTCCTTCCGGATTCTTGAAGGTGGAGCCGCCGGTCTTCTCGCGGATCGGCTGCACCGTCTCGCGGTGGTGCTGCACCGCTTCCATCTCTGCCTTGATCTGTTCCTTCTCGGCCGGATAGCCCTCGAAGACCGCCGACACGAAGATCAGGTCCGCAGGCGCGGATGAGTGGCGGTAGGCATACCCCATCTCAGCGTTGGTCAGCGTGTGAAAATTGCCCTGCCGGTCGAGTGCGCGCACCTCGACGACGCGCTCGCGCGTCTCGACGCCGTTGGCGCCGGCATTCATGCGCAGCGCCCCGCCGATGCCGCCCGGAATCCCGTGGTAGAAATGGAAGCCGCCGATGCCGGCCTCCAGCGCCAGCGCCGCGACGCGTTTGTCGGGCACGGCCGCCCCTGCCTTGATGCGCACAGGCGAAATCACCTGCGCCTCGCCGAAACCTTTCGCCGAGAGCCGGATGACGAACCCCGGAATGCCGCCTTCGCGCACCAGCAGATTGGACCCGATGCCGACGACGGTCAGCGGCACGTCTTCCGGGACAGCCTTGAGAAACGTTGCGAGGTCTTCCTCGTCGGCCGGCTGATACAGCGCCTCCGCCAGACCGCCGGCGCGGAACCAGGTGATCTTCTCCATCTCCGCATTGGCGGTGATGCGGCCGCGAATCTCCTTCAGCCGGTCACCGAGGCGGGCAAGAAGCGCGTCGCCCCAGATCATGCCGCGGCCTTGTCCAGGTCGGCGAGCTCCCGCGGCAGCGCATAGGCCCACTGGGTGATGTTGCCGGCGCCCAGAAAGACCACGAAGTCGCCCGGTTTGGCAAGCTCGTGGATCATCGGGGCGATGGCCGACGGCTCGGCGATGAAGCGCGCGTCGCGGTGGCCGCCCGACCGGATGCGGTGGACGAGCTTCTCGGAATTGACGCCGTCGATCGGATCTTCGCCCGCTGCGTAGACAGGCGCGACGGCCACGGTGTCGGCGTCGTTGAAGCAGGCTGAAAATTCGTCGAACAGGTCGTGCAGCCGCGAAAAGCGGTGCGGCTGCGCGATCGCGATGACGCGCCCGGCCGAAGCGTCGCGGGCGGCCTTCAGCACGGCCTTGATCTCGACGGGATGATGGCCGTAATCGTCGAATATCTCGGCGCCGTTCCACGACCCGGTGTGGGTGAAGCGGCGATTGACGCCGCCGAAGGACGACAGGCCTTTCTTGATCGCCTCGGCCGAAATGCCGAGTTCGTGGGCAACAGCTATGGCGGCGGTCGCGTTGGACACGTTGTGGCGACCGGGCATCGGCAGCGCCAGGCCGTCGATCAGCGTGTCAACGCCGGTCTTGCGGTTGCGGATCGACACGTCGAAGCGCGACGTCGCGCCTTCCATCTTGTGGTTGGAGAACCGCACGTCGGCCTGTGCGTTGGCGCCATAGGTGATGATGCGGCGGTCCTCGATGCGGGCAACCATGGCCTGCACCTCTGGATGGTCGGTGCACATCACGCCGAAGCCGTAGAAAGGAACGTTCTCTACGAACTGCCGGAAGGCTTCGCGCACATGGTCGAAGGTGCCGTAGTGGTCGAGATGCTCGGGGTCGATGTTTGTGACAACGGCGATGTCGGCCGGCAGCTTCAGGAAAGTTCCGTCGCTTTCGTCGGCCTCGACCACCATCCATTCGCCGGCGCCCATCCGCGCATTGGTGCCGTAGGCGTTGATGATGCCGCCGTTGACGACGGTCGGGTCGAGCCCTCCTGCGTCGAGCAGCGTCGCCACCATCGATGTTGTGGTCGTCTTGCCGTGCGTTCCGGCGATGGCGACCGCCTGGCGGAAACGCATCAGCTCGGCCAGCATCTCCGCGCGGCGCACGATGGGCAGCAGCTTTTCGCGCGCGGCCTTCAGTTCGGGGTTCGACTTCTTGATTGCGGTCGACACCACTACCACTTCGGCCGCGCCAAGGTTCTCGGGCTTGTGGCCGATGAAGCATTCGATGCCGTTCTCGCGCAGGCGCTGAATATTGGCGCCGTCGGCCTGGTCGGACCCCTGCACGCGGTAGCCGAGATTCTTCAGCACCTCGGCGATGCCGCTCATGCCGATGCCTCCGATGCCGATGAAATGCACCAGTCCGATCGTCTGCGGCATCTTCATGGCCGCGCTCCCTTCCTGAATTCTTCAACCGTCTTTCCCGAGGCAATAGCCTCTGCTAGATCGGCGAGCAACCGGGTGGCGTCGATTGGCGCAATGCCGCGCGGCGCCGCCGCCATGGCCGAAAGCCGGCCGGGATCGCCGACCAGCGCGGCGATATCGGCGGCGAGCGTATCCGCGTCGATCGTCGGTTGTCGCCGCATCACCGCAGCCCCGGCATCGACCAGCAACTGCCCGTTGTGGCCTTGGTCGTCGTCCAACGCGTGCGGCAGCGGCACCAGGATCGACGGCCGGCCAATCACCGAAAGCTCCAGCACGGTCGAGGCGCCGGCCCGCGACAGCACGAGGTGGGCGTCGGCCATCTTCTGCGGCAGGTCGGAAAAGAACGGCGCGACATCGGCAGCTACGCCGAGTTGGGCATAGCGCGCCTTGACGCGAGCCTCGTCCTCCGCCCGCGCCTGTTGGGTGATGGACAGGCGCTTCCTGATTTCGTCGGGAAGTTTCGCCACGGCCTCCGGCACCATGTCCGAGAAGAAGCGCGCTCCCTGACTGCCGCCAAACACCAGCAGCCGGATGGTGCCGCCGCCTGTCGGCGCATCGAACGGGGCGTCGTGCAGGGCAAGCACCGCGGGCCGCACCGGATTGCCGGTCACCACGGTCTTTGCCGCATGCTGGCCCTTTCCTGCCGGCAGGAACCCGCCGGCAATCGCCGACACCCGGCCGGCGAGCGCCCGGTTGGCGCGGCCCATCACGGCATTCTGTTCGTGCACGATGGTCGCAACGCCGCGCCGGGTGGCCGCGTAAAGCGGCGGCAGCGTCGGATAGCCGCCGAACCCGACAACGACCGCGGGCTTGACGCGGGCGATGACCGCGGAAGCCTGTCGCACGCCACGCCATATCGTCCAGAAGGCCCTTGCCAGTGCGACAGGATTCTTCGAGCCGAACGTTGCCGACGGGATGGGATGCACTTCGGACGCCGGGAAATGCCCGGCGAAGCGTTCGGCGCGTTCGTCGGTTGCAAGATGCACTGTCCAGCCGCGCGCGATCATTTCATGGGCGAGCGCCTCGGCCGGAAACAGATGGCCGCCGGTGCCGCCGGCTGCAAGCAGGATCGTGCGCTCGGCCATGCGTCGCCTCTACTCGGCCGGCATCACGCCGCGCGGCATCCGTTCGAACGCCGGCGTCTTGCGCCTCTCGGGCCGGCGGCGCGTCAGCGCCAGCACCATCCCCATCGAGATGGCGATAGCGATCAGCGACGAACCGCCGTAGGAGATGAAGGGGAGCGTCATGCCCTTGGCGGGCATCAGCTGCAGGTTGACGCCCATGTTGATGACCGACTGGAAGCCGAACACGACGACCAGGCCGGCGACCGCGAAGCGTGTGAAGTCGTCCTCTTCCTTGAGCGCCGTCAGCAGCCCGCGCAGGACGATGAAGGCGAAGATCGACATGATCAGCAGGCAGAGCACTATGCCGAATTCCTCGCCGGCGACGGAGAATACAAAATCCGCGTGGCTGTCGGGGATGAGGCGTTTGATCGTGCCCTCGCCCGGCCCGACGCCGAACCAGCCGCCGTTCACAACCGCCTCGCGCCCCATGTCGACCTGGAAGGTGTCACCCTCCCCGGTCAGGAAGCGGTCGATACGGCCGGCAACGTGCGGAAAGACCGTGTAGGCGCCCGCCGCGCCGGCCACGGCCAGGCCGCCGATGACCAGTATCCAAAGCCAAGGCATGCCGGCCATGAAGAACATTACGCCCCAGGTTCCCATCGTCAGCATCGTCTGGCCGAGATCGAGCTGCGCCACCAGCAGCGCCAGCACGACGCCGAGCAGGATCATCGCGAACAGGTTGCCCGGGATGTCAGGCTGGCGCTTGTGTTCGGCGAACAGCCAGGCGCAGATGATGACAAAGGCGGGTTTGAGGAATTCCGATGGCTGGATCGAAACACCAAAGAACGACAGCCAGCGATGCGCGCCCTTGACCTCGACACCGGCGAACAGCACCGCCACCATCATCACCAGCATGGCGCCGAGGAGCACCAGCGAGAAGCGGCGTATCTGGCGCGCGCTCAGAAAGGAAACGGAGATCATCGCAATGAGCGCCGGGATCATGTAGACGATCTGGCGCGTCGCGAAATGAAAGCTGTCGAGCCCGATCCGCTCGGCCACTGCCGGGCTTGCCGCGAAGGAGAGCACGATGCCTAGCCCCATGAGCGACAGGAATGCGGCAAGGAACCAGCGGTCGACCGTCCACCACCAGTTGGCGACGGGGCTTCTGTCGAGACGGTTGAGCATTAGACCTTACCTCCGACGGGATTCACCCCTTCGATAGCATCCACAGCTTGCCTGAAGGCTTCGCCCCTGACTTCGAAGTTCTTGAACTGGTCGAAGCTGGCACAGGCCGGCGAAAGCAACACCACCGCTTCGCCGGTCTCGTCGAGCGCCGCATCCCGGGCGGCATGGTCGACGGCGGCGGCAAGCGTGCCGGAAATCTCATAGGGCACCGCCTCGCCGAGAGTGACCGAGAAAGCGGGGGCTGCCTCGCCAATGAGGTAGGCTTTGGCAACGCGTGGAAAGTAGCCGCGCAGCGACTCGATGCCGCCCTCCTTGGGCAACCCGCCGGCGATCCAGTAGATTCGCGGGAAGGACGACAGGGCCGGCGCCGCTGCATCGGCATTGGTCGCCTTGGAATCGTTGACGAAGAGGACATGATCCTTCTTGCCGACCTGCTCCATGCGATGCGCGAGGCCGGGGAAGCTTTCAAGCCCGGACTGGATCTCGCCAAGGTCGAGCCCGACCTTCAGACAGGCAGCGACGGCGGCAAGCGCGTTCTGCGCGTTGTGCTGGCCGCGCAGCGATCCGATACCCTCCAGGAAGCCGACCCTGACGTAGCGCCCATGCTCGGCCTCCATCAGGTCGGTACCGTCGGCGAAGAACCCGTCGGTCAGCGGCAGCCGCTTGGAGATGCGTACGACATGATGCCCGGCGCGCTCCAGCCGGTCGGCGATCTGCACGCAGTAGCTGTCGTCCATGCCGATGATCGCCGTCTCGCTGCCGGCGACCAGCCGCTCCTTGATCGAGGCGTAGCGCTGCATCGTTCCATGGCGGTCGAGGTGGTCGGGCGTCAGGTTGAGAAGTATGCCGGCGGTCGGATTGATGGATGGCGCAAGGTCGATCTGGTAGGACGAGCACTCGACGACGTAGAAGCGATCTGGTTTCGGCGGATCGAGCGTCAGGACCGCGCGGCCGATATTGCCGCCCATCTGCGCGTCGCGGCCGGCAGCCTTCAGGATATGCGCGGTGAGCGCCGTGGTGGTCGACTTGCCGTTGGTGCCGGTGATGGCGATGAACGGCGCGTCGGGCGCCTGCAAGGCCCGCTCGCGGCAGAACAGCTCGATGTCGCCAATGACCTCGACGCCGGCTCCGCGCGCCAGTTCCACAGTCCAGTGCGGCTTGGGATGCGTGAGCGGCACCCCGGGCGACAGCACGAACGACGAAAACGCCTGCCAGTCCGCGGCCCTGAGATCGCCGGTCGGGATGCCGCCATCAGCGGCCTTTGCCACGCTTTCGGGGTTGTCGTCCCAGGCAAGCACGTCGGCTCCGCCTTCCTTCAAGGCGAGTGCGGTCGCGATCCCCGAGCCGCCGAGGCCGAAGAGTGCAACGCGCTTGCCGCCGAAGGAACGGGCTGGAATCATGCTGCTGCCTATCTCAGTTTCAGGCTCGAAAGGCCTATGAGCGCCAGGATGACGGCGATGATCCAGAAGCGGATCACGACCTGGCTCTCGGTCCAGCCGAGCTTCTCGAAATGGTGGTGTATAGGCGCCATCAGGAAGACGCGCTTGCCGGTCATCTTGAAGAAGCCGACCTGGATGATGACGGACAGCGCTTCCATGACGAACAGGCCACCGATGATGGCGAGCACTATCTCGTGCTTGGTGGCCACCGCAATCGTGCCGATCAGGCCGCCAAGCGCCAGCGAGCCGGTATCGCCCATGAAGATTGCGGCAGGCGGCGCGTTGAACCACAGGAAGCCGAGCCCGGCGCCGATGACCGAACCGAGGATAACGGCGAGTTCGCCGGTGCCGGGCACGAAATGGATCTGCAGATATTCCGCGAAGACCGCGTTGCCGCTCAGGTAGGCGATGACGCCGAAGGACGCGGCCGCGATCATGATCGGGACGATGGCCAGCCCGTCGAGCCCGTCGGTCAGGTTGACCGCGTTGCCGGCGCCGACGATGACGATGCAGGAGAACGGGATGAAGAACCAGCCGAGGTTGAGAAGCAGGTCCTTGATGAAGGGGAATGTCAGCGAGGAGGAGAACGGCTCCTGCCCGGCCGTCATGATGAAATAGGCGGCGATTGCTGCGATGGCGAACTCGGCGGCGAGTCGCGCCCTGCCCGAAAAGCCGAGATGCGACTGCTTGGTGACCTTGAGATAGTCGTCGTAGAAGCCGATTGCGCCGAAGCCGAGGGCGACGAGCAGCACCACCCAGACATACACGCTGTAGATGTTGGCCCAAAGCAGGCTGGACAGGACAATGCCGGTCATGATCATCAGCCCGCCCATGGTCGGCGTGCCGGCCTTCTTGAAATGAGTCTGCGGACCGTCGGCGCGGATAGGCTGGCCCTTGCCCTGCCTGACGCGCAGCGATGCGATGATGTAGGGGCCGAAGATGAAGACGATCAGCGCAGAGGTGATGAGCGCGCCGCCGGTGCGGAACGTGATGTAGCGGAAGACGTTGAACGCCGAGACGTCGTCGGCGAAATCAACGAGTAGGGTCAGCATTGTTCAGTCCCCCCGGACGGTTTCAGGACGGCGTGGCGTTGCCGGCGTCGGCCGGAAACTGACGGATAAGCGCATCGACAAGCTTGGAGAAGCCGATGCCCTTCGACGACTTGATCATGACCACATCCCCGGGTCTCACGGTGTCGATCAGGACAGCCTTCAAATCTTCCGCGCCGTTGCGATACTCGAACCTGCGCCCCTCGGGAAGCGCCTCGGCGAGGGACTTCATCTCGGGGCCGGCGAGCAGCACGATGTCGGTGCGCGTTCCCTCCACGAGGTCGGCAAGCGCGGAATGCAGCTTCGCGGAATGGATGCCGAGTTCAAGCATGTCGCCCAGAACCGCGATGCGCCGGCCCTCTCCCGTCACAGGCGTTGCGTCGAGCAACGCCATCGCGGCCTTCATGGATGCGGGGTTGGCGTTGTAGCTCTCGTCGATCAGCGTGATCGGTCCGTCGGGATGCGTGAGCCGGTGGCGGCGGCCGCGCCCCGCCTCGGCCGACAGCGTGGCGAGGGCCAGCGCGACCTGCTCGACATCCGCGCCGACCAGATCGGCAGCGCCGAGCACCGCAAGCACGTTCTGCACGATGTGGCGGCCGGGCGCGCCGATGCGCGCTGCGATCTCCCTGCCGGCGATCGAGGCGGTGATCAGCGAATGATCGGGGTGCAGCGAAACATTGGTCAGCCGGTAGTCAGCGGCTTCGCTTTCGCCGAAGCCGACGATTTTCTCGACGCCGGCATGTCCTGCAAGGCGCGCAAGCAAGGGCCAGCGCTCGTCGTCGTAGTTGATGAGCGCTGCGCCGTCCGGCGCGACGCCCTCGAAGATTTCGGCTTTGGCGGCGGCGATGTCGTCAAGCGAATTGAAATGGCCAAGATGCGCGGCGGCGATCAGCGTGACGATTGCCACGTGTGGCCGGACCAGCCTCACCAGCGGGCGGATCTCGCCGGCATGGTTCATGCCGATCTCGAATACCGCGAAGTCGCAGTCGGCAGGCATGCGCGCCAGCGTCAGCGGAACGCCCCAGTGGTTGTTGAACGAGGCCGCCGAAGCGTGCACCTTGCCAACTTGCGACAGGCAGTGGCGCAGGGCCTCCTTGGTCGTCGTCTTGCCGGCCGATCCGGTGACCGCGATGATCCGGGCCGTCGACCGCGCGCGCGCCGCGGCGCCGGCCTTCTCCAGTGCCGCCAGCACGTCGGGCACGACGATCATGGGCGCATTGAGCCGGCCGAGCGCCGGCAGCTTTCCCTCGGCGACAACCAGCAGGCTGGCGCCGGCCTTGACGGCGGCAGTCGCGAAATCATGGCCGTCCATCGCCTCGCCCTTGATGGCAAAGAAGGCGTCCCCGCGCCCCAGGCTGCGGGTATCGATGGAGATGCCGAGCACGGCGTCGGGCATGACCCCGATCGGCCTGCCGCCGGTCGACTCGACAAGTTCCTTGCCTGACCACAGCGCGCTCATTTCGCAAGCTCCCGGAGCACCTTGCGCACTTCCTCGTGGTCCGAGAAGGGTAAGGTTTCTCCACCGATAGTCTGGCCTTCTTCATGGCCCTTGCCGGCCACCACCAGCGTGTCGCCGGCCTTCAGCGCCACGACCGCCTCGCGGATCGCCTGGTGCCGGTCGCCGATCTCGAGCGCGCCGGGGGCGGCGGCGAGGATCGCCTTGCGAATTTCAGCGGGTACTTCGGAACGGGGATTGTCGTCCGTGACGATAACCACATCGGCGAGCCGCGTCGCGATCTCGCCCATGATCGGCCGCTTGCCACGATCGCGGTCACCGCCGCAGCCGAACACCACGACGACGCGTCCGGTGGTGAATGGACGCACGGCGGCGAGCACGTTCTCAAGCGCCTCGGGCTTGTGGGCGTAGTCGACATAGACCGGAGCGCCGCCGGGCGTTGTGCCGACAAGGTCGAGCCGGCCGGGCGCGCCCTTGAGATGTTCGAGCGCCGACAGCGCCCTGCCCACCGGCGTGCCCGTCGCCGCGGCAAGTCCGGCCGCGACCAGCGCGTTGAAAATCTGGAAGTCACCGGCGAGCGGCAGGTCGATCTCGTGCAGTTCGCCGTCCGCCACGATTTCGGCGCGCTGCCGGTAGCGCTCGTGCTCGACGCGTTTGAGCGTGAGGAAATCGCCATGGCGGCCAACTGTGAGCACCTTGCATCCGGCAGCCTTTGCGGCATCTATCGTCGGCCGCGACCACGGGTCGTCGGCGAAGATCACCGCAGGCGCGCCCTTGGGCAGCAGCGTGTCGAACAGGCGCATCTTGGCGCGGTGGTAGTCCTCGACGGTCGGGTGGTAGTCCATGTGGTCGCGGCCGAGATTGGTGAAACCGCCGGCCGCGAGTTTAACGCCGTCGAGACGTCGCTGGTCGAGACCGTGGCTGGAGGCTTCCATGGCGGCGTGCGTCACGCCGGCGTCGGCGAGTTCGGTCAGCAACCGGTGCAGCCCGACCGGATCAGGGGTAGTGAGCGAGCCGTATTCGTTACGCCCTGGGGCTACGACGCCCGTCGTGCCGATGCTTGCGGAGGCATTGCCCACGTGTTCCCATATCTGGCGCGTGAAGGCTGCCACCGACGTCTTGCCGCTCGTTCCGGTAACGGCAACCATGGTTGCAGGCTGGCGCGGGAAAATCCTGGCGGCAAGCTTCGCCAGCGCGAGCCGTGGGTCGTCGACGAGAAACAGGGGCACCCCAGGGTGGGCTATCTGGGCGCCCTTTGCCGCAACGATTGCCGCCGCACCCCTGCTCGCCGCGTCAGCCGCGTACGACGCGCCGTCGGCCTTGCTGCCGGCGACCGCAACGAACACCATGCCAGGCGACACCGCGCGCGAGTCCGACGTCACCCCGGTTATCTCGGCGGCGGACGCGCCAATTTCGGCGCTGAGCAAACCGGCGAGGTCCTTGAGGTTCATCTAAATCCAGTCGCCAATATGGAGCCACCCCTCCGGCCGCCCCAGAGAATCATTGATAGGAAACGACCGTAGCGGTGCCTTCATGGCCGAATTCCGGCTTCACGCCAAGCAGGGCGCCGGACCGCCGGATGATGTTTGCGACGATCGGCGCGGCGTTGGAGCCCGCCGTCGCGCCCATGCCGGGCTTTTCCGGCTTGGGTTCGTCGATGACGGACAGCACGATGTATTGCGGGTCGTCCATAGGGAACGATGCAAGGAAAGCATTGAACCGCTTGTCGCTGGAATAGCGGCCGTTGACGACCTTTTCCGCCGTGCCGGTCTTGCCGCCAACGCGGAAGCCGGGCACTTCGGCGCGCTTGCCTGAGCCCTTTTCGGCGTTCAGCCGGTAGAGATAGCGCATCTGCTCGACGGTGCTTTCCTTGACGACCCGCACTGCGTTTGCGTCGGCTTCCGCTTCCGTACGCGGCAGGAAGGTCGGCTGGAAAAGCCACCCGCCGTTCATCAGCGCGGCGGCGCCAACCGCCGTCTGCAGCGGCGTCGTCGACATGCCATGGCCGAAGGCGATGGTGATCGAGTTCACCTTCTTCCATTCCTTCGGCGAATAGGGCGTCGCCACCTCGGGAAGTTCGGTGTGCATGCGCGTCAGCAGGCCCATGCGGGTGAGGAACTCGCGATGGCCTTCGATGCCGACCATATCGGCTTCCTTGGCCGAGCCGATGTTGGAGGAAAAGATGAACACCTCGGGGAGGCTGAGCACGCGCCCCTTGCCGTGAAAATCCTTGATGGTGAAACGGCCTATCCTGAGCGGCCGCGACGCGTCGAAGCGACTCTGTAGGTTCGCGAGGCCCGAATCAAGCGCCATCGCGGTGGTGAAGCTCTTGATGGTCGAACCCATCTCGAAGGTACCGGCAGACATGCGGTTCAGCCGGTCCTTTTCATGCGCGTTGTAGGGGTTGTTCGGGTCGTAGTCGGGCAGCGAGACCATCGCCACGACCTCCCCGGTCTTGGCGTTGAGGACCACGGCGCCGGCCGCGATGGCATGGTAGCGCTCCATGCCCTGGGTGAGCTCGTCATGCACGATGTGCTGGACGCGCAGGTCGACCGACAGCTTGACGGGCTTGAGGTCCTTGGCAATCGCCAGCCCTGACGCCTGGAGGTCGGCCAGGCCCTGGTCGTCGATGTATTTCTCCAGGCCGGAAATGCCCTGGTTGTCGATATTGGTCAGGCCGACGATGTGGGAGATGGTCGGGCCGGCGGGATAAAAGCGGCGCTTCTCGGTGCGAAAGCCTATGCCGGGCAGGCCAAGCTGGAAGATTTCGGCCTGCTGTTTTGGCGTGAGCTGGCGTTTCAGCCAGACGAAGCCCGCGCCGCTCTTGAGCTTGTGGTAGGTCTGCTCGACGTCGATGTCGGGCAGCACGGTGGAAAGCTTCTCGATGATCTCGTCGGCGTCGACGATGCGGCGCGGCTCGGCAAACAGCGAGGCCGTCTTGATGTCGGTGGCGAGTACTTCGCCGTTGCGGTCGACGATGTCGGGCCGCGAGGCGGTGACGCGGCTGGCCGGCCCGCCGGAATCCTCGGGGTCCTGCGTGCCGAGATAGATCAGCCGGCCGGCGATGGTGGCATAGATGCCGAAGAAAACCGCCATGGTCATGATGACGCGGTTCTTCTGCTTGCCGCCGGTCGCCTTGCGGGAACCCTCCACGACAATCGAGCCATCGGCCAGTTTCGTGCGCCTGCGCAAAAACGGGATCATTGCACGACGCCCCCGGTGACGATCTTGTCCTTGTCCGCCGCATCGCCCTCGGCCATGCCGCCGAGATGCTGGTTCGACAGGTCTTCGATGGACAGCGGCTTTGACGGCAGTTCGTCGAGCCCGACGATCTGGCGCGCCTCGAGCGGCTGCAAGGCCAGTTCGGCCTGGTAGGTCTGCGCCAGCTTTTGCAGGCGCGCCGGCTGGGTGAGAAGGCTCCAGTCGGCCTTGAGCAGGTCAATGGAGTCCTCTTCAAAGCGGATCTGCTGCTCGATCTTGCGCAGGGATGCCTGCCGATTCTCGGCTTCGGCCTTGGTCTTGTAAGTAAAGGCCGCAGCCGCGACCATCACGGCAATGAGCACTATGTCGCTGGTACGAAACACTCGAACTACCTCTCAGCCGAAAGCCGGATTTCGGGAAGCCGTGGAAGGCCGAAGATGGAAAGATCTGCGGCGCGCGCAGGCGCCGCCGTGCGCACCGCACAGCGCAGCTTCGCGGAGCGCGCGCGCGGGTTGGCATCGGTCTCGGCAGCCGTCGCCGAAATCGCTCCGCCGCGCTTGTCGAAAGTCTGGGCCTTCGCCTGCGCTTCCGGCAGGTAGCGCGACCCGGCGGCGTTGGCGGAGCGGTCGGCGATGAAGCGCTTGACGATGCGGTCCTCGAGCGAATGGAAGGTCACCACCACAAGGCGGCCACCGGGCCTGAGCACGCGCTCGGCGGCGAACAGCGCGTTGGCCAGTTCGCCGAGCTCGTCGTTGACGAAGATGCGCAACGCCTGGAAGACGCGGGTTGCGGGGTGGATCTTGTCGCCGGGCTTGCGGCCGACATGGGTTTCGATGGCGTCGGCGAGATCGAGCGTGCGCTCGAAGGGCCGCTTTTCGCGGCGCTTCTCGATCATTCGAGCGATGCGGCCGGCGTGACGCTCCTCGCCGAGCAGGCCGAAGATGCGGGCCAGGTCGCCGGACTTGAAGCGGTTGACGACGTCCGCGGCGCTTGGACCCGACTTCGCCATGCGCATGTCGAGAGGTCCGTCGAAGCGGAACGAGAAGCCGCGCTGCGCCTCATCGATCTGCATCGAGGAGACACCAATGTCGAGCACCACGCCGTCGGCGGCTTCGGCGGCTTCATCAAGGCGCGAGAAGGCGCCCTCGACCAGCCGCAGCCTGCCGCCGGACTCCGTCTCGAGTGCGCGGCCGGCTTCGATCGCATCCGGGTCGCGGTCGATCGCAACGACCGACGCGCCTGTTGCCAGGATCGCCCTTGTGTAGCCGCCCGCGCCGAATGTGCCGTCGATGATGGTCTCGCCGGCGGCAGGCTGAAGCGCTGCGATGACTTCGGCGAGAAGCACCGGAATGTGGCGGGCCGGTCCGCCAACCGCGGAGTCGCCCCCGCTGTTGCCAGCCATCATTCCGGTTGCTCCCCAGCCCGTCCCCCGGGCTTCGTTCCCCGCCGCAGCAGAGAAAGTCTCGCCCTCACCTCCGCGCCATAGGCGCTGAGTTTCGCGGGCTCCCATATCTGGAAGAAATTGCCCCGGCCCACAAAAGCCACGTCCGATGTAATTCCGGTGTACTCCCGGATGAAATCCGTCACCGTGATGCGCCCATCCTGGTCGAGCTTCAGGAAGGCTCCGTCGCCATGCACGAAGAACGACATGTCGTCCGCCGTCTGCAGGAACGGGTCTTCCAGGGCGATCCTCTCCTCGTATCGGTCGAGCAGGTCGAGCCCGCCGACATCCAGCGCCGGCACGTCGAGCTGGCGGATCGCGTAGAGCTCCGTGTAACCCCTCTGCTGAACAACCGTGCGGAAATGCGCCGGAACGGACACCCGCCCCTTTGCATCTATCCTGTTCACCGCACTGGACAGAAAACGGTTCATCACCTGGTGCCGCCGTTTCCGCGTGGGCCCATCTTGTCATCGCGCCCGCGCCTCCCCGGCGCGGCCCCTGCCGCAAGATCGGTTCCGCTCCGGACCATGCGTCATCACTTCGCGCGGCGCGATGGCCACCCGACTGACGCTCAGCTTACTCCTGACCGGAACGTGAACTTGATTGAGCAAATGGGATAACATGGGGTACTATGGGCGTCAACGGGATCAAAGGGTACGCATGCCCCAAAACAGCCTGTCAGGCCGCACTTTAGGGCATCTTGGCCTTTATCCCCCATTAAGCCTAACGAACGGTTATTGGCCGGGTCGACCCGATGGCTCCGCCGACTGCCCGCCCTTGCGAACCGACATCTGCCCGCATAGCGTCCGGCCACGTTCGTTTCTCCCGGAATTGGCACCATGACCGACAGCCCGGCCGCCCGCGCGGCGAAACTCCTCCACCTGCGCCGGCGCAAGCTGCGCAAGGGAGAGCCCGTGCCCCTGCCGCTGACCATGGCCGCCATGTTCAACCTGCCGGGCAACCCGGCCGGCCATTCTCAATACGGACGCTTCGACAATCCGACCTGGGATGCGGTCGAGGAATTGCTGTCGCATCTGGAGGATGCACCGACTGTCGCCTTTCCATCCGGGATGGGAGCCATCTCGGCGGTCCTGTTCAGCCAGTTGAAAAGCGGCGACCGCGTGCTGTTGCCGTCCGACGGCTACTACACGACACGCGTGCTCGCCGAACGTTTCCTCAAGCCGCTCGGCGTATCCATCCATCTGCGCGCGACCGGCGCCTTTCTCGACGGCGGCTTTGCCGGATACAGGCTGGTCTTCGTCGAGACGCCGGCCAACCCGACGCTCGAGATCTGCGACATCGCCGCGGTCTCTGCAGCTGCGCATTCCGCCGGCGCAATCGTCGTCGCCGACAACACCACGATGACGCCATTCGGCCAGCGGCCGCTCGACCTTGGAGCAGATATCGTCGTCGCTGCCGACACCAAGGCGCCCAACGGACATTCGGACGTGCTGTTCGGCCATGTCGCCAGCCGGAATGCGGAGGTGATCGCGGCAGTGAAGGAATGGCGCAAGCTCGCAGGCGCGATCCCAGGGCCCTTCGAAGCGTGGCTGGTGCATCGCGGACTGGAGACGCTCGAACTGCGTTTCGACCGCATGTGCTCGTCGGCCGACACGATTGCGCAACGCCTCAAGGGCCATCCCAGAATAAAGGCGCTGCGATTTCCTGGGCTGGCCGACGACCCCGCGCACAACCTGGCCCGCGCGCAGATGGACCGCTTCGGCTTCCTCATCGTGCTGACGCTGGAGTCGGAAACGGCGGCGGACAACTTCATCGGCGGTTGCGAACTGATCCAGCCGGCGACATCGTTTGGAGGGGTGCATACTTCGGCGGAGCGTCGCGCCCGGTGGGGCGACGCTGTGGCGCCGGGTTTCGTCCGCCTCTCGATCGGCTGCGAGCCGGTCGAGGAGCTCTGGACGGCGCTTGAGGCTGCGCTGGGTACGGCCTGACGGGCGCAGACCAGCCAGCCAAGCTGCTTGGAAACAAAACTGCCAGCCGGCCTGTAAGCCGGGTTTTGTATGGCCCTCCGCGCCTTGCGGCCCGGAGAACGTGGCGGCCATTCATCTTGGACCGGCGTTGCCGCCGGCCTCACGCAACCTACCCGGATGGTGGGCCGGAAACAGCCCTGAGGGTTGCCCCTCGACCATCCCTATTCGGTCTTGCTCCCGGTGGGGTTTGCCATGCCGCTCCCGTTGCCGGTCGCGCGGTGGGCTCTTACCCCACCCTTTCACCCTTGCCGCGTCCCGTCCCGGGGGAAGGTCGCGGCGGTTTGCTTTCTGTGGCACTTTCCCTGGGGTCGCCCCCGCCGGCCATTAACCGGCACCGTGTATCCATGGAGCCCGGACTTTCCTCACCAGCAGCCTTTCGACTCTCGCTGGTGCGGCCGCCCGGCCGGCTGGCAACGCGTATAAAGGCGTTCGCCGGCCGAAAGGCAACAGCAAAGCGCAGATCAGGGTTTACACACCACGGTCGAATTCGCGCTCGCTCACGAGGTCGAGCAGCACGGTGCGCGATGCGGCAAGGTAGCGTTTGACCTTGGCGCAATAATCCTTCGAGGTCGGATTCATGTGCTTGGCCGAATGGCCAGCGTTGTACTTCAGGATCGTGCCGCAGGTCGTTCCGTCGCCGAGACGCTGCGCCTTGCCAAGATACTTCATGCCGTACTTGATGTTCGTCTCGGGATCGAAAAGCCCCGTCGTCGAACCCGCGTAGCCCATCATCGCGGCAGTCGCGGGTTTGATCTGCATCAGGCCGACCTCGCCGGCCTTGCCTAGCGAATAGACCCGGTAGTTGCTCTCGACGGTGATGACCGCATGCGCGAGTTCGACCGAGACGCCGTTCTCCGACGCGTAGCGCTCAACAATCGGCTTGTAGCGGTCCTCGGCGTTGTCCGCCGTCTGGGCGGCATGGAATGCTTCTTCGGCAGTCAGGCCGCGCTCGGCGTTCCTTGCGTCGGCGTCCGTGCCGTTCAAGACCGGCCTGGCCGGTGAACGGTCGGCATCCGGCCACGCCGAAAGCATCGAAACCTGCTGCGACGCCTCTTGGGCATTCGCGGCGAAAATCGTCAGGCCGGCAGCAACGGCTGCCGCAAATACGGTCAATATTTTCATGAGTCCCTGTTACTATCCGGCCGCGCGTTTGAGTTCCGCGCGGCGCCCTCAATCACGCCGGAACCGCGGGTACCAGTTTCCGACAGGCGTCCGGCAGGTGGTGCAGGGCAACCTTGGAGCAAAAAAGGCGGAGCAAGTCACAAAGCATTACACGCTGTAACGCGGCCTGCGCCGCAGCGCGGACCGGCAACTCTTAACTCTTGCGCTTGGGCAATGCTTCGAGCAGGCGCCGGAGCGTATCGACGGTCGAGCGGTCGGCCAGCCCGTCGACGCGACGAGGGCGGAAATGTCTTTGAAATGCAGCGACGACGACGCTTGTCGACTCGTCGAAGACTGCGCTGATATCGATGCCGTAGCCGTAAAGCGAAAGCATCGATTGCAGCGCCTCGACCGCTGCGCCACGATCTCCGTGGGCGAGGATCGGTTTGCCGCCCGCGCGCGCAGGCGCGACAAAATGACCGATGCGCGACCGGGCAAGCTCACGCCACGGAAACTTCTCGCCGGGATCAACCTTGCGGCCAGGCGCAACGTCGGAATGGGCAAGCACACGATGCGGAGCGATGCGGTGGCGCGCGATGATCCCGCGACACAGGACAATGACCGCTTCGATCTGCTTGCGCGGAAAGCCTCGGTAACCGAACGCATGTCCGGGATTGACGATCTCTATGCCGATCGAATGCGAGTTGATGTCGCTGACGCCCTGCCAAAAGCTCTTGCCGGCATGCCACGCGCGGTCGCTCTCGCGCACCATCTGCACAACGCGACCGTCCTCGTGCACCAGATAGTGCGACGACACCTGCGATTGCGACGCACACAGCCACGCCTCCGCCCCCACGCCGGTCTCCATGCCGGTATAGTGGAGGACGATCATGTCCGGACCCGTCACGCCGATGCGCGGACCGAAATTCGGCGAGACGCGCACCTCGGCGCCGACATGATCCGGCGAAAAACCGCTCATGCCGGTTTCAGGCCGCGCTCGATCATCTCGTACGCAGTGTTGATAGCGGCAATGCGCGTGGTGGCGATCTTGATGAACTCTTCAGGCAGGCCGCGCGCCAGCAGCTTGTCGGGGTGATTGGCAGCGACCAGCGTCCGATAGCGCTTCTTCACCTCGTCGAACGGAATGCCGCGCTCGATTCCGAGGATCAGCCAAGGGTCGGCCTCGCCGAGATTGGCATGGCGCGCCAGGATGCTCTGGTAGTGGTTTTCCTCGATGCGGAATATCTCCGCCACGCGGTGCAGAAAGCGGCCTTCGCGCTCGTGCAGCAGACCGTCCGCCTTGGCGATGTGAAACAGCCCGTCGAGTATGTCTTCCAGCATCGCGCAGTTGGCCTTGCCGGAGCCGCACAGGCCCGCCATGCGTTCGGCATAGGATTCGAAGCCCGCCACATCCTGTCTGGCAAGATCGTAGAGGCGCGCGACATTGCGCCGCTCGACGGCCGGTATCTCGAATATCTGATGGAACGCGCGCACTTCGTCCTGCGTGACGATCCCGTCGGCCTTAGCCATCTTGGCCGAGAGCGCGATCATCGCCACCGAGAACGCGACGCGGCGGCGCAACTCCGGATCTCCGCTGAACACGGTTCGCACGGCTTCCACCATGCCGCTGGCGCCCGAGGCGGCGGAAACGGTCAGGCGCTTGACGAATTGCCAGATCGACATGGCGCTTCAATACGGCGAAATGCGCTTGTTGGCGAGTGAACCGATTGCCGCAAGAGCCCTCAGAGGCTCGCGGCCGCCCGCGCCGCCTGGTCGTACTGCCCCGACAGCGCGCGCATCAGCGCGGCGATGCGGCTCATGTCGGCTTCGTCGAAAGCAAGACCCTTCACGCTCGACGACAGCAGCGCCTCGCGCACCTCGCGGTAGCGTCGGCACGCCTCGGCCCCGGCTTTGGTCACCTTCACGGTCTTTTCCTTGCCGCGCCGTCCGGTCGAGATCAACTTCATTCCCTCGAGCTTCTTGAGCGCGTAGGCCACCACATGCGTGTCCTCCACATTGAACATCATGCAGATGTCGGCCAGCGTCTTCTCGCGGTCGCGATGGTTGGCTGCGTGCAGCACCAGCACGTCGATCGGCGCCAGCCCGGGAACGCCCGAGGCGCTCATGCACCGGACGGTCCAGCGCTGGAAGGCGTTGGACAGGACCGTCAGCGCGAACTCGACTTCCGACAGCGCGGGGATCTGTCCGTCGGCCAGATGCGATGCGGAGACAACCGGTCCCACCGGCGAGTTTGCTTTAGCCATAACAACAACCACGATTTATCGACAAAACGTTGACGAAATGCAGGCGATGTGATTTGTACGGCATCTTGCAGGAAAATCAAACAGGGTTTTTCGGGAGAGCGCTCATGCCGGCTGGGAATTGGGATTTCTGGATCGATCGCGGCGGCACCTTCACCGACATCATCGGTCGCGACCCGGATGGCGCGCTGCACGCGCGCAAGCTTCTCTCCGAGAACCCCGAAGCCTACCGCGACGCCGCCATCCAGGGCATCCGTGACCTGCTCGGTGTGAATTCCGGCGCACCCATTCCAGCCGGCATCGTCGGCGAGATCAAGATGGGCACCACGGTCGCCACGAATGCGCTGCTGGAGCGCAAGGGCGACCGCGTGCTGCTGCTCATCACCAAGGGGTTTCGCGATGCGCTGCGCATTGCCTACCAGGCGCGTCCCGACATCTTCGCCAAGGAGATCATACTGCCCGAGCAACTTTACGAGCGGGTGGTCGAGGTACCCGAGCGGGTGCGCGCCGACGGAACGGTCGAGAAATTGCTCGACCTCGATGCAGTCAAGCCGGCGATCGACCAGGCGCGCAAGGACGGCATCGACGCCGTCGCCATCGTCCTCATGCACGCCTGGAAATTCCCCGAGCACGAAAAAGCCATCGCCAGGGTCTGCCGCAAGGCCGGCTTCGCGCAGGTCTCCGTCAGCCACGAGGTTTCGCCGCTGGTGAAGCTCGTCGGTCGCGGAGACACGACGGTTGTGGACGCCTACCTGTCGCCGATCCTGTCGCGTTACGTGCAGCAGGTGGCGGAAGAGTTGGGCGTTTCGACTCCCCCCTCTGCCCTGCCGGGCATGCCCCCCGCCGTGGGGGAGATTGGCCAATCATCATCGCCCCGCCTTATGTTCATGATGTCGTCGGGCGGCATGACCGCCGCGGACATGTTCCAGGGCAAGGATGCACTGTTGTCGGGGCCTGCCGGCGGCGTTGTCGGCATGGTGGAGACCGCGAAGCTGGCCGGCTTCGATCGGGTTATCGGCTTCGACATGGGCGGCACCTCGACTGACGTCGCGCACTACGACGGCGAATATGAGCGCGCCTTCGACACCGAGGTCGCCGGCGTGCGGGTGCGCGCGCCGATGATGCGCATTCACACAGTCGCTGCAGGCGGCGGCTCGATCCTCCATTTCGATGCGGGACGGTTCCGCGTCGGCCCCGATTCGGCCGGCGCCAATCCCGGCCCGGCCTGCTACCGGCGCGGCGGGCCGCTCGCCGTCACCGACGCCAATGTCATGCTCGGCAAGCTGCAGCCCGACTTTTTCCCTGCGATCTTCGGCCCCGGCCAGGATGAGCCGCTGTACAAGGATGTGGTGCGCGAGAAATTCGCTGCGCTGGCCGCCCGCATCGGAGACGGGCGCACGCCCGAAGCCGTCGCGGAAGGCTTCGTCACCATCGCTGTCGAAAACATGGCCAACGCCATCAAGAAGATCTCCGTTCAGCGTGGCTACGACGTGACGGGCTACCTGCTGAACTGCTTCGGCGGCGCCGGCGGACAGCATGCCTGCCTGGTCGCCGACGCGCTCGGCATGCAGTCGGTTCTGATCCACCCGTTTTCCGGGCTGCTCTCGGCCTACGGCATCGGCATGTCGGGCGTCTTCGCTTCACGCCAGCAAGGCTTCATCCGGCCGCTCGTGGTCGAGAACACCGACGAGATCGCGGCGGCCGTCGACACCCTGTACATTCCAGTCCTTGCGGAACTGACCGCCCAGGGCGTGCCGCAGGATGACGTGTCCTGGCGGCCTGTCCTGCACATCCGCTATGACGGCACGGACACCGCTCTTCCGGTCAACTATGCGGGCCTCTCGGTCGCTCAGGCGCGTGCTGCCTTTGAGGCCGACCACAAGGCGCAGTTCGGCTTTACCTATCCGGACCGCGCACTCATCATCGAGACCGTCGAGATTCAGGGCCATGACGGCCGCGTCTCCGGCCGCGACGAGACCGACCGGCCGCTTGACGCGTCGACGCCGTCGCCAGGAGAAAGCCGCGAGCTTTTCTGCGGCGGCGAGTGGCGGGACGCTGCGATCTTCCGTCGCGAGGCGCTCAAACCAGGCCAGAAGATCTCCGGCCCTGCCCTCATCATCGAAAGCCACCAGACCATCGTGGTCGAACCCGGCTGGGGGGCGGAAATCACCGCCAAGGACCACGTCCTCCTGTCGCGCACGAGCAGGAAGCAGCGGCAGGCCGCGCTCGGCACGCAAGCCGATCCCGTCATGCTGGAAGTCTTCAACAATCTGTTCATGTCGATCGCCGAGCAGATGGGCGTGACGCTGCAGAACACCGCCTCGTCGGTGAACATCAAGGAGCGGCTCGACTTCTCCTGCGCGGTTTTCGACCGCAATGGCGCGCTGGTCGCCAACGCGCCGCACATGCCGGTGCACCTGGGTTCCATGGACCGCTCCGTCGAGACGATCATCCGGCTGAACGCGGGCGACATCCATCCTGGCGACGTGTTCGCGCTGAACGCCCCCTACAATGGCGGCACGCATCTCCCTGATATTACCGTGGTGACGCCGGTCTTCGACGATGCCGGCAAGGAGATCCTCTTCTATTCGGCCTCGCGCGGCCACCACGCCGATGTCGGCGGCACGGCGCCCGGTTCGATGACGCCGCTCGCTACGACGGTCGATGAGGAAGGCGTCCTGATCGACAATTTCCGTATCGTCGATCGCGGAACCTTCATGGAGAAGGAACTCCACGCGCTGCTCACCGACCACCCCTACCCCGCCCGCAACGCCGCGCAGAACATCGCCGACCTCAAGGCGCAGATTGCCGCCAACGAGAAGGGCGTCGCGGAGTTGCGCAAGATGGTCGCGCATTTCGGGCTCGACGTGGTCGAAGCCTATATGGGCCACGTGCAGGACAACGCGGCCGAGAGCGTGCGCCGCGTGCTGGAGCGGCTGCCCGACGCGTCGGAATACGCGTACCCGACCGACACCGGCCAGGTCATCAAGGTCAGGATCACGGTGGACCGCGAAAAGCGCGAGGCGACTGTGGATTTCACCGGGACATCGCCGGTGATGAAGAACAATTTCAACGCGCCCGAACCTGTCGCGCGCGCGGCCGTCCTCTACGCCTTCCGCGTCATGGTCGAGGACATGATCCCGATGAATGCCGGGTGCCTCAGGCCCATCAACATCATCATCCCTGATGGCTGCATGCTGAGGCCCGCCTACCCGGCGGCAGTGGTGGCCGGCAACGTCGAGACATCCCAGCACGTCACCAATGCGATGTTCGGCGCCATGGGCGCGCTCGCCAACGCGCAAGGCACGATGAACAACCTCACCTACGGCAACGCGCAGTACCAGTACTACGAGACGATCTGCTCGGGTTCGCCGGCCGGCCAGATGAATGACGGGCGCGGCTTCAACGGCACGTCGGGCGTGCATACGCACATGACCAACTCGCGCCTGACCGACCCCGAGGTTCTTGAACTGCGCTTCCCGGTGCTGCTGGAGGATTTCCACATTCGCGACAACTCCGGCGGCAAGGGCAAGTGGAACGCGGGCAACGGCACGAAGCGCACGATCCGCTTCCTCGAGCGCATGGAATGCGCGATCCTGTCGTCGCATCGCAACCGCCCGCCGGAAGGGATTGCCGGCGGCGGCAACGGCAAGGTCGGCAGGACCGAAGTGCGCCGCGCCGACGGCACGGTCCAGCGGCTCAAAGCCTGCGACCAGACGGTGCTGGAGCCCGGCGAGGCGGTGATCGTGACGACGCCGACGCCGGGGGGATACGGATCGCGGACCTGACTTGCTTACCGAGGTTGAAACATGGGCAACTATGGGAATGCAGCAATCAGTGCAGCAAGATCACTCGAGTCGCGACAACATATATCTCCACGCGACGCTTGGGACTATGCGGTAGACATCGAGTACCCAACTCAAATGGCGTCGCGTAGAAAGGGATGCCCTCGCGGAGCGTTCATCGGACTGTGCGAAGCAGGCTTAGTCAATGGCGTTCAGCGTTCCGGCCTGGGCAGTTTGACGAAGAATGGCGAGTATGCGATCGCAGCTGCGGAAGCCCTTAGGCAAGATCCTGCGCTTGCGAACAACAAGTCGGCTCTTTGGCAAAAAGCTTGCGTCGACCAGCCAAAGGTACAGAACGGGCAGATGGACGTCGTTGTGGCTCTTTCCAAAGCTGGCTTTCTGAGATCGGCTTAGCTCGTCTCCTTCTCGCTCAACACTATTCCAGGTCGGCCTGGATCCAGCGCGGCGAGTGGTGGATGTCGAGCGTCTGCAACCGCCCCGGCCCGAGGTTGATGAATTTGTGCGGCAGGCCGGCAGGCCCCAGCACCACCTCGCCGGCCTCCGCTTCGATCACCTGATCGCCGACAAAGAAGCGCGCGCGGCCCTCCTGGATGACGAAGACCTCGTCATAGGGATGAACGTGCAGCTTCGGCCCGACACCCGGTTCGTCATTGCCATAGGTGAGGACCGTCACCTTGGCGCCAAGCGCTTCACCGTTGACCGAGCCGCGATGCGGCCCGTCTCCCTCGAACAGCCGCGTCTTCGCCGGCGCGCGGCCGTCGGGCTTGACTGTCGCGGGATCGAAATCGTGTCGGGCCATGCTCGCATCTCCTCGAAGCGGCGTTCATGGCCGACGGATCGAAGCAAGGCAAGCGGCGACGAAAAGGCAGCTGACAGCGAATTGCTAGACGGTGGACACCGCCGTTCCCTCGGTGAAATTGATCAGGTCGGCCATGGTGAAGTGCTTGTCATTTTTCGAGGATCTTGAAGGCGCCGACGGCAGCGTCGGCCGCCAGTTTGGCCATTGCGCCAGGAAAGACGACCTGTCCTCCATGATCAAGCCTGCCAAGACTTCGGCAACGATGGTTCCGCCAACCCTCCCGAGATGCTTGCTGCCAGCCAGCACTTCGGCCTCGCGCAAGACGTAGAACCAGAGTGGGCAGTTATCGACAAATTTGCTGCCTTCGGCCTGAAGGAGCGCCAGCCTCTCATCGCCCTGGAACAGTTGTTGATCGCTGAGGACCGGCACGTTAGCGAGATTCATTCTGCGCGCCACCGACTGTCCCGACGGCAGGCCCATGCGCCAACCCCGCAACAGATTGCGTACGGCGAGCGATTGCCGTCGCACGTCCTTTGTTTCGCTCCGCAGAAATTCCGGAAGGAACGTCAGCGGGTCGACCAGCGTGCTGTCGAGCTTGTAGCTTGGCTGCGGCAAGGGCCGCGCAACCTCGCCCTTGCCGGGCTTCGGCTTGAACTTTCCAACGGACGGCACGCCATCGAAGAATAGGCCCCAATCGACACCCCAGAACTCTGGCAATTCGCGGAAGCCGTTGAGATTGGCCCGGCCCATGTTCTTGTCTGTCGGCTGCAGGATCGAGAAAATGGGAATGCGGTTGAACTTGGCTGTACCGTTGCCGAAAGGCTGATCGACAGGATCCGGACCTGTTACCGTCGTGCTCAGCGAATAGCTCGGCCGCACCATTGAATGGCCGTAGCGATAGGCTGCTACCGAGAATTCGACAGGTATGTAGGCATAGCGTCCCTTTGCATCGTAGAAATTGAGTTCAGGACTCTGGCCGCGCCCAACGACCACCTGTCGGTAGGTGTCTGGGCCGACAATGCGCGGCAGGAAGTCGTGCAGCACGATCCATTGATAGTGCCAGCGGACGATCTGCTGCGTCTTGGCGAAGTCGCCGCCACCCTGCGTCCGGTTTTCCAGCGGCAGCTTCTCGTCGAAATGACGGTTGCGTGGCAAATCTGGCTTCTGTCCATGGGCCTCCGTTGCAGCCCGATTTTCGCCAAGCAGCATGTGCTTGCCGTCCTCATCGTACAGGAACGGCTGATCGTCGGGTCCTGAGCCATAGACGGAATCCAGATCGAGGCGCGGCGTGCGAAAGTCCTGCAGCGCATCCGGATCGTTGAACCTGTCGAGCGACGACATCGGGTCGAAGGTGATGTCGTGGTCGATGAACTGTCCCAGATATGTGAACCCGGCGGCGATATCGGGGTTTTCGTCGTCCGGTTCGGCGATGCCGAGAGGCGTGTCGACGGCCTCGCCGGGCTTCGCTTTCAGGAACTCGCCCTGCTGCATTGTCGCCCCGAGCGCTGTCAAAGCCGCGTCATCGAAATCCGCCGCCGGCAGGTAGCGGAACATGCGCCCGAAGCGCTGGTCGCGGATGCTTGAACGCGGAACGTTGTCCATTCCGCGCACGGCGGAACCATGCCTGGATGAAGCCACGAGTACCCTCCTGTCGTGAATATCTGGGTCCGTCAGGAAGCAGGTCTTCGGCAACCTTCCGTTGCGTCACAGTAAGGCTGCATCTTAAGATTGTAAACTACGCACGAAACAATTTATGGTTGCCGGGGTGATCTCCCCTGTCACGTCACTGTCATGGCCCCGCGATACCCGCTTGCGAAATGTGCATCCGGGAGATTCGGCCGTCATGACGGACATTTCGAGCGAGCTAGGCCAGCGCAGGAACCGGCAGCTCCGCAAGGCCGTCTACCAGAACAGGGCGCTTTCTCGAGCGGGCTTTTCGGAGCGGCTTTTCGCGCTGCTCTTCACCGGCCTTGTCTATCCCCAGATCTGGGAGGACCCCGAGGTCGACATGCAGGCGATGGATCTCGTGGAGGGCCATCGCGTTGTCACCATCGCGTCCGGCGGCTGCAACGTGCTCGCCTACCTGACGCGTTCTCCAGCGCAGATCGACGCCGTCGACCTCAACACCGCGCACATCGCCTTGAACCGGCTGAAGCTTGCGGCGGTCATGCATCTTCCCGCCCAGGCCGATCTCTTCCGCTTCTTCGGCGAGGCCGGCACCCGAACCAATTCCGCCGCCTACGACCGCTTCCTGGCGCCGCAGCTTGACGCCGCGACGCGGAATTATTGGGAAAAGCGCACGCTGCGCGGCCGCCGGCGCATCGAAACCTTCGATCGCAATTTCTACCGCACCGGCCTGCTTGGCGTCTTCATCGCGGCCGGCCACCGCGCTGCGAAGTTCTACGGCGTCGATCCGGCCCGCATGCTGGCCAGCGCGGACCTCGGCAGCCAGCGCCGCTTCTTCAGAGACGAGCTGGCGCCCATCTTCGACAAGCGGCTCATGCGCCTTGTCCTGTCACGCAAATCGTCGCTGTTTGGCCTTGGCATTCCGCCGGCGCAGTATGATTCCCTGATCACCTCCGGCGACGGCACCATGGCCAGCGTGCTGAAGGCGCGGCTGGAAAAGCTCGCCTGCGACTTCCCGCTGAAGGACAACTACTTCGCCTGGCAGGCATTTGCGCAGCGCTACCCGACACCAGGCGAAGGCGCCCTGCCCGCCTATCTCGACAAGGACAACTACGCGGCGCTGAAGGCTAATATAGGCCGTGTCGCTGTGCACCACATCAACTTTACCGAGCTGCTGGCAAAGAAGCCCGCCGCCTCTGTCGACCGCTACGTGCTGCTGGATGCGCAGGACTGGATGAGCGACGCGCAGCTCAACGCGCTGTGGACAGAGATCAGCCGCACGGCGGCGCCGGGCGCGCGCGTCATCTTCCGCACCGCGGCGGCCGAGAGCGTGCTGCCGGGCCGCATTTCGGACGCGCTGCTTTCGCAGTGGAACTATGCGCACGACGAGTCGCGCCGCCATCACGCGCGCGACCGCTCGGCGATCTACGGCGGCTTCCATCTCTATGAAAAGGCAGCCTGAGAACAGTCCGGAAGGAGACGCTTGAGATGAGCTCGATTGGCCATTCGCATGCGGACCTGATGGACGGCGTCTATCGCTACCAGCGCCATGTCTATGACCTCAGCCGCAAATACTACCTTCTGGGTCGCGACAGACTGATCGACGGGCTCGACGTACCGGCTGGCGGGGCTGTGCTGGAACTCGGCTGCGGCACCGGCCGAAACCTGATTCAGGCGGCACAGACGTTTCGCGACGCCCGGTTCTTCGGCCTCGACATCTCCGCGGGCATGCTTGAGACCGCGCAGGTGGCGATCGGCAAGCGTGATCTTGCGGCACGTGTCAGGCTGGCCCGTGGCGACGCATCCGACTTCGACGCCGAGGCGCTGTTCGGGCGTCAAGGTTTCGACCGCGTGTTCATCTCCTACGCGCTGTCGATGATCCCCGAATGGCGGCGCACCGTCGCCGCGGCTCTCGACGCGGTGGATGACGGCGGCTCGCTGCACATTGTCGACTTCGGCCGGCAGGAGGGTTTGCCTGCCTGGTTCAAGGCCATGTTGCGCGCATGGCTGGCAAAATTCCACGTGACGCCGCGCGATTCATTGCGCGAGGTGCTTGAATCGGAATGTCGGCGCGTCGGCGCAAGTTTCTCGTTCGACAAGCCTTTTCGCGGTTACTCCGTGTACGCCGTGGTGACGAAGCGCTGATCGGGCCCGCCCGCGCCGCCATTCTTCCGCCACGGATTTGCCGACATTGCCACTGCAGATTCGAGTTCTCCGTCGCGCCATCAACGGATTATCAACCATGATGGCCGATCAAGGGAGCGTCACGCGGGCGATTTCCTTGCTGCGCGCAACGGTCGGGGCGAATGAAGCGGCGGGCTAAAAGCGCAGCGGTTGTGACCGGCGGACGGACAGCGGGTTGGCGCGCCTTGCGAAACCTAGCCGTCACGGCAGCACTTCTGGGCGTCGCGGCCTGTTCGGTCTCCGACGGTTTTGCACCGCTGTCCATGACGTCCGGGCCGAGTACGGCTTCCGTGGCGGTCACGCATCCGCGCTTTGCCGACACCGATCCGCACGAATGGGATAGCGGCGCACCTTGGACCTACGCCGTCCACGGCACCGATGTGTCGAAATACCAGACCTCGGTCGACTGGGCGAAGGCGCGAGCCAACGGCGTCTCGTTCGCCTTCATCAAGGCGACAGAGGGCGGCGACCGCATCGACAGTTCCTTCGCGCAACACTGGCAGGATACAAGGGCTGCCGGCGTGCCGCGCGCTGCCTATCACTTCTTCTATTTCTGCCGGCCGGCCGCCGAGCAGGCGCGCTGGTACATCGAGAACGTGCCCAACGACCGGTCCTCCATGCCGCCGGTGCTGGACATGGAGTGGAACCCCGACTCGCCGACCTGCAAGACCAGGCCCGATCAGGCAACCGTGCGCAGTGAAATGAAGACTTTCCTGTCGATCGTCGAAAAGCACTATGGCAAGCGCCCGATCATCTACACATCGGTCGACTTCTTCGAGGACAACGACCTGGCGAGCTTCCGCGGCTACCCCTACTGGCTGCGCTCGGTCGCGGGACATCCGACCGAGAAATATGCCGATCACCCCTTCACCTTCTGGCAGTACACCGGCACCGGCGTCGTTCCAGGCATAAGGGGCAATGCCGACATCAGCGTGTTCAACGGCAACACGTCGGCCTGGAAGAAGTGGCTGAAGACGAACGCGGGGTAAGTAGGGCCCTTGAAAGCCCAAAGCTAGTCCAGTCCGACCTCGTAGACCTTGCCCCAATAGGGTGCGTTGGCGGTATCGTCGACGCTCATGACGAAGATTGCCTTCCCATCGGGAGAAAAGGTGAAGTTCGGCGCGGTGGCGGAAGGCACTTCGATGGCTTTGACGAATGCCCCCTCCGGCGAAACCACGACGATCCTGCCCTTAGAATATTGCCCGATGTAAAGATTGCCGTCCGGCCCCAGCTTGATGCCATCGGGATACGCGCCGATGCCGGACGCCTCGTCGACGACGGCGACCCGCACGAACAGCCGGCGATCCGAGAGCGAGCCGTCTTCGGCAACCGCGAAGGAAATGACGCGACCGGCTTCCGACTCGTTGACGAACAGGCGCTTGCCGTCTTTCGACAGGGCAATGCCGTTGGCGTAGTGAAGATCGTTGGCCACTTCGGCGATGGCGCCCTCGGCCGTCAGGTGAAAAACCTTGCCGACGATAGGGCCTGACTCCCATGGACCAGATGTCGTGAAATAGACGCCGCCCTTGCCGTCGGCCGTCAAGTCGTTCGGCCCCAGGAACGTCGTTCCATCGGCTGCCTTGTCATATGCCGCGACCGTCTTGCCGTCCTTCGAGATCCTCGCAATCGTCCCATTGTCATAGCAGGTCACGGCGAGGTCGGCTCCAAGCTGCAACACGGCGGATGGGCCGCACCCGGCCTGCTCCCAAAGCTTGACGTTCGTCTTGCCGTCCCAGACCAGCACGGTGTTGCCGCCGTATTCGACATAGTGCAGCTTGCCATCGATGAAGGCTGGCCCTTCGGGAAACGCAGCCTTGTCGTTGATGACCTTGATCTCGCCGGCGCAAGCAGCCGTCGCAGACAGTGCCAGAATGAGAAGCGTGACTGTCATTTTCATTGATCGTTCCCCCAAACCATTTCGTTCTGTCTTGATCAGTCTGCGAGTATGGACCAACCGCTTGCGTCGGCAAGCCCCGGAACGCCCGTCCTCAACCCGCCATCGTCTCGAGGCTCGCGAACCCTTGCGGTGCGTCGCCTTCGTCGAACGGTGTCGTCACCTCGACGAATGTGTCTGGATAAAATCCGTTGAACCGGGTCCTCAGCGACAGCGAGTAGGCGCCGATATTGCCGATCTCGATCCAGTCGCCGGTGTCGACCGTCTCGGGCAGCCAGAACGGCCGCGACAGGATATCGACGGAATCGCAGGTCGCGCCGCACACCTTGAACGGCACGATGTTCTTGATGTTGCCGTTGCGCGTTCGGATCGCCGGGTCGGGGATGAAGCGCGCCGGCAGCGTGATCTTGCCGGTCCATGAATCCGACAGCGACGCCCAGATGCCGTCGTTGATGTAAAGCCGCCTGCCCTTGCGCAACAGCACGCGTACGATGAGCGACAGGCAGCGCGCCACGATCACCCTGCCCGGCTCGGCGACCAGTTCCATGCGGTCGAAATTGTACTCCTTGATGTCGCCCGCCAGCCGCGACATGATCTGGCCGAGCGACGGCATCTCGACCTGCTTGCGGTTCGGGTCATGGCCGTATTCGGCGGGGAAACCGCCGCCCACGTCGAGCCCCGCGAGTTCGAACGTCAGCCTGTTGCGCACCCAGTCGGCCGACGCCAGCGCGCGCTCGTAGGTGTCGGGATCCTCGATCTGGCTGCCGACATGGAAGCACAGCCCGACGCGGTACCCGCTGCGATTCAGGCGTTCGGCCAGTTCCACGGCGGTCGCCGGCCCGGCGCCGAACTTCTTGGACAACTCGTACGCCGCGTGGCCCTTGGTCTGGACGCGTACATAGACGCTGAGCGAACCGGGATCGATGTCGAGCGCGCGCACCACCCGCGTCAGCTTGGTGATCTCGTCCTCATGGTCGATTGCAATGACGCGGATCGCGTATTTCTCGAGCGCCAGCCTGATGTCGGACTGCGCCTTGACCGGGTGCATGTAGAGCATCTCCGCGTCGGGCGAGACCGCGCGGACCGCGGCGAATTCGCCAGGCGACGCGACATCGAAAGCCGTCACGCCGGCCTCGACCAGCGCCTTCAGCACGATCTGCTCGCCATTGGTCTTGACGGCGTAGGCCGTCTTACCCGGGAACATCTCCATGAACTGCCTGGCGTCGGCCTTCAGCACCTCGGGACGGAAGCAGTAGATTGGCTCGTCTGGCCGCAATGCGCGGGCCGCCTCGCGGGCATTCTCGAATCGCTGCATGACGGGCTCCCCCAGGCTGGTGCCAGAGCCTAGAACATGCTGCTCGGCAATGAAATCCGCTGCTTGCCAAATGCTCACTGACAGCCACCCGACGCCAACCATTGCGGCAGACGCCGGAAACGGGTAGCGCGCGAACCGTGCCGGCATTACTGAGCCGGATGCAGGAGGCTGCCATGGTTGCCGCGCCAAACACCGAACGCAAGATGACGGGCCTCGACTGGGCGAAGCTGCTGCTGCTTGGCGGCATCTGGGGCGGCTCGTTTTTCTTCGCGCGCATCGCAGTCGCCGAAATGCACCCCCTGACGCTGGTATTTTTCAGGGTGGCGATCGCGGCGACCGCGCTGCATCTCTATCTGCTGGCGCGCGGGCCTTCGTTTCGGCTGGCGCTGCCTTTGGCCGGCAGCTTTTTCCTGCTTGGCCTCATCAACAACGTGCTGCCCTTTTCGCTTATCTTCGCGGGACAGACCGAGATGGGCGCCGGGCTGGCCTCGGTGCTCAACGCGACGACACCTTTCTGGACGGTGCTTGTCGCCAATGCCTTCACCGCCGACGAAAAACTGTCGTGGAACAAGGCGGCGGGCGTTGTTCTGGGCATCTTCGGCGTGGCCGTCATGGTTGGCCCCGGGGTGGTCGCCAGCCTGGGCGGGCCGGTCTGGGCAAAGCTCGCCATGATCGGCGCATCGATGTCCTACGCCGTCGCGCTGGTCTTCTCGCGACGCCGTTTCGCGAAGGTACCGCCAGTCATCGTCGCGACCGGCCAACTGACCGCCTCGACGATCATCATGCTCCCGGTGGTGCTTCTGTGGAACGGCATCGACGGGCAATTCGCCGCCAGCACCCATGTATGGGCCGCCGTGTTCGCCCTTGCGCTCATCTCCACTGCGTTCGCCTACATCCTCTATTTCGGCCTTGTCGGGTCTGCGGGCGCGACCAACGCGTCGCTGGTGACGCTCATCGTTCCAGTCAGCGCCGTCCTGCTCGGCTTCATCTTTCTCGGCGAAAGGCTGGCGCTTTTCGAGGTCGCCGGCATGGTCCTCATCGGCCTTGGCCTGGTGACCATAGACGGCCGGATTCTGCGACGGCGCTAGCCATTCCTGATTCGCAACCGGCGCTCGCGCAGCCCTTGTCACGAACCTGCCACAATTTTTCCACAGCGGTCGGAAATGCGATTTTCTATAAATTCCCTAGACTTACGCGGTTCGGCAGGTCGTTTTTTCCATATCCACGTCGCATTGCAGCAAATTTTCTCCTTGCCTGTTGCATGAACTCCCCTAGACTTTTGTCATAGTTCTCGAATGAGGAGGCTAGGCATGGGACTGACACGGCCGATCAATGCACTGATGATTTGCGCTGCGTTTGCTTTTATTGGCGCCCTCATAATGGGAGTTCTTCCGTAAGCTGAGGCTTTGGAAGGGACCCAGAAATTCGAAAGGCCGGGCCAAAATCCCGGCCTTTTCAATGTCGGGACGCCCCGGCTGATCAGGCTGCCGCGGTAGCGCCTTGCGCATGGTGCGCCCTGATGCCGATCATGTGGCAGATCGCAAAGACAAGGTCGGCCCTGTTCATCGTATAGAAATGGAAGTCCGACACGCCGCGTTCGACGAGGTCCATCACCTGCTCGGCCGCGACCGCCGAAGCGACGAGCGCATGCGTCTGCGCGTCCGACTGCAGCCCGTCGAAGCGCTCGGCCAGCCACGCCGGGACATGTGCTCCACACCGCGCGGAGAAATTCGCGACTTGCGTGAAATTGTGAACCGGAAGAATGCCGGGCACGATCGGTATGTAGATGCCGGCGCGCCGGACGCGCTCGACGTAGCGCTCATAGAGATCGTTATCGAAGAAGAACTGGGTGATCGCACGCGTCGCCCCGTTGTCGACCTTGCGCTTCAGCATCTCGATGTCGGTCGCGAAATCGGGGCTTTCCGGATGCTTTTCCGGATAGGCAGAGACCGAAATGTCGAAGTCGCCGGTCCGCTTGAGCGCAGCCACCAGTTCGGCGGCGTTTTCGTAGCCGCTCTCGTGCGGATGGTAGCGTTCGCCGACGCCGGCGGCCGGATCGCCGCGCAACGCCACGAAGCGCTTCACCCCCATGCCGGCGAATTCGGCGATCACCTTGTCGATGTCTCCGCTCGTAGCATCGACGCAGGTCAGATGCGCTGCCGGCGTCAGCGTGGAATCGTTGAGTATGCGCCTCACAGTGCGGGCAGTGCGCTCGCGCGTCGACCCGCCTGCGCCGTAGGTGACCGAGACGAATTCGGGGCTGAGCGGCTCAAGGCGCTGCA
Source organism: Hyphomicrobiales bacterium (assembly GCA_026400435.1). Taxonomy (GTDB): domain Bacteria; phylum Pseudomonadota; class Alphaproteobacteria; order Rhizobiales; family Rhizobiaceae; genus Mesorhizobium_K. Next base: position 21,943 of record JAPLOZ010000102.1, on the reverse strand, counting down.
CTGTGTCCCACAGCCGAGCCTCCATCTCGTCGGTCTTGGGCGGGAAGAATTCGAAGGATACGTGGATCTTTGCGCCGATATCGGGACGCCGGGAAAAACGCGGCTCGTTCATCACGCCGTCTCCCTTTCGCCTGCGCGGGCGGGTTCGGCCATCAGGATGCGTCGGTCGCGCGCCAGCCACAGCTTGACTGTAAGCCTGTCTTCGCCGCTGCCGCGTGGTTCGAACTGCTCGGATGCCTCAAGGTCGAGCCCGGCCTCCGCGAGCCAGTCGGCGATCTGCCGGTCGGCGAAGCCGAGGCGCATGTGCGCATGGTCCTCGCGGAGAAACTCCAGCGCGTGGCTCGCGAAATCGACGATGACCAGCCGGCCTGAGGGACGCAGCAGCCGCGCCGCCCCGCGGATCGCCGCCGCCGGGTCGTCGAGATAGTGCAGCACCTGGTGGATGGTGATGAGATCGAAACTGTCGCGCTCGAAGGGCGGCGCGTAGATGTCGCCCTGGCGCACCTGGGCATGGCCAATGCCGGCCTTGTCGAGATTGGCCCGGGCGACGGCAAGCATCTCGCGCGACATGTCCATGCCGACGCCGCGCCGGTAGAGAGGCGCAAAGATTTCAAGCAGCCGGCCGGTGCCGGTGCCAAGGTCGAGCATCGACTGGAACGGCCGCTTGCCGACGAGCTTGACGAGCGCTGCCTCGACCGCGCGGTCGGACGCGTGGAGGGAGCGGATCTCGTCCCAGCTCGCCGCGTTGGCGGAAAAGTATTCTGCCGCCCTCGTCTGCCTGCGGCGCTTCACGGAAGCCAGCCTTTCGAGATCGCGATCGATCTGAGGGTCGGCGGCGTCGACGCGTCCGACGATGCCGTGCACGAAATCGCGCGCTGCGTCGCCGTCGGCGATGCGGAAGAAGGCCCAGGACCCTTCCTGGTAACGACCGATCAGCCCAGCCTCCAGCAGAAGCTTCAGATGCCGCGAGACGCGCGGCTGCGACTGGTTGAGAATCTCGGTCAGGTCCGACACGGTAAGGTCGCCGCGTGCGAGCAGGGACAGGATGCGCAGCCGGCTCGTTTCCGCCGCCGCCTTGAGCGTATCGACCAGTCCATCCAGCGTTGACGTCATATTGCGGTCTCTTCAATTGAGATATAAAGATATGTTTATGTCGTCTCAGGAGGTTTGGCAACCGGCAATGTCGCAGGCGGACAAGAAAATGGCGCGGATGCTTCCGAGCATGCTCCAGGCAGGCGTTCCGGCTTGCGGCGGAGATGCCGCTTGATCGCCACCACGAGGCGGCGAAAAGCCCTTGCCGAGGCGCTGACGCTGCTACTGCCCGGCGCGCCCTATAGCGACATCGAGGCAATTCGCGTCGAGGCCGGTTCGCGGCACATGCGCGACCTGCCGCCTTCGATCGCCGTGTGGCTGACGACCGTCGCACATGTGCGCCACCAGCACACCGACTATGAACATCTTCTGGCGGAAGGCTACGATCGCGATGCGGCGCGTTTCTTCGTCATCGAGCGCACCAACAACGTGCTCACCTCGTGGCGCGCGACGCGGCTGTTCGACCCGGACGATCCCGATTGATGGACGCCAAGCCGCCGGACCATGGGAGCCGGCGGATCGGCCGGGCTCGCTATCCGCGGCCGGTTGCAGCCGCGCCAAAGCGCAAGCCATCGACCATCAGGCCAAGCAAGCGGGCTCGACGCTCCCCGGCGCCCGCCCCGCCGATGGATGCCGAGACCTGAGCGGCGACGGCGATCAACAAATCCTCCGCCTCCGCGTCGCGGCGGATCACGCCGGCCTCGGCGGCCGTGGAGAGCAGGGCCGAAAGTGCGGCCGCAAGCCGGCTGCGCGAGTGTGTAAAGATCTGCGCGTCGGACTTCAGCGCCGATTTCATCGCGTCCGCCAGGCCGTACTTGACCGTCATCAGGTCGGCATAGAGGCCGAGCCACGCGCGCAGCGCTTCCAGCGGCGGCATGTCCTTTGCGAGCATTTCGGCCGCATCGTGAAGGCGCTCTACTTCGCTGCGGTAGAGCGCGGCAAGCAACGCATCGCGGTCGTGAAAATTCCGGTAGAGCGTGCCTATGCCGACGTCGGCCTCGTGTGCCACCGCGGCAAGCGACAGCTCGCCCTTGCCTTGCTTGATCAGGGCTGACGCAGCGTCGAGCAGCTTTTGCCGGTTTCGCTCGGCGTCGGCTCGGGGACGGCGCAGGCTTTCCTCCAACATTTTTTCCTTGCGGCCCCTTGGAAAACGGAGCCGGCTCCGTATATGCCTGAAACGGAGTTGCCTCCGTATCTAACCATCGCTGCCCTCAGCGGCAAGGAGCATTCACCATGACATCCAAGGTTTGGTTCATTACTGGCGCGTCGAAGGGTTTCGGACGCGTCTGGGCAGAAGCTGCGCTGGCGCGCGGCGACAAGGTCGCGGCTACGGCACGCGATGTCGGCACACTCAGGGACCTCGTTGCCAGCTATGGCGACGCCATCGCCGCAATCAAGCTCGACGTCAACGACAAGCGAGCCGTCGACACCGCGATTGCCGAGGCGCACCGGCGCTTTGGAAGGCTCGACGTCGTCATCAACAATGCAGGCTATGGCCAGTTCGGCGCCATCGAGGAAATCACCGAACAGGATGCCCGCGCGCAGATCGAGACCAATGTGTTCGGCGCCCTTTGGGTGACGCAAGCAGCGCTTCCCATAATGCGCAATCAAGGTTCCGGCCACATCATCCAGATCTCGTCCATCGGCGGCGTCAACGCCTTCCCGTCGCTTGGCATGTACCATGCCTCGAAATGGGCGCTCGAGGGCTTCAGCCAGGCGCTGGCCGGCGAGGTCGCCGGGTTCGGCATTCACGTCACGCTGGTCGAACCGGCTGGCTTCTCGACCGACTGGTCGGGTCCGTCGGCCAAGGTCGCAACGCCGATCGAAGCCTATGCGCCGGTGCGCAAGATGCTGGCCGACCGCCGTGCGGGCGTCGTGCCCGGTGACCCGCAGGCGACCGGCGCCGCGATGCTTGCGCTGGTCGACGCGCAGCAGCCGCCGCTGCGCGTCTTCTTCGGCGACATAGGCCTGCCGATGATCCAGCAGGAATATGCCAGCCGCCTCGCCGTCTGGGAGAAGTGGGATCACGTCGCCGATCTCGCGCAGGGCGCCAAAAAGAACCGCAAGGCACAGGCCGCCTGACCAGAAGGCCGCGCCGCAAACCGGCGCGGCCTTCCGGCATCGTCAGGGCGCGTAAATCCATTGCGCGGGAACGCGGACGGATATCTCTTCTCCGTCGACGATGCTGCCGGGCTTTTCCACCCAGGCGACCAGCCCGCGCAGGCGCTTCGCCACCGTGGCGAACGCCATCGCGCCGGCCTTGATGTCGGGCATCGCCGAGCGCTCTGCCACGGAACGACCTGCCTGCCTGCACGGATGGTTCTGCCCGTCGACCTTCAGCGTCGCGCCGCCCTTGAAGAAGAGCAGCGTGCCCGTCGGCAGCATCGAAAGATTTGGCAAGCCATCGACGACAAGGTTCGCGCCGATCCATTCCGGCCGGAGTTCGGCCAATCCCATGCGCCCGGCGACCACCGCCAGCTCGTCCGCCGCCACCACCGTCAACTGCCGCTCGTTGCGGATCTCGGTACCGCGTGGATACCACGGCTCGCGTCCACCCGAACGGCGCGTCGCGCCAGCGTGGACGTCGCCGGCGATTCCGTCGAAGCCAAGCGTGAGTTCGGCCACCGGCTCAGTCTGGAAAGAGCCTTTCAGCGCCGCATAGAGACCGGTCACGTGTGCGGCAAGCTTGCGCGCCGGCAGGATTTCGGCTTGCCCGGCAGGGTGCGATGTCGGCCCGGTCATTCCCTGTCCCTTGTCTGGTGGGCAAGCATCGTTGGCGGCAGGCTCAAGGTCCAGACACAAAATGGCATCGACCAATCTGCGCGCGCTGTACGCGAACGTAGCGCGCGCTACCGGCGGTTGCACCCGGGCATCGCAGCCGTTACCTTCCGCGCTATATCGTGCGAAGCGACGGACACCCCATGCTGACTCTGCACCAACAGCCGGACCGGAGCGGACGCTACCAGGCGCTGCGCCCGTTCAGCTTCGACGAGCACCTCAACGTATTGTGCGTCTACGACACCGACCTGATCTCGGCGATCTTCCGCTCGGCGGATTTCCGCATCAATCCGTTCGCCGATCACTACAGGACGATCGCCGAGCGCACCGGCCTGGATTTCAAGGCCTCCATAGACACGCTCGACAACATTCCGTTTTCCAAGGAAGGCGCGGAGCATCGGCGGCTTCGCTCCGCGATGACGAAGGTCGTGTCAGACAGCGCCCGCGAGAACATCGCAGGCATGGAGGCTTTCATCGATGACCTCGTGCGCGACATTTTCGTGGCGGGCGAGGAAGTCGACCTGATGCGGCAGCTTGCCCGCCCGGTTTTCCACGAGCTGTTTTCGCGCTGGCTGAAGGTCGACCAGCGCGAATTCGTCAAGGAGTCGAACTTTTCCCAGGTGTTCGACGGGGCAATGAGCCTCAACCGGCGCAGGAAGGTCAACGACAGTCTCGCAGATTTGCGATGCGCCTTCGCGCAACGCGCCGACCGGATACCGACGACGCCCGAAATCGCGGTCGCCATGAATGCGCTTGGCAACGACGCGCTGACGGGGTCGCTCGTGCTGTCGTTCTGGCACGTGCTCGAACAGCACCCCGAAGCGAAGCTGAGCGCGGTGCAATTTCCACCCAACCTCGTCGCCACCGGCGTTCCCTTCATCGAGCGCATCGCCAACCGGGACGTCGAAATCGGCGGCATGAAGGTCGCCAGGGACCAGAAGGTCCGGCTGGTCATCGACGCGACATCGCGGCAGGTATCCGGCGAGGAAGCCGATCTTTTCTTCGGCAGGGGCCGGCATCTGTGCATCGGCAAGCCGATGACGCTGAGCATCTGGCGCAGCCTCGCCAGGGCGGTGAACCGGCTTCCGCTGCGCTTCACCCTTGGCGAAATCAGGCTTCGCAGCGGCGACTACGCCTTCAACTATCCAGAATTTGCCGGGGTGAGGCTGCATGACTGACGATACGGCACGCATCTGCGTCGAGATTTTTCGCGAGATCACCGGCCTCGACACTTCGCAGGCCGGCGCGGCCATGACGGATGAGGAGATGCTGTCCCGGCCGATCGACTCCTTCGACGTCGACAGTCTCGAGACCATGGAATTCATCATGGGCGTCGAGGACCGCTTCGCCATCCATCTCAACGAGGAGGCCGTCAACCGCTGCTCCAACATCGCGGAGCTGGTCGAGTTGGTCGCCGCCGCAAGGCGTGTTTAAGTTCCGGCGAAGAACCCGCGCCGAGATCGACGCCGAAACGCTTGATGCGCTGTTCGACCCGGCCGAAGGCGGGCAGACGATTTCGAACGCCTACGGCCTCCTTGGCCGGACGCACCGCTACCTGCGCACCGAGGTTGCCACTGGCGTCAACTTCTATTCAGCCGCCAGCGGGGCAAGCACGCTTGTCGTCGGTTTCGGCACCTCCAGGGGCAGGCTGAGCATGCCGCTCTTCATGGTTCTGGAAGCCCTCGACGACACACGATACGACCTGCTTCTGCTCTCCGACCTGACGAAGCGCCATTTCGACAAGGGCATCGAGGGATATGCCGCGACGCTGCCCGAATTGATGCGGCGGGTAGGCGAATTCGCCGCGCGCGGAGGCTACGCGTGCGTCGTCACGCTGGGCACCAGTATGGGCGGCTTTGCGGCGCTGCGCGGCGGCGATCTTCTGGCAGCCGACAGGGCGATCAGCATCGGCGGGCGCTTTGCATGGCATCCCGGCGCGCTGGTCCGGGACCGACGCCGCGTGCAAGCGTTCGATCCACTGTGCCATTGCCGTGGCCCGTTTCGCGCGCCCTTCTACCTGCTCTATTCGCGCGACCACCCGAAGGACCCCCGCGACGCGGAAATGCTGGCGAAGATAGCGCCGGCGAGCCGCGCCATCGCTTTCCCGGGAACGCACCACGGCGTCCACTACCGGATCAGACAACGGGGCAGGCTCGACGCCTTCTTTGCCGAGATGCTGGACGTGCAGAAGGAACCCGACGCGCAAAAGCTCGTCGCGATGCTCGACTGAGCGCAAGCGGCGCTTTACCGCGCATCTCGACAGGCGTAGCTTCGGTCTGGGGCTGGGAGCATAGGAGGAAACGCCATGCTTGCCGTACTGCGACCCGTCCTTTTGACCGCCACGCTGATAGCCGCTTCCAGTACAGCAAACGCCGCCGACTATGCCTGCGAGGGCCTCGTGCCCGTCGGCCAGACGATGATCTGCTCGGGCTTCGAGCCCAACTGGGCGATCAAGCTCACCTGCGGTGGCGCCAGCATGACCGCTGACTTCATCGACGCCTTCTCGGGCGCCGGCATCCAGACGACGCCGGGAACCGTGACCTTCTCCTCGGCCGATCCGTGGACCTTCGAGACCAGCCACCCGGTCAGGGGCACGATCGCCGCAACGCCCGGCGGCTGCACCGACGAAAGCGACGCCGTGCGCGACTTCACCTTCACGCCGACAGCCGCGCCGGGTCTGAGTGGGCCGTTCTTCCCGTTCTGTTGCCGGGTGCCGTGAGGGGGCGAGAAGCTAGACACCTGACGAATCCAGGCAAGCCGCTCTCAGCGATAACAGGAGAGCGGGCTTCACAAATTACCGAGTCAGCCGCTTGTGCGTCATGCGGTGCGGGTTGATCGCGTCGGCGCCGAGGCGGCGCACCTTGTCCTTCTCGTATTCCTCGAAGTTGCCCTCGAACCACTCGACATGCGCATCGCCCTCGAAGGCCAGCATGTGGGTCGCCATGCGGTCGAGGAACATGCGGTCGTGGCTAATGATAACGGCGCAGCCGGCATAGGCCTCGAGCGCGTCTTCGAGCGCACCGAGCGTCTCGGTGTCGAGATCGTTGGTCGGTTCGTCGAGCAGCAGCACGTTGCCGCCGTTCTTCAGCATCTTGGCGAGGTGCACGCGGTTGCGCTGGCCGCCCGAGAGGTTGCCGACCTTCTGCTGCTGGTCGCCGCCGCGGAAGTTGAACGACGAGCAGTAGGCGCGGCTGTTCACCTCGTGTTTGCCGAGCTTGATCACCTCGGCCCCGCCAGAAATTTCCTCCCACACGGTCTTCTTGGGATCGAGCGCGTCGCGGCTCTGGTCGACATAGCCGAGCTTGACCGTCTCGCCGATGCGGATCGAACCGGCGTCGGGTTTTTCCTGGCCGGTGACCATCCTGAACAGCGTCGTCTTGCCGGCGCCGTTGGGACCGATGATGCCGACGATGCCGCCCGGCGGCAGCTTGAAGGCGAGGTTTTCGATCAGCAGTTCGTCGCCAAACCCCTTGTTCAGTCCCTCGACCTCGATGACGACGTTGCCGAGCCGCTCGCCGGCCGGGATGACGATCTGCGTGTCGGTCGGGCGGCGCTTGTCGGCCTGCTCGACCAGATCCTCGTAGGCCTTGATGCGAGCCTTCGATTTGGTCTGACGCGCCTTGGGGCTGGACGCGATCCACTCGCGCTCGCGCCAGATCGCCTTCTGGCGCGAGTCGTCCTCGCGGCCTTCCTGGATCAAGCGCTTGGCCTTGGCGTCGAGATATTTCGTGTAGTTGCCCTCGTAGGGAATGCCCCGGCCACGGTCGAGCTCAAGGATCCAGCCGGTGACGTTGTCGAGGAAGTAGCGGTCGTGGGTGATGATCAGCACAGAGCCCGGATAGTCGCGCAGGTGCTTTTCCAGCCAGGCCGTGGTCTCGGCGTCGAGATGGTTGGTCGGCTCGTCGAGCAGCAAAAGGTCGGGTTGTTCGAGCAGCAGCCGGCAGAGCGCCACGCGGCGGCGCTCGCCACCCGACAGGCTGGTCACATCGGCATCCTTGGGCGGACACTGCAGCGCTTCCATCGCCATCTCGACCTGCTGTTCGAGGTCCCAGAGGTTCAGCCGGTCCATCTCGTCCTGGAGCTTGGCCGACTCGTCGGCGGTCTCGTCGGAATAGTTCATCATCAGCTCGTTGTAGCGCTCGATGATGGCAGTCTTCTTGGCGACGCCGTCCATGACGTTTTCGAAAACCGTCTTGGCGGCATCGAGCTGCGGCTCCTGCGCGAGGTAGCCCACGGTCGCGCCCTCTGCGAGCCAGGCTTCGCCGGAAAACTCGGTGTCCAGCCCGGCCATGATGCGCAGCACCGTCGACTTGCCCGACCCGTTGGGGCCGAGAATGCCGATCTTGGCGTCCGGATAGAAGGACAGATGAAGGTTCTCAAGCACCTTCTTGGTGCCGTAGGCCTTGTTCAGCCCGGCCATGTGATAGATGAACTGGCGTGCCACGCGCGCGGTATCCCTGATCTGGATGGAGAGTTGCGCGCTATTTAGGCGATGGCGCGGGCAACGGCAATGGCCCCTAGGCCTGTCGTCAGCTCTTGATGCGCCAGCCTGACCTGAAAATCCACCAGACGAAGATCAGGCAGGCGGCCAGGAAGGCGAAGGTCATGCCGAGGCTGACGGCCACGCTGACGTCGGAGTGGCTGTAGAAGCTCCAGCGGAAGCCCGAGACGAGATAGAGAACCGGATTGAACAGGCTGATCGTGCGCCAGACCGGCGGCAGCATGTCGATGGAATAGAAGCTGCCGCCAAGGAAGGTGAGCGGCGTGACGATGAGCAGCGGGATGAGCTGCAGCTTCTCGAAATTGTTCGCCCAGATACCGATGATGAAGCCGAACAGGCTGAAGGTGACGGCGGTCAGCACTAGGAAGAGCAGCATGAAGAACGGGTGCTGGATTTGCAGCGGCACGAACAGCCCGGCGGTGGCCAGGATGATCAGCCCGATCATCATCGACTTGGTGGCGGCCGCGCCGACATAGGCGATGACGATCTCGATGAAGGAGACCGGCGCAGACAGCAGTTCGTAGATGGTGCCGATGAACTTCGGGAAATAGATGCCGAAGGATGCGTTGGCGATGCTCTGCGTGAGCAGCGACAGCATGATGAGGCCGGGCACGATGAAGGCGCCGTAGCTGACGCCGCCGACCTCCGTGATGCGCGACCCGATAGCCGAGCCGAAGACCACGAAATACAGCGAGGTCGAGACGACCGGCGACACCACGCTCTGCAGAAGTGTGCGCATCGTGCGCGACATCTCGAACCTGTAGATCGCCCTGACCGCGTGGAAATTCATGTGCGCGTGCTCACGAGGTTGACGAAGATGTCCTCCAGCGAGCTTTGCGTGGTGGCAAGGTCGCGGAAGCGGATTTCCTCGGCTTCCAGCGCCTTGAACAGCCGCGTGATGCCGGTGCGCTCACCCTGCGTGTCATAGACATAGGTCAGTTCGCCGCAGTCGTCTGAAAGCGCAAGCCCGAAGCCAGCGAGGCTTTCGGGCACCTGGTCGAGCGGCTTCTGCAGTTGCAGCGTGAGTTCCTTGCGGCCGAGCTTGCTCATCAGCGCGGCCTTGTCCTCGACCAGGATGAGCCTGCCCTTGCTGATCACGCCGACGCGGTCGGCCATCTCCTCGGCCTCCTCGATATAGTGCGTGGTCAGGATGATGGTGACGCCGGTGGCGCGCAGCCGGCGCACCACCTCCCACATGTCGCGTCTGAGTTCGACATCGACGCCGGCCGACGGCTCGTCGAGAAACAGGATGCGGGGTTCGTGCGAGAGCGCCTTGGCGATCATCACGCGCCGCTTCATGCCGCCCGACAGCGTCATGATCTTGGAATCCTTCTTGTCCCACAGCGACAGGTCGCGCAGGATCTTCTCGATATGCGCGGGGTTCCTCGGCTTGCCGAACAGGCCGCGGCTGAAGCTGACGGTCGCCCAGACGGTCTCGAACGCGTCGGTGGTCAGTTCCTGCGGCACCAGGCCGATCAGCGAGCGCGTCGCGCGAAAATCCGTGACGATGTCGTGGCCGTCGGCCAGCACCTTGCCCTCGCCGGGCTTCACGATGCCGCAGATGATGTTGATCAGCGTGGTCTTGCCGGCGCCGTTGGGACCGAGCAGCGCGAAAATCTCGCCATGTTGTATTTCCAGGTCGATGCCTTTGAGGGCCTCGAAACCTGAATCATAGGACTTCGACAGATTGGATACGGAAATGGCGGAGTGCATCGAAACGGCTCAAACTGTCGGACAGGCGCCCAAGATGCCGGCGCCGCGAAGCGAATGACGCGTATATAGGCTGGCAGGCGTCTCCCGCAAGCCGGGAGCGGTGCTTTACTGACAAGCGCCGCCACCCGAAATCCACCCCTTGTGCGGCCGCATGGACGCAGGCATCGTGGGCAATCACATCCGCCCGAAAACCGAGGGGAGGCCTTCATGCGGTGGTTTCATACGTCAGTGGTCGTTGTTCTGGCTGTTGCATTGCTGATTTTCGCGCTGCAGAACCTGCAGACCGTGACGGTCGCCTTCCTCGGGTTCAGCATTAGCGCGCCGCTCGCCGTCCTGTTCATCGTCATCTACCTGCTCGGCATGGCGACAGGTGGCAGCATATGGTCGCTCGCACGCTGGGCATGGCAGGGATCGCGGCAGACGCCGACCGCGCCGAGATAACGCCTGCGATCGTGGCGTTTCAGGCGCAGCGAAGGATCGACTCGCCGACCGGCGCGTCCCTCAACCTCTATACGAGGCTGGCGGACGGCCCGCCGCGCGCCGTGATCCAGATCAATCACGGCCTTGCCGAGCACGCCTTGCGCTACCAGCGCTTTGCCGAGTTTCTCGGCAAGCGCGGCTTCCACAGCTACGCGCACGACCATCGCGGCCACGGCTTTACCACCGCCGCGGACGCGCCGCCCGGCCGGTTCGCCATGACTTCCGGCGGCGACAAGGTGATCGCCGACGTCGCCGCCATCCACGAGATGATCGGCCGCGAGCATCCGGGCCTGCCGGTCATCCTTTTCGGCCATTCGATGGGCGGGCTGATCGCCACGAAATTCCTGCAAGCGCATCCGCATACCGTCGCTGGGGCCGCGATCTGGAACGCGAATTTCTCCGCCGGGCTGGCTGGCCGCGCCGCCCTGGCGATCCTTGCCTGGGAAAAGTTCCGCCTTGGCTCCGACGTCCCATCCAGGCTCCTGCCCCGCCTGACGTTCCATGCGTGGGGCGCCAAGGTGCCCGGCCACGCCACGCCGTTCGACTGGCTGTCGCGCGATCCGGATGAAGTCAGGAAATACATCGACGACCCGCTCTGCGGCTGGGACGCCTCGGTGTCGCTCTGGCGTGATCTGTTCGGCTTCATCTTCGCCGGTGCTGACGACAGCAGGTTCTCGGCGGTGCCACGCGGCCTGCCGATCAACCTCGTGGGTGGCCAAAAGGACCCCGCGACCGACGGCGGCAAGGCGGTTGAATCCTTCGCCCGCCGGCTGAGACGGATAGGCTTTTCGAATCTCAATTCAACGGTTTACGCCGACACGCGCCACGAAAGCCTGAACGAGGTGAATCGGAACGTGATCATGGAACACTTCGCGGATTGGGTGGACGAAACGCTGAAAAACTGAGCCCGCTGGCGCACTGGACCAGCGCACGAAGGTGACATCCACCAAGCCGACCTGATAGATGCTCGAGGTCTGTCCAACGATGCACCGCAGCACCCAATGTCCAATCCCCCTCTCCATGGTATCCGCGTCATAGAGCTTGCCCGCGTGCTTGCCGGTCCGTGGGCCGGGCAGATGCTGGCCGACCTCGGCGCCGACGTGATCAAGGTCGAAAATCCCGATGGCGGCGACGACACCCGCAAGTGGGGTCCTCCCTTCGTCATGGGGGCTGACGGTGAGAACCTGTCGGCCGCCTATTATCACTCGACCAACCGGGGAAAGCGTTCCATCGCGATCGACTTCTCGACGCCCGAAGGCGCCGAGACGATCTGCAAACTGGTGGCGACAGCCGACGTGCTGATCGAGAATTTCAAGCTCGGCGGCTTGAAGAAATACGGTCTCGACTACGACCACCTGAAGACGATCAACCCCAAGCTCGTCTATTGCTCGATCACCGGCTTCGGACAGGACGGGCCCTATGCGCCGCGCGCGGGCTACGACCTTGTCGTTCAGGGCATGTCCGGCCTGATGTCGATCACCGGCGCGAAAGGCGGCGAGCCCCAGAAGGTCGGAGTCGCCGTCACCGATCTCTTCACCGGCCTCTATTCGGTCATCGCCATACAGGCGGCGTTGCGCCATGCCGAGGCGACCGGCGAGGGCCAGCACATCGATATGGCACTGTTCGACACCCAGATCTCGGTGCTCGCCAACCAGAACCTGAACTTCCTGGTCTCGGGGCAGTCGCCCCTGAGGATGGGAAACTCGCATCCCAACATCGCTCCGTACGAGGTGTTGCCTCTAGCCGATGGCCATTTCATCCTGGCGGTCGGCAATGACGGACAGTTCGCCAAATTCTGCAGGATCGTCGGCCTCGATGCGCTGGCTGGGGACCCCGACTTCGCGACGAATTCCGCGCGCGTAGCCAACCATCCCCGCCTGCGTGAGAAGATGATCGCGGCGCTGGCGCATTTCGAGCGCGCGCCGCTGCTTGCAAAATTCGACGCAGCTGGCGTGCCGGCCGCGCCGATCAACACGATCGGCGAGATGTTTGCCGATCCGCAGACCATCGCGCGCGGCATGCGGCTCGATCTCGACGATGGCCACGGCAACGCGCTGCCTTCGGTGCGCTCGCCCATGGTCATGTCTGCGACGCCGCTGACCTACGACCGTCCCTCGCCGCGGCTTGGGGAGCACACCGCCGAAATCCTCGCCGAGCTGGAGAAGCCGCAGAAATGAAGATGGTCCCATGAAGACTGGCGGACAATTGATCGTCGACGCGCTCGAAGCCAACGGTGTGCAGCGCATATTCTGCGTGCCGGGCGAATCCTATCTCGCCGTGCTCGACGCGCTGCACGATTCGCCGATCGAGACGATCGTCTGCCGCCAGGAAGGCGGCGCTGCGATAATGGCCGACTGCGAAGGCCGGCTGACTGGCAAGCCCGGCATCTGCTTCGTGACGCGCGGCCCCGGCGCGACCAACGCGTCGGCCGGCGTCCACATCGCGCGCCAGGACTCCAATCCGATGATCCTGTTCATCGGCCAGATCGCGCGCGGGATTAAGGAACGCGAGGCATTCCAGGAAGTCGACTACAAGCGCTTCTACGGCGATATCGCCAAGTGGGTTGTCGAGATCGACGATGCCGAGCGCATTCCGGAACTCGTGACGCGCGCCTTCAGCGTTGCGACATCAGGCCGGCCTGGGCCGGTGGTGATTTCGCTTCCCGAGGATATGCTGACCGATCTGGTCGATGCGCCAAGGCCGCTCGCCTACACGCCCGTCGAGACCCGGCCCGGCGACCCCGAGATGGCCGCTCTTCAGGCGCTTCTGGAAAAGGCCGAACGGCCGTTCGTCATTCTCGGCGGCACGCGCTGGACAGAACAGTCCGTAAAGCAGATGTGCGCCTCGCTGGAGCGCTGGTCGCTTCCCGTCGGCTGCTCGTTCCGGCGGCAGGCGCTCTGCGACCAACTTCATGCGAGCTATGCCGGCGACGTCGGCATCGGCATCAACCCTGGGCTTGGCGACTATATCAAGGCGGCGGATCTGGTGCTTCTGGTCGGCTGCCGCTTCGGTGAGATGCCGTCCTCGGACTATACGCTGCTGAAAAGCCCCTATCCCGACCAGAAACTGGTCCACGTCTATCCCGACCCGCAGGAACTCGGCCGGGTCTACCGGCCAACCGTGGCGATCAACGCCACGCCTGCGGCGTTCGCCGATGCGTTCGCGAGGACCGCCCCGTCGAAATCGCCGGTATGGGCGAACCGAACCGAGCAACTGCACCAGTCCTATCTCGCATGGTCGACGCCGCCGGCAACCGGTCCGGGCCGGGTTCACATGGGACCCATCATGGCGCATCTGGAGAACGTCCTGCCTGCCGATGCCATCATCTGCAATGGCGCCGGCAACTTCGCGACCTGGATGCACCGCTTTCACCGCTACCGCCGCTTCAACACGCAGGCGGCTCCGACCTCGGGCTCGATGGGCTACGGCCTGCCGGCCGGCGTCGCCGCCAAGCACGTGTTTCCGGATCGGGAGGTGATCGTGTGGGCTGGCGACGGCGATTTCCTGATGCACGGACAGGAGTTCGCGACAGCCGTTCAGTACGGCCTGCCCATCGTCGTCGTCATTCTCAACAACGGCATCTATGGGACGATCCGCATGCACCAGGAGCGCGACTATCCCTGCCGCGTTTCGGGCACCGATCTGAAGAACCCCGACTTCGCCGCCTATGCACGCGCCTTCGGCGGGCACGGCGAGACGGTGGCGACGACAGAGGAATTCGCTCCCGCCTTCGAACGCGCGCGCAAGAGCGGCAAGCCTTCGATCATCGAGATCAAGCTCGACCCCGAGGCGATCACCCCGACGAGGACGCTGACGCAGATCCGGGAGAAGCGCTGATCTTGAAATCTGTATCTCAATAGGATGCATATTTCCATGATTACGGACGATCAAGGACAAACGGATCGTCGGAATTCGGTCTAGACGAACGTCCAAGGGGTTTCCGAGCGACCTGATTGCAAGGGCTCAGCGCAAACTGGCACAGCTTGATGCTGCGTCCGCGTTGTCGGATCTGAAGGTTCCGCCTTCCAACCATCTGGAGGCCCTTGGAGGTGACCGGAGCGGCCAGCATTCCATTCGCATCAGCCAGCAATGGAGGCTGTGTTTCGTCTGGAAGGACGGGGACGCTTTCGACGTAGAGATAGTGGATTATCATTGAGGCGTACGATGAACGCCCCACGACCCCGCCCCATTCACCCCGGCGAAATCCTGCGCGAGGACTTCTTGCCCGACTATGCGCTCACATCAGGTGCTCTTGCCCGAGCGCTGCATGTACCGCGCGACCGGATCGAAAAGCTCGTGAGGGAACAGCGCGCAATCACCGCCGATACGGCGCTGAGGCTGGCGCGCTATTTCAACACGACACCGCAGTTCTGGATGAACCTTCAGGCCAATTTTGACTTGGCCACCGTTGCGGAAGACGAAATCCAGTCGATCGAGCCACGCGCGGCGTAGTCAGCTGACGGTAGATGTCGCGGCGGTTGCCAATTTCGAGCACCAAAACGGTGATGCGGGCCTCCTCGATGTCGCAGATGATGCGATAGTCGCCGACACGCTATTTCCAATAAGCCCACAATGGGCCGGAGAGAGATTCGCCGAGAGCCTTGGGTCGCTCGACGCCGCCACCATCTCAGCAAGAAAACGAGCGATACGATGTTGGTCTGGCGGTCCAGCTTGCGAAGCGGCTCGAGCTTGATCGCGATTGACATGGCCGCTCCATCACATTCGACTGTGAATGTTTTCACATATAGTCGAACTTGCGCTCAGCAAAAAGGGGCGGTCGCCCGCCCCTTTCGCCTTAACCTGGACGTCCAGGTATTACTTGATCGCCTTGTCGGTGATGGCGGTGGTATAGCCACCCTCCGCAGGCTTCGAGATGATCTTCTGGTCGAGCAGCGCCTTGGCGGTGCGGTCGTATGCCGCCGGGATCAGCTTGCCGTCGGCATTGTCGACCAGCTTGGCGACTTCGCCCATCATGCGCTTATGGTGGTTTTCGTCCTGTCCGCCGTTCTCGACAACAATGGCGGCAGCCTCATCGGGATTCTCAGTGGCGTACTTCCAGCCCTTCATGGAGGCGCGGACGAACTTGACCATCTTCTCCTCGAAGGCCGGGTCCTTGAGCTTGTCCTCCATCGTGTAGAGGCCGTCTTCAAGGAGGTCGTTGCCCATCTCTGTGTAGTTGAAGACGATGAGGTCTTCGGGCTTGTAGCCGGCGTCGATCAGCTGCCAGTACTCGTTGTAGGTCATCACCGAGATGCAGTCCGCCTGCTTCTGGATCAGCGGCTGAACGTCGAAGCTCTGCTTCAGAACGTTGACGCCGTCAGCGCCGCCTTCGGTCGACAGCCCGAGCTTGTTCATCCAGGCGTAGAACGGATATTCGTTGCCGAAGAACCAGACGCCGAGCGTATGGCCCTTGAAGTCGGCTTCCGTCTTGACCGGGCCGTCCGCCGGGCAGACCATTTCCATGCCTGCCTTCTTGAACGGCTGCGCGATGTTGATGAGCGCTACACCTTTGTCGCGTGCAGCCAGCGCGCCGCCCATCCAGTCGACGATGACGTCGGCGCCGCCGCCGGCGATCACCTGCTCGGGCGCGATATCGGGACCGCCCGGCTTGATCTCAACGTCGAGGCCCTCCTCTGTGTAGAAGCCCTTGGCCTTGGCGACATAGTAGCCGGCAAACTGCGACTGCGTCACCCACTTGAGCTGCAGCGTCACCTTTTCGGCCGGTGGCGGACCGCGGAAAGCAAAGAACCAGATCGCGGCCACCACAATGGCAGCCAGCACCAACGCCAATAATAGTCTAACCCTGCTGTTCATTTAGATCGTCCCCTTGTTGCGGCTCCGCCGTTCTTATCGAAGTGACGGATGCCAGAATGTGACTACCCTCTCGATCAGGGCTATGATTCCATAGAAGACCGAACCGATCAGCGCTGCAACAGCGATTTCGGCCCATACCATGTCGATGTTCATGCGGCCAACCTCGGTCGATATACGGAAACCCATGCCGACGACCGGCGTGCCGAAGAATTCAGCGACGATCGCGCCGATCAGCGCCAGCGTCGCATTGATCTTCAGCGCGTTGAATATGAATGGTGCGGCCGCCGGCAGCCTGAGCTTGAACAGCGTCTGCCAGTAGCTCGACGCATATGTGCGCATCAGGTCGCGCTCCATGTGGCCGGATTCGGCCAGCCCGGTCACCGTGTTCACCAGCATCGGGAAGAACGTCATGATGGAGACGACCGCCGCTTTCGACTGCCAGTCGAAGCCGAACCACATCACCATGATGGGCGCCACGCCAATGATCGGCAGCGCCGAAACCATGTTGCCGATCGGCAGCAGCCCGCGGCGCAGGAACGACACCCGGTCGGCGAGGATGGCTGTCAGGAAGCCCGCGCCGCAGCCGATCGCATAACCGGCGATGACTGCCTTGAATATCGTCTGGCGCACGTCGGCCGCGAGTATCGGCACCGACGTCGCAATGCGCGCACCGATCGCCGACGGCGGCGGCAACAGGATGAAGGGAATGCCGGCGCCGCGCACCACCCCTTCCCAGATGATCAGCAGCCACGCCCCGAAAATCACCGGAATCAGCAGACCGACCAGTGTTTTTGCAAGGCGATGCGTGGGCTTCAGCCCCGACAGGATGGTGACGCAACGCCAGGCGAGCAGCCAGGCTGCAGCCATCAGCAGATAGAACGGTGCAAGCGCCGTTCCTTCGAAGCCGGCGATGCCCGAGAGCAGCAGCCAGGCGGCAAGGTGCGCGCCGGCAAACAGCGCTAGCGCGGCCACAGCCGGCGGCACCCGCATCATCGAGAAGGCGGCGCTGATCAGGATGGCGTCGAAGATCAGGCTCTTGGACGCAGCCCATGGATAGGCGATAGAAGCAGCCGGCTGCGCCAGCGCGGTGGCTTCTGGCAGGCTCATCACGCCCAGCAGGCCGGCGCCGATGCAAAGCACGACGGCGAGCAGCGCCTGCCAGGAGGGCGCGAACCACCTCATGCGGGTCTCGCCCCCATCGAGCGGTCGACGAGCCTGCCGATCCAGCCAACAAGCGTGACGAGAAGCCCGGCCACGATCGACCCCGCCACCAGCGCCGACCACATGTCGATCGTCTGGCTGTAATAGGACGCCGACAGCAGCTTGGCGCCGATACCGGCGACCGCTCCGGTCGGCAGTTCGGCGACGATCGCGCCGACGAGGCTTGCAGCGACTGCGACCTTCATCGAGGCGAACAGGAACGGCATGGAGGCCGGCACGCGCAGCTTCCACAGCGTCTGCGCGGGGCTGGCATTGTAGGTGTGCATCAGGTCGAGATGGGTGAGTTCCGGCGAGCGCAGGCCTTTCACCATGCCGACCGCGACCGGGAAGAACGACAGATAGGTCGAGATCAGCGACTTCGGGATGATGCCGGTCACGCCGATCGCGGCGAACACCACGATCACCATCGGCGCGATGGCGAGGATCGGGATGGTCTGCGAGGCGATCAGCCAGGGCATCAAGCTGCGGTCAAGCGAGGTGAAGTGGACGATGCCGACCGCGATGGCGATGCCAAGCGCGGTACCGAACACGAAGCCGAGCAGCGTCGAAGAAAGCGTAATCCACGCATGAAACACCAGGCTTTGGTTGCTGGTGATCTTCCTCAGGAACGTATTCTCGAAGAAATTTGCCGCGACCTGATGGGGGGCGGGCAACGTCGGCTTAGGCTGCGACAGCGTCTTGCCGATGAATTCGACCGTGCCGCGCGTCTCGCCAGCGCGCCGGTCGAGATCGCGCTGAAACGGCGCGTTGAGCAGCATCGCGCCGACGTACCAGACGACCACCAGCCCTGCGAGGATTGCGAGCACGGGCAAGACCTTGTCGCGGGTGCGGTCCACTAGCGCACCTCGACCGGCAGGTTGCAGGTCCGCTCAATCCTCATAGCTGTGACCGGCGTGGAGACCTTCGCGCACACGATGCGCTATGGCGATGAATTCGGCGCTCTCGCGAATGTCGAGCGGACGCTCCCTCGGCAGAGTCGATTCGATCACGTCGGTGACCCGGCCCGGACGTGGCGACATCACCACGATGCGCGTCGAAAGATAGACCGCCTCGGGAATCGAGTGCGTAACGAAGCAGATCGTCTTGTTGGTGCGCGCCCAGAGTTCCAGCAATTGCTTGTTGAGATGGTCGCGCACGATCTCGTCGAGCGCGCCGAACGGCTCGTCCATCAGCAGAAGGTCTGCATCGAAGGCGAGAGCGCGCGCGATAGAAGCGCGCTGCTGCATGCCGCCTGAAAGCTGCCAGGGGTACTTGTTCTCGAAGCCGGTCAGGTTGACCAGTTCCATCACCCGCGCGATGCGGGTCTTCTGCTCGGCGCTGGCGATGCCCATGATCTCCAGCGGCAGCGCCACATTGCTGGCGATCGTGCGCCACGGAAACAGCGCCGCGGCCTGGAACACATAGCCATACGCCCGGCTCTCGCGCGCCTGCTCCGACGTCATTCCGTTGACGGCTATCATCCCTTCGGTGGGCTTTTCGAGGTCGGCGATGACCCGCAGGAACGTCGTCTTGCCGCAGCCCGACGGGCCGATGAAGGAGACGAATTCGCCCTTGTCGATGGTCAGGTTGACGTCGGTCAGCGCCTGCACCGGCCCGTCATTGGTCCGGAACGTGAGCCCGAGATTTTTCGCTTCGACGACAGGCTTCGTCGCCTGCGCCTTGGCTTCTGCAACCGTCATGAACACCGCCCGGCCTTACCCCAAAATCGTCCCAGTTTCGTAGAATATCCAACAGGCGTCTACGCCGCCCCGGCTTTTTGCACACGCGACAGCCCGAACGCCGGTCGCCTTCAATCCGCGATTACCGCCGTTTCGACGACCGCATGGAACAGCACGTCGCAGCCGGCCGCAGCCCATTCGGGATAGATTTCCTCGGCCTCGTTGTGGCTGAGGCCGTCGACGCACGGGCACATCACCATGGCGGTCGGCGCCACCCGGTTGATCCAGCAGGCGTCGTGCCCTGCCCCCGAAACGATGTTGCGATGCGAGTAGCCGAGCCTCTCGGCTGCGTCGCGCACCGCCTTCACGCAGCCCGCATCGAAAGTCACCGGGTCGAAATGGCCGACCTGCTCGATCTCGAACGCGATGTCGAGCGCCTCGCAGATGGTGGCGATGCCGGCGCGGATGCGGGCGTCCATCTCGTCCAGCACTTCTTTTTCCGGCGAGCGGATGTCGACCGTGAAGACCGTGCGGCCGGCGATGATGTTGCGCGAATTCGGGTATGCCTCCATGTGGCCGACCGCGCCGACGGCGTGCGGCTGGTAGTCCATGGCGATCTCGTGAATCAGCTCGATCACGCGCGCCATGCCGAGCCCGGCATTGCGGCGCTTGGGCATCGGCGTCGAACCGGTATGCGCCTCCCTGCCGGTCAGCGTCACCTGCAGCCATTTGAGCCCCTGGCCGTGCGTGACGACGCCGATTTCGATGTCCTCGTCCTCGAGGATCGGTCCCTGCTCGATATGCAGTTCGAAGAACGCGTGTATCTTGCGCGCGCCGACCTCCTCGTCGCCCTTCCAGCCGATGCGGACAAGCTCGTCGCCGAACGTCTTGCCGGACTTGTCCTGGCGCTCATAGGCATATTGCTGGGTGATGATGCCGGCAAATACCGCCGACGCCATCATCGCCGGCGCAAAGCGCGCGCCCTCCTCGTTGGTCCAGTTTGTCACCACGATGGGGTGCTTCGTCTTGATGTCGAGGTCGTTGAGCGTGCGGACGACCTCAAGCCCCCCCAACACGCCAAGAACGCCGTCGAACTTGCCGCCGGTCGGCTGCGTGTCGAGATGGCTGCCGACATAGACCGGCAGGGCTCCGGGGTCGGTGCCTTCGCGGCGGGCAAACATCGTCCCCATCTGGTCGACGCCCACCTTCAGACCAGCCGCCTCGCACCATTTCTGGAAGAGGTGCCGCCCCTCGCCGTCCTCGTCGGTCACGGTCTGGCGGTTGTTGCCCCCGGCGATGCCGGGGCCAATCTTCGCCATCTCCATCAGCGAATCCCACAAACGGTCTGAATTGACTCTAAGATTTTCGCCGGGGGCCGCCATGCTACTTCCTTGTTGCCTGCTGCTAGTCGACGGCCCTCAGCACGTCGCGGACGTGGTCGATCAGTTCGTTGATCTGGCCCTTGGTGATGATGAGCGGCGGCGACAGCGCGATGATGTCGCCGGTCGTGCGGATCAGCGCACCGTGCTCGAACGCCTTCACGAACGCCGAGAAGGCGCGCTTGGTCGGGCTGCCGGCTATGGGCGCAAGCTCGATCGCGCCGATCAGGCCGATGTTTCTGATGTCGATGACATGCGGCTCGCCCTTCAGCGAATGCAGCGCATCCTCCCAGTAGGAAGCGAGTTCCGCCCCGCGCGTCAGCAGGCCCTCTTCCTTGTAGGTGTCGAGCGTTCCGAGTGCCGCCGCGCAGGCGATCGGGTTTCCCGAATAGGTGTAGCCGTGGAAGAACTCGATCATATGCTCGGGGCCGGTCATGAACGCGTCGTGGATTTCCTTCTTCACGAAGACCGCGCCCATCGGGATGACGCCGTTGGAAACGCCCTTGGCCGTCGTCATGATATCGGGGACGACGCCGAAATAGTCGGACGCGAATGGCGTGCCGAGACGGCCAAAGCCGGTGATCACCTCGTCGAAGATCAGCAATATGCCGTGCTTGGTGCAGATCTCGCGCAGCTTCTGCAGATAGCCCTTCGGCGGGATCAGGACGCCGGTGGAGCCCGCAACCGGCTCGACGATGACGGCGGCGATGGTGGATGCATCGTGCAGCGTGACGATGCGCTCCAGTTCATTGGCCAGTTCCGCGCCGTATTCCGGTTCGCCGCGCGTGAATGCGTTCTTCTCGGGCAGATGGGTGTGCGGCATGTGGTCGACGCCGCCGAGCAGCGTGCCGAACATCTTGCGGTTGGTGACGATGCCGCCGACCGAGATGCCGCCGAAATTGACGCCATGATAGCCGCGCTCGCGGCCGATCAGCCGGGTGCGCGCACCCTCGCCTTTGACGCGATGGTAGGCGATCGCCATCTTCAGCGCCGTCTCAACCGATTCCGACCCGGAATTGGTGAAGAACACATGGTCCATTCCCTTTGGCGCGATATCGACCAGCCGGTTGGCGAGCTCGAACACGATAGGATGGCCCATCTGGAAGGCCGGCGCGTAATCCAGCTCGGCCGCCTGGTTGGCGATCGCCTCGACGATGCGCGGCCGCGCATGGCCGGCATTGCAGCACCACATGCCGGCGCAGCCGTCGAGCAGCTTCCGGCCATCCGCCGCCGTGTAATACATGCCCTCCGCCGCAACCAGCATGCGAGGGTTCTTCTTGAATTGCCGATTGGCTGTGAACGGCATC
>JAPLOZ010000025.1 GCA_026400435.1 Hyphomicrobiales bacterium | reverse complement strand
CGATGGCGAGCAGCGTTCCGAGCAGCGTGGCGATGGCGGTCGAGGCGACGGCGACGATCAGCGTGTTCAGCGCGGCCGACAATATGTCCCGGTTTCCGGCCAGCGAAACATACCATTTGAAGGAGAAGCCCGACCAGACGGTCGGCAGGCCGCCCTCGTTGAAGGAGAGCGCGACCAGCACCGCGATTGGCACGTATAGAAAGGCAAAGACCAGCACCAGAACCGTGGTGGCCGTCTGCCGTGAGGCGCGCGAGCGGTCGGCCATCTAGCCGTCCTCCCTGACGGGAGCAGTGCGCCCGGAAGCGCGGTCGGTGGCCAGGGCCTGCGCGAACAGCAACAACATCATAATGGCGATCAGGGCCATGGAAAGTGCTGCGCCGAACGGCCAGTCGTTGGCGGTCAGGAACTGGTCGTAGACCAGATTGCCGATCATCTGGAAACGCCCGCCGCCAAGCAGCGCCGGCGTCACGAAATTGCCGATCGACAGCACGAAGACGAACACCGCACCGGCCGCGATGCCGGGCAGCGTCAGCGGCAGGATGATGCGCCGGAACGTGGTGAAGGCCGACCCGCCGAGGTCGCGCGACGCTTCCGCAAGTTCGGGATTCATGCGCGACAGGGGCGCGTAGCAGGCGAGGATCACAAACGGCAGGTAGTTATAGACGAGACCGGCGATGACCGCGCCTTCGGTATAGAGCATGGACGGCGGCTCGCCGGTGTAGCCGAACCAGCGCAGCAATTGCGTCACCAGACCCTCGCGGTTCAAAAGAACGATCCACGCATAGGTGCGGATCAGGTAGTTCGACCAGAACGGCAGCACCGCGAAGAACAGCAGCACCGGCTGCAGCGACTGCCTGCACGATGCGATCGCGTAGGCGGCTGCATAGCCGATGACCACCGCGATCAGGGTCGCGATGCCGGCGATGCGCGCCGAATTCAGGAAGATGCCGGCGTAGAGAGGGTCAAATACCCTGGTGAAGTTTTCCAGCGTGAAGGTGTAGTCCACCCCGCCATAGATGCCGCGCTGGAAGAAGGCCAGCGCGAGCACCAGGCCGCAGGGAATCACCATCAGGCCGATGAGCCAGACAAGCGCCGGCGCCATCAGGAAAGTGGAGCGGGAGGTATTTATGACGCACCCCCCTCTGGCCTGCCGGCCATCTCCCCCTCAAGGGGGGAGATCAATCGCGAGAATGCCGTGCCACTACCTGTAACGTCCGAAACTGCCGAAGCCGCAGACGGATGTGCAATCTCCCCCCTTGAGGGGGAGATGGCCGGCAGGCCAGAGGGAGGTGAGAAAATGGCTCGCCGCACTCTTTGGCCGGCCTTTGCGTCTGGTTGAACTTTACTGCGCTGCCTTGATCTCGCTGACGATGCGCGAATACTCCTTCTGGGCATCGCCGACGTCGCGCAGCACCTCGAACTTGGTCAGTTCGGCGACCGGCATCGCCATGTTGGGATAGGTTGCGGAAAGCTCGGCGGGCAGACTGTCCATCGCCGCCTTGTTCGGCACCTTGTAGAGGATGTTCTGGGCCGCCCAGCCGTGGTTCTTGGCATCGAGCATGAAGTTGATGAACTGGAACGCGGCATCCTTGTTCTCGGATGCCTTCATGACCACCATCGTATCGACCCAGAGGTCCGAGCCTTCCTTCGGGATCACATACTTGATGTCCTTGTTGTCGGTGATGCCGTAGTTGCACCAGCCGTCCCACGCCTGCACCATGACGGCCTCGCCGGATACCAGCTTCGCGTAGAAGGTCGTGTCGTCATAGGCGAGCAGCGTCTTCTTCGCCTCGATCAGCGTGTTCTTCACCTGCTCCATCTTGGCCGGGTCGACCTCGTTGACCGAGAAGCCGTCGGCAAGCTGACCCGCCGCAAGCAGCCAGCGGTCGGTGGCAAGCATCGTCGTCTTGCCCTTGATGTCGTCGGCGGGCTTCAGCAGGTCATTCCAGGAAGCGGGTTCGGCCTTGACCAGATCCGAGCGGTAGCAAAGCCCGGTCGTGCCCCAAGTGTAGGGCACGGAGAATGTGTTGCCCGGATCGTAGGCGAGCGCGGCGGCCTCGGGGTAAAGATTGGCGAGGTTCGGCACCTTGGATGCGTCGATCGCCTCGGTAAGGCCGAGGTTGTGGAGGACTTCCGCGAAGGGCGATGAAACGAAGACGACGTCGTAGCCCTTGCCGCCCGAGGCGACGAGCTTGCCCATGATCTCCTCGTTGGTGGCGTGCTTGACGACTTCGCCGCCGTTGCCCGTCGCGGCCTTGAAGGCATCCATGGCGTCGGGCGCCATGTAACCGTCCCAGTTGGAGATGACGAGATCGGCGGCGCTGGCCGCCGATGCGAGGGTAGCAAGGCCAAGGCCAAGCAGGATCTTGCGCGCTGTTGCGGCGTGGTTGTTCGTGGTCTTCATGGCAGACTCCCAATTGTCGCGAAATTCGATGTCGAAGAGTTCGGTGTCCGCGTCCCTTGCGCCCTCGCGAAGCGACGATGGTTCCCCGGCGATTATTTCGCCCTTTTGAGCAACTGTACTATTGCCGCAAAAAGAACGTCAATCCATAATCGCGCTCCGCCGGTCCTGATTTGGATAGAGGATCGCGGTGCAGCGGATAACCAAAGCAATGCAGACCACCAGATCCCGCCCGCGTTCGAACCATCTGGAACTGGCGCAGCGGATCCTGTCGGTGGTGCGCAGCGGCGGATTCCGTCTCGGTGACAGGCTGGCCGAGCAGCAGATCGCCTCCCTGTGCAACGTATCGCGAACGCCTGTGCGCGCTGCCATGCGGCTTCTCGCCGACCAGGGGGTGCTCACATGGCAGCGCGACGCAGGCTATGCGCTGGCCATCGACCCTTCCGGAACGGTCGAGGCAGCGGCCGATCTGCCGAGCGCCGACGAGGACCGGCTGGCCGAATCCATACTCCGCGACCGCGCGGCGCGCCGCCTGGACGAGACGGTGACGGCAAGCAGCCTGTCGCGTCGTTATGGCAAGGATCGAAGGGCGGTACTAAAATCTCTAAGAGTACTGGAAAACGAAAACTGGATCGATAAAGCTCCCGGCCAGTCCTGGCTGTTCCGCGCAGCCCAGGACGGGCCTGAAGCGCTCGCCGAAAGCTACGACTACCGCCTGCTGCTCGAACCGGCTGCACTCCTTGAGGCAGGCTTCAAGCTGGACGAGGGGCGCGCAGCAGCGATGCGCTTCGGCATGGAGGCGCAACTGGCATCGCCGGAGGTCTCGTTCGAGGTTCGCGAGTTCCAGCGTCTCGACCTCGAATTCCACGGCATGGTGGCGCGCGGCGCATCAAACCGCTTCATCGGCGAGGCGATCCTGCACCATCTCAAGCTGCGGCGCCTGCCGGGCGCGCTGCATTCGGTGAATGTCTTCCGCCTCAAGCAGTCGACACGTGAACATCTTGCCATCCTCGACCAGTTGGAGGCCAGGCAGTTCGACGCCGCCGCCGACCTCATGCGGGTGCATCTGCGCCTGTCGCGCAGCCAGCGCCCCCAGGCGGCGAGCCGCGGCGCGCCGGTCCTGCCAGCCGGCGCTCGACCCAGTGAGCGGACCGGTGAACGGTCCAGCCGATGATGGTGCGCGCCTCTCCCATTGTCGCGCTCTTCCCGGAAGCGAGTTTCGGCGCCGCGCTGAACTGCATCGGCATCGCGCAGGCGCTGCGTGAGCGCGGCGCGCGGCCTGTGTTCATCTGCCATCCGGGGTTCACCGGCCTGTTTGCGGACTATGGTTTTCCCGAGCACCCGCTGCCTGCGGGCGGCGGCGGTGAGAAGCCGGACACATGGCTGGATTTCGTCAGCAGGCACCTGCCGCATTTCAACCTGTCGCCTCTCGAACAGCTAGACAGCTATGTCGGTCCGACATGGGACGCCATCGTCGATACCGCGATCGCCGTGGAAGCTCCGCTTCGGCAATTGCTGGCCAGGTTGAAGCCTGACGCGGTGGTGCTCGACAATGTCGTCATGTTCCCCGCGCTCGCCGCTTCGGGAATTCCATGGGTGCGGATGATTTCCTGCGCCGAGACCGAATTGCCCGACGCCGGCGTGCCGCCCTATCTCTCGGGAATCGCGGCGGACGACCCGTCGCGGCGGCTGTTCGAGAAGCGCTACCTCAAGGCGGTGGCGCCTGCCCATGAGCGGTTCAACCGCTTTCGCGCGGGCGTCGGACTTGCTGCGCTTCCGCAAGGGCTGTTCCTTGAGGAATCTCCATGGCTCAATCTGCTGCTGACACCGCAAATCGTGCGGCGCGAGCGTGCCATCCCGCTCGATCCCGAACGGTTCATCTACCTGGAAGGATGCGTGCGCCGCGAGGGACCGTTCGAACTTCCTGAGTTTCCGAGCGGCGGCGGTCCGCTTGTCTATCTGGGTTTCGGCAGCCTGGGCGCCAGCGATGTCGCGCTCATCGAGCGGATGATCGCAACCTTCGCGGCATACCCCGCGCGCTTCATCGTCAACGTGGGCGGCTTTCGCGATGCCTACCGCGCGGTGCCTGACAACGTCTATCTCGATGCCTGGTTTCCGCAGCCTTCGGTCGTCGCGAAATGCGACCTGTTCATCCATCACGGCGGCAACAACAGCTTTTGCGAAGCGCTTTATTTCGGCGTCCCGTCGCTCGTCCTGCCCTATTGCTGGGACGGTCACGACAACGCGCAGCGCGCCGTGGAGACGGGCGTCGGCCTTCGCCTCGACCGCTCTCGATGGACCCCCGCCGAACTGACCTCTGCGATAGCGTCCCTCATCGGCGACCGCCCCCTGCGAAGCCGCCTGGCGGACAACGCGGCGATGATGGCCGCACGGTCGGGAACGGCTCACGCTGCGGACGCGATCGTCGCGCTGATGACGCGGCAGTCCCCCGCCTGACATCGATTTCCCACTTGCGGAGAATGCAATCGTCGGATCATGTGCGGCGTTTGAAAGTCGAAGCGTTGGCGGCTGTTGGGATGAGCGATCGGCAGGAAGTTGCAGCGAATTCAAGGCTCGACGACGCCGCGCGCGCCGGCTGGCTGTACTATATTGCCGGCAACACGCAGGACCAGATCGCGGCAAAACTCGGCATATCCAGGCAAACCGCGCAGCGGCTTGTCTCGCTTGCGATGTCTGAAGGGCTGATCAAGGTTCGCGTCGATCACCCGATCGCCAACTGCCTGGATCTTGCCTCCCGCCTGAAGGCGCGCTTCAACCTCGACCTTGTCGAAGTGGTGCCGAGCGACCCCGCTTCCACCTCGACGACGATCGGGATCGCGGGGGCCGGCGCGGCGGAGATCGAACGCCGGCTGCGCTCGCAAAAGCCGATCGTCATGGCGATCGGCACCGGGCGTACCCTGAAGGCCGCCATCGAACAACTGCCGCCGATGGACTGCCACCAGCACAAGATCGTGTCACTGACTGGAAACATAGCGCCCGACGGTTCTGCCGCTTTCTACAACGTCATCTTCACCATGGCCGATCGCATCAAGGCGCGCAGTTTCCCGATGCCGCTGCCGGTCATCTCGTCGTCGGCAGAGGAGCGCTCGATGCTGCTCAGCCAGCCGATGATCCAGCCGACGCTGGCGCTTGCGGCGCAAGCCGACGTCACGTTTGTCGGCATCGGCGATCTCGGCCCGAGGGCGCCCCTTTATGAGGACGGATTTATCACCGCGGCCGAACTCAAGGCGCTGCAGCACGCCGGCGGCGTTGCGGAGGTCGTCGGCTGGGTCTTCGACCGCGACGGCCGTCTGATCGAGGGCGTCACCAACGACCGCGTCGCTTCCGCGCCGCTTCCTTCGCGTGACACGTCGCTAGTGATCGCCCTGGCGATGGGCCAAAACAAGCTGCCCGGCATCACCGCAGCGGTCGCCCGGCGGATCGTCAACGGCCTCATCACCGACGAGCGGACAGCCGAGGCGCTGCTGGCGACCGGAGCCTAGGTCTCCGCGACTTCAGTCTGAAATTCCAAGCCGAAGCGCGATTTGTGCTGCAGCGCAGCATGGAATTTGCCTTGACTCCGCATCGCCGCAATCGAATAATTGCCCACAGCCAAGGCAAATGCTCACTTGGTTTCCATGGGAGGAATCTGGATGAAACTGAAACTGCTCGTTCTGAGCCTGTGCTCTGCCAGCGCGCTTGCGTTCGCCGCGCACGCCGAATCGATCACCATCGCCACGGTCAACAACGGCGACATGATCCGCATGCAGAAGTTGACCGACGATTTCACTGCGAAGAACCCGGGCATCGAATTGAACTGGGTGACGCTGGAAGAAAACGTGCTGCGCGAACGCGTCACCACCGACATCGCGACCAAGGGCGGCCAGTACGACGTCATGACGATCGGCACCTACGAGGTTCCGATCTGGGCCAAGCAGAGCTGGCTGCTGCCGCTCGACAACCTCGGCGCAGACTATGATGCCGCCGACATTATCCCTGCCATCGCCGGCGGCCTGTCGGTCGATGGCAAGCTCTACGCAGCGCCGTTCTATGGTGAGTCGTCTTTCGTCATGTACCGCAAGGATTTGATGGAGAAGGCCGGGCTGACCATGCCCGACGCCCCCACCTGGGAATTCATCGGCGAGGCCGCGCGCAAGATGACTGACCGCGCCAACGGCATCAACGGCGTGTGCCTGCGCGGCAAGGCCGGCTGGGGCGAGAACATGGCATTCCTGACCGCCATGTCGAACTCCTTCGGCGCGCGCTGGTTCGACGAAACCTGGAAGCCGCAATTCGACCAGCCCGAGTGGAAGAACACGCTCGATACCTATGTCAAGCTGATGAACGACGCCGGCCCGGCCGGAGCATCGTCCAACGGCTTCAACGAGAACCTCGCGCTGTTCCAGCAGGGCAAGTGCGGCATGTGGATCGACGCCCCGGTTGCGGCGTCTTTCGTGTCGAACCCCAAGGATTCGACTGTCGCCGACAAGGTCGGCTACGCCCTGTCTCCCGACAACGGGCTTGGCAAGCGCGGCAACTGGCTGTGGGCGTGGTCGCTGGCGATCCCCGCCGGCACGCAGAAGTCGGAGGCTGCTCAGAAGTTCGTTTCCTGGGCGACCAGCAAGGCCTACCTCGACCTCGTCGCGTCGAAGGAAGGCTGGGCAAACGTTCCTCCGGGCACGCGCACCTCGCTCTACAACAACCCCGAGTATCAGGCTGCTGCGCCTTTCGCGAAGATGACGCTGGACTCCATCAACGCGGCCGATCCGACCAAGCCGACCGTCAAGCCGGTGCCTTATGTCGACGTGCAGTTCGTCGCCATCCCTGAATTCCAGGGCCTCGGCACCACCGTCGGCCAGCTGTTCTCGGCCGCCCTTGCCGGCCAGATGAGCGTCGACGACGCCCTGAAGCAGGCCCAGGACGCCGCCACCGCGACGATGACCGAAGGCGGCTACATCCAGTAGGCATCCTCCCGGTGCCGAACGCCGACCGGGCTTTCCGATCGGCCCGGCCGCCCGAATCCCTGTTCGGGCGGCCACTTTTCCAGAACATCTGACATGCCGGCGCTTGCCGCTATCCGCGCCCCCTTGTGACCGCAGGGAGGGGTATGGCGAAGTGTGCGCTCGACATCGCGCGCATCAAGGCGTGAACTTCAGTGTCGACCCTGGTCGGCGAGAGGGAGGAACACCATGGCTACTCGACAGACCCAGACACTTGCTCGCTTCATGCTGGCCCCGTCAGTTCTGTTGCTTCTCGTCTGGATGGCCATTCCACTGGTCATCACGCTGTGGTTCTCGTTCCAGCAGTACAACCCGCTCAATCCGATCAACGACCGCTTCGTCGGCTTCGGCAACTACGTCCTGTTCTATTCCAACCCTGCCTTCCTGCAGTCGATCCTAAACACCCTGGTTCTCGTGCTGAGCGTTCTCGCCATCACGGTCATCGGCGGCATCCTGCTCGCGCTCCTGCTCGACCAGCCGATGTGGGGTCAGGGTGTCGTACGAATCCTCGTGATCTCGCCGTTCTTTGTCATGCCGCCGGTGGCGGCGCTGGTCTGGAAGAACATGATCATGCATCCGGGCTACGGCGTGTTCGCCGACATCGCCCGTTTCTTCGGACTGCAGCCGGTCGACTGGTTCGCGCAATATCCGCTGTTTTCGGTGATCCTGATCGTCGCCTGGCAATGGCTGCCGTTTGCGACGCTGATCCTGCTGACCTCGCTGCAGTCGCTCGACGGCGAGCAGAAGGAAGCCGCAGAGATGGACGGCGCCGGCTTCATGAGCCGCTTCATCTACCTGACGCTGCCACACCTCGCCCGCGGCATCACCGTGGTGATCCTGATCCAGACGATCTTCCTGCTCGCGGTCTATGCCGAGATCCTCGTCACCACCAATGGCGGGCCGGGCTACGCTTCGACCAATCTGCCTTTCCTCGTTTACCAGAAGGCATCGCTGGAATTCAAAATCGGTCAGGCTTCCGCCGGCGGCATCATCGCCGTCATCCTCGCCAACATCGTCGCCTTCTTCCTGATGCGCGCCGTCGGCAAGAACCTGGACAAGTAGGGGGACATTATGGCTCGCGCAGTCACCACGCAGCACAAGACGATAGCCACGGCAGTCGCCTGGGTCGTCGCCCTGCTGATCTTCTTTCCGATCCTCTACACCATCATCACCTCGTTCAAGTCAGAGACAGAGGCCATCGCCGGCTTCAACCTGATCCCCTCCTTCACGACCGAGAGCTACGCCGAGGTGCAGAGCCAGTACAACTATTTCAAGCCCTTCATGAACTCGGTGATCCTGTCGCTCGGCTCGACAATCCTGGCCCTGCTTATCGCCGTTCCGGCTGCGTGGTCGATGGCGTTTTCGCCGACGCGGCGCACCAAGGACATCCTGATGTGGATGCTCTCCACCAAGATGATGCCGGCGGTCGCGGTGCTGTTCCCGATGTACCTGATCTTCCGCAATCTCGGTCTTCTCGACTCGCGCATCGGCCTCACGGTCATGCTGACCATGATCAACCTGCCGATCGTGGTGTGGATGCTCTACACCTACTTCCGCGAGATACCCGGCGAGATCCTGGAAGCCTCGCGCATGGACGGTGCCTCGCTGTGGGGCGAGATCTGGTACGTGCTGACGCCGATGGCCGTGCCGGGCATCGCCTCGACGATGCTGCTGAACATCATTCTGGCCTGGAACGAGGCGTTCTGGACCATCCGCTTGACCGCCACCAACGCGGCGCCGCTCACCGCCTTCATCAGTTCGTTCTCCAGCCCTCAGGGGCTGTTCTGGGCAAAGCTGTCGGCAGCCTCGACGCTCGCCATCGCGCCTATCCTGATCATGGGCTGGTTCAGCCAGAAACAGCTCGTGCGCGGACTGACCTTCGGCGCCGTGAAGTAGGCGAAAAAGAAAAAGACCGGGAGGGACCCATGGGCCAGATTACGCTGAAGAATGTGTCGAAATCCTTCGGGGCGACGACCATTATCCCTGACATCGACCTCGAGATCGAGGACGGCGAGTTCGTCGTTTTCGTCGGCCCGTCGGGCTGCGGGAAATCGACGCTGCTCCGATTGATCGCCGGCCTGGAAGACACCAGCGGTGGCATGATCTCGATCGACGGGCGCGACGTCACCGGCGAGGCGCCCGCCAAGCGCAAGCTCGCCATGGTGTTCCAGTCCTACGCGCTCTATCCGCACATGACCGTCGCGAAAAACATCGCCTTTCCGCTGAAGATGGCCGGCGAGAGCCAGGAGACCATCGATTTCCGGTCATATCAATTATTCGCAGGCTGCAATTCCCCGCCCTGGAAACTGCGAGATGGATGTTTACCCAATCAGTTGAAGGATTTGGATATACCAGCTTGATCCCGTTTTCAGAAATCATCTTTTCTTCCACGCCAACTCGCCGATGGACCTCTACAAGTCGCCGAAGAACCTGTTCGTCGCCGGCTTCATCGGCTCGCCGAAAATGAACCTGATCGAAGGCGCGCCCGCCGCCAAGTTCGGCGCCACGACCATCGGCATCCGCCCTGAGCATCTCGGCGTTTCGACCAACGCGGGCGAATGGAAGGCGACAGTAGGCGTCGCCGAGCATCTCGGCTCCGACACGTTCCTGCATGTTCAGTCCGACGGCGTCGGGCCGCTGACCGTGCGTGCCGATGGCGAGATCGGGGTGCACCATGGCGACACGATCTGGCTCACGCCCGATGCGGCCAAGATTCATCGCTTCGGCTCGGACGGAAAAGCGCTCTGACATGAGACTTTCGGGTAAATCGGCGCTGATCACCGGCTCCGCGCGCGGCATAGGGCGAGCCTTTGCCGAAGCCTATACGCGCGAAGGCGCGACGGTAGCCATCGGCGACATCAACATCGCGGCCGCCGAAAAGGCGGCTGGCGAGATCGGTCCCCGCGCCCACCCGGTTCATCTCGACGTTGCCGACCAGGCTTCCATCGACAGGGCGGTTAAGGCGGTCGAAGCCAGGACCGGCGGCCTGGATATTCTCGTCAACAACGCTGCGCTGTTCGATGCGGCCCCGGTGGTGGAGATCACGCGCGCGAGTTACGAGAGGCTGTTCTCCATCAACGTCGCCGGCACCCTCTTCATGCTGCAGGCGGCGGCGAAGTCGATGATTGCGCGCGGCAAGGGCGGCAAGATCATCAACATGGCGAGCCAGGCCGGGCGTCGCGGCGAGGCCTTGGTGGCGGTTTATTGCGCCACGAAGGCCGCCGTCATCTCGCTGACCCAGTCGGCGGGGCTCGATCTCATCAAGCACGGCATCAACGTCAATGCGATCGCGCCGGGCGTCGTCGACGGCGAACACTGGGACGGCGTCGACGCGCTGTTTGCCAAATACGAGAACCGCAAGCCCGGCGAGAAGAAGAAACTGGTCGGCGAAGCCGTGCCGTTCGGGCGCATGGGCACGCCGGCCGACCTAACCGGGATGGCGATTTTCCTGGCCAGTGCCGAGGCCGACTACGTCGTCGCGCAGACATACAACGTCGACGGCGGCAACTGGATGAGTTGAGAGGACTGGGTTCGATGAGCGTAAAACTCTCACTGGCCAATCTGACGAAGCTGCCCGAAACCGTGCCCGTACCGCGGTACGGCCGCAACGATTTGCGCGCGGGCATCCTGCATTTCGGCGTTGGCAATTTCCATCGCGCGCATCTGCAGGTTTACCTCGACCGCCTCATGAACGCCGGGCGAGACCGGGATTTCGCGATTGTGGGCGCCGGCGTCACGCCATACGACGTCAAGATGCGTGACGCGCTCATGAGCCAGGATTGGCTCTCGACTGTGGTCGAGCAGTCCGCTGAAACATCGCGGGCACACGTCACCGGCGTGATGACCGATTTCCTGCCCCCTATGGACGCGCGAGCGATCGTGTCGGCGCTCTCCAACCCAGACATACGCATCGTTTCGCTCACGGTTACCGAGGGCGGCTACTTTGTGAACCCTGCGACAGGAACGTTCGATCCAAACCATCCGGCAATCATTGCCGACGCCCGCAATGCCGACGATCCGAGGAGCGTTTTCGGCCTGATGCTCGCCGGCTTGAAGGCACGACGTGCCGCTGGCGTCGCGCCGTTCACTGTGATGTCGTGTGACAACGTTCCCCACAACGGAAAGGTTTGTCGCGACGCCGTCGCCGGATTGGCGGAAGCCCAGGATGCTGCCTTCGCGGATTGGGTGCGCGGCAACGTCGCCTTTCCGAACGCCATGGTCGACCGCATCGCCCCCGCCACGTCCGAGCGAGAGCGCACGATCACGCGTGACACTTTCGGCATTGACGACGCCTGGCCGGTATTCTGCGAGGACTTCATCCAATGGGTCGTCGAGGACAACTTCCCGGCAGGCCGACCAGCCTTCGAGGAGGTCGGCGCCGAGTTCGTCTCCGATGTGACGCCGTGGGAGATGATGAAAATCCGCATCCTCAACGGCGGTCATGCGATCATCGCTTATCCGTCAGGGCTGATGGATATCCATTTCGTCCATGAGGGAATGGAAGACCCTTTGGTGCGCGCCTTCTTGCAGAAGGTCGAGCGAGACGAAGTGATCCCGGTCGTTCCGCCGGTGCCTGGCACAGATCTAGAAGGCTATTTCCAGCTCGTCGAGCGCCGCTGCCTGAACCCGAAGATCGGCGACACGATCCGCCGACTGTGCCTTGACGGCTCGAACAGGCAGCCGAAATTCATCATCCCGACGATCGCCGACCGGCTGAAGTCGGGCAAGGGCATCGAAGGACTGGCGCTCGAATCCGCGCTCTGGTGCCGCTACTGCTTCGGCACCACGGATTCCGGCGCGGTGATCGAGCCGAATGATCCCAACTGGGACCGCCTCACGGTCACGGCGAAAGCCGCGAAGTCCGATCCCGCCGCCTGGCTGGCAATGGGCGACATCTATGGCGACGTCGGCAGGAACACGGTATTCGCCGAGGCTTTTGCGCGCCACCTCAAGGCGCTGTGGAAAGACGGCACGCGCGCGACGGTGACGCGCTATCTCGCCCGAGACTGAAGGCGTTGGCCTGCAACGCGTGAACGCGACGCCGCACTGGCGTTGCGGATGCCTTTGCCTGGCCTGCTGGAAATGATCGATCCTCCTCTGTAGAGTGCCTCGACTGGAGCGAGAGGCAAGCCGACGCTGCCGTTCCGCGCAAGCGGGTGAAATGCGTCGGACAGGAGGATTGCGTCGTCGTGGACATCCTGGCACGAAGCCATGCGGCGCTGCGCGCCTCGATATGGTCGCGCGGCGGCGCAGCCTGATGGACCGATACGTCTGCGCCGTCGATGTGGGTACTGGCAGCGCGCGAGCGGGCATCGTCGACCGCACCGGCAATATGCTCGGGCGCGCTGAACATCCGATTCTGATGCACCGGCCGAAGGCCGACCATGCCGAGCATGATTCCGAGGACATCTGGCGCGCCGTCTGCCACGCCGTGCGAGGCGCATTGGGCAAGGCCGAAGTTCCGCCTGGGGCCATTGCCGGCATCAGCTTCGACGCAACATGCTCGATCGTGGTGCGCGGCATCGACGGCGGCCAGGTCGGCGTCTCGCTGAGCGGCGGCGACCGCTGGGACACGATCGTCTGGCTCGACCACCGCGCACTCGCCGAGGCCGACGAATGCACCGCGACGGGCCACCGCGTGCTCAACTATCTCGGCGGCGTGATGTCGCCGGAGATGGCGACACCGAAACTGATGTGGCTGAAGCGGCATCTGCCCGAAAGCTGGAACAGGGCCGGCGCAATATTCGACCTTGCCGACTACCTGACCGCGCGCGCCTCAGGCTCGCTAGCGCGCTCGCAATGCACGCTGGCCTGCAAATGGACCTACCTGGCGCATGAGACGCAGGGCTGGCAGCGCGATTTTTTCGCTACAGTCGGGCTCGAAGACCTGCCGGAACGGGCTAGCCTGCCCGAAACCGCGAGCCCGGTAGGTTCGGCTCTTGGTCCCCTCACCGCCAAAGCGGCGGCAGAACTCGGGCTGACAGTCGGCTGCCGGGTGGCGACGGGCGTCATCGACGCCTATGCCGGTGCGCTCGGCACGCTGGGGAGCTTCGCGGGCGATCCGGCCGAGTTGAACCGACATCTGGCGCTGATCGCGGGCACGTCGAGCTGCGTCATGGCGATGTCGCCGGTCGAGCGGCCGTTCCCCGGCGGCTGGGGACCCTATTGGGGTGCTGGACTTCCGGGCTGCTGGATCGCCGAGGGTGGCCAGTCGGCGACCGGCGCTCTGCTCGATCACATCATCCGGCTGCATGGCGCCGGCGGCGAACCGACCGCCGAGCGTCACCGCGCGATCGCCGAGCGGATCGCGGCGTTGCGCCTGGAGGAAGGCCCTGACCTGGCGCCCCGGCTGCACGTTCTTCCCGACTTCCACGGCAACCGCTCGCCGCTTTCCGACCCGCATGCGCTGGGCGTCATCAGCGGACTGCCGCTCGACGCATCCTTCGACAGCCTGTGCCGGCTATACTGGCGCACCGCGGTCGGCATAGCGCTTGGCGTGCGGCACATCCTCGAGACGCTGAATGCCGGCGGCTTCGTCATCGACACGCTTCATGTCACGGGCGGGCATACGAAGAACCCGCTGTTGATGGAACTCTATGCCGACGCTGTCGGCTGCGTGGTGGTCGAACCCGTGGTTGACGAGGCTGTGCTCACCGGCACCGCGGCGATCGCGGCGACAGGCGCCGGACTCTACCCCGACCTCGCCTCTGCCTGCGCGGGCATGCGTCAGGCCGACCGCGAGCGGCGGCCAAACCCTGCCGCCAAGGCGCGCTTCGACCGCGACTATCGCATCTTTCTCGAAATGCAGCGCCAGCGAAAGGCGCTCGACGATATCGTCTGAGGGCAAGCGATCCCAGCGTTTCAGACCCGCAGCGTTTCGCCCGGCGCAAATCCCCGCACCAGTCCGCGCGTGATGCTGCCGTCGGCCGGCAGCAGCGGGATGAGGCAAGCCTGCAGCGCATGATAGAGGTCGGGCTTGCCCCTGAATACGCTGCTGATCGGCTTCAGCTTCGAATCCAGCTCGGGAAACCAGCCGCCGTTCACGCGGTCGACGAGATGGTTGGCCGTAAAATCCCAGATGCGGCGATACCATTCCTCGAAGCGAGGCTCGGGATCGACCGCGCCAAGCACCGCCGCCGCCCCGATGCCTTCGGCGCACGGCCACCAGAAGCGGTCGGAACGCTGCGGGCGATCCTGCCAGTCCAGCGTGTAGTAGAAGCCGCCGGCGCCGCGATCCCAACCGATCTCCACCGTCTTGAGAAAGAGCTGCCGCGCCGCGTCGATCAGCCAGCCGTGCGAGCGCCCGCCAAGCTCCCACAGTTGCACGAGCAGCCGGCTCCATTCGAGCGCGTGGCCGGGCGTGGTGCCGGCCGGGCGGAAGGTCGGATCGCCTTCGTAGTCGAGATCGACATGCCAGTCGCTGGTGAAATGCTCGGCGACCCGCCAGCCCTGCTCGCGCGCATGGCGATGGATAATCAGCGCGGCGATGCTTTCGCCCATCGCGAGATAGGTTGCGTCTCCGGTCGCCTCGTATGCGGCCATCAGCGCTTCTGTCAGGTGCATGTTCGAGTTCTGCCCGCGATATCCCCCGAGCGGGGTCCAGTCAGCGGCATATTCCTCGCTGGTCGCTCCTGGGGTCGCCTCCCAGAACCTGGTCCGCAGAACTTCGGTGACGTCCGCAAGCAGGCGGTCGGCATCGGGGTGTCCCACCACCTTGGCCGACGAAGCCGCCAGCAGCACGAACGCGTGCCCGTACGCCTGCTTGGTCGGGTCGGTCGCCTTCTTGTCGTCAACGCCCCAAAAATATCCGCCGTGCTTCGCGTCGCGGTGGCGGCTCCACAGAAACTCCATGCCGTGGTCGATCATCCTGTCGGCACCGGGCAATCCGAGCAGATGGGCGATTGCGAAACAATGCACTGTGCGGGTGGTGTCGTGGATCTGCCGTATGACGCCGGCGCTGCCTTTGGCTGGGAAGGGCCTCCCGGCATCGTCGAGCGGGAAGAAGCCGCCGGCCGGATTGAAGCTGCCGAACTGGAAAAAATCGAGCAGCTCCATGGCTTGCCCGAGGAGCCAGCGCCGGTGCGCCGGACGCTCGACGAAGCGCGGTCCTTCCGTGCCCACCCAATGCGGCTTCACACCTTGACTTGCCATAATCTGGTCCCTCGATCCGCCCTAACGTACGCCGATTGCGGCGGTCAGTCCGCCGTCGATGATGTGATCCGATCCCGTGATGAATCCGGCCTTCGATGACGCCAGGAAGGCGACCAGTTCGGCAACCTCCTCAGGCTCCCCGATACGTCCGATCGGATGGCCGGCGCCGAACCGCGCAAAGACCGCTTCGATGTCGGCATCAGGCCCGTCGAAGGTGCGGGCGGCAAGCTCGAGGATAGGGGTTCGCACCGAGCCGGGGCTGACGGAGACGACGCGTATCCTGCTGGCGGCGAAATCAAGCGCCATGGCGCGAGTCAGGGCATGGATCGC
Source organism: Hyphomicrobiales bacterium (assembly GCA_026400435.1). Taxonomy (GTDB): domain Bacteria; phylum Pseudomonadota; class Alphaproteobacteria; order Rhizobiales; family Rhizobiaceae; genus Mesorhizobium_K. Next base: position 109,129 of record JAPLOZ010000025.1, on the reverse strand, counting down.
GCCCTTGGACGCGACATAGGCCGCGACGCCGGGCTGGCACAAATGCCCCTGGACGCTGGAAATGTTGACGATGGCGCCGCCGCGACTGCGCATCAAGGGCACGCCAAAATGCGCGGTAAGATGGATCGAGCCTACATTGACGGCCATGCAGCGCGCAAAGGTCTGGGGGTCGGTGGCAACAGCGTCGCCATAGGGATGGATCGCCGCGGCGTTGACGATGACATCCACTCCGCCGAACCGCCGCTCCACATCGCCAAACGCCGCCTCGACCTCAGCTGGCTCCGCCACGTCGGTCCTGCGCACCTCTATCGCGGAATGTGCGGCCGCGAGCGCGGCGTTTCCGGCATCGTCTATGCCAAGCGCCACGACCGACGCGCCACCTTGCGCAAGGCGCAGTGCGACGGCGCGGCCAATGCCCGTCGTGCCGGTGACGACCGCCACCTTACCGCTGAAATCGGGCATCCGGTACTCCATCTCAGGCCGCGCGCGACAGCGCGCGCTCCTCCGCCTTGATCAGGTCGGCGCCCTTTTCCGCAAGGCAGTAGGTGGCGGCGACCGTATTGGCGGAAACAATCCTCGGCATGATCGAGGCATCGACGACACGCAGTCCCGCAACGCCGTGAACGCGCAGCGTTTCGGGATCGACCACGGCCTGCTCGCCGCGCCCCATCGAACAGGTGCCGACCGGGTGGAACAATGTGCCGACCCGCTCGCGGATGAACGCGTCAAGTGCGCCGTCGCTCTGCGCCTCCGGGCCGGGATCGACCTCGGCGTCGATGTGCGCATCGAACGGCCTCTGGGCCATGATGCGCCTGGCCAGCCTTATGCCTTCGCGCAAGACTTGCATGGTGCTGTCGCCGCGAAAGAAGTTGTAGAGGATCGATGGTTTGTCGTCCGGCGAAGCGCTCTTTGCCGTCAGCCGCCCAATGCTGCCGGGGCGCAACTGGCAGACATGCATCAGGAATCCGTGGCCGGTGAATCCAGAGGCTGCCTGCGTGTTGGCGCGTCCGGTGCAGAAGAAGAGCTGCGTGTCGGGTCTGTCGCTTGCCGGATCGGTGGAGACGAAGCCGCCGCCCTCGCCTGTGGTCGAGGCGAACAGTCCGCGCCGACGGAAAAGCCAGTCGCCAACATGGACGATGTTGCGCGGCAGCGCTTTCCATGAAAGCCCGTAGGGCACCGCCGACTTCGAGCGATACTCCAGCGTGACGTCGAGGTGGTCCTGCAGGTTCTCGCCGACGCCGGGAAGATCTTGGACTACAGGAATGCCAAGCCGGGAAAGATCCCTGGCGCTTCCGACGCCCGACAGCATCAGCAGGTGCGGCGACACGAACGAACCGGCCGACAGGATTACCTCGCGCGCTTCGATCGTACCGGTCTCGCTTCCACGCCGCCAGGCGATGCCGGTCGCCGTGCGTCCGTCGAACAGCACCTTCGTCACCTGCGTCTCGGCGATCACGGTGAGGTTGGGCCTGTCGCGCGCCGGATCGAGATAAGCGGCCTCGGCGGTCATCCGCTCGCCGTTCTTTTGCGTGAAGGTATAGAGGCCGACGCCATTCTGTCTGGGACCGTTGAAGTCGGGATTGAACGGATGGCCGGCCAGCCGCGCGGCTTCGAGATAGGCGAAGGCCAGCGGGTTGACGCTGCGCAGCGGGGCGATGTTCAGCGGCCCATCGATGCCGTGATAGGCCGGATCGACGCCGTCATAGAACGGCTTGCCGTCAAGGCGGATACGCCCGGCGGATTGTGGATCGGCCAGCGGCTCGAAACATTCCAGCTTGCGGAAATACGGCAGCAGGTCGTCGAACCCCCAGCCGGGATTGCCGAGGTCGCGCCAGCCGTCGAAATCCTCGCGCTGGCCGCGGATGAATATCTGGCCGTTTACGTTCGTGCTGCCACCGGTGCCCTTGCCTCTCGGCAGAGCCATTGCCCGGCCCTGCAGGCCGGGCTCCGGTTCCGTCTCGAACCACGACATAAACTTCGGCCCGCCGAGGAAGGCCAGCGCCGGCGCCATGAACGTGACCATCGCAAGTGGCATGCGCACGATCACCTTTCGCGCATTGCGGTCGACGCCCGCCTCTACCAGCGCGACGCGGATCGACGGGTCTTCGCTCAGCCGGTTGGCGAGCACGCAACCGGCGGCCCCTGCCCCGACGATCACATAGTCGAACCGGTCCATGGCTCAGATATTCTGGTTCTGCGGCAGGATGACGATGTCGCGGATGTTCACATTGGCCGGGCGCGTCAGCATGAAGAGGACGGCGTCGGCCACATCCTCGGAGCGCAGCCCCTCGCGCGATTGCACCTTAGCCTCGATCACGGCCGGATCAGTGTAGCCCCACAACTCGTTCAGGACGACGCCCGGAGCAATCGCCCCCACCCGGATGTTGTTCTTTGTCACCTGCCGCCGCAGTCCGTGCACGAAGGACTGGATGGCGTGCTTGGACGCCGAATAGATCGGCTCCCAGTGGAGCGCCTGATGGCCGGAAATCGACGAGGTGACGACGATATGGCCGCTGCTCCGCCCGATCATGGCGGGAAGCACCGCGCGCACCAGCCGGAACACGCTGTTCACGTTGATCGCAAGCAACTCGTCCCAGGCATTCGGATCGCCCTCGGCGACGTCGCCCGGAATATAGAGCCCGGCGTTCGGAAGCAGGACGTCGATGCGGCCGAAGCGCGCGATCGTCTCGGCGACGACGCGATCGACTTCGGCGGGTTTAGTCAGGTCCGCGGCGATCGCAAGCACATGGCCGCCGATCTCCGATGCCACCATCTGCAGCCGGTCAGCCGAGCGGCCCACCATGGCGACCTGCGCGCCGGCGGCCGCGACGGCCCGCGCCAGCGCCCGTCCGATGCCCGAACTGCCGCCCGTGACGAGCACCACCTTGCCTGCAAGCTGCCCTGCCATACCGATTTTCCTCCCTCTGCGATGCTTGCCGCATTCTGTTACGCTGAGACTATGGAGTGAAGCTTTTGCCCGTCAATAAATATATTCGCTCGCGTAAAAGTCTGCGCCGGTTGTCACAGGGCGTGCAGCCATCGCATTCGCGCCCCGAGGTCATCGGCGCCAAAAGCCAGCGAGCCCAGCACGACCGTCTGCGCCCCCGCCTCCCGCAGCAGCGGCACAGTGTGTTCGCGAATGCCGCCGTCGGCGGCCAAAACGATGCGGCGGCCACCCGCTTCGATCAGACTTGCTGCCTGCCTGAGGCGGTCGGTGGCGGCCGGATCGAGGCCCTGTCCCTTCACGCCGATGGCGGTACCAAGAAGGGTCAGGAAATCGAGGCGGCCGAGATAAGGCCGACACGACGCCACCGCCGTTTCGACGCGCAGCACCATGCCGGCCGCCACGTTACGCGCGCGGATCAGCGCCAGCGCCTCGTCGGCCACTGCCGCGTTCTCGACATGGATGCTGATCAGATCGGCGCCGGCATCGGCGAACTGGGATACCTGCTCGACCAGCACGGCATCGGCGACCATGAGATGGACATGGATAGGCGTTTGCGACGCTGCGCGCATCTTTGCCACGACGTCCGGGAAAAACAGCAGCGCCGGAGCGAAGTGGCCGTCCGCGACGTCGATGTGTAGCACGTCGGCATGACCCTCGATGCGCACGAGATCGTCGCCGATGCGGATCAGGTCGGCGGACCACATCGAATATTCGGCGATGAGGCGATCGGTGGGGAGCTCGGCGAGCCAGTTCGCGCTTGGCATGGTCAAAACCCTTTGAGGAAGGCGCGGAGCGCCGCATGGAAATCGGAGAGATAGCCGGATTTGCTGACGCCCTTGGGCGTGATTTCAGTCAGGCGGGCATCGGGTATCAGGCTGGCGAGCCGTTGCGCATGAGCGACTGGATGGACAAAGTCGCGACCCGTGGCAAGCGCCAGCGTCGGCAACGCCAGCCCGCGGAGATCCGCCTCGGAAATACCCGGTCCGTCAGCGGCGAGGTTCCGGAGCAGGCTGGCCGTGACGGCTTGCGGCGCGCGCCCGAAGAAACCGAGCAGCGATGCGAGGTTGTCCGGCGCCTCGCGGGACAGCAGCGCAGCGGTTTCGCCATTCATGAACTCGGCACAGGCCTCGCCGGGCGGCAGTCTGGCGAGCAGTTCGCCGACCTCGCCGTTGGGTCGCATGTTGGCCGGCGCTGCTTCGACGACCCAAGCGGGACGCGCCAGCACCAGTCCGCGCACCAGGTCCGGCCGGGTCACCGCGATGCGGCTGGCGATCGCCGCCCCCATGGAAATGCCGCCGAGCACCACCGGCGCGCCGATCCGTTGGACCAGCGCAGTCACGTCGTCGGCGAAGGTAGCGATCGAGAACGTTGTTCCGGCCTCGGAGGAACCATGGCCGCGACACTCCAGCCCGACCAGCCGGAAGGCAGTGCCATCAGGAAAGGCTTCCGCGACTTGTGCGACGTCGCCGCACAACCCGTGCTGGAACACGAAAGGCTGACCGTCGCCGCCTGCATCGTAGGCAGCAAGCGCCAGTCCGTCGCGTTCCAGCGCAAACCGCGTGAGATCCGAAGGGTTCATTGAAGGCAGCCGCGCAGGAAGGCCGCTACACCAGGCGCTTCCTGCGCTGACAATCCGTGTGCCACGAGGTCGCCCTCGAACCCGGCTGAGCGCAGGCGCGAGATGTAGTGGCGGTAGTCGAGCACTCCGTTGCCGGCGGTCGCGAACGAACCGTCGGGCGCGCGATCCTTGGCGTGCCCCATGGCAATGTCAGGGCCTAGTAAGCCGATCGCTTCGTCGACGATCCGATGTTGCGCCCGCAGGTCGGCGGTCTGGAAGAGGTTTGCCGGATCAAGCACGATCGCCAGCCGGTCGCCGCCGATCTCGTCGAGCAATCGGCGCGCCTTGGCGGCGGAATCGACGATGTTGGCAAGTTCGGGCTCGATGCCGAGACGGATGCCATGGCGCCCGGCGACCGCCACGGCCTTCTCCATTTCGGCCCGCATGTCGCGCCAAGCCTGCGGGGAGCCGTTGTCTGGATCATGACGCCACTGGTCGTCGGGATCGCGCGTTCCGGTGCACAGCGTGACGATGCCGGTCCCGATGTCAGCGCATGCAGCCGCGATGACCTCCAGTCTGCGCAAACCATCGGCGCGAACCAGCGGATCGGGATGCGCCATGTTGTAGGTACCCGACACCGCGCAAATCGGCACGCCGCTCGATGCGGACGCCTGCGCGATCGCGATGGCCATCTCTTGCGGGACCGCATCCGGCATCGACGGCAGCCCGGAGCACGCGAAATTGTACTGCGCGGCCTCGAAGCCCGCCGCCGCGGCAGCGGCCAGCACCAGCCCGGGCTCGACGCCGGGGAACGTCTTGGCGAAGATGCCGAGCCGCATCACACTTCCCCGGAAACAGCATCCAGCCGCACCGGCCGGCGCGTCTCGGCGGAACGGGCAATGGCCACCATCGCGCGCACCGACGCGATGCCGTCATCGACGCCAGCGCCGGTCATCGGGGCGCCGTCAAGGATGACCGAAGCAAAGCCTTCCAACTGACGCCGGTAGAAATGTCCGTCGGCCCCGAGAACCCGCTGCGAGGCGCCGTCGGTCTCATGGAAAATATCGACCTCGCTCGATTTGAAGTACCAAGGGTTGTAGGTCTTGCCGACAACCGAGCCGTTGGCCCCGTAGATCTGGAAGCCCTCGTGCCAGTCCATGCGCACGGCGACGGTGAGGTCGAGGTGGCCGAGCACGCCGTTGGCGAATTCAACGTCGACGAACCAGCAGCGCATACCGCCACGCGTGCTCAGCCTGGCATCAACCGCGACCATGTCGCCCGCGAAGAATCGCGCGGTGTCGACAAGATGGCTGCCATGCGCGAGCATGTAGTAGCGGTCGAGATCGGCCTTCGGATCGCCGGCCGGCTTGCGCGCCTTTGCGCTGGTCACCATCAGCGGCTGCACGGCGTCTGTCATCGGGTAGCGGTGCGTGGAATCGCAGTACCACGCCTTCATCGCGACCATGTCGCCCATGCCGTCGTCGATGAAGGCGCGCGCCGCCTGCAGGCCGGCGTCGAAGCGCTTCATGTGGCCGACCTGCAGCACCCTGCCGCTGGCCAGAACGGCCTTCTTCAGCTCCTCGGCGGCCTCCACGCTGGTCGCCACCGGCTTTTCGCAGAGCACATGCTTTCCGGCTTCGAGCGCGCGGATCGCCGCCGGGACGTGAAAGGCATCCGACGTCGCGACGATCACCGCTTCCAGATCGGGATCGGCGAGCATCGCGTCATAGTCGGCATAAGATTTTTGTGGCGCATGGGTGGCGGCCATGCGCGCGCGCAGATCATCCGCCACGTCGCAGATCGCGTAGAGGTCGGCGTTCGCCGCCTTGGTGCAGCTCTCGAAATGCGCAGCCTGGGCGATCGGGCCGCAGCCCAGCACGCCGACGCGCAACCTCCGTTCGGCTTTCTTCGGCATGTCAGGCTCCCGTGAGGCGTTGTGTAACGGTCAGCGGTGCCGTCTCGCCTGCCGCCGCGCGATATTTGCGTACCACATCGCCCACCATGCGGCGCACGATCCGGTCGGGCAGCCCGGCGGATGCCGGCATCGCGTCGACCAGTCCGCCGGTTGCCTGCGCGACGATGCCCGGCTCCGGCCGCGCGTCGGCGACGTTCTGGTAGAGCTTCGCCAGCGCCGCCTGCGCGGCGGGTCGCGGCCAGTAGTAGCGGACGCGATCGGACAGGCCATAAAGCATCATATCGCGCTCGCGCGGACCGGGGGCGACATAGGCGCGCCAGTCGCGAGGGTTGGCGAGCATCTCGGACAACAACACTTCAGAGAGTCTGGAAGGCCCGGCGACCTCCATCAGCACCTCGATCCTTTCCATCGCCATCACGGCCTGCCGGAAAGCGAATGTCAGTTCGGGTCCCACCTTAAGGATCGCGAAGTGTCCGGCGACCAGCGCGCGCAACGCTTCCTCACTCTGGTAGTCCGTCGAGTGCGCCTCGAACACCAGCCCCGGCAACCGCGCGACGCCAATGGAAAGCGCCGCTGCTTTCGGCGCATCGAAGCGGAAGATCGTGTCGTTGCCGAAATCGACGCCCGGCTGAACGACGATGCCGATGACTCGCCTCAGTGCATCTTCGACGCCTCGCGCCACAAACGCGCGTTCGTGCAGGCGCCACGTATTTTCGACCGCTCCAGGGGCAGTCACCGCCAGCGCGCCGAGCGCTTCGGTCTCGCCACCAGGAACAGGCACCTCGGTCCCGACCACATAGACGAGGCCGGCGCGGCTCCTGCCCTCTGCCACTGCGCACAGATCGGCGGCGCGCCCGGCGATCGTCTGCTCCTCAAGCGGCCCGTCGTCCGCGCAGGCCATCGACGCGTCGAGATGGATCTTGCTGAACCCGGCGTCCACGAAGGCAGCGACGAGGTCATGCGCCTTGGCCATCGCAGTCGCTGCCGGCTCCGATTTCCATGGGTTCGGCCCCAGATGATCGCCGCCGAGGACGAGCCGCGCGGGATCGACGCCCTCGTCGCTGGCCAGGTCTTCGACGAAGGCACGGAACGCCGCCGGCGTCATGCCGGTGTAGCCGCCGAACTGGTTGACCTGGTTGCAGGTCGCCTCGACCAGGATGGGAGCATCATCGTCGCGATAGGCCGCAAAAATGGCGCGCAACGTCTGCGGATGCGCGGTGCACCACGACGGGATGCCACGCGCCTGGCCCGCTCGGTTGGCGGCGGCGATGTGGAGCATGACGCTCATCGGCGTTCGCCCAGGAACGCTTCGATTTCGGCCAGCGAACTGTTGCCCTCCATCGGCCCGGTCTTGCCGACCGCCAGCGCGCCGGCCGCGTTGGCGAAACGCAGCGCCTCGCGGAAAGCGAAGCCTTGCGCAATCAGCGCCACGAAGGTTGCGCAGAAGCAGTCGCCAGCGCCGGTCGGATCGACGACCCCGACCTTGTGCGCCTCGAATTCCTCGACCGGACCGCCGGCGAGCGAGCCGATGCAGCCGGCATCGCCCCGCTTGAGCACGACATAGCGCGCGCCTGCATCATGGAAGCGGCGCGAGAACATCTCGAACGGCTCCCCCGGGAAAAGCACTGTTGCGTCCTCGGCGCTTGGCAGCACGAAGGTCGCGATACCGAGGAGCGCGCGCACTGTTTCCATGTAGGACGGATCGACGAGCAACTCCTTGCGCACGTTGGGGTCGAACGAAATCGCCACGCCGCGCTCGCGCAGCGCCAAGCAGATTCCAAGAGCCGCGGCAGCCATCACCGGGTCGCCAAGCGTCGACCCGGAAATGTGGAAGGCGTCGAGGCCGAACGATGCGAACGCCGCGACGGCAGCTTCGCCGACAGGCAGATGAGCGGCGGCGGAGTGCGCTATGTTGAACACGAAGTCCCGGCTGCCGTCCGAATTGTAGGACACGAAGGCCGAACCGGTCGGGACGCCGGCGACGACGAGGACCAACGCCTCCGAGACTCCGACCGAGGTGAACCGGTCGACAAGCACGTGGCCGAACGCGTCGTCGCCCACAGCGCCCGAAAAAATCGTCCTTGCGCCGACGCGCGCCGCCTGATCAATGAAGATGCCCGGTGCGCCTGACGCATAGGGGCCTGCATAGGTTGACGGCTGCCGGTTGTGCCCGTCCTTTTCGGTGCAGATGAACTCGACAAGCAGTTCGCCCATCGAGCCGATCGCTCCCGACCTGCCTGGCGCCTCGGTCACGACAGCAGATCCTCATAGTTTTTGCGCGCAAATATTTTCGTTGGCTCGCGACAAATATATTGATCCCGGCGCGGCGTGATGGCAGCTTTGCGCTCAATCCGGGCAGATCGCCCGAACCGGCAAGGACGGCGATGGCAAAGGCCAGACATATCCGGACGATGGAGGAGTTTGCCGGGGCTGTTGGCCTGTCGAGGCCTACCGTCTCCAAATATTTCCAGGACCCCGGCTCTGTTCGCCCCAAGCTGCGCGAGAAGATCGAGGTTGGGCTCAGGGACACGGGTTTCAGGCCGAACCTCTTCGCCGTCAACCTCAACCGCCGGCGCACCAAGATAATCGGACTGATTTTTCCCAATTCGCTGGACCCCTTCTACATGGGCCTGCGGCGGCGCATCGAATCCCAGGCCACGGCCCTCGGTTACCTGCCGTTCGTCTTCTCCTCCGACGGCAAGGCAGCACTCGAGGCTGCAGCGCTTGAAACGCTGTCTTCGCTCAACGCCGCGGGCGTGATCATGGCGCCGGTCGGCGGCGATGCGGGCCACCGCGGCAAGGTCAAGAAGCTGGCAAAGAGCATCCCGGTTGTTTTCATCGATGCACCCTTCGACGAGGAAGAGGACTTCGTAGGCACCAACAACGGCCAGTCGATGGCGTTGATTACGGACTATCTCACCCGTTTCGACGAACCGCCGTGCTATTTCGACATGCCTTGGGTAAACACCAATGCGCCCGACCGCCGCGAAGCTTACACGGCGACGATGCGCCGGCGCGGACTGGAGCCTATCTTCATTCCGCTGACGCCGTCGCAAGACTGGGACTTTGAGCGCTACGCTTACGATGAAGCGTCGCGTATCCTGAGGCAAGGAGGGTTTCCGACCCGCGTCGTGCTGTGCGGCAACGACCGTGTCGCCTTCGGCGTGCTGGCCGCCCTGCATCAGGCCGGACGCAAGGTGGGCATTGCGCCTGACTGCGACCTGCGCGTCGCCGGCCACGACAACCAGCCGCTCGCAGAATACATCTGGCCGCCGCTGACGACGGTTCAGCAGAACACCGCCGAGATGGGTCGGCGCGCGCTCGACACGCTGTTGGCGCGCATCGACATCGCGCACGGCGCCGGGCGACCACGGCCGCGCGGCGAGCACATCCTTGTCGACGGCGACCTGATTTTGCGCTCCTCGGCCTGACGGCGCTCCTTCCGTCGCCAGAAGCAGATCGGTGGCAAATGCGGCGCGCAAGGCGTCAACCGCCGACCATGAGCTTGACCACTTCGTCATGTGTCGTTTCGGATATCTTGCGCTCGCCGGCCATGACGCCGCGTCTAAGTACAATGATGCGGTCGGACACGGCGAAGATGTCCTGCAGATTGTGCGAGATGAAGATGACGCCGCGCCCTTGCGTCTTGAGCTGCTTGATCAGCGAGATGACCTTGCGTTGTTCTGGAACGCCGAGCGCTGCCGTCGGTTCGTCCATGATGAGGACCTGCGCGTCCCAGTAGACGGCACGGCCGATCGCCACGGCCTGCCTCTGGCCGCCCGAGAAGTTGGAGACGGGCGCTTCGGTACGCGAGACGTGGAAATCGAGCATCGCCATCGTCGTGCGCGCCGCGTCGGCCATCTTCTTGCGATCAAGCACCGGCAGGAAGCCGAACGCCCGCCTCATCGGCTCGCGGCCAAGGAAGATGTTGCCGCCTATGGTCAGGTTGTCCGCAAGCGCGAGGTCCTGGTAGATCGTCTCGATGCCCTTGTCGCGCGCTTCCTGCGGCGTCGTGAAGCTGACCGGTTCGCCCTTCAGCTTGACCTCGCCCGAAGTCGGCCGGAACACGCCCGAGATCGCCTTGATCAGCGTCGTCTTGCCGGCGCCGTTGTCGCCGGCAAGCGCGACCACCTCGCCCGGATGCACCTTCATCGACACGTCGTGCAGCGCACGAACCGCGCCGAAGTGCTTGGACAGGCTGCTGACTTCCAGCAGCGGCGTGACGCTACTCATCCTGGCGACCTCCGCTAAAGCGGCGTTGGGCCTGATCGATCAGGACCGAAATGATGATGACGACGCCAACGCTGATGAACTGCCAGAACGGCTCGACGTTGACGAACACCAGACCGTACTGGATGACGGCGATGACGAAGGCGCCGGCCACGGTTCCGATGATCGTGCCTGACCCGCCGAACAGGCTGGCACCGCCGATGACCACGGCCGCAACGCTGTCCAGCAGGAGCGGCTCGCCAGCTTGCGCGGCGCCCGCGTTGAAGCGCGCCGAATAGAGCACTCCGCCCAGTCCGGCGCAGCACGCCGACAGGATGTAGAGGCGAAGCAGGTGCGACTTGATGTCGATTCCGGCGCGGCGGGCTGCCTGCACGTTCGCGCCGATCGCGTAGTTGTGCTGGCCAAAGCGCGTCTGGCTGAGCAGGTAGTGCATGATCAGTACGAAGATGGCCGTGATGATGACGATGTAGGGCACGCTCATGAAGCGCCCATTGCCGATCATCGCGAAGAACGAGTTGCTGACTGGAACCGTCGTGCCTCCTGCGAGCAGGAAGGCGACCCCTCGCGCCACGCCGAACATGCCGAGCGTGCCTATGAAGGGAGGAACGCGCAGGCGCGACACGAGCAGGCCGTTGATGGTGCCGGGAATGGCCGCAACCAGAACGGCAATCAAGAATCCGAGCAGCACCGCGGTCGGCATGCCGAACCCCGGCGTCAGGGCATTGATCGCATGTGCGGCGACAACCGCCGCCAGCCCCATGATGAAACCCAGCGACAGGTCGATGCCGCCAGAAATGATGACGAATGTCTGGCCAGTAGCCAGCAACAGCGGAGCGACCGCGAACACGGCGATCGACTGCAGGTTGAATGGGTTCAGGATGAAGGTGCCGCCAAAGCTCACCCTGGCCCAGACCTCGAAGCCGAGGATCAGCGCCAGCAGGAAGAGCCATGCCCTGAGGTCGGCGATACGCTGGACCAGCGTCTTGGCGCGATCGGCATGGTCGGCCTGAGGCCTCCCGTCCGTAGCGTCTGTCGGCGATTGTGTGTCGGAAGCTGTCATGGGCTCCTCTTCTCGAGCGACCGGCCGGTGGAGCCTGGGACGACCGTGGCTGCCAGGAAATGGCTCTCCGCGCGAACGCGGAGAGCCGGTCTTGGGAGACTATTCCGAATAGATGTACTTGGCGACGTTCGGATCCTCGACATTGGTCTTGTCGATGACCGTGAAGCCTGTGCCGATCGACACCGGGATCGAATTTCCGGTCAGGTGCGCATAGGCCGACACCACGCCGTAGTAACCGATTTCGGCGGGATGCTGGGCAATCGCAACGTCAACCAGCCCGGTCTTGATATTGTCGACGATGGAGGTCGGCGCATCGAAGGCGACGACCTTGATGTTGCCCGTCTGGCCGGCCTGCTGAACGCCGTTGCCGGCGCCCAGAGCGGAGAACAGGTTGGCGCCGAACACACCCTTCAGGTCCGGATTGCGTGCGAACACGGCCTGCAGCTGGCTAGCCGCCTTGTTTGCATCGTTCTCGTTGTACTGGGTGTCGAGGACTGTGATTTTCGGGAACTCCTCGGCCATCGCCGCCTTGAAGCCCTCTTCACGCTGGTCGGTGGTCGAGATGCCCGGCTTCACGTTGGAAACGTAGACCTTGCCTTCGCCGCCCATCGCATTGGCGAGTGCGCGAGCCGCCATCTTGCCGCCGAGCACGTTGTCGGATGCGATGTAGGCGAGCGGGAAGTCGGCGTCGCCGGCTCCGGTCTGGTACTTGCCGGTGCCGATGAAGGTGTCGACGGTGATGACCGGAATGCCGGCCTCGTTGGCCTTGCGAAGCGGCTCGACGAGCTGCGTCGTGTCGGTCGGCGCGATCAGGATCGCGGAAGGCTTGCGGGCGATCATCGCGTCGAGAACCGGCACCTGCACGACCGGATTGAATTCCGGGCCGCCCTGGAAGATCAGTTCGACGCCCAGCGCATCGGCCGCGGCCTGCGCGCCCTTGCGCATGGTGATGTAGAACGCATCGGTTGTGAGGCCGGGAATAAGCGCGATGGAATACTTGTCCTGCGCAAAAGCCGTGCCGGCGCTGACCCCGACCGCCGCGACGGCGGCCAGCGCCACCGCTGATTTGAGAATTGAACGACGCTTCATGAAACTCCTCCCTTGCTTGAACTTCACGCCGGCAGGTGGCCGACGCGCTTGTAGATTCTGAAGATTCGGCCGCGTTTCCGGCCATCGATACGAGCCGGAAAACAAGCTCTTCACGGGCGCGCGAAACCGCATCGCGGCTGGCGCGTGCTCGAGACGACGATGGTTTTCCTTCCTCCACCGCACGATTGAGGTGCGGACGCCTTCGCTTCCTCCGCTCGACGTTCCTAAATTAAGACGCGGACCCGCACGCCCTGTCAATGGTATTTGTGCGAGCAAATATGAAAATTTCCGCGCAGCAAAATTCGGCGGTTTCACGAGGCCAGCTCCAGCACGGATTCTGCACTACGCGCATCGGTCACAAGGGCCGAAATCAACCCGGCTTTGGCCGCGCCAATGATCGCCTGCGCCTTGGCCTCCCCCACTGCGACGCCGACGACCAGACGCGCGCGGCGAAACTGCGCCACCGACATCGCGATCATGCGCTCGCCGGATTCCGGCTCCAGGAGAGCGCCGTTCGTATCGAAGTAGTGGCGCATGACATCCCCGGCTGCACGCGGATGATGCGCCGGTCCCGATTCCGCAGTCTCATGCGGCAGGCCGATACCGACGATGGCCGCATCCACCCTGTCCCACAGCGCGACATTGTCGGCGACGACCGGATCGGCAAGGTAGGCCTTGCGCGACTTCGGAGACGGCAGATAGGGCGCGTGCACGAACCTTGGCGTCCCGCCGAGTTGCAGCGCGGCGAGCCGGACGAATTCGTTGATCTGGAAATGCGGCTGATGCTGCTGCATGCCGCCCATCGCGGGGACGGTTATCACGCCGGGGATTTCCGGTAGTCCGGCCTCGATCACCGCGCGCACCGCCCGTCCCCAGCCGATTGCCAGCACCGATCCCTCGGACAGCCCAGCCTCGCGCAACAGGCCGCCGACCGGATCGCCCAGCGAGGCCAGCGCGCCAGCGCCCGCGGCATCGACGACCGCCGCGCTCCTGAGACCCAGCCTTTCGGCAACCTCTTCAGCAAGCTCCTCCGGTGCGACTAGGTCGCGCACTTCGATTCGCACAATGCCTTCGATACGCGCCCGCTGCAGCAGCCGTGAAACCGTCGCCGTTGAAAGGTTGAGCCGCCTGGCGACTGCCACCTGGCTCATGTCGCTTTCATAGTGCAGCTTCGCGACCGTGTGCAGGAGAGCGCGCGAGACTGCCTGGCTGGAGACGGAGGGCGGGGACAGATTGCAATTCCTTTCAGTAATATGTTACAGCTTAGACCAGAAATTGTCGGCCGGCAATCACCAACCTTCGACACACGTCGCAGCCGGCGGGAAGACCAGGAGACTCTGAAGCATGGCACGCATGACCACGGCCGAACGTCGCGGCTACCAACAGATTTGCGGCGAGAACGGCGCCATGATGGTGATCGCCTGCGACCAGCGCGGCGGCATGCGCACGCTGCTCGCCTCCGAACCGGACGCGCAGGCGAGGATTGGCAACGACGTTCTTGGACATACCAAGGCCGACATCACCCGGTACCTGGCGCGCCATGCATCCTGCGTGCTGGTCGATCCCATCTGCGCCGTGCCGCAACTGGTCGACGACGGCGTTATCGCCCGGGAGACGGCGCTGCTGATCGGGCTCGACGCGTCGGGCTGGGATACATCCCCCGAGGGCTACCGGTTGTCCAAACTTGTCGATGGGATTGGCGCACGCCAGGTTCGTGCCTTTGGCGCCACTGGCGGCAAGATCATGGTCTATCTGCGCTCCGACACACCCGCCGCGAATACCCACAACATGGATATCCTGAAAAAGGTGATCGACGATTTTGCGCGCGAGGATCTTCTGCTGGTCACCGAGTTCCTGACCTACCGGCTCGAAGGCGAGAGCGCAGAGGCCTATCAGGCCAAGATTCCGGAATTGATCCAGGGCGGCTTGAAGATCTGCCTCGACCTCGGCGCCAATGTGCTGAAACTGCCTTATCCCGGCACGGCTGAATCTTGCGCGGCCGTCACCCGGCTTTGCGGCGACGTGCCGTGGGCCGTGCTGTCGGCCGGCGTTGACCACGAGACGTTTCTCGCCCAGGTCGATACCGCGATGGCCAACGGAGCGTCGGGTGTAATAGCCGGCCGTTCGCTGTGGAAGGATTGCATTTCGCTCGACCGTGCCGTTACCCGCAAGCTGCTCGAGACCGTCGCCGTGCCAAGGCTGCGCGAGATCCAGGCGATCATTGCCCGGCACCGCTCGCCCGCGGCGAAAGTTGCCTGATTGCCTCCGTCCGCGATGAACGGGACCGCCATCGGCGTCGACATCGGCGGCACCAACATCCGCGCCGCCCGCGTGACTGTCGATGGCGCGATTCTCGCACGTGCCCGAGCCGGCAGTTCGTCCGATGCCGCGACAGTACTCCAACGGGTAGAGGCGCTTATCGCTGAACTGGACGACCCCTCCGTGCTGGGGATTGGCATCGGCGTACCCGGCCAGGTGGACTTCGAGGCGGGTCGAGTGCTCACCGGCGGATATGTCGACCTGTCGGGCCTGCCTGTTCGCGAGCGTATCGAGGAGCGCTTCGGCCGCCCCGTCGTGATCGACAACGACGGCAACATGGCGCTGGTGGCCGAAGCCCGCTGCGGAGCGGCGGCCGGCCATAGCCACGTATTGATGCTGACCATCGGCACCGGCATCGGCGGCGCGATTCTGTCTGGCGGCGGCATCTTGCGCGGCGCCGGTCAGGCCGGACAACTTGGCCACGTCGTCATCAACCCCTCGGGGCTGTCCTGCAAGTGCGGCCGGCAGGGCTGCGTCGAGACCGAAAGTTCGGGCACCGCGCTCGGCCGGCACATCGCCGAAGCCGGACTGCCCGCCGCCACCACGGCGGCCGACCTTCTGGTGCGGAGCGACGCCGTGGCGGCAAAAATCCTGCGCGCATGGGCGCTGCCGCTGCGCGCAGCGGTCAACAGCCTCGCGGCAAGCCTCAATCCGCAAGTCGTGTTGCTCGGAGGCGGGCTGGGCGCCGAGGCCGTCGCCGCCCTGTCGGCCTTCCCCGAGGCGTCATCGTGGTTTCGCTACAACCTTGCCGCCGCCTTGCTGGGCGACGACGCCGGCGCGATAGGCGCAGCCCTTGCGGCCCTGCCAGCCGCCAAGCAATCGGCCAAGCGCCTGGTCATGGTGAACGGCGTGCCGGCGAGCGGCAAAAGCGGCGTGGCAGCCGCGCTCTCCCGCGAGACCGGCTGGCCGGTGCTTTCGCTCGACACCGTCAAGAACCCCTTCCTCGAAGAGATTGAGGATGTCGACCGGCTCTTCAACCGCAAGCTGGGGCGCGCCAGCCTGACGGCGATGTTCGCCGTGCTGGACGACGCGCCGCCCGGAGCCACCGTGATCATGGACGCATGGTTCGGCTTCCAGCCGCGGGATTTCGTGCAGTCCCTCATCGACAGGACTGGCATCGGCAGGATCGCCGAAATCTGGTGCCATGCACCGCCGACAATCATCGCGGACCGCTATGGCGCGCGCGCCGCCTTCCGACTGCCGGGACATCCCGGACCCGAATACGTACCGGAACTGATTGCGCTGGCTGCGCGGGCCGAACCCGCCAGCTTCGGCCCGCTTTATCGTGTCGACACTACGGCAGCAATCGACGTCACCCGCCTTCGCGAGTTTCTCGACGCAACTTTCACCTGAAATCAGGCCGAGCGGCCGATCCACCGGGGCGGAAATAAATTTCCAGTGGCGGAGCTTGCAATTGTCAACGGGCAGACAATTGGGCCTTCAATCTTCATATACAGGGCATGCTGTTTTAGGGTGTTCGGATGTTTGATCTGGCGCATGCTGCGGCATTTGGCTAGGTTTGAACTGGATGACGCTGCAGGGCCGCGACAGCTAGGAGGTTGAGACATGAAGTTCAAGCTGGAGGCAATCGCCTTCCCGGTCGCGGTTCTGCTACTGACGGCAGCCGTTCCATCAACCGTCGCATTTGCGCAGGAACAGGTGGCGGCCGCGGACGCTTCGCAAGAAGCATCGCCCGCGCCATTGAGCGCCGACGAGCTTGAAATTCTGGTTGCGCGCATCGCGCTCTATCCGGACGAGCTGATCGCCGTGATATCGGAGGCCTCGCTCTATCCGCTGCAGATTGTGGAGGCGGGGCGTTTTCTCGGCCAGTTTGAAAAAGACAAGACGCTGAAGCCCAAGGACAGTTGGGACGGAAGCGTAATTTCGCTGCTCAACTACCCCGAAATCGTCAAGATGATGAGCGACGATCTCGACTGGACGCAGTCGCTCGGCGACGCACTCACCTATCAGCAGAAGGATGTCTTGATCGCCATCCAGCAGTTGCGCGACGAGGCGGTCGCGAAGGGCGTCATCAAGAGCGACGATAAGATCCAGGTCACGACCGAGCAGGACAACGTCGTCATCAAGTCGGCAAGCCCGGAAGTCATTTACGTTCCGCAGTACGATCCGCAGATGTTCTATGTGCCGAACTATGCGTGGGCGCCGATCCGCTACTACCCCGATCCTTATCCCTACTATTACAACCCGGCGGCGACCTTCTTCGCCGGCGCGGTTACGGGCGCTATCTGGGCGAGCGTTGTCGACTGGAACGACTGGGGCGTGTGGGGCGGCCACTGGCACGGTAACGACATCGACATCAATTGCAGAAATTGCTTCAACAACCGCGACTTCAACGGCAAGGTCAACTTCAACGACGTCGACTGGAAGAACGTCGACAGGTCGAAGATCAACATTGACAAGAACCAGTTCAACAAGATCGACCGGACGAAAATCAAGAACGACCTGAAGTTGAATAGCGACAACTCGATTCGCAACAAGACGCGCGACATCAAGAAGAATGACAAGTTCGCGGGCAACCGCCCTGGCGCCGGCGACCGTCCGAAGACACAGGACATCCGCAAGAATGTGCAGGACGGGCTCAAGAATCCGGGCAGCCTGAACAAGCCGGGCAACCTGACTAAGCCGGCCGACAACGGCAAGCCTAACCTCTCGAAGCCTGCCGCCAAGCCTGCGATCGCAGACAAGCCCAACCTCAACCGTCCGTCTGCCAAGCCAGCGAATGTCAGCCGGCCTGCGGGCAAGCCCAAGCCGGCGGCGAAAATCGACAACAGGCCAAGCAAGCCTTCCGGTCTGGGCAATGTCGACCGTGGCAGTGCGACGAAGGTGACTTCCAACCGCGGCGGCAAGTCGATGGGCGGCGGACAACGTGGCGGTGGCGGCCACAAGCAGATCAAACGTCCCGGCGGCGGTGGCGGTGGCGGCGGCGGCGGACGTCGGCGTTGAACGGACAGGAGGACAGGATCATGACAAAGCTCGTTCATGGAATTCGCTACGGCAGGTTCATCCGTTCGACCTGCGCGGCCGCGCTCGCGCTCGCACTCGCATCGGCGTTGCCGATTGCCTCGTCGGCCGACGATACGCAGGCCGCGCCTGAGATCGAAGGCTTCGCGGCCGCTTCCGAACCGCCGGTTTTCGCCACGCCCGAAGCTGCGGTCGATGCATTCAAGAAAGCACTCGAGAAGCCCGGCAGCGATGCCGTCGCGGCGCTGCTCGGCCTCGATCCGGCAAAGCTCAAGGCCGACGAGAACACTGAAGCTACGCTCGAACAGATCAAGGATGGCGCTTCCAAGCAGCTGCTGCTCGAGGGTGACGGCGACCGCCGTATCCTGGAGATCGGCGAGAAGCTGTGGCCGCTGCCATTCCCGGTGGTGAAATTTGAAGACGGCTGGGCTTTCGACACCTACGCCGGGCTCGAGGAGATCGTGAACCGCCGCGTCGGCGAGAACGAGCTACACACGATCGAGACGATGCGCGCGTATGTCGATGCGCAGGAGGAGTATGCATCCGAGGACCGCGACGAGGACGGCGTGGAGGAATTCGCCCAGAAGCTGGTCAGCACGGAAGGCTTGACCGACGGGCTGTACTGGCCGACTGACGAGGCTAACGGCGAGAGCCCGGCTGGCGACCTCGACCAGGCTGAGCTTGACAGCTCGGCCAAAGGCGACGGCTACTTCGGCTACAAGTACAAGATCCTGACCGCGCAGGGCGACAACATCGCCGGCGGCGCGTACGACTACGTCATCAATGGCAACATGATCGCGGGCTTCGCGCTCGTCGCCTGGCCCGCCAAGTATGGCGAGACCGGCGTCAAGACCTTCGCCGTCAACCAGCACGGCATCGTCTACGAGACCGACCTCGGACCTGCGACCGACGCGATCGCCAAGTACATCGACCGCTTCAATCCCGACGACACCTGGGACATCGTTGACGATTGATACCTGATCGGCGTCTGGCGCCGCTCGCGGCGCCAGACCAGGATTTGGGGAGGACACGGTGCTCCAGCATTGCCCAGCCGACCGGCCCTCGGGGTCAGCGGATCGGCAACAAGGAGACGACAGAGAGTTCCGCGCTGACGACTCCGACGCCGCAATCGGCTCGGCGCTCACGGCCGGTCTCGCACTATCTGCATCAAGGCCTTGGCATCCGTGATGCAGATGCGTCCGTAGTGGAGCGACATGACGACCATCAGCGATGTCGGTCTCGCGCCCTGACTCTTCAACCTCTATATCGATCCGAAAGAGGAATATCCTGTCGGGCACCGGTTGAATGCGTTCCTCGCCTCGATGGCGGCGGAGATGAAAGACCACGCCGCGACCGACCAGAAATATCCGCCAAAGAACGTTGGCTTGGGGAAGTAGAGAGGCTTGGGGCATGGGTAAGGTTGGAACGGAACCGTCGGCAAAGAACGCCACGGCTGCTGCAGATGCTGTGAGTGACGCCAGGCTTGCCGAGTTTCTGGCGTCGCACGGCGGGCCGTTCTACGAACTCCAGCGCCGGCTTAACCTGCTGCACGATAACGCCCTGCAAGCCGGCCAGCGAGCCGTGCTGTTCGTGGCGATAGCATGGGGCGTACCGTTTCTGCTCGGCTTGCCTGGCAGCCTTTCGCTTGATCACAGTGCGGGCGCCTACCTGACCGATCCCGTCGTTTGGGCCAGATTTTTCGTCGGTATCGCCGCCTTCATTCTAGCGGAGCAACAGGTCGAACTCGGCCTGCGAACCAAGCTTCGCCAATTTGTCAGGGCGCCACTGCTTGCACCCAGTTCGATACCCGACGCTGCCAACGCAGTCACCAAGGCGCTACACCGGAGGGACTCCCGCACGGCAGAACTTGTTTGCCTGGGATTTGCCCTGGCAGGCGCACTTGCATCTTACTACACCCTCCACATGGCGGATGGCTCGAACTGGGCCGTCAATCATACCGCGGACGGCAACACCATCACTCTGGCCGGATGGTGGACGATCTGCATCAGCCTGCCCCTGTTCATCTTCCTGCTGCTGCGTGGCATCTGGCGTCACGTGGTCTGGGCACAGCTTCTGCGCAGGATTGCAAATCTGGAGTTGCGCCTGGTTGCCGCCCATCCGGACGGCAACGGCGGGCTTGCGTTCATGTCGCAATATCCCAATGCCTACGCGTTGTTCATATTTGGCATGAGTTCCGCCATCGCCGCCGGCATCGCCAAGCATTTGCTTCGTGAGGAACTCTCGACGACGACCTTTACCGTGTTCATGGGCGTCTGGCTGGCGATCGTGATCGCGTTTTTCGCATATCCGCTGTCGGCGTTCTCGCGGCCCCTTGCAAAGCTCAAGGCCGACGGATTGTTGCTGCTCGGCGCGCAGGCGACACGCTTTCATCGCGCCGCAGAACGCAAGGTGCTCGGTCGCAACGTGGCGCCCGACAATGACCCTGAGCCGGACGAAGACGTCGCGGACTCGACCAAGCTGTTCGAAACGACGCGAAAGCTTTCAACCATCCTGGTCAGCCGCGCGGCGATCGTACCGCTTGCAGCCGCCGCGCTCATTCCCTTTGCGGTCGCTGGCGCAACCCGGCTGCCCTTCAAGGAAGTGTTCTCCGTGCTGAAGAAGCTGTTGCTGCTCTGACGACCGGCGCTTTTGGGAGGCTGCGCGCGCGACGGTCGCCGGGACGGTGCCGGGGGCGTTCACGGCTACCAAATCCTTCGACATCGGCGTCGACCTAGCCTCGACTGTCTCGCTGGCCTATGAAGCCCAGCGGCCTTTCGCTTTCGACGGCAAGATCGCGCAGGTCGGTAAGTCAGTAGAACGCTATCGGTGGGCGGCGGCAGAACAAAAAGATAACTACCGACCGTGGGTGAACCTCGCTGTTGCGTCCGCATCGAGTTCTCCGGACCCTGTCTCGTAAAGGCGCCGCCCGACAGGGATCAAGCCTCGACGCCATAGGCAAAACTCTGCAATTCCTTTGCATTCCTGATCCTGATTCTTTCGTAGCCAAGTTCGACCCAGCCACTTTCCTCGAAGCTGCGGAGATTCGTGTTGACCGATTGGCGCGAGACATTGGCCATTTCGCTGAGATCGGACTGGCTGAGCCAGATGTCGGGTTGCCCTGTCGCGGCGTCGTGGGCCATGCCTGCCGAGCGAAGCAATGTGGCGGCGATACGCCGGTCGGCGCGCGCGATCTGCAGGTCACCCGTAACGTCGATGACGATCGACATGTTCAGGTTCAGCAGCTTGACCAGGGAAGCCATGTTTTCGGAACTCAACGCGGCTATGCGGCGTACCGCCGATAGCGGGACCTGAAGGGCCAGGCTCGGCTCCATCGCCCTGAATGAAAGAAACCTAGGCTCTCCCGTTATCAGTGGGCCATGCCCGAACCATGTCGGTGCCCGAACGACCGTTGTCAGGCGCGGGGAACCGCCACGATGCGAAAGGGCCACGCCGAAAGCACCATGAACAACGCCGTAGATGCCGCCAGTCTCGTCCCCGGCATGATATACATAGTCGCCGCGCTCGTACTCGCGCAGGAGCCCCGAATTCAGTATCATAGTCTGGAACATCGGGGCCTGACTTTCCAGCCAACCGCTTTCCCGCATAAAGTCCTTAGCTTTGCTTAAGTCCAATGGGGCCACCACACCCGTTTCACGCAATTGAGCAACCTACTGCAGCAAACTGCAAATGGATGAACCCCGCGGTACCCGTCGGGCAAACATGGGGCGTCAGCAGCCCATCGCATATGATAACATGCGGCTTCGGACGATTGGCAAGATTGTAAAGATGGCGACATCGCCCTTGCGCCACACGCCGAGGCCGGGGAGGCCGCCCAATCCATCTACTACGGCGGCA
This sequence comes from Hyphomicrobiales bacterium, assembly GCA_026400435.1. GTDB lineage: Bacteria > Pseudomonadota > Alphaproteobacteria > Rhizobiales > Rhizobiaceae > Mesorhizobium_K. The sequence goes on along the minus strand of JAPLOZ010000025.1, from coordinate 87,174 downwards.
GCATCCTGACCATGGCGGGCGATCAACCTACCTATGTCGACGCCCTCGCGGTGAGGGATGGCAAGATCGTCTTCGCGGGATCGAAAGACGAGGCGATTGCCTTGAAGGGGAACAGCACCAAGGTCGTGGACCTTGAAGGCAAGACCCTCCTGCCTTCTTTCATCGATGCACACGGGCACTACATCAACTCGCTGCTCGTCGCCAATCAGGCCAAGGTCTACGCTCCCCCGTCCGGTCCCGGCAAGGACGTTCCCGGTATCGTCGCCGAATTGAAGAGATTTGCCAAGGAACGCAACATCCCCAAGGGCGAATTGATCATGGCCTATGGCTATGACGATTCCGTGATGCCAGACGGACGGCTGCTCAACCGCGGCGATCTGGACGAGGCCTTCCCGGACAATCCGGTTCGCGTCGATCACGTCTCGATGCATGGCGCGGTCATGAACAGTCTCGCGCTTGAGAAATACGGCATTTCGGCTGCGACGGAAACGCCTCCAGGCGGCGTCATTGTTCGCAAGCCCGGCACCAAGGAACCTTGGGGCCTAATCATGGAGACAGCTTTCCTGCCGGTCATGGAAAGGGCCCAGCCTATGACCGCGCAACAGGAGATTGAATGGACCCGCGCCGGTCAGATGCTCTACGCCGAGGCCGGCATCACCACGGCGCACGAAGGTGCGACGCATCTTCCCCAGTTTCAGACGATGCAGCGTGCAAGCGACGCGGGCGCCAATTTTATCGATGTCGTTGCCTACCCATTCATCACCGATGCGGACAAGGTGTTGGCCGTGCTGCCCGTTGCCGAGTGGGGCAAGTATCACAACCGCTTCAAGGTGGGCGGCATCAAGATTACCTTGGACGGATCGCCGCAGGGCAGAACCGCTTTCTTCACGACCCCCTATCTCCAGGGTGGTCCTGGCGGTGAACAGAACTGGTCTGGCGAGCCGACCTTTCCCCAGGACCTCGCCAACAAGATGGTCAAGAAGGTCTATGACCTCAACGTTCCTCTCATCATTCACACCAACGGTGACGCTGCGATAGACGCGTTTCTGAAGGCGTACGAGAAAGCCCGCAATGGTGATTTCAGCCGGCCATGGAACGTCACTACCATCCACACGCAGTTCATTCGCAAGGATCAGATTCCGAAGTTCGTGGAATATAAGATCAGGCCTTCGTTCTACACCCTGCACACTTTCTATTTTGCCGAGACACACATCGCCAATCGCGGTGAGGCGCAGGGAAGCTATATCAGCCCTATGCGCGATGCGATCGATGCGGGTCTGCGTCCCACCAACCACACAGATTTCGTAGTCGCCCCGCTCGACCAGATGATGATGCTGTGGACCGCCGTGAACCGCATATCCCGCGGCGGCAGAGAGGTCGGACCGAACCAGCGGGTGACGCCGTTCGAAGGGCTGAAGGCGATGACCGAATGGGCGGCCGAACAATATGGCGAAGAAGACAGCAAGGGTACGCTTGAGGTGGGAAAGCTCGCCGACCTAGTCATACTCGATAGGGATCCGATCAAGGTCGACCCGATGAGCATCCGCGAAATCAAGGTTCTGGAGACCATCAAGGAGGGAAAAACCATATTCCCGGCGTCCTTGGCGGATCTGCCAACTTTGCAGCCTTCTCCAACCCCGGCGAAGACTTACGCCTGGAATGTGGAGGCTTGTGACATGGACTCCGTGAATTCCGCCGGCAACAAGGATTGGACGCTGACGACACTCAACGGCAAAAAGATCGACGCGGTGAAGCCGCCCTCCATGAGGTTTGCCAAGGGTGAGCTCTCGGTGTTTGGGGGCATCAACAGGCTGACGGGCTCCTACGCCTTGATCCGGGAATCGGTTGTAATGGGTGATCTGGTCAGCACTAAGATGGCCGGCCCGCCAGAACTCATGGAACTGGAGTCCAGCTTCGCTAATACGCTTGCCAAAGTGAACGGCTTTACGGTGGCTGGCAACGAACTGACGCTACTGATCGACGGAGATGCGGCGGCTGTATTCAAAACCACGCAGTGACTTTCACAGCTTGGGTTCAGTGAACCGAACGATTGATTCGCAAAGCCGTCAGGTTGAGATTGATCGCCGGTCGCTGCGCCCGCGCGTAAGCAATGGCGTTCGGCAATCAGTTGCCGCCGGCGCCCACGGCCCGCAACTGCCTGACGAGGTCTGCGATCTGCGGATCGTCCGGATGCGCCCGCGCAAGCGCCTCGGCATGCTTCAGCGTTTCGCGATAGCGGCCAAGCTTGAGGCCGAACTGGATCGCCGTGCCGATCACATCGGGATCGTTCAGGCCGCCGGCAATTGCGCCGTCGAGCATCGCGAACGCATCGTCGGTACGACCCACCGCATCGAGCGCGACGGCAAGCGTCGTCCGATAGGTCGCGTTGCCCGGCTCCAGCCGCACCGCTTCTTCCAGTTCGCGCACCGCCCCCGGCATCGACTTGCCACGAACCAGCGCCAGGGCGTGGCCGTATCGCAGACCCGGTTCCTCTGGCGAGATGGCGATTGCCGCGGCGTAGGTGCGCTCGGACTTTTCGTCCTGACCGGCAATTCGGTAGAGCTCGGCAAGATTGATATGCGCTCCCGCATAGCTTGGGTCCAGAGAGATCGCGCGCCGAAGCATGGCCTCCGCTTCCTCCATGCGATGCTGCTCGAGCAGGAACAGGCCATAGACCGTTTGGGTCTCTGCCATGTCGGCATTGGCCTGAACATAGGCGCGCAGGTCCTCTACCGCGGTGTCGAAGGCTGTACGTTGATCGCCAAGCAATTCCAGCGAAGGCGTGCTGGCCAATGCCCGAACCGCCGCAAACCGGACGGCGCGCGTCTTGTCCGCAAGCAGACTTCCGATTGCTTCGCGCCTGAGCGGAGGCGGCAGTTCTCCGGCAGCCTCCGCTGCGCCAAGCCGGATGAGCGGTTCTGCTGCTTGCGCGGCATTCCTGACGTCGGCGGCGGCTGCCTCACCGCCGACCCGTCCCATCTCAGCAAGCGCACTGCCGCGCACCAGCGCCGACTGTTCCCGGTCGGTCACGAGTTTGCGCAATGCTTCCAGCGCAGCGGGATCGTTGCGCTCGGCCGCTGCGAATGCGTGTGCAATGGTTGGGCGCTGTCGCCAACTGGCTCCGTACCATTCGTCGAGCTTCCCGGCGGCCCATGCGTTCGTCTCGCCTGAGTGACAGGTCGTGCAGCCATTTGGCGTGCCATAGGCCATCGACAGGTCGGGCCGCGGAATGACTATGGAGTGGTCGCGCCTGGGATCGACTTTCATGTAGGCGCGCCTGGGCATGTGGCAGTTGGCGCATTCCGCGCCAGGCGACCCCACCGGGTGGTGCGTATGCTGAGGCGTATCGAACGAACCATTCGGGTGGAAGTTCGCAAACCGTTCCTGGGCCGCCTCGGTATGGCACTGTGTGCACACGGCGTTGCCTTCGGCCTTGAGCGTCGCCTCATGGGCACTGTGGCAGTCAAGGCAGGTGACGCCGGCGCGCGCCATCTTGCTTTGCAGGAAAGAGCCGTATTCGAAATCCTCCTCGAGTATCTGCCCGTCGGGAAAATAGAGGCCCTGACCGATCAGCGACGGCGAGAAGTGGTCGAGAAATGCGTCGCCGGGCTTGTAGCCGTCAAGCAGCTTGGTCCGTCGTGAATGGCAGGCAAAGCACATGCTGGCATCGACCGGAGCAAGCCCCGTATCCGACTCGGGCGCCGCAGCGGGGTCCTGCGCCCGGGCCTTTGCCCAGTTCACATGTTTCTCACCGCCGCCATGGCAGGACTGGCAGCCGACGCTTGTTGCCACATAGGTCGATTCGTAAGAGTTCGTTTCGGGCTGGAACTTCGCCAGCGGATTCGTCGAATGGCAGTCGATGCAGGTGCGGTTCCAGCGGTAGAACGGACCGGTCCAGTGGTTCGTCGTCCCGGGTCTTGCCGGGGCGCCCTCTCCAAGCCAGAACCACTCCTTCTTTGTCGTATCCCAGGCGATGTCGAGGGCCTGCAGTCGACCGCCGCCGGCATCGACCAGATACTGCTGCAGCGGTTCGTATGCAAAAGTGTATTTCACCTCGAATTCCCCAGGCTCTCCATCGGGCCCTGGCGTGCGAACGAAGAACCGCCCGTCCCGCCTCAAGAAGGTGGTTTGGATGCCGTTGTGCTCGAACCGGGTGTCGTTGAAATCGGCTCTCACCGAACGGTCGTCGGCAAGCGCCATCGCCTTGGCGTGGTTGGACTTCGCGAAGGCTTCCGCCTGGCCCGCGTGGCAGGACGAGCAGACTTTCTCCTCGACGAACCCTTCATGGATGGAAACTTGCGGGTCGACCGAAGGATGAGGCGAGATCTCCGCCGCTTCAGCCCGAGCGAGCGCCTGAAACAGCAACATCGACAGGGCCGCGCCAATCAGGCCGACTGTACGAGCGACTACCGCCACAACTGCTCCGACCATGCTTGCAAGATTCACTTCGAGGCGTCGCGATGCCAGCCCCCGGCCACTTTAGCGGCATCGCGTGCAAGGTCCAGTTTTTCCGCTGGTCGCCGTTGAGGGCCAGATTTTCCACGCCATTGCGCAGATAGTTTTTGCTTGTGCCTGAGCATGTGACTTGTAGCTTGCCCTATGTCGTTCGGTAGGGGTAGCTCGCGAGGTGACCGCAAGCATGTTTCCCATGGACCAATCATGCCCCTGAAGGCAGCGACCCACGTGGAGGCCATGTCTGCGTTCGCACTCGCGATTTTCGGCGGCTACGATCGCATCACTCTGGCACAGAACGAGAGCGCTTTTCCGCCCAGCCCTAGAGCGATTGCTGCCGGCAAAGAGGCGATGAGTCGCAGCCATCTCTATCCTGATCCGGACTGGACGGAACTCCGCGAAGCGATTGCGCAAGCCTATGGTGTCAAGCCAAATTTGACCTTGTGCGGCGCCGGGTCGATGGATCTCATAAGCTCTACGATCGCAGCCTTTTCGCGTTCGGGTGACGAGATTCTGGGCACCTCTTACGCCTATAATTTCGTGGCATCAGCCGTTGCGCGCGTCGATGCAATCTATGTTAAGGCCCCTGAACGGGATTTTACCGTTTCGGTTGACAACATTCTCGCGAACGTCACGCCGGCAACGCGGATCGTCTTCGTCTGCAATCCCGGGAATCCGACCGGCACTGTCATCCGGAACGCCGAACTGCTGCGCTTACGCGCCGGATTGCCAGGGGATGTGCTTCTGGTTATCGACCAAGCATATGGCGAATTCGATGATCAGGATCCACACCCTGTCTTTGCGCTTGTCGCGCGCGGCGATACCGTCGTGTTGCGCACGCTTTCCAAGGCCTATGGTCTAGCCGGCGCGCGCGTCGGCTGGGGATTGTTTCCGCCTTCGGTCGCTGCCGAGGTGCGCAAAATGCAGAATTCGAACCAGGTCGCTTCGCCAAGCCTTGCAATGGCCGTCGCGGCTATGCAGGACCAAGGCTATATGCGCGAAACGGTGGCCCGAACGGTCGGCATCCGCAATCGGTTTGCGCATGATCTGCGGTCAGCCGGTTACCACGTCCCCGAGAGTCGAACGAATTTCGTGCTGATAGGCTTCTCCAGCAAAGCCGCCGCGGAGGCAGCCGAGAGAACCCTGCGCGGCGCCGACATCATCGTCCGCAGCTTAGGCGGTTACGGCCTCACAGACTGTTTACGCGCGACGGTCGGCCCACAAGAGATGATGGACCGAGCACTGCGCATACTGGTCGACATGCGTAGCGAATAGATCCGGCGCCCGAATGTTTTTGCGACTCCATGCTGAGGAGATTTAAGAATGCCGTACGTGCCCGTTCGTGATTTCATCGGCTATGGCGACAAGCCTCCCTCCGCTGAGTGGCCGGGTGGCGCAAAGCTGGCACTCAACATCGTCGTCAACTATGAGGAAGGCGCCGAATATAGCATCGGTGAAGGCGATGGCGTCTCCGAGGCAATCCTTTCAGACCTTGCGGTGTCGCCAGCGGTGCCGGGCATGCGCAATCGCAATATGGAATCGCTCTACGAGTACGGCTCACGCGTCGGCGTCTGGCGGCTGTTGTCACTGTTCCGGGACAAGGAGATCATTCCGACCTTTTACGTCGTGGGACGCGCGCTGGAGCTCAATCCGGCCGCGGGCAAGGCGATCGCGGCGCTTGGTAGCGATATCGTCTGCCATGGCTGGCGCTGGATCGACTACGCACCACTAAGCGAGGACGAGGAACGCCAGCACATTTCCTTGACCTTTGACACAGTCCAGCGGCTGACCGGGATTCTCCCCCTCGGCTGGTACACCGGCCGGCCCAGCCTCAACACGCGCCGGCTGGTGGTGGAGCACGGCGGCTTCCTGTTCGATTGCGACGACTATAATGACGACTCGCCCTATTTCGTCGAGGTCGGTCAAAAGCGGCATCTGGTCGTGCCACACAGTTTCGACAACAACGACAGCCGATTCTCGCGTGGCTCCGGCCTGGAGACCGGCAGCCAGTTCTTCGAATATATAAGCGATGGCGTGGATTGGCTCCTGGCCGAAGGGGAGCGGACGCCACGCATGATGACGGTGTCACTGCATTGTCGGCTCGCGGCAAGACCCGGCCGCATGCTAGGGCTCGCCCGCTTCCTCGACAAAATCAAGGCCAATCCAGATATCTGGATCTGCCGCCGCTCCGACCTTGCCCAACATTGGCTGGACCGGTTTGGCGGCTGACGTCGTTATCCAGACCGGACGGGCGAAGCCTTCACCCGTCCGCCAGTGAACGCTCTTTTTTGTCTGGAACTTCGCAGAGCTTTCCAGTTCAGGTTCGCCGACGTCTCCGGCCGGCCGCGGTTGTCTATGGCCGTGGCGACGAGCCGCCCTACCGCTACGAGCGCAGCCGCTTGCCTTCGGGATCGAACGGCGGATACGCCAGCAACGTCGCCTCATGCGGCCTTCCCAATATGGCGACCGACACCTTGTCACCGGGCCGGGCCGAGCCAGCCTTGACGTAGCCGAGCGCCAGCGATTGCTCGACGAAATAGCCATAGGCGCCGGACGACACCTGACCGATCGGCGTCCCATCGGGAAGGAAGATCGGCTCGCCGCCGGTCGCGTCGGCATCGCGAGCCTCGATCGACAGCATAATGAGTTCGTCGCGCGCCGGCCTCTCGGCGACGGCGGCGTAGGCATCGCGGTTGAGGAAGGCGCCCTTGTCCATCTTGACCAGGCGTTCGAACTTGACTTCCTGCGGCCAATATTCGGGCGAATATTCGCGGCTCCAGCTGCCGTAGCCCTTTTCGACACGCAGCGACATCAGCGCGCGCGCGCCAACCGGCCCGGCACCAAACTCAGCGCCCGACTCGATCAATGCGCCGTAGAGCGCGACCTGGTCGGACGAACTGCAATGCAGTTCCCAACCGAGATCGCCGGTGAACGAAACGCGCAACGCCGCGACATCAACGCCGGCGACCGCGATCCGGCGCGACTGCATGAACGGGAACGCTTCGTTGGAGAGGTCCTCGTTGGTCAGCCGTTGCAGCAACTCGCGTGACCTCGGACCGGCTACGTTGAAACCGGACAGGTCTTCGGTGCGCGACCGGAAGGTCGTGCCTTCCGGCAAGGTGACTGCCTTGAAGAACCGTTGATGGAAGCGCTCCGCCATGCCGGACCCGATCACCAGGAATTCGTCGTCGGCGAGCCTAGTGACGGTGAAGTCGCCGGCGATGCCGCCGCGCTTGCCGATCAGCGGCGTAAGGCACGAACGGCCTGTCCTTGTCGGCATGCGGTTTGCGAACAGCGCATTGAGCCAGTCCTCGGCCCCGGGGCCTTTGACCTCGTATTTGGCGAAATTGGAGATGTCGATGATGCCGGCGCGTTCGCGCAGCATGCGTGCCTCTCGGCCCACCGGCCCCCACCAGTTCTGGCGGGTGAAGCCGATCGTCTCCTCGCGCGGCTCGCCCTCGGCGGCGAACCACAACGGGTGCTCCCAGCCGAAATTGAGCCCGAAGACGGCGTTCATGCCCTTCTGCATCTCGTAGGCGGGCCTGGTCCGCACCGGCCGCCCGGCGGCACGTTCCTCGTTCGGGAAATGGATCTTGAAGCGGTGGCTGTACTGGTCCTGGACGCGCGCCTTGGTGAAGGCCTTGCCGGCCCAATGGCCAAAGCGGGCGATGTCCCAGGCGAACATGTCGAGTGTGGGCTCGCCCTCGATCATCCACTCGGCCGCCAGCTTGCCCATGCCTCCCGACTGAGAAAAGCCGGGAATGATGCCATTGCAACAGAAATAATTGCTTAGTTCCGGCACCGGTCCGAACAGCACGGCGCTGTCCGGCGACCAGATCATAGGCCCGTTGATCACTTTCTTCACGCCGGCGGTGCCGACTGCCGGGACGCGCGCGATGGCACGCAGCATGTTTTCCTCGATGCGGTCGAGATCGTCGGGAAACAATTCATGACCGAAGTCGAGCGGCGTGCCGTCCTCGGCCCAGAACTTCATCTTGCGCTCGTAGGCGCCGACCAGTAAGCCGAGACCTTCCTGGCGCAGATAATACTCGCCGTCGCGGTCCGCGACGGAAGGCAAGCGGCGCCCCATTGCCGCGATCTCGGGAATGGTTTCGGTGACGAAATACTGGTGCTCGGTCGGAATCAGCGGCAGTTGCAGGCCGGCCATGGCGGCCACTTCGCGACCCCACAGCCCGGCGGCGTTGACCACCCATTGCGTGTGGATATCGCCCTGTGGCGTGCGCACGATCCAGCTTCCATCAGGTTGCGCCTCGGTGGCGATGACCGGTGTGAAGCGGTGGATCTCGGCACCACGCTGGCGGGCGCCGGCGGCGTAGGCCGCGGTGACACCTGACGGGTCGACATTGCCGCCTTCCGGCTCATACATGATGCAGCGAATGCCGTCGAAATCCACCAGCGGATGCAGCCTCTCCGCCTCGTCACGGGCAACTTCGTAGAAATTCATCTTGTAGCGCCGCGCCTTGGCTTCCTGCAGCCTCAGCTGGTGCTCGCGCGCCTCTGTCTGGGCGAGGTAGAGGGAGCCGGGCTGGAAGATGCCGCAGCCCTGCCCTGTCTCGGTCTCCAGTTCCTTGTAGAGCGCCATCGTATAATGCTGAAGGCGGCTTATGTTGGTCGAATCGTGCAGGCCGTGAATGTTGGCGGCGGCATGCCAGGTCGAACCGGAAGTCAGCTCGCTGCGCTCCAGAAGCACCACGTCGGTCCAGCCGAACTTTGCGAGGTGATAGAGGATCGAACAACCGATCAGGCCGCCACCGATGACAACGGCTTGTGCATGAGTACGCATATCGAGATTTCTTCCCTTGGTACGGCGACGATTGTTATTGCGCGCTTTTGGTCCGCGCTTTGCAGGTGACCCGGCCTGGCGATTTCCGGGCCGGTCCAGGGGCGATGCGCCCCTGGACCGGGAGCCATTTGGCTGTGCGGGGCCTAGGCCTTGTCGATCCATACCTTTTCGAGATGCAGTTCGAAAGTCTGATGCATCTTGAGGTTTTTCACATAGGTGGCGTGGTGGCGGTACAGCGAGCGCCAGAACGCCTGGACAAGCACGCCCGAATCCTGCAGCGTCGCCTCGACGTCCTTCATCAGTTCCTTGCGCTTGTCCGGGTCGGCAACGGCCAGCGCGGCGTTGAGCTTCTTGTCGAAATCGGGGTTGGCGTAGCCGGACTCGTTCCAGGCTTCGCCGCTGCGATAGGCAAGCGCGAGCACCTGGACGCCAAGCGGACGCATGCCCCATTCGGTGGTCGACCAAGGATACTTGGTCCAGTCGTTCCAGAACGACGTGCCGGGGATGATCGTGCGCTTCACCTTGAAGCCTGCTTCGCGCATCTGCGCGGCGACGACATCCGCCGGATCCTTGACGTAGTCGGAATCGTAGGAAATGAGCTCGAACTCGTGATCCATCTGGCCAGCCTCGGTCATCAGCGCCTTTGCCTTCGCCAGATCGCGTGGAACTTTCGGCAGCGGGTAGTATTCCGGATGGATCGGGCAGACGTGGTGGTTCTCGGCGACCTGGCCGAGGCCGCTGTAGCCGAGCTTGAGCACCGTCTCGTTGTCGACCGAGAGCTGGATGGCGTTGCGCACCCTCTTGTCGTCATAGGGCTTGCTGGTGACGTTGGTGCGCAACACGATGGTGCCCGCGGTGACGACGGATTCCTTGACCAGCCCCATCCCGTCATAGAGGTCGACGGTGCCGCCGACCGTCTGGTAGTTGCAATCGATCTCGTCGGACTCGAAGGCGCTGGCGATGGCCGGGTTAGACGCATCCGTCCCGTAGTCGGTCCAGTCGACGCCATCGAGATAGGTCTCGCCGGCGAACCAGGTAAAGTCCTTGCGACGCCGCACCGAAGCCGATTCGCCGACCTTGTACGAGATCAACTCATACGGGCCAGTCCCAGGTGTCTTCGTCATGTCGGCACCGTTCTTGTCGAAGTCGCGGTGGACGATGATGGCTGGATAGTCGGCGAAGCCCGGAATGATGGTTACGTCCGACTGGCTGCATTTGAGCCTTACCGTATGGTCGTCAACCTTGCTGATGGCGCCGGCGAACGCCTTCTTGGTGGCGGGGTCGATCAGCGTGGCCATGCGGCCTGCCATCGAATTGCCCTCGACCGCCTTGTCGCACCAGCGCTCGATATTGTGGACGATGTCGTCGGCGTTGAGGTCGTCGCCGTTCGACCACTTCACGCCCTTGCGCACATGCAGCGTGTATTCAGTGGCGTCGTCGCTGACGTCCCAGCTTTCGATCAGATGGCCTTCGAACGTGAAGTCGGTCGTGTAGCGGATCATGTAGTCATTGCACTGCCGCAGCACGTTCGCCATTTCGGACCAGTCCCACGTGCGCGGGTCTTTCATGTCCTTGATGATCATCTGCATCCTGAGGATGCCGCCCTTCTTGCCCGGCTCAAGCGCCGCCGCCTGCGCAGGCGACTGGCCGATCATCGAATAGGCAAACGCCGTGGAGGCGCCCATCGCGCTCGCCATGGCGAGAAACTCGCGGCGGTCCATGCCACCTTTCATGACCTCTTTCGCGTAGCTTTCGACGGTTGCCGGAACCCGGTCGCCGTTGCTCTTGAAAATCTTCATCGTGATTCTCCGGTTTGGGCTTTCCGCCCGTTTCATTCCCCTTGCACGAGGATGTTAGAGGCGGTGAAAAAATCCCGGAAGGGCTCGACCCTCGACAAACCGGCGAATTCGGCCCAGAAAGACCTAAAAAAAACAAGGCCATTGACGTGTCAAATTTTTGGAGGAGTGGCGCTTTCACCGACGGCGGGCAATGTCAGGCGCTATCCTCCCGGGCCCGATCCAGAATCCATTCCCGCACCGTGCGCGCGATGGTTCCCTTCGAAAGCTGGTTGTCGGTGAGGTAGTAGTTCCATGGACTGGCAGGCCGGACGGCAAATGGCTCGACGAGCAGTCCCCGCCGCAAATAGGCGTGGGCAAGCGAGCGCTGGGTTGCGACGAGCCCTGCTCCCATCGCCGCCAGTTCGAGCGCGATGTTGGATGCGTTGGTAGTCAGGCCCTTGTCGTGATCGTCCATGTCGACGCCCAGCTCAGAAGTCATGACCTGCCAGTATTCCTGGCGGCCGTGGACGATGATCCAGTCGACTTCGAGGATGTCCTGCGGTGCCTTGAGGGGGTGCTCGCCCTCGAGAAGCGAGGGCGCGCAGAGCAGAACCAGTTCGTCGTTCCAGAGCGGAATGCCCGCAGGGGGCCGGTCGTCGAAGCGCCGTGTCGAGATGGTGATGTCGGCGATCTGTTCGCTGAGATCTTCCCAGATCGTGCCATGGAGAACGATCTCTATTTGGGGATGCCCCTTGCGGAAGGCGGCCATGCAACCGGCCAGCCAGTTCTCGGCCAGGCTCATCGGGCATGAGACGACGACGGTGCGGTTGCGCGACGAGGTGACGATCGCCTCCGTCGCCTGGTCAATCTGATCGAGCGCCTGGCGCAACGTCGGCAAGAACGCCTCGCCCATCTCGGTGAGCTTGAGGCTGCGCGGGTAGCGTATGAACAGTTGCCGGCCGATATAGTGCTCAAGCGAGCGGACATGGGTGCTGACCGCTGCCTGGGTGTAGCCGAGTTCCCTGGCGGCCAGCGTGAAGCTGAGATGACGGGCGGAGCTTTCGAAGGACCGGATGTAGTTCAGCGGTGGTGGCGGCTTCATCGCTTACTCCTGCAAGGCGGATGGATAGCTATCCCACGCGGCGCCTTCCATTCAATCGTACACTAGGCAAAGGCATCAATATTTTTGGCCAATGCCGCCAAACTAATTGCGTGATTGCGAGATTGACCGAAATTAATGATGTCGTGACACATAGGGGAGAAGTGCCAAGTGGCAGTGCCGTCGCATCGGCGTGAAGGGCCCGGCCCTGGTGACAGCGCTGCCTTGCGACTGGCCGATTTCGTGTTGAGGCGGCCGCCGGCGGTATTTCCAACTCCTGTGCTTGACCACGCGCGCTACCTGCTGCTGGACACGATCGGCATCGCCATCGCGTCAGGTCCGATGGATGCGGGCCGCATTGCCCGCGACACTGCCCCCCTTCTCTACGGCTCCAGCGATCCGCTTCACTCGGCGCGCATGCTGTTCGACGGCCGCCGCGCCAGCATCGCCGGCGCCGCGTTCGCGGCCGCGACGCAGATCGACAACCTGGATGGCCACGACGGCTACAGCCCGACAAAGGGTCACATCGGCGTCGCCGTCGTGCCCGCGCTGGCAGCGCTTGCCGAGGCGCTGCCAGGCCTCAGCGGACCAGAGGCGCTGGCGTCCTTGGTGGTCGGTTACGAGGTGGCCGGACGAGCCGGCATGGCGCTGCACGCGACGGTCTCGGATTACCACACGTCCGGCGCGTGGAACGCGCTCGGTGTCGCCGCCGTCGCGGCGCGCCTGCGAGGGCTCGACGACGACCAACTGCGCCAGGCGCTTGGCATAGCCGAATATCACGGCCCGCGCAGCCAGATGATGCGCGAGATCGCCACCCCGACGATGCTGCATGACGGCTCCGGTGTCGGCGCGCTGATCGGCCTGTCGGCCGCAGTCCTCGCCGAGCGCGGCTTCACCGGAGCGCCGGCGATCACGGTCGAGGCGGCCGACGTCGCCGTGTACTGGCAGGATCTCGGCGTGTTCTGGCAGGCGCTGCACCAGTACGTGAAGCCATACCCGATCTGCCGCTGGGCGCATGCCGCGATCGACGCTACGCGCGCGATCGTGCGCGCCCATCAACTGACGCCGGCCGACTTCGGCCACGTCCAGGTCAACAGTTTCCATTACGCCGCAACGCTGTTCGACGGCATTCCGGACACGACCTCGAAAGCGCAATACAGCCTCCGTTTCGCTGTCGCCTCCTTCATCATCCACGGTCGCATCGGACTGGAGCATATTTCTGGCGCCGGGCTCGAAGACGAAGCCGTGGCCAAAATGCTCGGCCGCATCACCGTGACGGAGTCGGAGCGCCACAGTGCTCGTTTCCCGGCCGGCCGATGGGCCGACGTCACCGTCACGACAACCGACGGAAGGGTCCTGACTTCGGGCGACATACATGCGCGCGGCGGGCCGGAAGCCCCGCTGTCGCTGCAGGAGATCGAGGCCAAGTACATGGAATTCGCCCTGCCGGTGCTGGGAAAAGGCCGGGCAACCGTAATCCGTGACGCGATCCTTTCGCTCACCGATCCGGACAGCCGTTTCAGCGACCTCTCGTCATTGCTCTATGATCCGCCACTGATCAGCACCATCAAGCAACGGCCGGCGTGGTAGGCCGATGCCGCTTAGACTCCTAAAATACGGCCTCAGCCGGACCTATCCCATCAGCGAGGACATTCCCGCGACGCCGGACCTCCTGCCGTCCTACGACGTTGTTATAGTTGGCGGTGGCGGCCACGGATTGGCCTGCGCGCACCACCTGTCGAAATATCACGGCATACGCAGCGTCGCCGTGATCGAGAAGGGCTATCTCGCCGGCGGCAACACGGCGCGCAATACAACCACCATTCGCTCGAACTACATCACACTGGAAGGCATCGCCTTCTACAAGGAAGCTGTCGAGTTGTTCGAAACCCTGTCGCAGGAACTCGACTTCAACGTCATGTTCTCGCAGCGGGGCCAACTGACGCTGGCCCATAGCGAGGCGACGCTCCGCAGCTTCCACTTGCGGGCCGAGATGGGCAAACACATGGGAACCCGCACAGAGGTGGTCGACCAGAAAACAGTCCAAGACCTGTGTCCGCAGCTCAACTTGGACCATGGCGGTCCGCTCGAGATCGTCGGCGGGCTTTGGCATGCCGACGGCGGCACCGCGCGGCATGACGCGGTCGCTTGGGGCTATGCCGCGCAGGCATCACGGCGCGGCGTGGAGATCCACCAGCGGACCGAGGTGACGGGCTTTGAGGTGGTGGGCGACCGCATCCAGGTGGTGAACACCAACCGCGGCCGGATCGCCTGCGGCCAGGTCCTGATCGCAACCGGCGGCATGAACTACGATGTGGCCCTGATGGCCGGCGTCGAGCTTCCGATCCGCTGCTACCCCCTCCAGGCGATGGTGACCCAGCCGCTGAAGCCATGGCTCGACACGCTGGTGTCCTCGGTTTCACTGCACACCTACCTTGTGCAGTCTTCGCGCGGCGAGGTCGTCATCGGCGGCGGCTCCGATCCCTACCAGCTCTATTCGACGCGATCCACGCTCGACATGAAGGAACACCTGGCCGAAGGCGCAGTCCATCTGTTCCCGTTCCTGCAGGGCGTGCGACTGCTCAGGCAATGGGCGGGGATAACCGACATGACGCCCGACTACAGCCCGATAATGGGTGCCAGCCCGGTGCGAAATCTCTGGCTGGATTGCGGATGGGGTACCTGGGGCTTCAAGGCGACTCCGGTGGCCGGCAAGCGGCTGGCACAGACCATCGCGGAAGGTCGAGTGCCGGACATCCTCAAGCCGTTCGCGCTTGAGCGGTTCGAAACCTTCCGTCTGCTGAATGAAATGGGCGCGACGGCGGCCAGCCACTGACCATGACAAAGCGCCGATGAAAATCCTGACCTGCCCGATGAACGGTGACCGCAACATCGACGAGTTCCAGTCTTTCGGGCCGGTGCGCGCCGGGCTTGATCCGGACCGTACCGCCGATGCCGAATGGGCGCGTCACCTGTTCCGGGCCGAGAACCGCAAGGGCGTCGTGATCGAGTGGTGGAGGCATGTGCCGAGCAACTATTACTTCCTGGCGGAGCGTGACCTGGTCAGCAATGAGATCATCCGCACCTTCGACTCCTCGGACCCCCAGGGCCGCACGTGAGCCGGCTGCCCGCACCCTGGGGAAGCCGTATCGACCGCGGACGGACGGTTCGTTTCACCTTCGAGGGAAGGGCCTGCGAGGGTTATGCCGGCGACACTATAGCCAGCGCTCTTGCGGCCGGCGGCCAGTGGATGCTGTCGCGCTCCTTCAAGTACCACAGGCCGCGCGGCCTGTTCAGCATGACGGGCGCAGAGGCTAACACGCTGGTGCAGTTGCCGTCCGAACCGAACGTTGCGGCAGACTTGACGGCGGTCCGCGAGGGGATGGCCGTCACAGCCCAGAACGTCAACGGCTCGCTCGACCGCGACCGCGACGCGATCATGGACCGGCTGGGACACTTCATGCCGGTCGGCTTCTACTACCGGACTTTCATGGGGCCGCGCCGCGACAGCTGGCTGAAATTCTGGGAGCCGATCATCCGCCGCAAGGCCGGACTTGGCAAGGTCGACACAAACGCCCAGCACCGTCATTTCGACAAATCCCACCTGCATTGCGAAATCCTCGTGGTCGGCGCCGGTCCGACCGGGTTGAGCGCGGCGATCGCCGCCGCGGAAGCCGGCGCGGATGTCGTTCTGTGCGACGAGAATCCGGAGATCGGCGGATCGCTGACCTATGGTCGCGACGATCCCGCGACGCTCGCGGGGCTGGCGGAGCGGGCCCAGTCGCTGTCTAACCTCAGGGTGATGACCGCGACGCTGTGCAACGGTTGGTACGAGGACAATTGGCTACCGCTGATCCAGGGCGACCGGCTCTACTGCACCCGGGCGGCGGAGGTCGTTCTGGCGACCGGCTCGATCGGCCAGCCCGCCATCTTTCGCAACAACGATCTGCCGGGAATCATGCTGGGCAGCGCCGCCCAGCGCCTGATGCGTCACTACGGCGTGCGTCCGGGACGAAAGGCTGTCGTGATCGCCGCGGACGAAGAGGGCTATGGCGTGGCGCTTGACCTGATCGAGGCGGGCGTTCGGGTCATGCTGGTTGCCGATCCGAGGTCTGGCGACATGCAAGGCCCGTTCGAAGCCGAGCTTCGAGCCAGTGGCGTGTCCGTCCAGAAGGCAGCGACGATCGAAGCCGCCGAAGGCACTGCGGGAAACCGGCATCTCGCCCGGGTCCGCGTCGGCGGCCGCTGGATCGATTGCGACCTGCTGACCGTGTCCACCGGAAAGGTGCCGGCCTGGCAGCTGCCCTGCCAGGCCGGAGCGAAGGTAGGCCACGACCAGACCACAGGATTGATGACGCTTTCCCTGGCGAACGCCGGTGTCCACCTGGCCGGCTACGTGGCCGGCGACGACGGCCTCGAGGGTAGCTTTCGCGGCGGCCGACGGGCCGCCGAGGCAGCGTTTTCCCGGCTCGGCTATGAAGTTGCGCCTAATGCAAACGACGCTGCGTCGTCGCCCACCATGCGAGCGGCGCATGTCCAGCCCGTGGTCGCCCACCCGAAGGGACGCGATTTCGTCGATTTCGATGAAGACCTGCAGGTAAAGGATCTGCACAACGCAATCAAGGATGGTTACTGCGAGATTGAACTGGTCAAGCGTTTCACAACCGTCGGCATGGGTCCGAGCCAGGGCCGCCATTCGGCCCTGGCGACGGCGAGGATCGTTGCCGAGGCGACTGGCCGGAGCGTTGCCGAGGTCGGCATTACCACTGCCCGCCCGCCGGTCGGGCCGGAGACGCTGGGGGTCCTTGCCGGGCACCACCTTCCGCTCGAGCGACGCACAGCGATGCATGCCCGCCACATTGCGCTCAACGCCGTGATGAAGCCGGTGGGCGCATGGTGGCGGCCGTATTTCTACGACAGCGGCGACGAGGCGCGAAAGGCGATCCACAGCGAGATCATGGCCGTTCGGCAAGCCGTCGGGCTGCTCGACGTCTCAACGCTTGGCAAGCTCGAACTGCGCGGTGCCGATGCTGGTGAATTCCTTGACCGGCTGTATACGATGGCGCACGCCAGCCAGCCGGTGGGACGCGTCCGCTACTGCCTCATGCTCAACGAGATGGGCTCGGTGGTCGATGACGGCGTCGCCTATCGCATGGCAGGCGATCGGTACTACGTGACCGCCACGACGGGCGCCGTCGCGCGGGTCTATGCCGATATGCTTTTCTGGAACGCGCAATGGCGGCTCAGGGTCGACGTGCTTAACCTGACCGGCGCTTTCTCCGGCTTGAACGTCACCGGACCCAAGGCCCGCTCCTTGCTCGCGACAATGGAAAGCGACATCGATTTCAGCCGCGAGGCATTTCCCTACCTCAGTGGCCGCGAAGGCGTCGTCGCCGGCGTACCGGTGCGCGTGATGCGGATCGGGTTCACCGGCGAACTGAGCTACGAGCTGCATTGTCCGTCCAGTCTCGCGCCCGCCCTTTGGGACGCGTTGATGGCGGCGGGTGAGCCGCATGGGTTGCGACCCTATGGCCTCGAGGCCTCCCGCATCCTGCGGCTTGAGAAAGGCCACATATTGATCGGCCAGGATACCGATGCCATCACCACGCCGGACGAACTCGGCTTCGGCTGGGCAGTCTCCAAGAAGAAGCCGTTTTTCGTAGGCAAGCGGTCGATCGAAATGCGGGCGAGGCTGGGCCAGTCGCGCAAGCTTGTCGGCCTGCGGTTTGCCAACGACGCCAAGGCCATCCCGGGCGAAAACTGCCTGGTGCTGCGCGGCGGCACGCCTGTCGGCCATGTCACTTCGGTCGGCTTCTCACCCACGCTCGGCTATACCATCGCGCTGGCCTACGTCTATGTCGGCGACGCAACGGAAGGCAGTCTGGTGACGGTGAAGTGCCGGGACGGGGCCCTGGTCGACGTTCCCGTGGTTGCCCACGCCTTCTTCGATCCCGCCAACGCGCGGCAGGAGATGTAGATGGAGGCGACGGCGACCTATCCGTTCATGGCCGGCGGCGCGGCCGAGGGCACTACATTGCAGGCGGGCGCCGTGGCGCTGGCCGACCTGACCGCCTGCCCGCGTTTCGGCCTCAAGGGCGGCGGCAGCGCAGCCTGGCTCAAGTCCCGCGGCATATCGCTGCCGGACATCAACCGTATCGGCGCGTATCGCGGCATGCGTTTGCTGCGCCTGGGCAACGAAGATATTTTGCTGCTCGCAGAGGGTGGCGGCGAGGCACTGGCTGGGCTCAGGGAGGCCTGGGTACGCGACAGCGGGGCGAAAGGCTATTCGTCCTGGCGCGAAGAAGGCTGGGCGTGGCTGCGCCTATCAGGGCTGCGGGCTCCGCAAGCGATGCAGCGGCTGTGCGCGCTCGACCTGAGGGCCGACAAATTCGGCGTCGAGGACATAGCACAGACGCGCGTTGCCCAGGTCGAGGCTGTCCTGGTCCGCGCGCCGGCCGGTTTTGACGTCTTGTTCGACGTCACCGCGTCGGCCTACTTCGCTAGGGCAGTGGCGGCGGTCACCCCATACTGCCAAGATCTACCGACCGAAACGGAAGGAAACATATGACACGCCCGCAAGGAACAATCGCTCCGATCCTGACGCCGTTCGAAGAAGACGGCCGCATCGCCCGGGATCTCTGGATTTCGCATGCCAAGTGGGTACTCGGCCAAGGGGCGCATTTCCTGTCGCCGTTCGGCACAACCGGCGAAGCGCTGTCGCTCTCGCTGCGCGAGCGCATGCAAGCGCTGGAGTGGCTGGTCGAAGCCGGTATCGCGCCAGATCGACTGATGCCCGGAACCGGTGTCACCGCCCTGCCGGAAACGGTCGAGCTGTCGGCCCATGCGGTCGGTCTCGGCTGCGCCAGTGTGATGGTGCTGCCGTCCTTCTTCTACACCGCCGCCGGCGACGGCGGGCAGGCCCGCTACTACAGCGAGTTGATCGAGCGGGTGGCGAACCCGGCGATGCGCGTCATCCTCTATCACATCCCGCAGAACTCCGGCGTGCCGGTCAGCCCTGCCTTGACCGCAACGCTGAACCAGGCATTCCCCGACACGGTCGTGGCCTACAAGGACAGCGCCGGCGACTGGAACAACACCGCGGCCGTGATCAAGGCCGCACCTGCGGTCGCCGTCTTCCCGAGTTCGGAGGCGATGCTGACCAAGGGCCTCGCCAGCGGTGCGGCCGGCTGCATCTCGGCTACCGTCAACCTCAATGCCGCGGCCATTCGCGCCCTCTATGAGGCGGCGGTTGCGAACCAGGACGTCACCGAAGCGGACGTCGCGGTCAAATTGTTCCGCAAGACGATCCAGGACGCCGGTCTCATTCCGGCGATGAAGGCGGTGCTGGCGGTGCGCTCCGGCGACAGCCGCTGGCTGAACCTGCGGGCGCCGCACGAGAATGCGACACTCGACCTTGGAGATCGGATGATCGCTGCACTGGGCGCCTCGGCGGACCACATTGGCCAAAGCTGAGAACTGCATCATGTTCGCTGATCCGTCTGTCATCCTGCACACCGACCGGCCTGCGGTGGCCCTGGCGGTACTGCAGGAGACGCATCCGGATCTCGCCGTCCACTGTTGCGACAGCTATGTCGGGCTGCCCGAGCTGATTGGGCGGGTGGCGGCGGAGGTGGTCTATTCCGTGCGCTTCGACGGCACGCCACGCTATCCGCGCCAGGCGCTCGTCGAAAGCGCGACGGTGAAATGGGTATCGGTCGGCGGCTCCGGAACGGACCACCTCGGCCATTGGAATCCGGCGCATGTGACGGTGACCAACGCCGCAGGCGTCGCGGCTGGAATGCTCGCCGAATATGCGTTGGGCGCTATGCTCTCCTTCTCGCTCGACCTGCGCGGTTTCGAGCGTCGCCAGCTGGCGCGCCAATGGGGCGGCAGCCGCGTCGAGCCGATCGAGGGCAAGACCGTCCTCATCATCGGCCTTGGCAAGACTGGCGCGGCGGTGGCACGGCGCGCCCAGGCGATGGGCATGTGCACGCTGGGCATTCGCGCACGTCCCAAGCCCACGCCCTGCCTCGACGAGGTCCATGGGCCGGAGGCTTTGCTGACCTTGATCGGCCGGGCCGACTTCATCGTCTGCTGCGTGCCGCTACTGGCCGCCACGCGGGGCCTGCTCGGCACGGCGGCCTTCGCCGCGATGAAGCCTTCCGCCGTCCTCGTCGACATCTCGCGCGGCGGCGTCGTCGAGGAAGCGGCGCTGCTCGGCGCGCTTGACGAAAAGCGCATCAAGGGCGCGGCGCTGGATGTCTTTGCCACCGAGCCGTTGCCCGCGGACCACCCTCTGTGGGGCCATGACAACGTCGCTATCACCCCGCACTGTGCGGCGGTCTACGAGGGGTGGGACGTCAAAGCGGTGCGCATGTTCGCCGACAACCTAAAGCGCTATCGCAGCGCCAGTCCTCTCGAAAACGTCGTCAATCCGGAGCGCGGCTACTAGGCCGCGGGGGAAGAAGTTTCATGACGCAAGACCGACGCGGCGGAGGCCGCAAATCAAAACTGGGACGCGGCGGGGGCGGCATCGCACAGCTCCCATGGCAACATGTCGAGAACCCGTATCCGCCCATGCAGCTTCTCGACGAGGACCGGATGGAGCGGCTGCACGACACATCCATGCGCATCCTGTCGGAGCTCGGCATCCGCGTCATGAGCGAGCGGGTGATGGACCTTTTCGCCGCCGCGGGCGCAATCGTCGACCGCGAGACGATGACCATCCGCGTCGACGAGAGCCTGGTTCTGGAAGCGCTGCGTACGGTTCCCTCCTCCTTTACGCTGACCAGCCGCAACCCCGAGAAGCGGGTTCACCTGGGCGGGAAATCGCTGGTGTTCGGCCTGGTCGCCGGCCCGCCCAATGTGCATGACCGCATCAACGGTCGCCGTCAGGGAAACCTGGCCGATTACCGGAACTTCATCCGCCTGGCGCACCATTTCAACGCTATCCACATCATCGGCAACCAGGTGCTTGCACCGATGGAATTGCCGGCCAATTCGCGCCACCTCGACACCTATTACGCCAATTTGACGCTCAGCGATCTCTCCTTCCATTGCACGGCAATTGGCCGTGCACGGGCGATGGACGGGATCAACATGATGGCAATCGCGCGTGGCATTTCCGTCGAGGACATGCGCGCCTCGCCCGGCGTGACGACCATCATATCCATCAACTCGCCCAGGCTGTTCGACGATGCGATGGCCGAAGGCCTGATCGCCATGGCTGAGCACGGCCAGCCGGTCACCGTCACGCCCTTCACGCTGATGGGGGCGATGACGCCGGTCACGCTCGCGGCGGCACTCTGCCAGCAGAATGCGGAGGCCCTTTTCGGCGTGGTGCTCACCCAGCTCGTCAATGCCGGCACGCCGGTCATGTACGGCGCCTTCACCTCGAACGTCGACATGAAGTCGGGCGCCCCGGCCTTCGGCACGCCGGAGAACGCCAAGGCCAATATCATCGCCGGACAGCTTGCCCGTCGCTACAACCTGCCCTACCGGACATCGAACGCCAATGCATCGAACGTCGTTGACCTCCAGGCTGCCTATGAGACGGAGATGGCGACGTGGGGCGCGGTGCTGGGTGGCGCCAATTTGATTTACCATGCGGCGGGCTGGCTTGAAGGCGGCTTGACGGCTTCCTATGAAAAGCTCGTCCTCGATGTCGAGATACTCCAGAACATGATGGAGTTCCTGCGCCCGCTGCCGTTCGAGGAGGACGATCTCGGTTTCGAGGCGATCAAGTCGGTACCGGCAGGCGGCCATTTCTTCGGCGCCGAGCACACCATGTCGCGCTACACCACCGCCTTTTACCAGCCGATGCTGTCGAACTGGCAGAACCACGGTGCCTGGGAGGAAGCGGGCAGCAAGGATGCGCTCGAGCGGGCGACGGAACTCTGGCAGCAGGCACTTCACGACTACGAAGAACCGGTGATGGATCCCGCGATCCGCGAGGAACTCGACGCCTATGTCGCCCGACGCCGCGAGGAGATCGCCGCCACTACGGAAGCTTAGGAAATCCGCGTGATGCACGACGATCTCGTCATCCGGCACGCGACGTGCGTCAACGGCGTGTCCGTGTGGACTGGCGGCAGGGCGGCCAGAGCGCTGCCGGGCATGGTCATCAAGCGCTCGGCTTCAAGGGATTTCGGAGACGCTTGCGGTTGCGGAGCCGATCACAAGGCCTCGTAGATCCGGTCCACCGTCTCCAGCGTGTAGACGAACTCCACCGGGCGCGTGCAGCGCCAGCCGTCGAAAGGTTGGCCGGCGAGCGCCTTCAGCGCCTCCGGCAGGCGCAGGATGCCGCCGCCATAGAGCCGGTTGGCCATGTCGAGCATGCCGGTGCGCTGCATGGCTTCGCTCATGCTGCCGCAGGCCTCCTTGACCAGCCAGACCCTGAACCCCTGATAGACCGCGTCGAACACGCTGGCGGTCACGCAGCTGTCGGTCAGCACGCCTGCAACAATCAAGTTCTCGATCTTGCGGTCAGCAAGCCGAGTTGAAAGATCGGTGCGGCAAAAGGCGCTCGGCCAGTGCTTGTGGATGACGATGTCGCCGGGCAGCGCCGCCACCTCGGCGCAGATCGCCGCGCCATCGCTGCCGGCCACGGCGGAGCGGAGTTCCTCGGTCAGGATCTCTTCCTGCCTCGCATAGCCACCGCGTTGTTCCGGCTTCACCCAGGCCTGCGCATGGATGACGGGCACGCCTGCTGCGCGAGCGGTTTCGATCAGCGCTGCGGCATTGGCGAGCACCGCGTCGTAGCCGACGACCGGCCAAGCCGCGCCGGAACGGTATTCGTTCTGAAGATCGATGACAAGCAAAGCGGTCGCGGCAAGGTTCACGGCTGTCACGGGGGGTTGTCAAAGTGGGCAATGAACTGAACTAGCAAACGGATCGCCTGGTCGAGGTCGGCGATTTCCATCGCTTCATGCGGGTTGTGGCTTCCGTTCTCGTTGCGCACGAAGATCATGGCGGTCGCAATGCCGGCGCCGGCAAAGCTGGCCGCGTCATGCCCCGCTCCGCTCGGCACATGCGGCGCCTGAATTCGCAGCTCGGCAGCGGCGCGGTCCAGCCTCGCAATCAACGCCGGCGACATGGTCGCCGGCTCCCAGGTGAACCTTGGCCCAGCCTCGAAACTGACGCCGCGCTTGTTGCCCACTTCTGCGAAAAGCGCGTGCAGCTTAGCCTCGATCCGGTCCAGCACCGCGGCCTCGGCGCTGCGCACATCGAGCGTGAAGCGAAGGTCGCCAAGCACGCGGCTGCCACCATGCTGGCTCGGATCCGATTCCACGCGACCGAAAGTGATCGTGGCCTCATGCCCGTCGCGCTCGAGTGCGTCCCATTCCGCTTCAAGGCCAGCGACCAGATCGGCAAAGCCGAGCACGCTGTCGTGGCGGGCAAAGCGCGGCTCGGCGCCGGAATGGCCATAAGCACCAAGGCATCTCGCATCGACATGGCGAAACCCACCGGCGATCCCGGTGACGATGCCGACCGGCGCGCCGGCTGCGATCAGGCGTGGTCCCTGCTCTATATGCACTTCGACGAAAGCCGCGATCTGTTCGGCATCGATACCCGGCGCACCGCGGCGCACGGCATCAGGGTCGAAGCCCTCCTCCAACATATGGTCAGCCAGAGAGCGTCCACTGTCGGAACGCTTCGCCTCCAGTGCTGTCGGCTCCAGCAGGCCGAGCGCGGCCCGGCTGCCGGGGTAGGACAACGGAAACCAGACCGCTTCCTCGGCGCGCGCCGCGAACAGGATCAGGTCGCGCGGCAATTGGATGCCTTGCCGGACCAGCTCGGCCATCACCGCCAGCCCCGCCAAAACGCCCGCGGCACCGTCGAAATTGCCGCCATGCGGCACGCTGTCGAGATGCGAACCGACAACGATCGCCGGCAAATCGGGATTGCGGCCCTTCAGCGTCAAATAGAGGTTGCCCGCGGCATCGACACGCGCCTTCGCGCCGATCTGCTCGGCTTCGTCGCGAATGAGGTCATGGGCAAAACGCTCGCCCGGCCCATAAGCCGCACGCGTCACGCCCGGAAGGTCAGCCGTGGCTTGCGCAAGCCTCTCAAGCAAATTGGCGGCAAGCCTGCCGCCGGCTGTCAACGCGGCATTGCTCATGAAGCAGCCTGCCTGGCTTGAGGATCGACGCCGCGCAGCCGGTGTGGCGTGAGATCGTCCATCGAAACGCCTTGCCTTGCGACATCGTCCGGAAAACCCTTGCCGGCGATCAGGCTGGCACAGACACGCGACAGCGCCGGCGAGGTCTTGATGCCGTAGCCCCCCTGCCCGACCAGCCAGATAAAATCCGGAGCCTCGTCATCCGGCCCGACCACCGGCGACCCGTCGGCGACAAAGGTCCGCAAGCCGGCCCACGAGCGCGAAACGCGCTGCACCTCGATTGTCGTCGCCCTTTCGAGGCGCTCGGCGCCGATGGCGACGTCAATGTCCTCGGCATAAGCGTCCATGGGCACCGACGGTGTGGCATCGGCCGGAGAGACGAACAATTGGCCGGCATCGGGTTTGAAATAGAATTCGGCGCCGACATCATTGACCAGGGGCCACTGTGATATGTCGACGCCGGCGGGCGCCGGAATGTTGAAGGCGGTTCGGCGCTTCGGCTGCAGGCCGACCGGGCGCACCCCAGCCATGGCGGCGACCTCGTCGCCCCAGGCGCCGGCCGCATTGACAAGCATTGGCGCAAGGAAAGTCCCCGCCGGCGTCTCGACCCGCCACTGGCCGCTGTGCCGGTCGATCGTCGTCACGCCGGCATCGGTGACGATGCGCGCGCCGCGCGCGCGGGCGCCGCGCAGATAGCCCTGGTGCAGGCCGTTGACGTCGATGTCCATCGAATGCGGTTCAATATAGGCGCCGGCAAGATAGTCCTTGCGCAGCACCGGTACGCGGGCGATCGCTTCGGCCGGCGTCACGGCGACGATCGAGGGCACCAGCGCCTGCGCGGCCGCCAGATCCTCTCGCAGGAGACCGAGCTGATCGGCGCGGGCCACGGTGATCATGCCGCGCTTGCCAAGCAGCGGATATTCGGAAAAGCCGGCCGGCGGTTCGGTCAGAAAAGACCGGCTCGCCAGCACGATACGACGGATGATGCCGTTGCCGTAGTTTTCGGTGAAGCTCGCCGCCGAGCGTCCGGTGCTGTGATAGCCGCAACGGCTTTCCCGCTCAAGCAGCACCACCTTTGCGGAGCGGGAAATCTCGAAGGCGGCCCCGGCGCCGGCCATGCCGCCGCCGACAATGATGACGTCCGTTTCCGCGGCGGCGTTCATGTCAACCCATGCCTCAACATGATTGCCCACCCTTGCCTTCGCGCGGCACGGCAGGCGCCTCGCCCAGGCGCCCGCGCCGCGCACGCTCGCGGGCACCGCGCCCCTCGGCCAGATTCTCCGCCAGCGAATTCTGCGCGGCGCAATCTGCAAGGGCGAGATCGGTGACAAAAGGCACCGGCCTCCCGGCGATCTCCATGCCTTTCAACCGGGCCCAGACGGCGCGCCGCTTGCGCACCTGGTGGGACTGCAACTCGCTGATTTCGGCAATGTCGGTCTCGCGCTTGATCACCAGAGCGCCGGCCTCGACCGCCGCGTCGAACAGTTCGAGGCCACGCCCGGAGCGCACGATGATGCTGTTGAGCGGTTCGTTCTCGACGGCCGGCCCGCCATTCAGCCAAGCGTCATGCACCGCGATATCCGCCACCTGGCCGATCGCATCCGGACAGATCTTGCAGCGCGGCTGGATCATCCATTTGTCCTCGTCCTCCCACAACTGCCGATAGGTGATTTCGAAGGCGCGGCGGTCCCTGGTTTCGATACGGTTGACGCCGGGATTGCCATGGCCGCGATAGCGAAACAACGTGAGCTCGTCCTCGCAAAGCCCGAAACGCTGCAGTACCTGTTCCGATTTCGAAAGGTCCGATGCGCCGCCGCAGACGAAGGCCAGGGCATAGCGCATATATTCGTCGACGCGCGGATCGAGCAGCGCCAAATTTCGCACGGCGGTGATGTCGCAGGGCTTGGCGATCAATGCGAAAGGCTCGCCGCGATCGAGGATGTCGCCGAAATCCAGGAGGGTCGCGGCGGGGCCATAGCGCGACCCGGCGCCCTCAAGCACCGAAGCGGCATCGAAGCTCAGGCGCCGCTCATTGCGCATCGGCTGTGAGCGGGATGCCGCGACATGCAGCACGGACTTGACGCGCCCGGAACTCAGCAGGAATTGGCCGAGCGCCGTCAACACGCCGCCTCCCGATCCGACGAACCGCACGGTGGGATCTCCCGCGCGACCGAGCACAAGCCGTTCGGCTGGCCCCCAGACGATGTCCGTCAACTCCGCATTGAACGCTGCCGCCGGCGGACCGGCGATACGCGTTCCCGGGCAGACGGCGTTGATCTTCGCCAATGTCGATCTGTCCAACGCCTGCCTCGCCTTCGGCCGCTCGCGCCCTTCTGGCGTCATGACCATCTCGACAGTGCCTGGGTCAGCGATCGAACAGCAGAGACCGCAACCGATGCAGAGTCCGTTCTCCACGATCTCGCCGAGCGAAAGCGGTTCGGCCGCGCGCGGTGCCGTGTCCTGGCTGGTTTCGCTGAGGCCCATCTGGTTTCGATCTCAGGCCGGTTGCGAAATGCGCGCGTACTGATCGGGGCGGCGATAGAGGGCGAAGTTGAAATTCACCTTCCGGCAGGTCTCGATCAGGTCGAGATCAGCGCGATGGATGATGACCTCGTCGTCGAGAGACATCGCCTGCGCTGTGATCTCGCCGGTTGGTGCAATTATGCATGACCCGCCGATCAGTGCCTGGCCGTCTTCGAGCCCTGCCTTGGCAGCGGCAGCGACCCAGAGTGTGTTCTGGTAGGCGCCCGCCTGCATCGGCAGATGGTTGTGGAACATTCGCAGGTGCGCCAGCGCCGGTGCTTCGTCGAGCAGCAACGGCGTGTTGTAGCCAAGCAGCACAACCTCTGCGCCATTGAGGCAAAGCATGCGGTAGGTCTCGGGCCAACGGCGGTCGTTGCAGATCGCCATGCCGACACGCAAGTCGCGATAATCGAAGACAGGGAAGCCAAGATTGCCCGGCTCGAAGTACCGCCGTTCGAGATGGGTCGTGGTACCTTCCTCCGGCTCGCTCGACCCAGGCACATGCATCTTGCGGTAGCGGCCGATGAAGCGCCCGTCAGGGCCGACGA
The DNA here is from genome assembly GCA_026400435.1 of Hyphomicrobiales bacterium. Lineage (GTDB taxonomy): Bacteria > Pseudomonadota > Alphaproteobacteria > Rhizobiales > Rhizobiaceae > Mesorhizobium_K. Next base: position 59,849 of record JAPLOZ010000025.1, on the reverse strand, counting down.
GGTCCATCGTGTTGAAATGGAGCGTCAGGCCGTCTTCCCTGGCGATCTCGCAATAGCCGAGCGCGAAGCCGACCTTGAGGCGGGCGGCGGCATCATAGAGACGCTGCGTTTCAGGGCCTGGCATAGACTGTTCGAAGAAGGCGTCGATCTCCGCCTGATCGTCGATGCGCCAACGCGGGAAGAAGGTGGTGAGCGCCATCTCCGGGAACGCCACAATTTCCGCACCTGCGGCGGCGGAACGCTCCAGCAGGTGGACGAGGCGATCGACCGTCTCGGCCCGCGTCGCGCTGCGCTGGATGGGCCCGGTCTGGGCGACCGCGATAGTCAGGCATCGAGCCATGGCGTCGTCTCCTCGACTGGTTCGCCCGAACGGGCCGGATCGGCCGCGATGCGCTCCAAGAACTGTCCGAACCCGGGCTGAACCTTCAGCACGCCGTCGGCGACGACCGGCACGCCCCGGACAAGCACGGTGGTGGGTTTGCCGGTCACGGCCCTGCCCTCGTAGGGCGTGAAGTCGACACGGGAATGCAAGGCGGTATGGCCAAGCGTCCAGGTCACCGTCGGGTCCCAAAGCGCCAAATCGGCATCGAGCCCGACCGCTATCCGTCCCTTGGCATGGGCGAGACCATAAATCGCGGCGGCATTGCGCGAGGTGAGGTCGAGATAGCGGTCAAGCGGCAGGCGGCCGGTCAGCAGCCCTTCCGAGAACAGAAGCGGCAGGCGGGTTTCGATGCCCGGAATGCCGCTCAGCGTGGTTGTGAAGCTGGGCGTCTGCGATCTCGCGATCTTGTCGGCGAAGAAATAGGGCGAATGGTCCGAGGACCACAAGTCGATGCCGCCATCGATAAGCGCCTGCCACAGTTGCCGATGGCTGCGCGGCGAGCGCGGCGGCGGCGAAAACACAAAACGCGCCGCATCGATGGCCGGCCGATCGAGGTCGGCGGCGCCGATGAACAGATATTGCGGGCAGGTCTCGGCTATCGCATCGACCCCTCGCGTGCGCGCCCGCGCCACCTCCTCGGCAGACTGCCAGGAAGAGACGTGGACGATGGTCATGCGCGCGCCGGTCATTTCGGCAAAAGCCAGCGCACGATGCGTTGCCTCGCGCTCCATCGTCTCGCTGTGAGCCACGACATGGTAGCGGATATCGGTGCGGCCAAGATCGATCAGGCGCTGCCGCGTGCGCCTTATGGCGGCGTCGTTCTCGGCATGGACCATGACGATCCAGCCAAGCCGACGTGCAGTATCGAGCACCCTGAAGAACAGATCGTCATCGACGGCAAAACCCTGATAGGTCATGAACAGCTTGACCGAAGCGATGCCGCGGGCCGCGAGTTGCGAAAGCTGTTGTTCGACATCCGGGCCGGTGCCCATAGTCACCACCGCGTGCAATCCGTAGTCGATCACCGCGCGCCCGATGGCACGGTCGAGCGCTCGATCGATGGCGCCGACGGTGCTCATCTCAGGACCCGGCATGCCGAACGGGACTATGCATGTCGTGCCCCCGAAGGCAGCCGAGACGGTGCCGGATTCGAAATCGTCCGCATTGCCTGCCCCGCCCCAGACCGGCTGGTCGAGATGACAATGGGCATCGATGCCGCCGGGCATGACCCAAAGGCCATCGGCGCCGATCACGGATTTGCCGCTCAGGCCCGCCCCGATGGCGGCGAAGCGGCCGTCGTCGATACCGATATCGCATTCGGCCCAACCGTCGTCGAGGGCAACGCGTCCGCCTTTGATCACCAGCTCATGCATTCGGTTTGCCACCTCAATCGGCGTCAGCCGACCGCCGCTGTCACCATGATCTCGACGCGATACTGGTCGCCGGCAAGTCGCGCCTCCACCGTCGCACGCACCGGCATCGCGCTGCGGTCGATCCATGCATCCCAAGCCGTATTCATCATGTCGAAGTCTGCAATGTCGCGCAGCCAGATCTGGGCGCTCAAGAGTTTCGACTTGTCGCTGCCGGCTTTGGCCAGAAACGCATCGATCTTGGCGAATATCTGCTTGGTCTGCGCGGCGGTGTCTCCGGAAAGGTCGTCCGCCGTCAGGCCGGAGACATAGACGGTACCGTTATGGCGCAACACCCGGCAGAAGCGTTGCCCGTTCTCAAGACGTTCGATCGTCATCTCCTGGAATCCTCTCGATCTCTGGCAGGCGGACCTATCGTAGGGAGCGCACAAAAGGACTGTAAAGCCTGTCGCACGGCGCAACGGCGTTTTCCGCCGCCGGGATGACCAAAAAAAATGACGCCATAGCCGTGTCAATCTTCGCTTGCTGCAGGCATATCGGAGTGTAGCTTATGTCTGGGAGAGCAGCCGCCGGCCGCAGCAACAGGCCAGCGTGACTGCCAAGGGAAACCGTCGCAATGCACAAGAATCCGGCGCCTGCTGTTGAATATCCTTGCGATGTTCGGCGCCCGTCCTAGCCAGCGACGGCTCATTGATGCGGTCGATCGTTCAATCCGCAACGCGCTTTTGGCGGAACGCCGAGCGCTCCCGTGGCACGTTGCCGATGATGGCAAGCGTCTGTCTCGCCTGTATCGGCAGCGCCATGCTGACCACCGCGGTATCGTTCCACCTCGGCAAAACAGGCGTCGCCTCCAAAATCGTGCAGATCGTGCTGACGGCCTATCCGGCCGGCTTCCTGATCGGATGCCTGATGACGCGTCCATTGGTGACCCGCTACGGCCATGAGCGGACATTCCTGCTGGTCCTAGCAACCGCGCTGCTGTCGGCCTTGGGCTTCGTCGTCACCGACTTCATGCCTGCCTGGTTCTGCTTCCGGCTACTCGGTGGCATGTCGATGGCCTCGATGTTCGTCATCTGCGAGAGCTGGATCAATCTCTATGCCGAACAGCATAATCGCGGCGCGATGTTCTCGATCTACATGCTGACGACGGCGATCGCCGTGCTGCTTGGCCAGATCCTGGTGGCGCTGGTCGGACCGCAATCTCCCCACCTATTCTTGGTCGCGACATCGACGGTGCTTCTGGCTTTTGCGCCCAAGTTCGCGGGGCTGCGCTGGCCGGCGCTGCCTTCTGTGCCGGCCGATCCGGCGCTTGCGCCCGGAGCCAAGGCAGACAGGCGGCTCGGACCGCTGGCGATCTTTAAGCTGGCGCCGGTGACGGTCGTCGCGATTTTCCAGGGCGGCATCACCAACATGAACGTCTTCGTGCTGACGCCTCTTTATGGCACGCAGATCGGCCTTTCGGCGGCGGCCACCGTCTGGCTGGTGACCACGATAAGCATCGCCGGCATGCTGGCGCAGACCCCGGTCGGGTGGCTGTCGGACCGGTTCGACCGCCGCCTGATACTATTGGTGCAAGGGCTGATATCGGTGGCGGCCTGCGCTTCCATCGCATGGATCGGCACCCTGTCGGTGCCTCTGCTGTTCGTTCTGTTTTTCATCTATGGCGCCACGGCGCTGACGATCTATCCGGTGGCGATGGCCTTCGGTGCATCGCAGCTTCATAGCCGGCACATGGTCGCCGCCTCCGGCACGCTGCTCCTGCTCTACTCGATCGGCAATGTGGCGACGCCTGGCGTTGCAACCGGGTTGATGACGCATCTTGGGCCTTCCGCCATGTTCCTGCTGCTCGGCGGCGGAGCGGCCCTGGTCACGTTGGCGGCCACTTTCAATCTTCTGCGCGCGCCGGTCATGCAACGTGTCGAGGAACGGGTTTGAGGTTGCCGCGATGAACCGGCTCGATGGCAGTGTTGTCCTGATCGCGGGCGCCGCAAGCGGCATTGGCGCCGCCATTGCCCGGCGCTGCGTTGCAGAAGGCGCAAGCGTGGTCTGCGCCGACCAGGAGCTTGCGGCGGCACAAGCACTTGCCGACGGGCTCGGCGCCGCTGCGGCGGCCTGCCACTGCGATGTGACCGATGCAGCTTCCGCCTGCGGCGCCGTGGGCATCGCAAGGCAGCGCTTCGGCCGACTGGACGGACTGGTGCACAACGCGGCCGCGCCATCGACCAACGCGAACGTCGTCGATCTCGACGAACATTCATGGCGCCGCGAACTCGACGTCAGTCTGACCGGCGCGTTCCTGATGAGCAAGTTCGCGGTGCCTTTGATTGCGGCCGGTGGCGGCGGCTCGGTGGTATTCATCGGCTCGCAGTTCGGACGGGTAGCGACCTCCAGGGCCGTCGCCTATTGCGCAGCCAAAGCCGGGCTGATCCATCTCGCGAAGGCGATGGCGGTCGACCATGCGCCGGACAAGGTGCGCGTCAACAGCCTATCACCAGGCGCGGTTGCGACAGCGCGCCTGCTGCGTAGGTTTCCCGACTACGAGGCCGCAAATGCAGGTCTCGGACCCGCCCATCTGCTCGGCCGCATTGCAGAGCCGGACGAGATCGCGGCGGCGGCAGCCTTCCTTTTGTCGTCGGATGCATCTTTCGTCACCGGATCCGACATGCTGGTGGACGGCGGCTATGCGACGCGCTGACCCTTTCCGTTGCGCTTTGAAGGAGTTTCCATGACGCTGCTCGTCACTGGAGGGACAGGTTTTGTCATGAGCGTGGTCGCACGCGCATGGCTCGACCGTGACCCGCAAGCCCGCGCCGTGATCCTGGACCGGTCCGGCCTAGACGCGGCGGCCGAAAAGCATTTCGCCCCGGTGCGCGACCGGCTCACAGTGATCACCGCCGATATCCTCGACCCGAATACCTGGGGCGCGACCCTCGACCAGCAAGGCATCACGGCAATCGTGCATGGCGCGACGATCACGCCGATTGCGCGCGGTAGCGCATCGGAGGCAAAACGGCAGCCGGAGGCTGAAGATCCTGCCCGCATCGTCAACGTCAATCTCATGGGCACCGTGCGCATGCTGGACTGGGCGCGCGCGACACCAGGCCTCAAGCGCTTCGTTTATGTCAGTTCCGGTTCCGTCTACCGTCACAATGGGCCTGACTGGAGCGGCGAGCCGCTACCGGAAGACGGCTATGTCGCGCCGCTGACGCTCTACGGAATCTCGAAATTCGCCGCAGAGATGGTGACCAACCGCTATGCCGACCTGTTCGGTCTGCCGGCGGTCTCGGTGCGGCTCGCTTCTGTCTACGGCCCGATGGACCGCGCGACCGAGAGCCGCAACTTTCGCCATGTTCCCAACCGCGTCGCGCACATGGCCCTGGCCGGCGAGACGATCAGCCCGAACAGCCTGGACCCGGCCGGCGACTATGTCGTTTCGACCGACGTTGCCGACGCAGTCATCGCGCTGATTGATGCACCGGTGCTCAATTATCGTCACTACAACATCGGCTCCGGTTCTAGCCAGACGATCGGTGAGATCATCGGCTGGGCAAGGGAACGCGTGCCCGGACTGAAGGCCGAAGTGACGTCAGGTGAAGACGCCAACATCGTCCAGGATGTGATACTGCAAGGCGGCATGTGGGGCGCGTATGACATCGCCCGCATCCTGCGCGACACCAGATGGCGGCCGCGTCCCGGCAAGGAAGCGTTCCACGCCTACATGGACTGGATATCAGCCAACGAAAACTGAGCAGACCAATTAGGGAGACCAGCCGATGCCGACCGATCAGCAGCAAGCGAAGCAACCGCGCGACTTCGTCGGCTATGGTCCACGTCCGCCCATCGTGACCTGGCCGGGCGACGTAAAGCTCGCCATCAACCTCGTGCTCAACTACGAGGAGGGCTCGGAGTATTCGTGGCTGGAAGACGGCCGCAACGATAATTGGGGCGAATACAATCTCACCTCGAGCCCGCCGGTGCGTGACCTTGGCACCGAGACGCATTTCGAATATGGCAGCCGTGCCGGTGTCTGGCGCCTGGCACGGCTCTTCGATCGCTACGACATCCCGATCACCATCTCCGCTTGCGCGGTGGCATTGGAGCGCAACCCGCCCTTCGTCAAATGGATGAAGGCGCGTCAGCATGACCTGCTCGGTCACGGCCTGCGCTGGATCGATTATTCGACGACGGAGCGCAACGAGGAAAAGCGCCATCTGCACGAGGCGGTGGCCCTCTACGAGAGGCTGCTTGGAACGCGCCCGTTGGGCTGGAACTGCCGCTCTCTGCCAAGCGTCAACACGCGCGATCTGCTCGTCGAGGAAGGCGGCTTCCTCTACCACTCCGATCCCTGCAATGACGACCTGCCCTATTTCCTCGACCATGGTGGGACAGAGATCCTGGTCGTGCCCTATTCCAAGACGCTCAACAACAGCCGCTACCTGGTCGCGCCGGGCTACAGCAATCCGAGCGACTTCGCCGAGGATTGCCGCTCGGCGATCGACTACATGCTGGACGAGGCCGGCGAGACCGGCGGGCGCATGCTGACGATCGGCATCCACGCGCGCTGGATGGGCCAACCCAACCGGGCGTCCGGGCTGCGCGCGGTGATCGAGCACGTGAAGCAGAATCCGGCTGCTGCCTTCATGCGCCGCGAAGCCATTGCCCGGTTCTGGCTGGAAAATCATGCCGGCTTCGAGCGGCGCGACTGACACCCTCAAAGAGAATGGCGGCATGTTCGAAACGCTGATCCGGGGTGCTACCATCGTCAACGGCCAAGGTTTGGATCGCCGCGATGTAGGCATCACCGACGGCCGCATCGCAGCCCTTGTCGCTCCCGGCGAGACGGCTTCGGCCCGGAGGGTTTTCGATGCCGCCGGTGCCTATCTGCTGCCCGGCCTGGTCGACGCGCATGCGCATCTGCGCGACCCTGGCCTGACCCACAAGGAGGACTTTTCCTCCGGCACGCATGCCGCGGCCCTGGGCGGCGTGACGACGGTGCTCGACATGCCTACCGACGAGCCATGGACGGCCACGGCCGAACAGCTTGCCGACAAGATGGCGATGACCGAGGCCCGCATCCATGTCGATGTCGGCTTCCAGACAGTGATCAGCCGCAACCTGTCGCTGATCCCGGGCCTGCTCGATCTCGCACCGGTCTCGTTCGAGTTGTTCACCGCCGATGTGCCCGATGACTTCCTGTTTGCTGGGCCCGACGTCGTGGCCGAGGCGTTGAACGCTTTCGCCGGCAGCGACACTTTGATCGGCATCTCGCCTGGCGATCAATCGATGCTGGCCCACAGCGCAATGCGCGACCGCACCGGCACCATCGCAGCCTTTGAGGCGAGTCGGCCGCCGCTGGCCGAAGCAATCGGCATCGCCCGGGCGCTCATCGCCGCCGCCTCGGCCCAGGCCAGGATCCATGTGCGGCAGATCAATTCCGAACTCGGCGTCGAGACGTGGAGCCGGCTGCGCGGCATGGCCGACGCCAGCGTCGAAACCACGCCGCAGAACCTCTTCTTCACGGCCGGCGATTATGAGCTCCAAGGCGCCAATCTGAAGGCCTCTCCGCCCCTGCGCTCGCCGCTTGATGTGGCAGCGCTGCGCACCGCGCTGCGCGCAGGACTGATCGACATCGTCGCCACTGACCACGCGCCGCACACGCCAGCCGAAAAGGCAGCACCCTATGCGGCCTTCGCCGACATTCCGGGCGGCTTGCCAGGGCTGCAGACGCTGCTGCAGGCGATGCTGAAACTGGTCGACGAAGGACTCATCGCCCTGCCCGACCTGGTGCGCATGTGCGCCAGCAATCCAGCGCAGCGTTTCGGCCTCGGCCGTCGCAAAGGCAAGCTCGCGGTTGGCTACGATGCCGATATCCTCATCCTCGACCCGCGCCAGTCCAGCACGATCGCCAATGCCGACCAGGTGTCGCGCGCGGGCTACACGCCATTCGACGGCTGGACTGTCGGCTGGCGGCTGACAAACGTCTTCCTGCGCGGTCGCGAGATCGTGCATGAGGGAGAACTGATCGGCACGAAAGTTGGACACGTCGTCACCCGGGAAAGCTGAGGGCCATGCACCTGCTCGCCAACAAAACCGCCATCGTCACGGGAGGCAGTTCCGGCATCGGCCGCGCGATCGCGCTGAAATTTGCGGCCGAGGGCGCTAATGTCGTCATAGCCGACACGGTGGAGCAGCCGATCGAGGGCGATCAGAGTACCTTGGAGTTGATCCGCTCGGCCGGCGGAACTGCTGCTAACGTGAGAACAGACATCGCGGACTGGAGCGCCGTCGATACCCTGGTCGGTGAGACGGTGAAGCTGTTCGGGCGGCTCGACGTTATGGTCAACAATGCCGCGATCTACACCAGCACCAATCTGATCGACACAACGTCCGAACAGTGGCATCTCGTTATGAGCGTCAACCTGACAGGCTTCTTCTACTGCTCGAAACGGGCGGTGATCCAGATGCTCGCCCAGGCGCCGGTCAACGAGGCTCGCGGTCGAATCATCAACATCTCCTCGCAGCACGGCATGGTCGCCTGCCCCGGCGATTTTCCCTATTCGGTAAGCAAGGGGGCCATTGTTCAGATGACGCGCCAGATCGCCGTCGACCACGCCGAAGACCTGATCATTTGCAATGCCATCGCACCCGGCAAGATCATCACCGGCAAGCCTGGCGTTGCCAACGACCCGGCGCGCTCGACTATTCACACCGTCGCACGCCCTGGCCACGGCTCGGGCACCCCAATGACGTCGCCGGAGCCGCACTCTTCCTTGCCAGCGACATGGCAAGCTACGTCACAGGGATCAACCTGATGGTGGACGGCGGCTGGATGGCGGGCTGAGGGTGACCAAGCACCAACGCGCCAACGCCTCGCTCGGTCGAAAGAGCAGGCTGGAACTTGTAACGCGGCAACGCAGAACCAAGCAGGAGCCGCGCGGCGGAGGTTCGGGCTGCTTAACCGGTCATGACGCGCCGGGCGCGGATATCTTGTCATCGGCGATGTCGTCCAGGATGCGTTGGATGTCGCGCTCCTGCGGCGGGCCGTAGCCGCCGCCGCCCGCCTGATCGTGACGGATCAGCGTGCCCTTGGTGATGTTCAGGGTGGTCTTGCCCGGCAAAGGCTTCAACTCGCTGCCGGGCTCCGCGATGTAGTTGCGCGACGGCGCGCCGGGCATGCCGCCAAACAGGCCGTAGGGCGGATGGTCGGTGCGGTCGGCGCGCAACTGAAGCACGGCCTCGTCGGCCAGCAGGCGATAGGACCGCGTCAGTCCAAGCCCGCCGCGATACTTGCCGGCGCCGCCGGAGTCTTTCCGCAGGCCGTAGGACTCGACCCGTATCGGATAGCGCGCCTCCAGAGTCTCGATCGGCAGGTTGGACATGTTCTGCGACGGGTTGGTCACGCCCTCGATGCCATCCTGGTCCGCGCGCCCGCCCCAGGCGCCGTTGATCATGTCGACCAGGATAAAGGGCTCGCGCTCCTCGCCCTGATAACCGCCGATGGCAACGACTGTATTGCCGCCTTCGCCGGCTGCCATCACCTTGAGTGGCACGATCTGCGCCAACGCGCCCATCACCGTGTCGACAACGCGGTAGCCAGTAAGGGCGCGGGCGGCGACCGGCGCCGGCATCCTGGGATTGAGGATCGAACCCTCGGGCGCGGTCACCGTGATGCACCGGTAGACGCCGGCATTGTTCGGCACTTCATGATCGAGCATGCAACGCACGGTGAGATAGGTCGATGACTTGACGAAGGAAAAGGTCGAATTGATCGCGCCGCGAACCTGCGGCGACGAACCAGTGAAGTCGGCGTGGAGATGGTCGCCATCGACGGTCAGCGTGCAACAGATCGGGATGGGATCCGGCGAGAAGCCGTCACCGTCGATATAGTCCTTGAAGCTGTAGCTTCCGTCAGGCCATGAGGCAATCGCCTTGCGGGTCAGTGCCTCTCCATAATCGATCAGCCGGTCGAAATAGCTTTCCAGTTCCGTCTGCCCGTAGCGCTCGAAGAGCCGCAGCAGGTCGCGCTCTCCCAGAGAGCAGGTCGCGTGCTGGGCGTCGAGGTCGCCGAGCACGAGGTCGGGCAGCCGCACGTTGGCGCGGATCAGCGCAAACAGCGTCTCGTTGCGCCGTCCGCCCTCGAAGAGTTTCATCGGCGGAATGCGCAACCCTTCCTGGAATATCTCGGTGGAGTCGCTGGCGTTGGAACCGGGCACGCGGCCGCCGACATCGCAGTGATGGGCGATCACCACCGTGAAGCCGCAGAGCGCCCCTTCGAAGAACACCGGCTTGAACATGAAGATGTCGGGAAGGTGCATGCCGCCGGCATAAGGGTCGTTGAGGACCACGACGTCACCCAGCGCCAGATTGTGCGCGAAGCGTTCCATGAGCACTTCCATGGCATCCGGCACGGCGCCGAGGTGCAACGCGACGGTCTTGGCCTGCGAGAGGATGCGACCGTGGCGGTCGCAGATGGTGACGGAATAGTCGAGCACGTCGCGCACGATCGGCGAACGCGCCGTTCGCATCACGGCGTAGGCCATGTCGTCAACGATGGTATCGAGCGCGTTCTTCAAGACCGCGAACGTAATGGGGTCGAAGGCACTGTGGGTCATGTCGGCGTCCTCAAGCGAGCGTGACCAGCAGATTACCGGTGGCGTCCGGCTCTGCCATTGCCCCTACCGGAATGACGATGGTGCAATCGTCGCTCTCCAGGATAAGCGGGCCTGTGGTGGCGTCGACTATTGCTGCCCGGGTCATCACCGGAGCGTCTATCCAACCTGCCTTCCGTCCGAAATGGGCACGCCGGATATGCCGTTCAACAACCCCAGCCGTGTCGGCGCGACGCATTGCCGAGAAGTCGAGCACCTGACCGTCGGCAAGCGTTGCGGCAAGCCGGATCGCAACGATCTCCACACGGTCATCCGAGACGTAGCCGTAGGTCTCACGGTAAGCATCGAGGAAGGCGCAGCGCAGCGCAGCGGCTTCCGGCGTGGCGTGAAGCTGGACGGGCAGCGACGCCTCCTGACCTTGAAAGCGCATGTCGAGCGAGAAAGCAAAGTCGACCGCAGCTGCGCTGTGGCCTTCTGCGCCGAAGGCCGTACGGGCGACCGCTTCCATGTCGCGGCGGGTCGCGGCCAGCGCCCGCGGATCGAGCAGGTCCAGATAGCCTCCGAACGGGCGCAGGAAATGATGCTCCAACCGTCCGGCCAGCATTCCGGCCGCGGTGAAGACGCCGGGTGCCGCCGGAAACAGCACGCGCTTCATGCCTAGCGACGCTGCAACATCGCAAGCGTGCACTGGCCCGGACCCTCCGAAGGCGAGCAGCATGAAGTCGCGCGGGTCAAGGCCACGCTCCACCGTGACGGCGCGAATAGCGCGCGCCATGTTGGCATTCACCACGTCGCGGATGCCCTGCGCCGCGTCGTCCAGGCCGAGACCAGCGGGTTCGCCGACGTGACGCACGATCGCTGCCTGCGCCGCCTCGCGGTCGAGATGCAGTGTGCCGCCGCCCAGCACCATCGGTAGCAGGCCGAGCGCGACATTGGCGTCGGTCACCGTGGGCCTGTCGCCGCCGAGGCCGTAGCAGGCCGGGCCGGGCAGCGCGCCGGCCGAGACCGGGCCGACCCGCAACAGGCCGCCTTCGTCAAGCGAGGCGATCGAGCCGGCTCCGCTGCCAACCTCGGCCACGTCTACCGTCGGGACGCGCATCATGTAGCCACCAGCCTTGATGAACCGGCTGGGCGTCGAGATGCCGTCGCGGAATTCATACTCATGCGTGCGGCTGACGTCGCCGCCGCGCACCATGGTGGCCGACGCCGTCGTGCCGCCCATGTCGAAGGCGATCAGGTCGGGGGTTCCGATGCTCGTGCCGAGCCGCGCGGCGCCCACGGCACCAGATGCACGACCGGAGGTGATAAAGAACACCGGCTTCGTCTGCGCCACTTCCGCGGTCGACAGGCCACCATTGGAATTGCCTATCAGGAGCGGCGCGTCGATGCCGATCTCGCGCAAGCCTTGTCCGAGCCGCCTGAGATATCCGCGCAACGCAGGAATAACGTAGGCGTTCACCACAGTCGTCGAGCAGCGTTCGTACTCGCCCATCGACGGAAGAACATCGACCGAGGCTGTCACCGCTATGTCTTCAAAGGCTTCGGCAAGTACACGCGCGGCCGCCTGCTCGTGTACGGGATTGACGTAGGAATTGAGGAAGCAGATCGCGATCGACTCGATGCCGTGCCCCACAAGCGCTTTGCCTGCTTCGAGGACTCCTTGCGTATCGAGCGGTTCCAGAACCGAGCCGTCTGCGGCGATGCGTTCCCTGACCTCCAGGCGCCAGCGGCGCGGCACAAGCGGCTCGGGTTTTCGCCAGGACAGATCGAACATGTTCGGCGTCCGCACCCGGCCAATCTCCAGCACGTCTCGGAAACCTGCGGTGGTTATGAGCCCGCAGCGCGCTCCGGTCTTCTGCAGCAGCGTATTCGATCCGACCGTCGTGCCGTGCAGGACTTCAGAAACGGAATCCGGACTGATGTCGTCCCGCGCGAGCAGCGTGCCAATGCCCTCGACGACGGCGCGCTCGGGCTGGCCTGGCGTTGATGGAATCTTCAGTGTGCGGGTCGAACCGTCGCCGGCAAGCAGCACAAAGTCGGTAAAAGTCCCTCCGACATCAACTCCGACCCGAACTCTCAGAGACATGCATCACCATTGCTGACATTCAACAAAGTTGTGTCCGCATCTATCGGCCTTTGTCAATCGCCGATTGTCAGCAATTTCTGTTGCGCCGGTTTCGGCACACTCGTATGAGGAATGGAACCTGAATGTTTGCGAGAATCAATGGCGAAGCTTACCAGCTTGAAGGCGGAAAAACGCCAACTCGACCGGCGCGCGGCCGACCACATCCGCTCTCACATCCTTGACGGTATTTTTCCGGCCAACAGCCGTCTCTTGGAGACCCAGCTTTCCGACGAGCTGGAGGTCAGCCGCGGCACCGTGCGCTCGGCGCTTGCTCAGCTCGCCAGCGAAGGTCTGGTCAAGCAGGTCGCCTTCACCCGCTGGGAGGTTTCGGGCTCGTCCACCACGGACGGGTGGGAGATCTACACGCTGCGCGGCGCGCTGGAAGGCCTGGGCGCAAATCTCGCGGCGGCCAACGTCACTGCCGAGGATGCCAGCCGGTTACGCACGATTGGATCCGAACTGCTGCGCGCCATCAGCGAGCGCCGCTTCCAGGACGCCACCGACATCGATTTCGACCTGCATGCCGCCATCATCGCGCTGGCGAGGCACCGCCGCCTCGCCGACCAGCACAGGCTGATCATGCACCAGGTGCGTTTCCACATGGTGCAGTCGGGCTTCCTGCCCAAAGACTATGACGAGCTGATCGCCGAGCACAAGGAACTGATCGAGGCCGTTATCGCTGGCGACGCGGAGCGCGCGGAGCGGCTTGCGCGCAACCACAACGATGCCGAGGTCCGATTGCTCACCGCCTCGCTGCAGCAGGGCGATCAGTCCGGCCGCCTTGACGCCGAAAGCGTCTGAGCGGCAATACTCGTGTCGACCCAGCCGCACTCCTCGGCGATCGCCTTGCAATTGCGCGAGGGAGACGAGGTCGCGGTCGCCATGCGCGACATTGCGGCTGGCGAGACACTGGCTCCCTTTCCTGTCGTTGCGCGCGAGCCGATCCCCTTCGGGCACAAGGTTTCGCTTGACCATATCGCGCAGGGTGCGGCGCTGCATCGCCTCGGGCAGCCGATCGGCCTCGCCACCGTGGCTATCCCCGCGGGGGCGCATGTCCACACCCACAACATGGGCTTCGAGCAGTCGCTCGCCGAACGCCAGATCGGCACGCGGCTGAGCAACGCAGTGCGGCTCCCGGCCGCGCAAATCCCGACCTTCCAGGGTTTTCGCCGCGCCGACGGCCGCGCCGGCACGCGCAACTATGTCGGCATCCTGACCTCGGTGAACTGTTCCTCGCTCGTCGCCAGGATGATCGCCGACCATTTCCGCGCCCCAGCGGCGCTCGCCGACTTCGCCGGCGTCGACGGCGTCGTAGCGCTGACGCACAAGTCCGGCTGCAGCGTCTCCGAGGGCGGCCGCTCGATGGGCATGCTCCGGCGTACGCTCGGCGGCTATGCGCGCCATCCAAATTTCTGCGGAATCCTTCTCGTCGGCCTGGGCTGCGAGGACAACCAGATCGGGGCTCTGATGCGCGACGAGCGTCTGGAGGAAGGGCCGCTCCTGCGCACTCTGGTGATGCAGGATGTCGGCGGCACGCGCTCCAGCGTGCAGGCGGGCATCGACGCCGTCCGGGAAATGCTGGCCATTGCCTCGCAGACCAGGCGCGAGCCGATCCCGGCGAGCGAGCTTGTCGTCGGGCTGCAATGCGGCGGCTCCGACAGCTTTTCCGGCATTACGGCCAACCCGGCGCTTGGAGTCGCCGTCGATCGGCTGGTCGCTTGCGGCGGGACGGCGATCCTGTCCGAGACGCCGGAGATCTACGGCGCGGAGAATCTGCTGCTCGAACGCGCGGTGAGCCGCGAGGTCGGCGAGAAGTTGATCGGCCTGCTCTCCTGGTGGGAGGAACACACGCGTGACGAGCCGGCCGGTCTCGACAACAACCCATCGCCTGGCAACAAGGCCGGCGGTCTGACGACGATCCTCGAAAAGTCGCTCGGCGCCGTCGCCAAGGGCGGCGGCACCAATCTCACCGATGTCATCGCCTATGCCGACCAGCCGGTGACGCGAGGGCTGGTGTTCATGGATTCGCCGGGCTTCGACCCGATTTCGGCGACCGGGCAGGTCGCCGGCGGCGCCAACCTCATCTGCTTCACCACGGGACGTGGCTCCTGCTTCGGCTGCCGCCCCGCGCCATCGCTGAAGCTCGCGACCAACACGCCGATGTTCCTGCGCATGGAAGACGACATGGACATCAACTGCGGAGAAATCCTCGACGGTTCGACGAGCCTGGACGAGATGGGCGAACGGATTTTTCGCGCCATGCTCGCGGCAGCGTCAGGCACGCCGACGCGGAGCGAACTTCTCGGCTATGGCGAGGACGAGTTTTCGCCATGGCACGTCAACGCGTGGCTCTGATATCGACTGGCTTTGGGAGAATTGTGATGCCGATCATCCGCGTCGAGCTGCTGGAAGGCCGCACCGTCGAGCAGAAGCGCGAGTTCGCCGAGGTGGTGACGCGCGAGGGCGCGCGCATCCTGCGCTGCACGCCCGAGGCCATCAACGTCGTATTCGCGCCTGTCGCGCGCGAGGACTGGGCTGTCGCTGGCAAGCTGGCCAGCGATCCGAAATAGCTACTTCTTCAGCGCGGCGGCGAGATTGGGGCTGAGTATCTCGACGTCGCCGGAAAAGCCGGCGAGCGCCTTGCCGATCACGGCCAGATCGCATTCCGCGCTATGGCCGCGCGCGTAGCCCTCGACCGCATTGCTGCCGGGATATCGTCCTTTGGCATGGCGGTAGAGATCCATGCCGGCGATCGCCAGCCGGCGGGGTTGCAGCTGCGCAGCCACCGCAATCATCAGCGCGCCGTTGGTCGGCGTCACCGGCGCAGCAAGATCAGCAACTGGCGGCGACAACGCGTCGGCGAAAAGGTAGCCGGCGCGTGGCAGCCGCATCGCGAGAAGATGCTGCGCCAGCACGAGCTTGCCGCTGGCGGCGCGCGGGAAAACGAGGATCGTACTCAAGCCTTCAGGAGGCAGGTCAGGGTCGGCGGTGAACACTGTGCTTGGCCTGGTCATCCTGCCGCGTGCGCGCCATGTCCAGTTGACGCGAAACAGCGTCGCGTCGGAGTAGGCGGAAAGGGCGGGCTCCTCCGAGGTCGGACCGTTGCCGAGGCACAGGATCGTGTCGGGCGAGCCCAGCGCGTCTTTCAACGCATCGATGGAAGCAAGCCGGCGTCCACCCAGCATCGGCAGCAGCGCCATGGCGAAGCCGGCGAGCAGGTCATCCCTACGTTCTGTCCGCGGGGGAAGCCCGCCGATCGTTTCCGAAACTGCCTCGGGATCGGCGGCAGCATTGATGACAAGCGCAAAGTCCTGCTTGCTTCGACGGACACCGGCCAGCGATGAACTTGTCACCACACGCTCGTGACTGAAGCGCCGCTCGGTGGCCTCATGCTGAATCTCGGGCACCGCGATCACCAGCCGGTAGTCAGTACGCTTGCGCAATGCCGCATCGACGACCGGCCAGAGCGCCTCGACATACTGCTTGCTGCCCTCAAGCAGCACCGCCGGACGCCTGTCCGGCGGCAGGCCGGGAGGGTCGGCAACGCCGAGCCAGGCGGCGAGATTCACGAGCCTTCTCCTCCGCGTTCGGCGCGTCAGGCGTAGTTAATGTACATCGTCTTCTTCTGGAAATAGGCGTCAAGGCCGTACTTCCCGTCCTCGCCGCCGATGCCGCTGTCGCGGATGCCGGCGTGGTGCGCATGGACTGCGTCGCCGCCGGGGCGATTGACATAGATCTCGCCGAATTTCAGCTCTCGCACCAGCCGCATCATGCGGCGCATATCCTTGGTGAAGACGTAAGCCGAGAGGCCGTAGCGGGATTCGTTGGCAAGGCGCAGGCCCTCGTCGAAATCCGTCACAGTCATGATCGGCACGACCGGGCCGAACACCTCGTCCTGCATTATGCGCATCTGGTTGTCGTTGACCGACATGACGGTCGGCTCGAACCAGTGACCACGCGCGAATTCCTCGCCGGGCATGCGCCCGCCACCGGTCAGCACTTCGCCGCCCGCCTGCCTGGCCTGCTCGACCATGCGCTCGACCTTCTCGACCTCGGCCTTCGAGAATTTCGGCCCGACATCGACCAGCGTGGTCGGGTCGCCGACCTTCAGCGCCTTCACGGCCTGGATGAAGCGTTCGGTGAACTCGCCGGCGATCTTCCTGTGCACATACATGCGTTCGTTGCAAATGCAGATCTGGCCGCAGTTCTCGAAGCGCGACAGCACGGCGGCGCGGACCGCCGCGCCGATGTCGGCGTCCTCGGCCACGATGAAGGGAGCCTTGCCGCCAAGTTCGAGGCGCAGCAGCTTCAGGTCGTCGGCGGCGTTGCGGAAGATCTCCTTGCCGGCGCGCACGCTGCCGGTCAGCGTGATCAGCCTCGGTATCGGGTGGCGCACCAGCGCCGAGCCGATGCCTTCGCCTGTTCCGCTGACCACGTTAATGACGCCGGGCGGAAAATCGAGCTGCGAGGACAGCTGGGCGATCTCCAGCGCCGAGATCGGCGTGCCCTCATGCGACTTCACCACGACCGTATTGCCGGCAAGCAGAGCCGGACCGATCTTGCGGCACATCAGCGCCGCCGGATAGTTCCAGGCCGTCAGCGCAACGACGACGCCGTGCGCCACGCGCTGGATCCAGACCTGCTCTTCGGGCATGTCGGAAGGAATGATGTCGCCGGTGATGCGGCGCGCCTCCTCCGCCGCGTAGGTGAGGTAGAGAGCCGCGCCCTCGATCTCGCCGCGCGCTTCCTGTATCGGCTTGCCCTGTTCGGCCACGACGATCCGGGCGAGCCGTTCGCGGTTTTCCAGGATCAGGCGCGCCAGATCCTTCAACAACTGTCCGCGCGAGGCGGGCGGCATCGCCTCCCAGCCCGGCTGTGCCGCGCGCGCGGCTACCAGCGCGCGGTCGGCATCGTCGGCGCCGCCGCTCGGCACGGAGGCGATGACCTGCTCCGTGGCCGGGTTCTCGACATCGATCCATTCCTTTACGGACGATTCAACCCACTGGCCGCCGATGAAGTGCTTGTAGCGATCGACGCCCTTCACCAGTTCTTTCATCGTAGGCATGGGCTATCTCTTTCTCGGCGTGATTTCTCGAAACACGGTTTGGTTCTCAGCCGACGGGCGCCCGAAGCGGTTCATATCCCATCAGCTCCGGCAGCCAGAGCGTGATGCTCGGCACGTAGACTAGAACAAGCAGCAGAGCGATCAGCACGAACAAGAATATCCACAATTCCTTGGTGATCTCGGCGACCTTGATGCCCGACACGCCCGCGATCAGGAAGACGAGCTCGCCCATCGGCGGGGTCACCAGGCCGATCATCATGTTAACCACCGCAGTGACGCCGAAATGCACGGGGTCGATGCCGAGATGTACGACCGTCGGCATCAGGATCGGGACGATGATCAGGAGCATCAGCAGCGTGTCGAGGAAGGCGCCGAGCACCAGGAACAGCACGTTGACCATGAGCAGGAATATGGCCGGCGAAAGGTCCAGCGCGGCGAGCCAGGTGCCCATGCGCTCGGGGATCTGCTCCGCCGCCACTATCCAGTTCATGACCAGCGCGCCGGCAATGGTGATGGCGACGATCCCGGTGGCGCGCGACGATTCCACCAGCACCTTGTAGAGGTCGTGAAACGAGAACGAGCGATACCACAGGAAGGCGAGCAGCAAGCCGACCATGGCGCAGACCGCTGCCGCCTCGGTCGGGGTCACCGCGCCGCTGTAGATGCCGCCGAGCATGATCGCCGGGATCATCAGCGCCGGCAGCGCCGTGGCCGTTGCGCGCACCGCCTCGTTGAGTGTCGGCGGCAGTTCGGTCGGGAAATTCCGCCGCCTCGACAGATAGACAACGACGCCCGACTGCGCGAGCGCCAGCAGCAGGCCGGGAATGACGCCGCCGAGAAAGAGGTAGCCGATCGATGTGTTCGTCACCACGCCGTATAGGATCATCGGGATCGACGGCGGAATGATCGGGCCGATGACCGCCGATGTCGTGGAAAGTGCTGCCGAGAAGCCGGGCGAGTAGCCGGCCTTCACCATCATGTCGACTTCGAGCTTGCCGGGACCGGCGGCGTCGGCAAGCGCGCTGCCGCTCATGCCGGAAAAGATCACGCTGGCGACGATGTTGACATGGGCGAGACCGCCCTTGAAGCGGCCGACGAGCAGGTTGGCGAACTGGAACAGCCGGTCGGTGATCTTCGACTGGTTCATGATCTCGGCCGAGAAGATGAACAGCGGCACGGCCATCAGCACGAAGCTTGAGAACAGACCGTTGAGGCTCTGTGACGCGACGAGGCCGATGTCCTGGCCTGTTATGAACAGATAGACGATTGCCGAGGCGAGCATTGCATGGCCGATAGGCATTCCGAGGAACGACCATGCGAAGAACAGGATGAACATTATGTAGGCTGCGGAGCTCATGGAAGTCCTAGAGTTCCGACTGCCACTGGCGCCCGAGCAGGCGGCAGATGCGGACCGCGGCCCTGATCACCACCGCCAGCATGAAGATCACGAAGCAGGAATAGACAAGATCCATGCGGATATGAAGCATCAGCGAAGTCCGCCGGCCGAGGAAAAGGATGTAGTCGATCACGCCCGGCAGGGCAGCCAGGAAGATCAACCCGAGCGTGCCAGTATTGACGATGGCGAGCACCCTTCGGGCACGCGGCGGGAACTTGTTGTAGAGAAGGTCGAACACGATCTGCTTGCGCTCGCTTACCAGTATGTCGCAGCTCCAGAACACAACCCAGATGTAGCCGATGGAGCAGAGCTCCAGCGACCACGAGACCGGCATGTTCAGCACATATCGGCTGAATATCTGGATGATGAAGCCGACGAACATGACGGCGAAGAAGAACGCCGCCATGCCCTCCGAGAAGCGGGCCCAGACACCAGGCCAGCCTTGCGGCTTTGCCTGCTCTGGCCCCGCCTCGGCAATGTATTCCTGAACGCTCACAGCAAGGCTTACGCGGCCTGGATGCGCTCGAGCAGGCCGGCTGGCCAGGTCTTGGCGAAATCGGAACTCGCGAAGGCGTCGAGCACCTTCTTGCGGAAGGCCGCGACGTCAGGCGTGCCGACGGCAACCCCCTTGCCTTCAAGCACGGCGACCGCTTCCTTCTCGGTGCCCAGCACACCCTGGTCGTTGAACGCCTTGGCCTCGCCCTCGGCCTTCTCGATCGCCGCCTTCTCCTCGTCGGTCAGGCCATCCCAGAAGGGGCCTGACATGGTGAAGAAGGTGTTCGAAACCATGTGGTCGGTCAGCACCACCTGCTTGGCGACTTCGTAGAACTTGTTGGAGATGATGTCCGGCAACGGATTCTCGAGGCCGTCGATCGTGCCGGTCTGCAGCGCGAGGTAGATTTCCTCGAAGGAAAGCGGCGTGGCGTTGGCGCCGAGCGCGTTGCCGAGGAACTGCCAGGCCTCGGAGCCGGGCATGCGCAGCTTGAGGCCGGCGAGGTCGGCCGGAACCTTTACATCCTTGGGCTGGCGCAGCATGACCTGGCGGCTGCCGAGATACTGGCTGCGCACGATGTGCAGCTGCAGATCCTTGGCCACGCGATCCTTGTACTCCTTGCCGATCTCGCCGTCGTAGACCGCATCGAGATGGGCGGCGTCGCGCATCAGGTAGCCGGTGGTGAAGATCGAATATTCCGGAATGAGCGCAGCGATGTCCGCCGCGCTGCATGGCCTCGATCTCGGTGCCCTGGCCGAACAGGGTGCCGTTGTAGTGAATCTGCACGTCGAACTTGCCGGGCGCGGCTGCCTCAAGCGATTCCTTGAACTTCTGCAGCGCCTTGGACTGCCACTCCTCGGCTGCGCCGGGGGTGGAAATGCGGATCGCCTTGGCCTGAGCGAAGGCCATGCTTGGCAGGATCGCTGCGGCGGCAACGCCGGCGACGCCTGCTAGAACTGTACGACGGGTAACGCTCGGTCCGAGCGGATGCGAATACGGTTTTGTCATTGTATGGACCCCTCTCAAGCTTCGGATTGTCGGCGGTAGACTGAATCCGCTTCCTCACGGGATGAAGGCTCACACACGGCAAAGCGAGCGTCAAGATAAATGTTGACAATGTGCAATCAATCATCATTTCTTTCGATCGATGGCGGCCACGCCGTCGTCCAAGCCAACTGGATTCACGCATGATAGCGACTTCGCACGGGCTGACGCGCGGCCTTCTTCCGGGAACAAAGTGTCTCGCGGTTGCTTCCGCCACGCCGGTAACCGCTGATCTGTCGCCCGACAACGTGCTGCTCGCCGAGCACGTCTCGACGCTACTCGACGCCGGCTGCGACGGCATTGCGATCTTCGGCACCACCGGTGAAGGGCCGGAATTCACCGGAGCGGACCGCAAGGCCGGGCTTGAAGCCGTGCTGAACGCCGGCGTCGCGCCACGCCGCCTGATCGTGTCCACGACAGCACTGTCCATTGGCGAGACCGTCGACCTGACGCGCCACGCCATGGACGCCGACGTTGACAGCATTCTCCTGATGCCGCCCTGCATGTTCCGCTCGAACATTACAGCCGAGGGCACGTTCCGCTTTTACGCTTCGGTGATCGACCGCCTTGGCCGCAACGACCTGAGGCTCTGCCTCTATCATTTTCCCGACATCTGCGGCGTGCCGCTCACCCCCCCTATCATTCGGCGTCTCGACGAGGCGTTTCCCGGCATCATCACCGGCATCAAGGACAGTGGCGGTGATTTCGGCTTCACCGAGTCGCTGGTCCGCTCCGCGGGCCATCTCGGCGTCTATGTCGGCAGCGAGATCCATATCCCGCAGGCGCTGGCCATCGGCGCGCGCGGGACGATCTGCGGGCTCGGCAACATCATGCCGAAGCTGCTTCGCGCAATGGTTGACGCGCCGACCGCCTTCGACGGCCGCAAGCTCATTCCGCAGGTCACCTCGGGCGACCTGATCCTGTCGCGCCAGTCTTTTGGCGCATCGATCAAGGCCGTACTGGCGCATGTAACGGGCAATCCGGCCTGGGGACGCATGCTGCCGCCGCTGGACGAATTGCATTATCCCGAGCGCGGATGGATGGTGCGGGACTTCGAGCGCTGGGAGCGGTCGCTGCCGGCTTCCATGCGCAGTTTTTTTGGCGACGATGCGCCGGCGGCGGAAGGCAACGTCCTTCCGCTGAGGCGCGCGCTCTAAAATTCAGGAAGGACATTGAGATGACGGCGTGGAGTGGCGTCTTCCCGGCGGTTACGACGAAGCTTAAACAGACCGGCGAAATCGATCTTGCCTGGATGCAGAGTGGCATCGAACGGCTGATCTTATCCGGCGTGTCTGGTGTGATCGTCCTGCCCATGTTGGGCGAGAACGCGTCTCTGGCAATGGGCGAGCGCGAAACTGTGATCCGGGCGGCCAAGGAAGCCGTGGCAGGCCGCGTGCCGCTGCTCAGCGGCCTTGCCGAAGTCTCCACCGCGGCAGCCGCCGCCTCAGCGCGCCACTATGAGAAGCTCGGCGCAGAGGGCCTGATGGCCTTCCCGTCCATCGCCTACAAGAGCGATCCGCGCGAGACGGTTGCCTGGTACAAGGATCTGGCGGCTGCGTGCGGCCTGCCGATCATGATCTACAACAACCCTATCGCCTACGGCGTCGACGTTACGCCACCGATCCTTTCGCAACTCGCCGACACGCCCTCCATCGTATGTATCAAGGAAGAGTGCGGCGACATCCGACGCGTCACCGACCTCTACAACGCCTGCGGCAACCGTTTCTCCGTGTTTTGCGGTGTCGACGATCTGATCCTCGAAAGCGTCGCGCTCGGCGTCACCGGCTGGGTGTCCGGCATGACCAACGCCTGGCCTGAGGAATGCGTAAAGCTCTTCAACCTTGCCCGCGCCGGGCGTTATGACGAAGCGCGCGCGCTCTACCGCATCATGACGCCTGCCTTCCACCTCGACACCCATGTGAAGCTCGTCCAGTACATCAAGTTGGCAGAAAGCCTCGTCTACGGTGCGCCGGAATGGGTGCGTGCGCCAAGGCTGCCGCTCGAAGGCGCCGAGCGTCAGCGCGTTATCGCGGTGATTGAAGACACAATCGCCGCGCTTGACGGCGAGGCGCCAGCCGCGGCCGGCCGCGGCGCATCCTGACGGGAGGATCTCGTGGCGCATGCACTGAACACGCCGGCTTCCGGGCCGAAGCTGCAATCCAATCCGTCGCCAAGCGGCAATCAGCCCGACCTCGAGTCGCCGGAGGTCTGGCAGGCCAAGGCCGATCTCGCCGCCTGCTTCCGCATGGCCGCGCGCTATGGCATGGAGGAAGGCATCTGCAACCATTTCTCGGCACTGGTGCCCGGCTATGACGACCTCTTCATCGTCAATCCCTACGGCTACGCCTTTCGCGAACTGACCGCCTCGGACCTGCTGGTATGCGATTTCGCTGGCAATGTGGTCTCCGGCGCGGGCCAGCCCGAAGCCACCGCCTTCCACATCCACGCCCGGATCCACAAGCAGATCCCGCGAGCCCGTGCGGCCTTTCACACGCACATGCCCTACGCAACCGCGCTGTCGATGACCGAAGGTGATCCGCTGATCTTCGCCGGCCAAACCGCGCTCAAATTCTATGGTCGCACCGTCTTCGACCGCGACTACAACGGCCTTGCGCTTGACGAACGCGAAGGAGATCGCATCGCCGGGGCGGCCGGCGCCGCCGACATCGTCTTCATGAAGAATCATGGCGTCATGGTGCTGGCCCCGAACATCGCCGAAGCCTGGGACGATCTCTACTACCTGGAACGCGCCGCCGAGGTGCAGGTATTGGCGCTGTCCACCGGGCGCAGGGTGCTGCCAGTTGATCCCGCCATCGCCGAGGTTGCCTACCGCCAGATGCGCGAGGGCGATCCGGAATCTGCAAGGCTGCATCTGGCTTCGGTGCGCCGCCAGCTTGACCGGGAGGAGCCGGAATATGCGCACTGACCTACCCCAACGAGAATTTCGACCATGAGCGACGGGCGCGTTGCGTTCGTCACCGGCGGCTGCAGCGGCATCGGGCTCGCGGTAGCGCGCGATCTTGCAAGCAGCGGCCTGTCTGTCGGCATCATGGACCGCACGGTCCCGGATGCCGGCGGACTGGCGAACGAACTAAGGGCGCTCGGCGCGCCGAAAGCGCACGTCCTGTCAGGCGACCTCGCCGCGATAGGGACGCATGATGCGCTTCTCGACGCGATCGAAGCGGCTCTGGGACCCATCGACATACTGGTGAACAATGCGGGTGTGCCGGCCAAGGTGCGCGGCGACCTGCTCGAGATGAAGCCCGATTCTTTCGACCACGTTCTCGGGATCAATCTGCGCGGCACCTTCTTCCTAACGCAGGCCGTCGGCCGCCGGATGGCATCGCGGCCGCGTGTCGAAGGGGCAGCGCGCGCTATCGTGGTGATCTCTTCCGTCAGCGCCGTGATGGCCTCTCCGGAACGCGGCGAGTATTGCGTCTCCAAGTCGGCGCTGCCGATGCTGGTGCAGCTCTTCGCGCTGCGGCTCGCCGAACACGGCATCGGCGTCTTCGAGATCAGGCCGGGCATCATCCGAACGCCGATGACAGCGGGCGTCGTCGCGCGCTACGATCCGCTGATCGAAGGCGGGCTGGTACCCGCAGGCCGCTGGGGCGAGCCGGAGGACATCGCACGGGCGGTACGGCTGCTGGTGCAGAACGACCTGTCGTTTGCGACTGGCACGGTTGTCTCGGCCGATGGCGGCCTTTCGATCGGTCGATTGTAGAAGCGCCCCGACGTCTCAGCGACCGAAATCTGAGAATTTCAGCCAGGCGTTGCAGGCGGGGGCTGCGTAAGCCTTGGAAGTCGCAGTACTTTTAGAGACCGTCCGAGCAGCCCAGGAAGGCGCGACTGAATGGTGGGCCCGGAGGGACTCGAACCCACAACCAAGCGGTTATGAGCCGCCGGCTCTAACCATTGAGCTACAGGCCCCACGCGGCTGCATTAGTGTCTTTTGCCGGCGCGCACAAGCCACGGCAGGGATGTTAAGCAATTGACCCGTCGGCCGCGCCGGCGCGGGTCCGCGCAGCAGTTGCGCGGCTCTCCGACCCACGTCGGCCACCCGGATCGCAATCGAAACCCCTGCGACAATCTGCACATATGACAGGCACATTGACCTATTGCCGAATCTTTGAGCGCGCACTAGTTATGAAGAGTCGGCACTGCACCTCCTCCCGCGGCGCCGATCCAATGACGCCCGCCAGACCTCCTCCCCTGGCGGGCGCTTTTTTTGACGCGCCCTGGCCGCGTCGTGCGATCCGCCCCAATGCCTGCCGAAGCTGCGTTTCAGTCCGAAGGCTGCCCTGCGTCAGCATCGACCTTGCGCTCGCTGCCTCCGAACAGGTTGCCCATCTTCACGAACAGCACGAACAGCCCGGGGATCAGAAGGATGCCTATCAGTGTCGCGGCCACCATGCCGCCGACCACCGTCGCACCGATCGAGATGCGGCTGGCAGCGCCCGCGCCTGTCGTCAGCACCAGCGGCACCGAACCGAGAATGAAGGCGATCGCAGTCATGAGCACGGCGCGGAAGCGCATGTGCCCGCCTTCGACCGCCGCTTCCTGCAGGCTCTTGCCGGATTCGTAGCTCTCCTTGGAGAACTCGACGATCAGGATGGCGTTTTTCGCCGCCAGCCCGATCAAGAGGACAAGACCGATCTGCGCATAGATGTTGAGGCCGAGCTTGATGATGGAGATGCCGACGATCGCGCCGAGCACGGCTACCACCACCGACGTCATCACGGCGAACGGAATGGTCCAGCTTTCATACTGCGCCACCAGGAATAGATAGCCGACCGGCGCTCCGTTGATCGTCGCCGCCGTAAACTGGTTGTAGCGCGCCAGCAGCGTCGGCTGCAGGTCCGTCCTGACCGTCGCGATGGCGCGCATCGGCACCATCGCGCCGGTCGTGCTGCGCACATAGATTTTCAGGATGTCGTCGGGCGTACGGCGAAACTGCTGGTCGGCCTGGACGTTGACCTGATAGACCTGCCCCTGGATGGTGAAATTGTTCACATAGCTCGATCCGAGCTGTGCCTGCAGCGTGCTGAAGATCGATGAAATCGGCACATTGAGGCGCTGTGCGCTGACCCGGTCGATATCGACGAACAGACCGGGGATTTCGGCGGAGAAGGTGGAATACGCCCTGCCGATCGATGGGTCGGAATTCGCCGCCACGATGAAAGAGCGCATTACCTGCGCGAGTTCTTCGGGAGCTTGGCCACCCAGCGCCTGCAGCCTGAAATCGAAACCTTCCGCGTTGCCAACGCCAGGGATTGCCGGCGGCGGAAAAACGATGATGTCGGCAGCCCCTAGAGCTGCAAAATCCTGGTTCAGCTTGTTGTAGATGCCACGCAGTCCTGTCTCTGGCGTCTTGCGTTCGTCCCACGGCTTCATGACGATCAGCACAAGGCCGCTGTTTGACTGCACGGCGCCGGTCAGCAGCGAATATCCCGAGATCGTCACCACGTTGGCCACGCCGTCGGTCTTGCGCGCGATCTCGCCAACCTTGTCGAGCACGGCCTGAGTTCTGGGCAGCGCCGCTGCGTCGGGTAGTTGGACGTTGGCGAAAAGAACGCCCTGGTCCTCGTTCGGGATGAAAGCCGTCGGCGTGCGCGCGAATTGCCACACCGCGAGCCCCGCGGCGGCGACAATGATCAGGCCGGCCACCAGCGACCGACGTGCGAGCAGCCTGTTGATGGAGGAATAGCCGTTGCGCGTCTTGTCGAGCGCACGGTTGAAATAGCGGAACGGCCCCCGGCCTTCGCGCGGCGGCCGCAGGAAGACGGCGCACAGCGCTGGGCTCAGGGTAAGAGCGTTCAGCGCCGAGATTGTCACCGATGCCGTGATGGTGATGGCGAATTGGCGGTAGAGCTGGCCGGTGATGCCGGGCAGGAACGCCACCGGCAGGAACACCGCGATCAGCACCAGCGTCGTCGAGATGATCGGCCCGGTTACCTGCGCCATTGCCTTGTGCGCGGCTTCGGCGGCGTGGATACCCGGCTCCTCTTCCATCACGCGCTGGACGTTTTCGACCACCACGATCGCATCGTCGACGACCAGGCCGATCGCCAGGATGAGCGCGAACAGCGTCACCGTGTTGGCAGAGAAACCGAAAGCCAGCAGCACGGCAAAAACGCCGATCAGCGACACCGGGATCGTCAGGGCCGGGATCAGCGTCGCGCGCCAGTCCTGCAGGAATATGAACACGACCAGGAGCACGATGACGCCGGTCAGCGCCAGCGTGTAGACGATTTCATGCACGGTGGCGCGCACGAAATCGGTGGAATCGTAGATCACCTGGTAGGAGACGTCGTCGGGGAACCGGCTCTTGAGCGACTCAAGTTCCGCCTTGACCGCCTGGGCGACGCCGAGTGCGTTCGACCCGGGCGACTGATAGACCGCCATCGTCGCCGCCGGGCTGCCGTTCAGTTGGCTGGTCGACACATAGCTCTGGGCGCCGAGTTCCACCCTGGCGATGTCACGCACGCGCACGATGCCGCCGTCGGCATTGGTCCTGAGGATAATGTCGGCGAACTGATCGGTGCTCGCCAGGCGGCCGAGCGCGGTGATCGAGTATTGCAGTACCTGGTCGTCGGGAATGGGGGCAGCCCCGATCAGTCCGGCGCCGGCCTGAACGTTCTGTTGCTGGATCGCGCTGGTCACGTCGTCGGATGTGATGCCCAGCGCGGCCATGCGCTGCGGGTCGAGCCAGACGCGCATCGAATAGGACAGCCCGCCCATCAGATTTGCCGAGCCGACGCCGGAAACGCGCGCCACCGGGTTGACCACGTTGATCTGCGAGTAGTTCGACAGGAACAGTCCGTCGCGCGTGCCCTTTGGCGAGAAGATGTTGGCGATCAGCAGGAAATTGGGCTGCTGTGCGCGTACACTGACGCCAAGCTGATTGACGACGCTCGGCAGCAGCGGCGTCGCAAGCGCCACGCGGTTTTGTACGTTGACCTGGGCGATATCGGAATCCGTGCCAACGGCAAAAGTCACCGTCAGCGTGTAAGTGCCGCTCGAGCTGGTGGTCGAGGCCATGTAGATCATGCCCTCGACGCCGTTGACCTGCTGCTCGATCGGGGCAGCCACGGTCTCGGCCAGTGTCTGCGCATCGGCGCCGGGATAGCTGGCGCTGACCTGGACAGTCGGCGGCGTGATGTCTGGATATTGCGCCACCGGGATGTTGAGGAGCGAGATCGTGCCGGCCAGCGTTATGACGATGGCGATCACCATCGCCAGCCGGGGACGGCGGATGAAGATGTCGGCGAACATCGGTCAGTTCCCCGCCGGTTGCGGCTTGACGACGATGCCCGCCTCAACCTTCTGGATGCCCGAAACGATCACCATCTCGCCGTTCACCAGGCCCCCGGTGATCGCCCAGTCCGTGCCCACCCTCTGTCCAAGCGTCACCCGCCGGATTTCGGCGCGGTCGTCATCGCCAAGGCCAAACACATAGGCGCCCTGCTGGTCCTGCAGGATCGCGGCGGCCGGCACGACAGGAAGCTCTACGCTCTCGCCAGCCTGAACGATGACGTTCACGAACTGACCCGGAACAAGCTTCAACTGCGGATTGGCGAATTCGGCATAGACGGCGATCGTGCCGGTCGTCGGATCGATCGCATTGTCGATGAAGGAAATTTTTCCGGGCTGGTCGTATTCGCTTCCGTCGGGCAGCTTGAGCTTAGGCGAATACGCGCCGGCGTCGGCGGCCATGCCTGAGTTGTCGGGCTTCAGTGACTTGATGACCGCGAGATACTCACGGTCGGAGATCGAAAATACCACGCGGATCGGATCGGTTTGCACGACCGTGGCGAGCGTTCCGGTCTGCGGCGAAACGAGATTTCCCTCGGTGACCAGCGCCTTGCCGATGCGGCCAGCGATCGGCGAGCGGATATCGGTGTAGGACAGATTGAGCTGCGCCGTAGTCAGTTGCGACTGCATCAGCGATACCTGCGCCTTAGCCTGGTCGACCTGCGCCGCGCTGCTGTCGCGCGTTGCCTGCGCCTGGTCGACGGTCGACTGCGATACGGCGTTCGTCTTGAGCAATTCCTTCTGCCGGACAAGCGTGATGTCGGCATTCTTGAGATTGGCCTCGGTTCCTGCCTCCGCGGCTATCGCCGACTCCAGTTGCGCCTGCGCCCCCTCCACCGAAGCCTGATAGGTGTCCTTCTCGATCTGGAAGGCAATGCTGTCGGCCTTCACGAAGCTGCCTTCCGTGAAGTTGACCGAATCGAGGAAGCCTTCGACACGCGCCGTCAGCGCCACCTGCTGTGCCGCCACCACCGAGCCGACGAATTCGGTCTGGTTTGTCACCGACATCAGCTTCACGGCGGCGGTCTCCACCATCGGCGGCGGGGGCGCCTGTTCCTGGGCAAAGGCGGTCGAACTGGAAAGGATGAAAAGACCTGCAACGAGGATGCTGCGACGTGCCACGATTCTGGACTCCCCTCGTAATCAGACCCGCTTCGCCTGCTGGGTCACTCTTAGTGAATCTCCGTCCATTCGACCAGAGCCATCATGCCGCTCCACCGGCCTTTGACAGCGCGGTCAAATAGCGCCGCGGTTGCCGTCCAATCGTCGCGGCTGCCGCATTGCATCCATAATCGGAGCCTACCGGACATCTCGAAACCGATGACGGGGAGATTTCAATGAACAGACGAATTATGGCGCTCGGACTGGCTGCTGCCGCGCTTGCGGTTCCGGCAATGGCTTCGGCGGCCGAACCGGCGGTCCAGCCGCGTATCGTGGTGACCGGAGAGGGCGAGGCGAGCGTCGCGCCCGACATGGCGCTCCTGTCGCTCAGTGTCATGCGCGAGGCGGCAAGCGCCCGTGAGGCGCTTGACGCGAACAACGCGGCCATGACCGCCGTCACCGAAGCGATCAGGCTGTTCGGCATTGCCGACCGGGATCTGCAGACGGCCGGCCTGCAGATCATGCCGCGCTACGACTTCACCAACAAGCCTGATGGCTCACAGGAGGCCAAGCTCGTCGCCTACCAGGTGACCAACACGCTGTCAGTGCGCGTGCGCGATCTCGTCAAGACCGGCGAGATTCTCGACAAGGCGGTGTCGCTCGGCGTCAACCAGGGCGGCAACATCACCTTCGTCAACGATGATCCTTCCGCCATCATCACCGAGGCGCGTAGGAACGCCGTCGCCGAGGCTACCGCCAAGGCCAATACGCTCGCCGACGCAGCCGGCGTCAAGCTGGGCCGGGTGGTGGAGATTTCCGACCAGTCATTCGGCGCCCAGCCGATGTCCATTGCCGCAAAGGCTTTTGACCGGGCACCTTCTCCCGCGCCCGTGCCGATCGAGGCCGGCGAGAATTCCTACCGGGTTCAGGTCAACATGATCTTCGAACTGAAGTAGCTGCCTCATCAGGCAAAAAAGCCCCGGAGGTTTGACCTCCGGGGCTTTTCGGTTCGCGCCGGCGCCGTACCTACCAGCGAACGATCGGACAGCTCGGTTCGCGGCCGAAGGTCATGCGCACATAGTTGCCCCATTTGCGCCCGGCGACCGTGATCGAGCGGTGGTTCATATCGACTACGCGGGCGCGGCGCACGCCGTAACGTTCGGCTTTGTCGACCGCGCGGTAGGGGGTGCAGCCCCAGCCGCTATGGCGTCCGCCGCGATATTCGTCGCGATAGCGGTAGTCGGCGCGGTCGTACTCGCCGACCTGCATTCCGATGCCAGCACCGTGATGGCCTGTGCCATAGTTGAGATAGACCCCGTCCGCCTGCGCGGTGGGCGGAATGGCCGCCAGTGTGCCAAGGCCGATGATGGCCGAAAGGGTAGCGTTCTTGAACCTGTTGAACATTGTCATTCTCCTTGTCCTCGCCGAGGCGATGAGGGGAGAATGCCAACCCGTGGCTGAACCGGAGGGGAACCGCCCGTTCATACCAGGTTCATGCATCCGGTTTAATACCATAAATATATGTTTTTAAACGGTTATTCTGGAATCAAGGCTCGCCGTCCAGCATGTGGTCGAGATAGTCGTCCGGCTCATTCATGTCGGCTTCTGACGCTGTCACCCGGCCGCGCACCGAAGCGCCCGCCCTGTGGACGCTCTTGCGGTCGCCCGAAATGAGCGGATGCCACGCGTAGAGGTCTTTGCCTTCGGCGACCAGCCGATAGGCGCACGTGCTGGGCAGCCACTTGATGGTTCGCACATTTTCCGGCGTCAGGCGCACGCAGTCGGAAACCTGCGCCTGCCTATTCTCGTAATCGCGGCAGCGGCAGGTCCTGTCGTTGAACAGTCGGCAACCGATGCTGGTGAAGTAGATCTCGCCGGTATCCTCGTCCTCGAGTTTGGACAGGCAGCATTTGCCGCACCCGTCGCAGAGCGATTCCCACTCGGCTGCGCTCATCTCCTCGAGCGCTTTGGTCTTCCAGAACGGCTTGGCCATCGCAGGCATGTGATGCCTTCCGGGCGTTGCGTCAAGCGAGCGGACATCGTTCTACCACGATATCGCCATAGAGCAGTCGTCGATCTCGACTACGGCATGCCGGCGTCATTCCGAAACCGGATGCGGAACCAAATCATGCCGTCGGCGGTTTCGGCGTTCATAGGGACCCAATCGATTTTCAGGAGAATAAGGACTATGAAACGCCAATCCAGGATTCTGGCGGGGACGGCTATCGGCCTGTTCATCGCATCCGCGCCATTGGGCGCGATGCCGCTGTCTTTCCACATTCCCGGCAACCTGCCCGACCCTGCATCAAAGCCGGTATTCGCTCTCGCCCAGGTCGACTGCGCGGAAGGCGAAAGCGCTGAGGATTGCGCCGCCCGCCAGCCACAGGAACAGCCCGCCCCGCCAGCCGAGCAGCCCGCCCCGCCAGCCGAGCAGCCTGCCGCGCCTGCCGAGGAGCCGGCGCCCCCGCCCGAGGTTCAGCCCCAGCCGGAGCCCGCTCCGCAGCCCGAGGCGGCTCCCGCGCAGGAAGCGCCCGCCGAGCAGCCAGCCCCGCAACCCGCACCACAACCTGAAGCCGCCCCGCAAGCCGAGCCTGCGCCAGAACCGCAGGTCGCACCCGAGCAGGTTCAGCCCGAACAGCCCGCCGCCGAACAGCCGGCAACCGAACAGGCTCCCGAGCGCAAGAAGCGTCGCGAAAAGCCCCAGGCTCCCGACGCATCGCAGACCGCACCCGAGGCGCCGGCGAGCGAGCAGCAGCCCACAGCGCCGGCCGAGACCCTGGCTCCCGCCGCCGAGGAGCCGGCGCAATCCGGCGAAGCCGTTCCCGAACAGCAGGCGGACCCGCAGGCCGGTCCCAACGACGCGCCGATCCTCGACAGCCAGAAGGAAGAGCCTGCGCCTGAACAGGGCAAGAAGCCGAGCCGCGAAGGCGGCAAGCAGAGGGGCCAGCAGGGCGAACAGGCCGCAGAGCCCCTCGCGCCGGTCGATCAGGGTCCGCCGCCCGCCACCGACGCCGCCGCGACCGAAGCCGCACAGCCGGCGCGCGTCGAGGCCGTCCGCGAGGAGAAGGGCAAGCGCCGCGATCGCGCGCTAGACGACAAGGATCGTTTGCGCCGCGAGCGCCCCGAAGGCGTCGACGTTCTTCGCGAAATCGGCGACCGCATCATCCTGCAGCTCGGCGGGCAGACGATCGTGGAAAGCAACGACCGTCCCCGCATGACTCGCGGTGCGCGTGATGTCTACTACGAGGATTTGCCGCGTGGCCGCGTCCGCGAGACCATCCTGCGCGACAATGGCGTGCAGATCGTCACCATCCGCAACCGAAACGGCGATATCATCCGGCGTTCCCGCATCACGCCGGACGGTCGCGAATATGTGCTGGTCTATGTCGACGACGACAACTTTGACCGCGTTCGCGAATGGCGCGATCCCGGCCTCGACCTGCCGCCGATGCGCCTCAACATTCCGCGCAACCGCTACATACTCGAATCCGAGAATGTCCAGGGTCCGGATGACTACTACGACTTCCTCGAGCAACCGCCTGTCGAGCAGGTTCAGCGTCTCTATTCTGTCGACGAGGTGAAGCGTTCGGCCCGTGTTCGCGACATCGCCCGCAGGGTCGATCTCGACACACTCACCTTCGAGTTCGGCTCCGCCTCGATCCCCGAGAGCGAGATCACCAAGCTGGAGGGCGTCGCCCAGGCGATGGAAAGGCTCCTCGACAAGAATCCCGCCGAAACCTTCCTCATCGAAGGCCACACCGACGCCGTCGGGTCGGATGTCGCCAATCTGGCGCTGTCTGACCGTCGCGCCGAATCCGTGGCGGAAGCGCTCACCAATGTCTTTGGCATCCCGCCCGAGAACCTTGCCACGCAAGGCTATGGCGAGCGCTACCTGAAGGTGAAGACCAACGGGCCGGAGCGCGAGAACCGACGCGTCGCCATGCGCCGCATCACACCGCTTGTCGCGCCGGTCGCCAGCGCCAACTGAGCTGAACCTTTGCCGCACCCTCTCCCCCCGACAGGGAGAGGCGATGCGGGCTTTGAGCGTTCAGGTCGGCGCGATTCCTCCCCGCGGACCAGCCATATGCCTTGGTTTGGCCTTCATTGGGCAGATGCTTGATGAGCCGGGGGCTTGGGAAATCCGTTCCCGGCAGGCCCGGGTTCCCTCCCGCCAGTTGGGTGCCCGGGCCGCTTTACCCCGATTGCCCTGCCGGCGGCTTGCCCGGCGCCACCTGATATCCCTCCCTTGAATCCTGCGCGGTCGACCCCAGATTCCATGCCAAGGCTTCCCTGCCCTATCCCGTGACGGCTTTGCCGGAATCGGGATCGAAACCCGGCCGGCTCCCCCCTCCCCGGCCGGGTTTCTTCGTCCACCTGCCAGCTCAACCGAACGTCCGTGCCACCTTGGTCGGACTGCGCTCGAACACCGCATCGGGAACAAAGAAGTCGCCCGCCAGCGCCCCCTTGGCGTGCGGCGCATAGACCGAAAAGTCGCTGATGCCTTCGGCGCGCAGCACCTCCTCGTCGATGAAGAAATTGCCTGTGGTCTCGCGCGACGGCCGGTTGAAGATCGCATAGGCCGCATCCGCCAGGATCTCCGGCGAACGGCTCATCGCCGCCACGGTTTCGCCGCCGAGCAGGTTGCGGACGGCAGCCGTGTCGATTGCCGTCAGCGGCCAAAGCGAGTTGACCGCGATACCGTCTTTCGCGAACTCGGCGCTCATGCCGAGCGTGCACATCGACATGCCGAACTTCGCCATGGTGTAGGCGACGTGCCCCTTGAACCACTTCGCCTTCATGTCGAGCGGTGGCGCGAGGTTCAATATATGCGGATTGGCCGCCCTCTTCAGGTGCGGGATGCAGGTCTTCGACACCAGGAACGTGCCGCGCGTGTTGATCTGATGCATCAGGTCGTAGCGCTTCATGTCGGTTTGCAGCGTGCCGGTCAGGTTGATGGCGCTCGCATTGTTGACGCAGATGTCGATGCCGCCGAATGTATCGACCGTCTTGGCCACTGCATCGAGGACCTGCGCCTCATCGCGTATGTCGCAAAGTACAGGCAGCGCCTTGCCGCCTGCTTTCCCGATCTCTTCGGCGGCTGAATAGATGGTGCCCGGAAGTTTCGGATGCGGCTCGGCGGTCTTGGCCGCGATCGTCACATTTGCGCCGTCGCGCGCGGCGCGCAGCGCGATCGCCAGCCCGATCCCGCGCGACCCGCCGGAAATGAAAAGCGTCTTGCCCTTGAGCGACATAGCGTTCCTCCTCGGTGGCGCCGATCCTTGCCGCTTGCGGCGGGTGCTGGCAAGGCTCACGCAGCGAGACAGCAGCACGCAAAATTTTCAGCGTCCCCGCGCACAATCCACTCGACTGCGCTATTTCATAGCCGGCTCCTCCTGCCGCCGGCTGAAAATCCAATTGGTTCCCCTAGGGCATCCGAATGACAACGCTCTCAGTCGCCGTCTTTGTTCTGGTCTATTTGGGCATGGCGCTCGGCCGCATACCCGGCCTCGCCGTTGACCGGACCGGCGTGGCGCTGCTTGGCCTGATCGCCCTTCTCGCGTCCGAGGATCTTTCGCTGGCAGAGGCAGGCGCCGCCATCGACGTCCCCACCATCGCGCTGCTGTTCGCGCTGATGATCCTCTCGGCACAGTTCGAGCATTCCGGCTTCTACGGCTGGATCGCCCACAAGGTGGTGCATGCCGCGCGCAATCCCAAGCGCCTTCTCGCCGTACTGATCGCAGTCACCGGCGTGCTTGCGGCGATCTTCACAAACGATGTAGTCGTGTTTGCGCTGACGCCGCTCGTCGCCGCCGGACTCATGTCGGAAAAGCTCGACCCGCGCCCCTACCTTATCGGACTTGCGGGAGCCGCCAACGCTGGCTCCGCAGCCACCCTGATCGGCAATCCGCAGAACATCCTGATCGGCCAGGCAGGCGGGCTCGATTTCTGGAAATACCTCGCCTTCGCCATCCCGCCGACCATCGCATGCCTGGTGATAACATTCGTGGCGGTCATCGCCACATGGCGGCTGACAGCAGGCAGCGGCAAGGCGCCGGAGGGCACGGTGCCGCCGCAAATCGACCGCTTCCAGCTGTGGAAGGGCATTGCTGCCGTCGCCGTGCTGATCGGGCTTTTCCTGACGCCGCTCCCGCGCGAGCTTTCGGCGCTCGCCATCGCCGGCCTGCTGCTCCTGTCGCGCCGGCTTTCCTCGCGCAACATGATCGGCGCCGTCGACTGGCAGTTGCTTTTGCTTTTCGTCTGCCTGTTCGGCATAACCGCGTCTTTCGCCAAGACAGGCCTGTCGCAGGATGGTCTTGCCTGGCTGGCGGCCCGGGGGCTGCTTCCCGACCGTCTCTCTGTGCTCGCGCCGCTGACGCTTGCCGCTTCCAACACCATCGGCAACGTGCCGGCTGTAATTCTGATGATCAAGCTCGTGCCGGACCTTTCCGACGGCGTTCTGACCGCGCTTGCGTTGTTGTCGACCTTCGCCGGAAACCTGTTGCTCACCGGTTCGCTCTGCAACATCATCGTCGCCGAGCGCGCATCGGCCTGTGGCGTCAGGCTCGGTTTCGTCGATTTCGCGCGTTCCGGCATCCCGATGACCCTATTCAGCCTCCTGGTGACGGTTGCCTGGCTCTGGGTCACCGGTCTGGTGCCGTTGTAAGGCGCACGCCGGCGCCTGCCAGGGTATGCATGCGGACGGGCGTTTACATTGGGGGCTTCTGTTTGTTTACTGGCGCGAACAATGGGAGCGCCGCTTGCAGAAGCCTGTCGTGCAGGTCTGGGACCTTACCATCGCGCCCGACACCGTCCGCCTGATCGTCGAAAAGGCGCGCACGGTCAGTGCCGCCGTCAACGAGGATTATGACGACGGTGCCGAGCACGAGGTCGAGATCGACGGCGAGGCTCATGAGGGCCATCATCACGATGGACTCGCCGAGGAGGAGACGGAGGATCAGACCGAGCGCGAGTTACGTCAGATCGTGCGCGCGTTGAACGTAGACGAAGCGGCCGAACTGATCGCGCTGACCTGGATCGGCCGCGGCGACTACGAGCCGGCAGAATTCGCCGACGCCGTCGCGGAGGCACGGCAGCGCAACTACCGGCCGACCCGCTACCTGCTCGGCATGCCGATGCTGGGCGACTGGCTGGAAGAGGGCCTTGAGGCAATTGGGGTTTCAGCCGCGCAATGAATCGTGAAGGCCCCGCCGAGGGTCGCCGGGCAACCACTCTCAAGCCTGCTCGTTGATGCGCATGGGCGGTCTATCCATTTCTCGATTTGCGTTGGCTGTAGCGATTTGCGGAGCGCTCGCAATCGCCCCGGCGCAATCTTTCGCGGCGCCGGGTTGGCTGGAGAAAGTGTTTGCTCCGGATCACCCCAAACCTGCAAAAAAGCGCAAGTCCCGCGCTGCTGCCGGATCAAAAGGCCAGGCTATCCGTCTGCCCGAAACCGCTCCCGTGCCACAGGCTGCCACCCCCCGTGCCCCGGAATCGGGTGCCGCATCGGGCGCAGCCTTGCCCGAAGCCACGCCGACCCTGCCCGAAGAGAAGCCGCAGGAGGTTCCGGTTCAGGAGGCAAAGCCATCACCCGACAAGGTGCCCGACGCGGTGCCTGACGAAGCGGTGCCCGACAAAGTCCTTGAGGCTGCACCTGTCGAGCCGCCCAAACCCGAATTGCGCCCCGACGATACCCAGCCTCAGGTCGTGGAACCCATCGACCCGCCCAAGCCGGAACCGCGCCCCGATATACCGACCCCGGATGCAGTCGCACCCGATATCGCAAAGCCGGCCGAACCGCCGTTTCAACCTGATCCGCGCTCGGCCGATGTACCCGATCCCTCCGGCGTATTGCCCACCGAGGAAGCCGCCTGCCGTCGTCGCCTGACCGAACTCGGCGTCGCGTTCACCGAGCACAAGGCCGAGTCCGACCCGGAAGGCTGCTCCATTCCGTATCCGCTGACTGTCAAATCGCTTGGCGGCAACATCGGCCTGCAGCCCGAGGCGGAGATGAACTGCGCCATGGCGGAGGCCACCGCGCGGTTCGCAAAGGATGTGATCTCGCCGCACGCCCAGAAGATTTTCCGCCAGAAGCTCAAATCGGTTGCGCACGCTTCGGCCTATGTATGCCGGCCGCGCGCCGGCACGCGCACACTGTCCGAGCATGCATTCGGCAATGCGCTGGACATCGCCTCCTTCACGCTCGCCGACGGCACGTCGGTCGCCGTCGAGCTTGATCCGCCGGAGAAGGACGGAAAGTTCGTCGACACAGTGCGCCGGTCGGCTTGCGGCCCGTTCAAAACGGTTCTCGGACCCGGCGACCCCGACCATTCCGGGCACCTCCACCTGGACCTCGCACCGCGCCGCAACGGCGGCATCGTGTGCGAGTGATCGCCGCAATTTGGCCGCACGCGTAAATTGACTCGCTGAGCTTTCCTTTACAATTCGGCTCTAGACTTGGAACTCTCCAGAGCATGGTCCGGCTGTCGCTGGCGCTCTTTGTGTACGAGTTTCGGAGCCCAGATGGCGTCCCAGATGGCGAAATATCGCCGCCCGCTGACCCCTGCGGGTGCGCCGCGCAAGGTGCCCGGCCTCTTCGGCGCAGGTGCGTTGACGCTGCTTGCGGTCTTTGTCGCTGCCTGCACGACCGGCAGCGTGCTGTCACTCGAGCCTGCCGTCGACGTCGGCTCTGCCACGGCCTCGGTTGCGCGCTTCGAGCAGCCTGTTTCGCGCCTCGAAGCGCCGCCTGCGCCGCGGTTCGAGCAGGCCCCGCAGATGAACCCTGAGACTGCCGCGGTCATGCCGCGCGGCGGCGGCCTCCAGACCCTCGTCCCGTCCGATCCCTATCTCGTGGGCTATCCGCGCTTGGATCAGCCGGTCGCGCCGCAAGACAACATCCTGCCGTCCGATGAAGTCGATTGTCGCCGCGAGCTTAAGACGCTCAAGGTCGCCTATGTCGACGTACGGCCGATACAGGAAGGCCAGTGCGGCATCGATCACCCCGTCAAGGTGTCGGCGATCGGTAGCGTCGAGATGAAACCAGCCGCCACGCTGACCTGCGCCATGGCGCTGACCTTCGCGCAGTGGACGAAGAACGAACTCATTCCGTCCGCCCGAAGGCGCTATTTCTCGGGCGTCAGGACCATCAACCAGGGATCCAGCTATTCCTGCCGCAAGATTGCCGACGGCCGCGGCGTGCTGTCCGAGCACGGCAAGGGCAACGCGCTCGACATCATGAGCATCGACCTGAACAACGGCAAGGACATCGACGTCAGGAAACCCGGCCTGTTTTCGTTTCGCGAGCGTGGTTTCCTCAACAATGTCCGCGCCGATGGCTGCCAGTATTTCAACACAGTGCTCGGTCCCGGCTACAACTACGACCACCGCAACCATTTCCACTTCGACATCAAGCAGCGTCGCAACAACTACGTCGCGTGCCGCTGACGCTGACCTCTTCCAGCGCGGTACGAACCGTCATAGTCTGCGGCAATGACGACAACCCCGGCGGACGGCAGGAAACACCATCCCAGGCGCAGCCGCAGGGCCGCAACCATCAGCCTCGTCGCCTTGCTTGCCTATCTCGCCGTCGCTTATATAGCGGCGCCCGAATTCTGGTGGGTCCACGATGGCGGCGTTGAGCACCTCACCATGCGCACGACCACCACCGACGGCATTCCAGGCGATCCGCTGAATGTCGGCCTCGTCGGCGCGCGAGACGACGTGCTGCGGGCTTTCGCGGCGGCCGGATGGCGGCCCGCCGACGCGATCACGCTGAAGACCAGCATCGAGATCGGCATCAGCGTAGCGCTGCACATTGCCGACCCCGATGCTCCAGTCTCGACCCTCATCTATGACGGCAGGCGTCAGGATCTGGCTTTCGAGAAGCCGGTCGGTGGAAGCGCCGACCAGCGCAACCACATACGGTTGTGGCGAACCGATCCGGTCCAGGATCAGACGGCTGACGGCCGGCCGCTATGGCTTGCCTCGGCCAGCTTCGATCGCGGCGTAGGCTTCAGCCACGATACCGGCCAGATTACGCATCACATCGGACCCGATCTCGACGCGGAGCGCGACCTCGTCATCGCCGACCTCAAGAAAGCCGGCTGGATAAGCTCCAGCTACGAGATCGAGGGCTCCGGAGCCACCAAGGACGGCCGCAACGGCGGCGGCGATCCCTATTTCACCGACGGCAAGATCATGGTCGGCGTGCTCGACCCGCCGAAATAACCTGGAAACACTGCCGAATTTCTTTGCAATCCCTATTTTGTGCAGTGCGGTCGGAGTGCTATTGACCATCGATGCTGCTTGAAATCGCGATTGTCGTCGTCCTGATCTGCGTGAACGGCCTCCTGGCCATGTCGGAACTGGCCGTTGTCTCCGCCCGCCCCGCCCGCCTCAAGGCGATGATCGACCGCAACGTGCACGGCGCAGGCCGCGCGCTGGCGCTCGGCGCCAATCCTGGACGCTTCCTGTCAACCGTACAGATCGGCATCACGCTGGTCGGTGTGCTGTCTGGCGCGTTTTCTGGCGCCACGCTTGGCGAGCGGCTGACGGCATCCCTGGCCGCCTCGGGGTTTTCGCCGGCGCTCGCCAGCACGCTCGGCGTCGGCATCGTCGTGGCGGCCATCACCTACGCCTCGCTGATCGTCGGCGAACTGGTGCCCAAGCAGATCGCGCTACGTGACCCCGAGCGCATCGCCGTCATGGTCGCACCAGCGATGACCGTCCTCTCGAAGATAGCCCTGCCGCTGGTCTTCCTACTCGATTTCTCGGGGCGGGCGCTGCTGTGGCTGCTGGGCCAGTCGGGCGGCAACGACGAAAAGGTCACCGACGAGGAGATCAAGATGCTGGTCGCGGAGGCCGAGCATCACGGCACGATCGAATCCGACGAACGCCGCATGATCGCCGGCGTCATGCGCCTTGGCGACCGCGCCGTTCGCGGCGTGATGACGCCGCGCACCGAGATCGACTGGCTGAACCTCGAATGGGACGAAGCGACCGCGAAGAAGATGTTGATGGAAACGCAGCATTCCCGCCTTCCGGTCGGCGAGGGCGCGGTCGACAGCATGATCGGCGTCGTGAAGACGCGCGATCTGCTCGCCGCGCTGCTCGGTGGCCAAGGCTACGAACCGCGCAAGCATCTGCGCCCTGCCCCCATCGTGCACGACCAGGCCGACGCGCTGGACGT
Organism: Hyphomicrobiales bacterium; assembly: GCA_026400435.1. GTDB lineage: Bacteria > Pseudomonadota > Alphaproteobacteria > Rhizobiales > Rhizobiaceae > Mesorhizobium_K. The sequence continues at coordinate 19,765 of JAPLOZ010000025.1, read as the reverse complement.
GCTTACCTCGCTGAAGGAATCCGAAGTGCCGGTGGCGCTTGTGCATGACGAATACGGCCATTTCGAAGGCATCGTCACGCCGGCCGACATCCTGGCGGCCATCACCGGCGTCTTCCGCTCCGATCTCGACGAGGAGGACGAACCGCCGTCCGTCCGCCGCGAGGACGGCTCGTGGCTGCTTGCCGGCTACATGCCGGCCGACGAGATGGCCGAGCAGCTCGGCATCGACCTGCCCGAGACCCGCGACTACGAAACGGTCGCCGGCTACATCCTCTCGCTGCTCCATCGCCTGCCCGCGACCGGCGAATGCGTCGATGCGCAGGGCTACCGCTTCGAAGTGGTCGATCTCGACGGACGCCGCATCGACAAGATCATCGCCTCGCGCCTGCCGGGCGTCCACCGCAGGGCGAAGACCTGATGACCAGCCCGGGCAAATGAAAAGGGGCGGCCCAAGCCACCCCTTTTGACGTCGCACGTCCGATGAAAGCCTACTCAGCCGCCTGCTTCGCCACGAGGTCCTCGGCGCGCGCCTTCAGCAGCGCCTTCGCCCACCAGGCGAGGTCGTCCAGCGCCACTGTCGCAGCCTGGTGGAGATGCTCGAGGTCCTCGAGCTTCTTGCCCTGCTGCCAGACACCCATGAAGTCGGCTCCGCCGATGTGCACGGCATTGCGTACCGGCGCCATCTGCAGCTCGACGGCATGCAGACGAAGCTGCTCCACCGCGCGCGCGCCACCGACGCCGCCGTAGCCCACGAAGGTCACCGGCTTGCGGTTCCATTCCGTATAGGCGTAGTCGAGCGCGTTCTTCAGCACCGCCGTCGGGCCGCGATTGTATTCGGCGGCAATCACGACGAAACCGTCGAGTTCGGCGACCTTCTTCTGCCAGCGCAGCGCCACCTCGTTCTTGGACGGCGCCCAGAGTGAAGAGGCGACCTCGTCGAAGAAAGGCATCGGATAGTCGCGCAGGTCGACGATCTCGACGTCGAAATCGCCGCGTGCCTTTGCTATGCTGGCGATCCATTCCGCCGGCTTGTCGGCGAAACGGGTGGCGCGGGTCGAACCTACGATCACGCCGATCTTTGGTTTGGACATTCCAGTCTCCTATGAAGCTCTAGTATCTGAAGGATACCTGAATTACATAAGATACCGTTGCCAGGCCCCACAAGGAGGCACTTTTGTGAAACCAAGGCACGAACACCTCACCGAAGACTGCCGCGCGGTCAGCGATATCCTCCAGCGCGTCGGCGACAAGTGGACGGTGCTGGTCGTGGGCAAGCTCGGCGCCGGTTCGATGCGCTTCAACGAACTGCGCACATCCGTCGGCGGCATCTCCCAGAAGATGCTGACCACCACGCTGCGCGGGCTGGAGCGCGACGGCTTCGTCACCCGCACCGTGTTCCCGACGATCCCGCCGCGCGTCGACTACGAACTCACCGACCTTGGTTGCGAACTGCTCCAGCCGGTCAACGCACTCGGCGAATGGGCGCGCATCAACACCGAACGGGTCAGGGCTGCCCGCGCGCGCTTTGACCAGAGCCAGGCGCGGTGACGGCCCAGTCTTGAGTCTCTGCTCGCGCTAGGCCTCCACCTCGGTCCCCTGAAACCCAATACGGTTCTGTTGCGAGATAGATCGTGCGCAGTGGGGGTGGCTGCTGACTGTCCGGTTGCGGTTCGAGAAGCTGGCCCGGCCAGCCCAACTCCATACTAGTCAGTGATAGAAGTAGGGGTCGAGCACGCTTACCTCGGTTATCTTATCCACTGGCAAGCTGCTCCTCTTGGCAGCGCTTCGGATCGCTTCCGGGGACGGCGCGTCGTAGATGCAGTAGGTCTGCTTCTTGTCGGGCGAAACATAGGAATGCACCCAGGTGACGCCCCCTTCGGCGTTGCGGGAAACGACGCCCCCGCAAGCTTCAGCGCCGGCGGCGTTTGTCGGGATGGCGAGGCCGTCGGGAAAGGTTCGTTCGACGAGATACCGTGGCATTGCTGGCTCCTTGCGTTTGAGGCGACATGCCGAGACTGCGCTGCCCAAGCGGCGGGCGCATCGGCGGAATTCCCCATGCCAGGACGCTCGATTCCCTATTTTTGCCTCGCCTGATCGACTATGTCTTCCTGGTCATCGGAGTTCGCCTTTGCTTCTGGAACGCGAGGACCATATCGAACGTATGATGCAGCTGCTTGGCCGTGCCCATGCGGCGGAGGGATGCATTGTCGCGCTTGTGGGAGAGGCGGGCGTTGGCAAGACAAGTCTGGTCAATGCTTTCGTTCGCAGGGTCGGAGATCGTGCGCGCGTCTTTCGCAGCGCCTGCGATGACCTCTCCATTCCCGAGCCGCTAGGGCCGCTGTACGACCTGGTTCGTGCGGCGAGGCTCGATTTGGCGGTTGCTCAATCTGGCGGGTCGCGCCTGCAGCTCTTTTCCGAATTTTTGCATCGATTGAGCCAGGGAGTCCTGCCGACCGTTCTGATCATCGAGGACGTGCATTGGGCCGACGGCGCAACGCTCGACCTGATCCGCTTTCTCGGGCGGCGGATCGCCGACACCAACATCCTTCTGGTGCTCAGTGCACGGAACGAGGCGACCGCGGAGCAGAGTCGGCTGCGGCAGGCCCTCGGAGAAATCCCCGCGGGAGCCGTGCGTCGCATGGAGGTGCCGTTGCTGAGCGAGACGGCCGTGGCGCTCCTTGCTGCGGAAGCCGGTCTTGATGCCGCGGCCGTGTTCCGCGCGACCGAAGGAAATGCCTTCTACACAAGCGAACTGATCGAAGCAGGCAACACTGACGCCCTGCCCGGCAGCGTCCGGGACGCCGTGCTCCGTCGCGCGGAACGGCTTTCGTCCGAAGCGAGGGAGGCTCTCGATATTACAGCAGTTTTTCCGAGCCGGGCAGAACGCACGATTCTCGTTTCCCTGCTCGGTGCGGACGGAGGGCTCCACGTCCGCGAAGCGATTGCGGCCGGACTGCTGACCGACACCGGCGAACACTTGCAGTTCCGCCACGAGATCGCCCGCCGCGCCATCGAGGCTACGCTGCCGGAGGACGCGAGGCGTTCGATCAACGGCAAAGTGCTGGCCGCGTTGAGCGGTGTCGCGGACATCCCGGCAGTGCGGCTTGTGCACCATGCGCGGCAAGCCCATGTGTGGGAGACTGTCCGGCGCCTTGCGCCGGCAGCGGCTGCAGATGCTTCGGCACTCGGATCGCATCGTGAGGCGGCCGAAATGCTCTCGACGCTTCTTGACGGCCCGGGAGGCGAACCCCTCATCGATCGTGCCGAATTGTCGATGGCACTCGGCATCGAACTCTACCTGCTCGGCCGCATGGATGAAGCGTTGCTGCGGGTAGAGGATGCACGTCGCCGGTACGAACAGCACGGCGACCTGCTCAAGGTAGGGGACTGCCTGCGCTGGATTTCGCGTTTCAACTACCTCAACGGCGATCGTGTGGCTGCCGAAACTCATGCGACAGCGGCGGTGCGACTGCTTTCCGCCCAGCCGCCGGGGGGCGAACTGGCAATGGCCCTGTCCAACCAGTCGCAACTCGCCGTTCTGGCGGATCGTGTCGACGAATGCCTGCGCTCCGGACAGGCGGCCATTAGTCTCGCCGAGTCGATCGGGCGCCGGGACATAGTCTGCCATGCGCTCAACAACATGGGATCTGTACAACAGTGGTGGGATCTCGACACCGCCCGAGCCGGGCTGACGGCAAGCCTCGAAATGGCGCTAGCGGACGATCTGCAGGAGCATGCCGCCCGCGCCTACTGCAATCTCGGCTGCCTGCTGATCAATTGGTTTGTCTATGGCGAGGCCGAGCGGGTCCTGTCGCTCGGGGTTGCCTATTGTATCGAGCGCGATCTCGACACATGGCGGGACTACATGCAGGCATGGCAGGGGGAACTGGCTCTCCGCCTTGGCCGCTGGGAAGAGGCGGCGGCGACCGCTCTTTCTGTTCTCGACAAGCCCCAGGCGACGCCGCTGGCCCGGTTTCCTGCTGGCCTGACCTTGGCGCGCCTTCGCATCCGGCGCGGCGACAGTGCCGGCGCCTTGATTCAGCAACTAGACCGGTATCTGGTTCGCGGCCGAGAGTTCCAGCGGCTAGCCCCTTATGCCGTGCTGCGAGCTGAAGCCGCCTGGATCGACGGCCGCGGCCGGGACGAAGCGCTCGACCTTCTTGAGCAGTCCATGAAGCTGCTGCCCAACCGCAAGCTCTACCCGGACCTGATTTTCTGGCACGCCAAGCTGAACGGCCTTCCTCCCGACGCGCAAGCCAATGCCGCGCTGGTCTCGGCGGAGATGCCGTTCGAGCGAGCCATGGTGCTGCTCGACGGAAATCTGGCCGAGCGGTCTGAAGCCGTTTCCATCTTGATGGAACTCGGCGCACGCGCTGCGCTCGAACGCGCTCGCATGCCTGGCACGACCGGCCGGGCGTCCCGCAGGTCGAATCGATCGACCCTGGCCAACCCGGCTGGTCTGACATCGCGCGAAATGCAGGTGCTGACTCTCATTGGCCAGGGCTTGAGCAACAAGTCGATTGCAAAAGGCCTCACCATATCGGCCAAGACGGTCGATCATCACGTTTCGGCAGTGCTCGGCAAGCTGGCTGTCAATTCCCGCCTTCAAGCTGCGGCTAGGGCCCGTGAGCTTGGACTAGTCTGATCCATGTCGCGGTCGCGGGGAAAGTGAAACCGGTCCCCCGGTCTGGTGGCCCCAAACGACGTGACCCAGAGGCGGTGAGGCACGAACGCTTCCAACTATCGAATTTGATAGGCAGCCCCATCACAACGGGGCGCAAATCGATTTCCGCCGTTTTGGGACCGGCCTCGAAACCGAACTGATAGCTCAGTTTCACTCCACGGGCACCGGCGTCGGCTTGCCATCGGCGTCAAGCGCCACCATGACGAACTCGGCATGGGTCACCCTGTCCATCACATGCGACAGGTAGCGCTGCGCCCAGGCCTCGACCTTCAGCGTCATGGAGGTCCGGCCGACCCGCTCGATGTGGGTGTAAATGCTGAGCGTGTCGCCGACCTTCATCGGCGCCGCGAACGCCATCTCCTTCACCGCCGCTGTCACCACGCGGCCGTGCGCGCGTTCGGCGGCGCGGATGCCGCAGGCAAGGTCCATCTGCGCCATCACCCAGCCGCCGAAAATGTCGCCGGCCGCGTTCGTGTCGGCCGGCATCGCCAGCGTCCGCAACGTCAATTCGCCGATTGGTCCCGCATCTTTGCCTGCCACCTCAGTGATCCTCGCCAGTCGGTCAGTCATCTCAATGCCGCAGGCGCGGCCGCAAGCCAAGGCCTTGCCGGTCGCATTTTCCACAAGGCGCGCCGCAAGGCTGCATGACACCTGCTCTGCCGTGGGACTAGGTTTGCCGGTATCTGGTCCGGGCGAACCGCAATCCGCATGCAAACCTATGATTTTATCGTCGTCGGTTCCGGCTCGGCCGGGTCGGTCCTGGCCGAGCGCCTGTCGGCGAGCGGCCGCTATTCCGTTCTCGTGCTGGAAGCCGGCGGCACCGACCGGCGTTTCTATGTCCAGATGCCGCTCGGCTACGGAAAAACCTTCTTCGACCCCGCCGTCAACTGGAACTACCGCGCCGAAGCCGACCCCGGCCTCGCCGGGAATACCGACCACTGGCCGCGCGGAAAGCTGCTCGGCGGCTCAAGTTCCATCAACGCCATGGTCTGGATCAGGGGCCAGCGCGAGGATTTCGACGCCTGGGCGGCCGCAGGCAATCCCGGCTGGTCCTATGACGACCTCCTGCCGGCCTTCAAGGCGATCGAGGACAATGAAGCCGGCGCGGACGCATGGCGCGGCTCGGGCGGCCCGGTCCACATTACCGATTGCCGCGACAAGGTTCACCCGCTGACGAAGCGCTACCTTCAAGCCGCCAACCAGGCGGGCTTGCCGCTGAACCCGGACTTTAACGGCGCCAGCCAGGAAGGCGTCGGCGTCTACCAGATCAACGCCAAGGGCGGCCGGCGCATGTCCGCCGCCCGCGCGTTCCTGTGGCCGGCGATGAAACGCGCGAACGTTCGCGTCGAGACGGACGCGCTGGCGACCAAAATCCTCTTTGAAGGGACCCGCGCTGTCGGCGTCGAATACCAGCAGCGCGGCGAGACGAAAACCGTCCGCGCCGGCCGCGAAGTCATCGTCTCGGGCGGCTCGGTCAACTCGCCGCAACTGCTGCAGCTCTCCGGCGTCGGCCCGGAATCCCTGCTGCAAGGGCTAGGCATTCCCATCTTGCACGCCAACGCCAATGTGGGCGCCAACATGCAGGACCATGTCGGCATCAACTACACCTTCAAGGGGAGGCTGCCGACGCTCAACCAGATCCTTCGCCCGTGGTGGGGCAAGCTTCTGGTCGGCATGCAGTACATCCTGTTGCGCAGCGGCCCACTCTCGCTCTCCATGAACAACGCCGGCGGCTTCTTCCGCACCGACCCGGCGATGACGCGGCCCAACATGCAGCTCTATTTCCAGGCATTCTCGACGGTCATTCCGAAAAACGGCGAGCGGCCGATCCTCACCCCCGACCCGTGGCCGGGCTTCTCGATCGGCCTGTCCAACTGCCGGCCGTCGAGCCGGGGCGAGATCATGATCCGCTCGGCCAATCCGCGCGACTATCCCAAAATCGTCGCCAACGCCTATTCGACCGAAGCCGACGTCGCCGAAATGCTCGCCGCGTTGAAATTCGTGCGCCGCATCGCCGCGCAGCCGGCACTTGCCGAGATCATCGAGGAGGAAGTGCTGCCCGGCCCGGCCGTCCAGTCGGACGCCGATCTGATCAGCGACTTCCGCAGGCGCTCGGGCACCGTCTATCACCCGGTATCGACCTGCCGCATGGGCCCCGATCTCCTGCGCAACGTGGTCGATCCGCGCCTTCGCGTGCACGGCATTGCCGGCCTGCGCGTCATCGACGCCTCGATCTTCCCCGACAACATATCCGGCAATACCAACGCCGCCTCTATCATGACCGGCTGGAAGGGCGCAGAAATGGTGCTGGAGGACCAGGCATGAAAATCACCGACGTGAAGACCTGGGTCGTCGGCAACCCGCCGCCCGGCATCGGCGGAAAATACTTCATCTTCGTCAGGCTCACCACCGACTCCGGCGTGGTTGGCTATGGCGAGGCCTACAACGCGACTTTCTCCGCCCATGTCACGGCGAAGATGATCGAAGACATGGCCGAGCGCTATCTGGTGGGCCGCGACCCGCACGACATCGAGACCTTCTTTCGCCGCGCCTATTCGTCCGGATTCACACAGCGCCCGGACGTCTCCGGCATGGGCTGCTTTTCGGCGTTGGAAATCGCCTGCTGGGACATCATCGGCAAGGAGGCGAACAAGCCCGTCTACTAGCTGCTGGGCGGCCAGGTCCACGAACGGCTGCGCACCTACACCTATCTCTACCCGCACACCGGCAGCGTCCACACCGAGGATGTCGCCCCGAAGAACGTCTACAACGATCCCGACATGGCGGCCGAGTGCGCGAGCCTATACGTCGAGCAGGGCTTTACCGCCGTCAAGCTCGACCCCGCCGGCCCCTACACCGCCTTCGACGGCCACCAGCCGCGCCTTGTCGACATCGACCTCTCCGCGCGCATGGTGAAGGCTATCCGGGAAGCGGTCGGCACGAAAGCCGACATCCTCTTTGGCACGCACGGCCAGTTCACCGCCTCGGGCGCTCTGCGCATGGCCCGCGCCATCGAGCCTTACGATCCCCTGTGGTTCGAGGAGCCGGTTCCGCCCGACATGCCCGAGGTAATGGCCGAGGTCGCGCGCGGCACGTCCATCCCGATCGCGACCGGCGAGCGGCTGACCACGAAATTCGAGTTCGCCCGCGTCATCGAGATGCGCGCGGCGACCATCCTGCAGCCCGATCTCGGCCGCTCCGGCGGCATCCTCGAAACCAAGAAGATCGCCGCCATGGCCGAGGCCTACCACATCCAGATCGCACCGCACTGCTACTGCGGGCCGATCGTCGGCGCCGCCAACATCCAGCTGGCGGTGACGCTGCCGAACTTCCTGGTCCTGGAATCGCTGAAACAGTGGGACGGCTTCCACGCGGCGCTGCTCAAGAAGAAGATCGAGTGGCAGGACGGCAACGTCATTCCTTCCAAGGAGCCCGGCATCGGCGTCGAGCTCGACGAGGCGGTCTGCGAGGCGCACCCCTACGCCGGCAAGGACCTGCACCTGCAGATGGCGCAGGATCCGCTGTTTCCGTAGCTCTAGTTCGAAGCCGCCTACGGGGCCGGCGTCACCCGCCAAACCTTGTCGCCGACATCATCGGCGACCAGCAGCGCGCCCGTGCCGTCGATTGCCACACCGACCGGCCTGCCGCGCGCCTCGTCATCATCGCCGCCGACAAAGCCTGTCAAGATGTCGCGCGGCATGCCGGACGGTCTGCCGGCGGTGAACGGCACGAAAATGACCTTGTAGCCGCTGCGCGGCCGGCGGTTCCACGAGCCATGCTGCCCGACGAATGCGCCGCCCTTGAACTGAGGCCCGAGCAGGTCGGCGTTATCAAACGTAAGCCCCAGCGATCCGGTATGGGTTCCGAGCGCATAGTCCGGGGGGATCGCTTTTGCGACGAGGGCCGGCCGTGGCGGTTCGACGCGGGTGTCGACGTGCTGTCCATAATAGCTGTACGGCCAGCCGTAGAATGCACCTTCCTTCACCGACGTCATGTAGTCGGGCACCAGATCGCTGCCGAGTTCGTCGCGCTCGTTGACGACCACCCACAAATCGCCCGTCTCCGGGTTGAAGGACAACCCGTTGGGGTTGCGCAGGCCCGAGGCAAACACCGTCGAGGTCTTCGCCACCGGATCGATCTTCAACACGGCCGCGCGGTTTTCTTCCGCCGCGATGCCGTTCTCGCCGACATTGCTGTTGGAGCCCACGGTCGCATAAAGCGCCCTGCCATCCGGCGTGGCGATCACGTCCTTGGTCCAGTGGTGGTTGATCGGCCCGGCCGGCAGGTCGACCACCTTTTCGCCAGGCGCGGTTATTTTCGTCTCGCCCTCGACATAGGGGAATGCGACCACCGCGTCGGTATTGGCAACGTACAGCGTGGCGCCGGAAAGCGTCATGCCGAACGGCGAATTCAAGCCCTCGATGAACGGCGTCTTCAGGTCCGCCACCCCGTCTCCGTCCGTATCGCGCAACAGCGTGATGCGGTTGGCGCTCGGCGCCTTCGCGCCTGCCTGCCCCATGATCAACCCCTCCACGAAACCGCGCACGCTGAAGGATGCACCCTTTTCCTTCGCGGTCTTGTTGCTCTCGGCAACCAGCACGTCGCCGTTCGGCAGCACATGCAGCCAGCGCGGATGGTCGAGGTCGCCGGCGAACTCTGCGACTTCAAAGCCCGGTGCGGCGGTCGGCGTCACGCCTTGCGGCCACGAGCTCGCCTTCGCGATATTGACGGTCGGAAACAGCGTCTTGCTTGGCTGGGGGATTGTCGGGCTCGGACCGAATGTCTGCTCTTCGGGCAGCCTGGCCGACTCACGCGAGAAATAGAAAAGTCCCGCCGACGCCAAGGCGATGGCGACAACGGTTAGGGCGATGATCCTGAACAAGTCGTTCTCCCGGCGTGGAGCCAATGATACCCCGGCAATGCTCCAAGGTCAGGTCGGGTTGCACCGCGGCCGAAAAACTTCATCATCCGCCGCTCATGCGATAGTGCCCGCCAACCCATCCGCGATAGCGTCGGCCTTCGCAGTCAGGGGGCCGCCCATGGACGACAGCTACGCCTTCATCGGTCTTGGCCATCTCGGCGGACACCTCGCCGCAAGCCTCTTGCGCCACGGCTTTGCCGTCACGGTGTTCGACCGCGACCCCGCCGCCGTGGACCGCCTCGTCGCCCTCGGCGCAACCGCTGCGGCATCGCCGGCGCAGGCAGCTTCCCGTGCCGGCAATGCCATCACTTGCCTGCCCTCGCCCTCCATCAGCGAACGGGTGCTTGCCGGTCCCGATGGGCTGCTGACGGTCCTGCCGGCCGGCGCAACCTGGATCGAGATGTCGACCAACGGCCGCGACGAGATCGTGCGCCTCGCCGCCCTTGCCGCCGCAAGAAACATCGAGACGCTGGAATGCCCCGTCACCGGCGGCGTGCATCTTGCGGCTACCGGCAAGATCACGGCGCTCGTCGGCGGCGACCCGGCTCTCTACGAACGCCACAGGCGCGCCATCGAGGCGATGTGTTCGCGTTCGTTCCTGATGGGTCCGATCGGTTCGGCCGCCGTCATCAAGGTCATCACCAACATGCTGGCCTTCATCCATCTCGTCGCCGCAGGCGAGGCGCTGATGCTGGCGAAAAGGGGCGGCCTGGATCTGGCTCAGGCGTTTCATGCCATCGCCGCCTCGTCCGGCACCAGCTTCGTGCACGAGACGGAAAGCCAGCTCGTGCTGAACGGATCTTACGACATCGGCTTCACCATGGATCTGGCGCTGAAGGACCTTGGCTTCGCGCTCGCCATGGGCCAGGAGTTCGGTGCGCCGCTCGACCTCGCGGCCCGCGTCAACGCCATCTTCGAACAGGGCAAGGCGACCTATGGAGGCGGCGCCTGGTCAACCATGATCGTCAAGCTGCTCGAGGACGCCACCGGATCGGATCTGCGCGCACCTGGCTTCCCGGCCAAACTGTGATCGCGCCGGCGATTCCGATAGAAAACATAAATGAATCAATAATTTACACGCGAACCTGGACTCACTTTGCAAGCCGCTTGATTCAGTCTCATAATACAAGCACCGTCTGAATCATGGCGAACGGTGCGGCCGATCCCTATATGCGTGGGAAAGAGAAGGAAAATCCATGATTGTCAAGCACACCACCGCCGCAGACATGGCTCACAACATCGGCGTCGATCCGGAAGCGTTCCGCAAGGCGTTGCGCGCCGCGAAGTTTCCGCGCAAGCGCAGCACCGACTGGGAAGTGAAGATCGACAGCCCGGCCTATTCCGGCATGCGCACCGTGCTGGCTACCTTGCTGCGACGCAGGGCCGCCTGAAGCAGACCCACCGCCTGGGCTGAAATTTTAGCCGGCTGATCCCCGTTAATCCCCCTTTCCACAGGCGCGCGGCTATTCCCCGCGTCGCCCTCCCGACCTAAGGTCAAGCCATCTCAGGCCCTACACTCAAACGGCGCCGCAAGGCGAAGTTGAAGTGAGGGAACCACCTGGGGAACCCCGGATCGGGGCAGGAAGCGGCAGGTTCGCCTGTTCGCGCCGGTCAAACGAACGGGGGACCGCGGGAAGCGTGCAAACGTGTACGGCGGACCGATGCTGCCATGAAAGGCCGGGAAAGACTTTCGATGGCGTGTCTGTAGATCCCTCGGGAGATGCGGGCTCTGGTTCGGCAGATGCGCATTTCTTCGGGAAGCGTTTTGCGGAGCCGTCACGAGAAGGCCGGTGCGGCGACCCGTTTTTGGACGGCGGCGCCAGTGCAACGGCTCTGATCTGACAGGGAGGCGCTGGGAGCAATCCCGGCGCCGCTCTGTTTTGGTGGCGTCACTCCGGGGCGCCGCCCTTCGGCGCGCCAATCTTGCGCACCAGCGCCGCGGTGGCGAGCAGAGCCCCCATGTCGGCGATCATCGGCTCGACATCAGCCTTGTAATCGAGCGGCTGCGATATGCCCGGCAACTCGAAGAAGTTCTTCGAGAGCGGAATCAGCAGAAAACCGTCGCTGCCCTTCAGCGCCACGCGCGCCGGCTGTTCGGGCCACGTCTCGTTCAGCCATTGCAGCGCCTGCGCCAGCCGGCCTGTTACCAGCGGTCGCGCCGCTTCCACATGGTCGGTGCGGAACTCGTAGTTCTCGTCGAGCGCCGCCACTCCGCTCTTCAACTCCTCAAGAGAGCCACCGAACAGGCCCTCGAGGAACCCGACCACCCTGCCCGACTTGCGCGTTGCAACCAGCAGGCCCGGAAACGGCGTGATGGTCTCGAACGCCACGATGACGCCCTTGAAGACGCTGGTCCGCGACTTGCCGGACTTCTGCGACAGTGTCGCTTCGTAAAGCTCGAACGGAAATCCTTCGTATCGACCGGAGATAACGTCGTCGAAGTTCTGACGGTTGAACGCGCCGCTTGCTTCCTGCGGCATCCGCGCGAAAGACTCGGGCGTTGCCTCGTGGCGGTAGGCCATCTCCTCGATGAAGCCGAACACCAGCGGCATGATGCGCTCGCGCAACGACTGCTGCAGCGTCCTCGCCGGCTTCACGGCCTGGCCATGGATGAAGAAAAGCGTGAAGAAACCGATGATGTAAAGAAACACGTGCGGCGTCGAAAGCCATTGCTCGTTGGCGTTCGCGAACCGGTTGAAGAGATGGGCAACGCCAAGGATGGCCGCAATCCACAACCCGTCGAGCACCGGCACCCGCCACATGACGGCGCGGTGCACCCTGCTTCGCTCGGCCTCGTAGCGGTCGATGTCAGCCCTTATGCCTGCGATTACCCCGTCGCCCGGCAGAAAATCTCTCGCCTCCATCGCCGTCCCCTTGTCACGGTGCGCTTCCTATAGCGTTTTTCGCGGTTGGTGTCGCGACCAACGTCCTTGAGAAGTAAGCCTGCCCGGTGTCTCTGCTAAAGCCGTTTCGCAAGGTGCGACGCTCCTGACACCCTCCTGTCAGCAGCGCCGTCAGGCTCTCTCCGGCCCATCATCCGGCACTTTCCATTCGGCCTGACTCGCCCCATATTCGCGACATGGCCAAGACCCCTGAAAAGAAAGCGCCGGCTGAGGACGGTTCGGCGTCCTATCGCAAGCGGGGCAATCCGCTGACCGATTATCTCGACGCGGCCGTCCCGCTTGATCGCCCAGGCTTCGGCGAAGCGCCGCAGCCCGCGCTGTCTGGTGCGCCGCTGTCGGGATCGATCGCGGACTGGGCCAACGAAATCGCCCGCGAGGCTGAAGATGACAGGCGCCGGATAATCTCCCCCCTTGAGGGGGAGATCAGCAAATCTTCCAAGTCGAAAAGAATCCCCGAGCGCTCTTCTGCCCCCACGAAAACCGCGCGCGGCACATCGATGGGCGGCGCCGCGACGCCAAGGGAGCGTGCGGCCGCCGGCCTCAATCCGGTCGCCGGCCTCGACATCGACCTCGAAGACGCAGCTGCGCTCGACAATTCCGGCGTCACCGCCACGGTGGCCGCCCTTTCCGCGCTGATCGAATCCGGCAATCCGCTGCACAAGAACGGCGAACTCTGGGTGCCGCATCGCCCGGCCCGTCCGGAAAAGTCCGAAGGAGGCGTGCCTATCAGGATGGTCAGCGACTTCGAGCCGGCAGGCGACCAGCCGCAGGCGATCAAGGATCTGGTCGCGGGTGTCTCGGAGGCTGAACGCACGCAAGTGCTGCTTGGCGTGACGGGCTCGGGCAAAACCTTCACCATGGCGAAGGTCATCGAGGAGACGCAGCGCCCTGCCCTCATCCTGGCGCCTAACAAGACCCTCGCCGCGCAGCTCTATTCCGAGTTCAAAAAATTCTTCCCGGACAACGCGGTCGAGTATTTCGTCTCCTACTACGACTACTACCAGCCGGAGGCCTACGTCCCGCGCACCGACACCTTCATCGAGAAGGAAAGCTCGATCAACGAGCAGATCGACCGCATGCGCCATTCGGCGACGCGCTCGCTGCTGGAACGCGACGACGTCATCATCGTCGCCTCGGTGTCGTGCATCTACGGTATCGGCTCGGTCGAGACCTACACGGCGATGACCTTCCAGATGCAGGTCGGCGACCGGCTCGACCAGCGCGCGCTGCTCGCCGACCTCGTGGCGCAGCAATACAAGCGGCAGGACATCAACTTTGTGCGCGGTTCTTTCCGCGTGCGTGGCGACACCATCGAAATCTTTCCGGCCCACCTTGAGGACTCGGCTTGGCGCATCTCGATGTTCGGCGACGAGATCGAGACCATCACCGAATTCGATCCGCTCACCGGCCACAAGACCGGCGATCTGAAGTCGGTCAAGATCTACGCCAACTCGCACTACGTGACGCCGCGCCCGACGTTGAATCAAGCCATCAAGTCCATCAAGGAAGAGCTGCAGCATCGGCTGCAAGAGCTTGAAAAGGCTGGGCGTCTCCTGGAAGCGCAGCGGCTGGAACAGCGCACCCGCTTTGATCTGGAGATGCTGGAAGCGACCGGCTCCTGCGCCGGCATCGAGAACTATTCGCGCTATCTCACCGGCCGCCGGCCGGGCGATCCGCCACCCACTCTGTTCGAATACATCCCCGACAACGCGCTGGTCTTCGTCGACTAAAGCCACGTCACCATCCCGCAGATCGGCGGCATGTATCGCGGCGACTTCCGCCGCAAGGCGACGCTGGCGGAGTACGGTTTCCGCTTGCCCTCTTGCATGGACAACCGTCCCTTGCGTTTCGAGGAGTGGGATGCCATGCGCCCGCTTTCGGTCGCCGTTTCGGCGACGCCGGGCGGCTGGGAAATGGAACAGTCCGGCGGCGTCTTCGCCGAGCAGGTCATCCGCCCCACCGGCCTGATCGATCCGCCGGTCGAGGTGCGCCCGGCCAAGACTCAGGTCGACGACGTGGTCGGCGAAATCCGCGAGACGACGCGCAAGGGCTACCGCACGCTCGTCACCGTGCTCACCAAGCGGATGGCCGAGGACCTCACCGAGTATTTGCACGAGCACGGCGTGCGCGTTCGCTACATGCACTCCGACATCGAGACGCTAGAGCGCATCGAGATTTTGCGCGACCTCAGGCTCGGCGCCTTCGACGTGCTGGTCGGCATCAACCTCCTGCGCGAAGGCCTCGACATTCCCGAATGCGGTTTCGTCGCAATCCTCGACGCCGACAAGGAAGGTTTTCTGCGCTCCGAGACCTCGCTGATCCAGACCATCGGCCGCGCCGCGCGCAACGTCGACGGCAAGGTCATCCTTTACGCCGACCAGGTCACCGGCTCGATGGAGCGCGCCATGGCCGAGACGGCGCGCCGCCGCGAAAAGCAGGTGGCGTGGAACGAGGCCAACGGCATCACGCCGGAGAGCGTGAAATCGCGCATCTCCGACATCCTCGATTCCGTCTATGAAAAGGACCACGTCCGCCCCGACATTTCCGACTTCGCTGCCGACGGCAACATGGTCGGCAACAACCTCAAGGCGCATCTCGAATATCTGCAGAAGAAGATGCGCGACGCCGCCGCCGATCTCGATTTCGAGCGGGCCGCTCAGTTGCGTGACGAGATCAAGCGTCTCACCGAAATGGAACTTCTCGTCTCCGACGATCCGCTCGCCCGCGACATAGAATCTCAAAGCCCGGTCTCGGGCCGCGAGAAGGGCAAGCACAACAAGGGCGTCGCCAAGCACCGAACTGTCGAGGAGCGCGAGCGCTTCCGTCAGTTGGATGCTGCGCGCGAGGCTGAAGCGGAAGCGAAGGCCGCGCGGCCGAACCTGTTCGCCAAGCCTTCGGTCGACGACATGGGACCGGGCACCGACTCCGTGACGCCGGCCGGCGCCGTGTCCCGCTCGCTGTTCAAGAAGCAGACGGCGGCCGAAGCGCACGGGTCGGACTACGGCCTTCCCGGCGACGCGCCGAAACTGTTCCGCAAGAACTCGCTCGACGAGATGACAGTGCGCCGCACCGAGAAGCCGGTCGAAGGCAAGGCGCCGACCAAGCCACAGCCGATCTCCCCCCCTGTGGGGAAGATGGCCGGCAGGCCAGAGGGGGGCGCGAAGCAACGCGACTCCTCCGACGATGCAAAACCGGTCGTCCGCGCGCGCTCAGGCGTCGGCTCCTACGAAGACCCCCGCGACACCGGCCGCCAGAAAAAACGCACCGGCAAGACCGGCCGTCCGGGCCGCTAGCGCGACATGCGACCAACGACACCGCGCAGTCGCTCGAACGGTCCCGGCGTCAGCCTGAACCGCGCGCTGTCGAAGCTCGGCTTCTGCTCGCGCACCCAGGCGGACGCGCTGATCGCTGAGGGGCGGGTCGCCGTAGGCGGCAAGGTAGCGCGCGATCCGGAACTGCGCGTCGATCCCGATCGCGACCACATCGCCGTCGACGGCAAGAAGGTGGTCGGCGAACGCAAGGTGTATCTGATGCTTAACAAGCCGCGCGGGCTTGTCACGACCCGCGACGATCCGCAGGCGCGCGGCACCGTCTACGATTGCCTTGAAGGGCTCGACCTGCCTTTCGTTTCCCCGGTCGGCCGGCTCGACAAGGCGAGCGAGGGCTTGTTGCTGATGACCAACGATACGCAATGGGCGAACCGGCTGCTCGACCCGCTTACCGGGGTCGACAAGCTCTATCACGTACAGGTCGGCGTCGTGCCCGACGTCGCGATGCTGTCGGCATTGCGGGCAGGCGTGATCGTCGGCGGCGAAAAGCTCTTGGCGCGGTCGATCGAGGTGCTACGTTCGGGCTCGCGCAATGCATGGCTCACTGTCGTTCTCGACGAGGGGCGCAACCGCCACATCCGCCGCCTGCTCGAGGCCCACGATATTGAGGTGCTTCGTCTTATCCGCGTCGCCATTGGCCGGTTGCACCTCGGCGATCTCGCCAAGGGCACTGCCCGGCATCTCACGGCCGACGAACGCGCGCTTCTTTCCGACTAAATGCCGGCCGGTGTCGGAACGATGCGCTCCCGTTCGTCATTGGGTATCAGCAAAGGGAGAAACATCATGACCTATGTCGACGGCTTTCTGCTCGCGGTGCCAAAGGCCCGCCTCGAGGAGTACAAAGAGATCGCGCGCAAGGCGAGCAAGGTATGGATGGAGCATGGCGCGCTTAGCTACATCGAGGCATCAGGCGAAGACGTTCCCTACGGCGAATTGACGTCCTTCCCACGCGCCGTCCAGGCGAAAGACGACGAAATCGTCATCTTTGCGCACATCACCTACAAGTCCCGTTCGGAACGCGACCGCATCTTAAAACTCGTGATGCAGGATCCACGCATGAAGGCCGAGATGAGCAACATGCCCTTCGACGGCAAGCGGATGATTTTCGGCGGCTTCGAGGCATTCGTCGAAGTTTGACGCGAGACCGGCTTTTCGGCCGTATTTCCATCCAGAAAGTCCCGGATACCCCGCGGAAACTGGCTGTTTTGCCGACGGAAACTGCCTGTTTGGCAGGTCAATTGACCGAGAGTTCGACGAGGTCGGCCGCGAACCGTGTCTCCGAGTACTGGATCGGAACGCCCTCGGCATCGACGTTGACATAGACTGTCACCAGCACGATTGCGCCGGGCGACAGTCGCAGGTCCGACAGGTCTGAAGCGCTCGCATGTCTTGCCGAGATCAGCGTCATGCGCCGGAAATAGTCCAAAATGCCCAAGCTTTTCAATGCGATCGTGATCGACCCGCTGTCCCGATAGTGGTTCTCCAGCCCGGAAAATCTCGCGACGTCGAAGAAGCTTGTGGCCCGCGACACCGGCCTGCCGTCGGCCTCGGACACCGTTTCGAGCCTGAGGACCTGCGACCCCGCCGCAAGATTCAGCGCCTCGGCCGTGCGCTGGTCCGATGCCTCGACCGCATGGTCCAGCAGCACGCCGCGCCGATCACGCGCCTGGCCGCGCAGACCTTCCGAAAAGCGCGTGCGGACGCCGATTGGATAGGCAAGCTTCTGTTTTCGCTTGACGAATGTTCCCCGCCCCTGCTCGGCGCGTAGCACCCCTTCCTGCTCCAGAGCGGCAATCGCGCTCCGCACAGTGTGCCGGTTCACGCCGAATCGCGCGGCCAGAACCACCTCGGGCGGCAGCCTGTCGGCGAATTCCCCGCTACCGATCGCCAACCGGATCTGGTCGGCGATTTGCCGCCAAAGCGAGATTCCGTTGCGGCGTTCCATGGCCGGTTCGGCGGCGGTTCCTGATTTTTGAGACGACATTCAACCCCTGTCACGCGGCCGTCATCGACACGCGCTAAAAATCATGTATAATTTGTATGGTTGTATATATCAATAGACAAATTTGAGGTTTCAATGTCGCGCGAACGAGACGCTCGGTCCGGCAGGAAACCGATGGATCTAGAGGAAAATTCCGCACGCAAGGCGGCTATGGCGGCGTTTGCATCCGCATCGGCCGCCGATCTGCGCGAGCTGGGCGCCGGCGTGCCCGCGCCGCTTGATGCCGAGTTGCTGCGCGGCCCCGAAACCGGTCTCGTGACCGTGCGCGGGCGGATCGGCGGCGGCGGCGCCCCGTTCAACACCGGCGAGGCTACGGTGACGCGCGCCACCGTCAGATTGCCCTCGGGCCAAGTCGGGCATGCCTATGCGCTCGGCCGAGACAGGGAGAAGGTCAGGCTCGCCGCCATCCTGGACGCGGTGTGGTGCGACGCGAGAACCCGCGCCATGGTCGAAGAGAAGGTAGTGGCGCCGCTTCTGAGGCGGCAGGCCGAAACCGACGCGAGGCGACGCGCCGAAGTCAACGCGACGAAAGTCGATTTCTTCACCATGGTGCGCGGAGAAGATTGATGTCCGTATCCGACAGAGCCGCCGAACATATCGCCGGCGGGTTCGCCAATCCCGTCTTCGACGCGCAGGCCATCTTTCGCGCGGTGATGGACGCGATGGCGCGACCGGGCATCGTCCAGCCGGCGCACACTTTGGCCAAACCGCCGCAGCCACTGTCGCCGGCCGCTGCCGCGGTCGCGCTGACGCTTTGCGATCACGACACGCCGCTCTGGCTAGACCCATCGCTGAGGCAGATGCCTGCGGTTGCAAGCTGGCTGGGGTTCCACACCGGCGCGCCGCTCGCCGACACCGCCGCCGACGCGCATTTCGCCCTGGTGGCAGAACCCGCGGCCCTGATTGCACTCGAGAATTTTGCTCAGGGAACCCAGGAGTATCCCGACCGATCGACGACCCTCATCCTGCAGGTCGAGAGCCTCGTCGCGGGCGATAACCTGCTTCTCGAAGGCCCCGGAATAGAACGCACGGCGCTGATTGCTCCATCCTCGATGCCACGCCATTTCGTCGAACAGTGGAAGCAGAACCGCGCCCGTTTCCCGCGCGGCGTCGACGTCATACTGGCTTCGCCGGCCGGCATCGCCTGCCTGCCCCGCTCGACCCGTATCCGCACCTCGGAGGCCTGAACCATGTACGTGGCCGTCAAGGGCGGAGAAGCCGCCATCCGCAACGCTCACAGGTTGCTCGCCGACCGCAGGCGGGGCAATCGCAATGTGCCTGCACTGCGGCTCGACCAGATCGTCGAACAGCTCGGCCTCGGCGTCGACCGCGTGATGAGCGAAGGATCGCTGTACGACAAGGAACTCGCCGCCCTTGCCATCATGCAGGCGCGCGGCGACCTGATCGAGGCGATCTTCTTGGTGCGCGCTTACCGCACCACCCTGCCCCGCTTTGGCTACACCCGCCCGGTGGACACCACCGCGATGCACGCCGAGCGCCGCGTCTCGGCGACCTACAAGGACCTGCCCGGCGGTCAGATGCTGGGTCCGACCTTCGACTATACGCACCGCCTTCTGGATTTCGCGCTGGCCGCCGAAGGGGAGCCGCCGGTCGCACCCCGTGTGCAGACTGTGCCCGAGGCCGTCGCGCACGTGACGAGCTTTCTCAACCGCGACGGGCTCATCGAGGCGACACCGGAGGGCGAGGCCACTCCGCCCGACCTGACGCGCGAGCCACTGGAGCTGCCCGCGACGCGGCCCTTGCGGCTGCAAGCGCTGACCCGGGGGGATGAGGGCTTTGTCCTAGGCCTCGCCTATTCCACGCAGCGCGGCTACGGGCGCACGCATGCCTTTGTGGGAGAGTTGCGCATCGGTTCGGTGATGGTCGAGATGGAAATCCCCGAGCTGGGCTTCGCCATCGAGATTG
>JAPLOZ010000063.1 GCA_026400435.1 Hyphomicrobiales bacterium | reverse complement strand
GGTTGGCAGCGGTGAAACAATGTTCCCACCATAGACCGCGATGTCCGCACCCAGGATAGCGGCAATTCGGCGCTGGATGGAGCTTTCTCCCACTCGACCACGCCCGTACTGCTCGTCTGAAACCCGCAAAGGATTCACTTCACCTCTTCAAAGTCCCCCGGCTTCCAGCTCTTGTCGAACCAAGGCTCAAGCGGGCCATAGAGGCGAAGGAGGGAATTCCAGCCCTTGCCGGGCATGGTCTGCACCCAGTTGCCCTCATGACCCGCAGGAGCTGTCGGCCCGAACCAGACGGTGGCAGAGCCATCTGCATTCATCTTCAGCTCCTTCGACAGGCTGTCGATCCCGGCGGTCTTCTGGTCCGTCTCCAGCAGCGAGCGCGTCTGGTTGTCATAGACGGTGAAGGACCAGAAATTGTTCATGGGGATGGGGCCGGGCAGCGTGACCATGTAGGTCTTCGATCCGTCGAGATAGTTGCCGTCCTTGTCGCGGAAGGCGCCGGCATAGGCCGAACCCGTGCCGGGCTTCGCATCAGCCATCGCCGGGGTGATGCCGGTGGCGAAGTAGAAGAAGGTGGAGCGCACGTCGAGCATCAGCTCCGCGCCGTCCATGAACAGGTAGCTGCCGCCTACGAAGGGGGTGAGCCAACGCCGGTCCGGATAGATGTAGACGCGCTTGTCGCGTGGCGCCCAGAGGAAGGAACGCGCGGCGGCATTGCCCAGCGCCACGGAATCGGTGAGGATCCTCGTCATCCTCTCATCAGGCTTGAAGGGCTGGCCCTTTTTGATTCCGATGGCCGCGAAAAGGCCCACGGTTTCGGGCTCCACGAAATTCGCCGGCTCGTTCTGCACCACGCTATCGAGCTCCTGGAAGAACTCGAAGGTGTTGCCGCTGATCGTGTTGAACTGCATGCCTGATGTGTTGACGTAAGTGGTGGCGGGCTGCTTCGCGAAGTCAGCGAGAGGGTAGAGCTTCGCCGTTGTCTTCACCGTTTCGACCGCGCCCTTGAGGTCTCCGTCCTTGACGAAGATACGGTAGAACATGACCAGACGGTTAGTGGGGGATTTGACGACATGGAAGCCGAAGGGCGGCACCGGGCCAGAGTAGTCCGGCGGCAGAAACAGGTAACGGCCGCCGCGGCCCTGGTCCGGGCCGGTAACGCCGAGGTCCGTCACCCATCGGAAATAGGCATCGTCTACAGGGCCCAGAACACCTGGCGGCACCTCCACTACCATAGGCCCGGCAGTGAGGTTGATGCAGCTGAAAACGTAGGGAGTCGTGGTGTTCGGCGTGAGGAAGAGTGCGCGCGCATCCATCATGTCTTCGGTGATGCCGACGCCAACGTTTTCCTTGACGCCCGCCTGGTCGAGGCCACGGCAGATGGCGAAGACGGAGGTAGCGGGCATGCCCTTCATGAAGGTTTCGATGCCGCGGCTGAGATCGAGTTGGTCGAGGGCCAACTGCACAGTTTTCTCATCAGGCGCACCATCCTTGAAGCGGAGCGTGCCGACGCTCGTCTGCACCTCGTCAGGCGTGAGGATGGAGGGCGGTGGATCGGCCTTGAATTTGGGCTGATCGGCGAGTGCAGGGGTTCCCAAGCATGCTGTCAGTGCGGCGGCCGCAAGCAGCTTCGAACAAAGTTCAACCATTGCCATTTCCTCCAATGACCAATCAAACTTACCGCCACGAAAGGTTGCAGAAAAGCACTTTGTCAACACGGCTTAGCCTTGTTCCTGCATCTTTTTGGCGATCGCCCGGTGCATGTCGGGGGCCGCCTCGACCAGCGTCCGCGCCGCCTCTGTCTGCGGATGCGAGAGTACCCCGGCGGTATTCCCGGTCTCGACGATCCTGCCCTGGTCCATGACCATCACCTCGTCGGTGATGGCGCGGGCCACCGTCAGGTCGTGCGTGATGAACAGGTAGGCGATGCCAAGCCGCTGGTTGAGGTCGGCGAAAAGGTCGAGGATTTTTGCCCGGATAGATACGTCGAGCGCCGAAACCGGTTCGTCGGCGACGATCAGCTTCGGCCGCGTGATCAACGCGCGGGCAATGGAGATGCGCTGCCGCTGCCCGCCGGAGAATTCGTGCGGGTATTTTCCGAGGTCGGAAGGCTGCAGGCCCACCTCGTGCAGCGCCTGCGATGCAAGCTCGCGGCGTTCGGCCCTGCCGGGCCTGCTGTCGAGCAGGTGCAGCGGCTCGGCGACCAGCCACTCGACCGAGCGTCGCGGGTTGAAGGAGCCGTACGGGTCCTGGAACACCACCTGCATGTCGCGCCGGATATGGCGCAGCGACGCCTCATTGCGGCCGCTGACAGTCTCGCCCTGTATCGCAATTGTCCCCGAGGTTGGCTCTTCGAGCGCGAGGATCATCCTCGCGAGCGTTGACTTGCCGCAGCCCGAGCGTCCCACAAGCGCCACGGAACGGCCGGCGGGGAGCGAGAAAGACACATCGTCGACCGCGCGGGTTTGCGTCGGCTTGCCGAACAGCGACATGCGCCTGCCCGGATAGATTTTCGAGACGTTGCGGACGGATAGAAGTACGTCCTTGCTTTCGGCGACGGGTCGGGGGCGGTGGTCTCGAGCCGGCACATGCATCGACGCCTGGGCAAGCTGGCGGGTGTAAGGATGCGCCTGCGCCGACAGCGTCTGCGCCGTCTCGCCTGCCTCCATGACCTCGCCGCCGCGCAGGATGGTGATGCGGTCCGCCATCTCGGTCACCACGGCGAGATCGTGCGAGATCAGCAGCAGGCCCATGCGGTTCTCATCGACGAGATCGCGCAGCAGTTCGAGGATCTGCGCCTGCAACACGACATCGAGCGCAGTCGTCGGCTCGTCGGCGATCAGAAGCTTCGGCTTGAGCGCGCATGCGATGGCGATCACGACGCGCTGTCGCTGGCCGCCCGACAGTTCGTGCGGATAGCGCGAGAGCGGGAATTCGTTGACCGGCAGCCCGACGCGGTCGAGCATCTTGCGCGCCAGCGCCAATGCGTCGGTCCGGCTGGCGCGGGTGTGCCAGCGAATGCCTTCGGCGACCTGCTCGCCGATCGTCTTCAGCGGGTTAAGCGCCGTCATCGGCTCCTGGAAGATCATGCCGACGTCATCGCCGCGCAGCGCGCACATCTGGTCCTCGGACGCGGCAAGGAGGTCGATGCCATTGAAGCCGATCCGGCCTGAAACGCGCGCCGCTTCCGGCAGCAGCCGCATTATGGAAAGCGCGGTCATCGATTTTCCGGAGCCGGATTCACCGACAAGTCCGACTACCTCGCCTGCGGAAATCGTCAGGTCGACGCCTTTCAGGATTGGCACGCCGCCGATGTCGAGCGACAGGTTCTCGATATCCAGCAGGCTCATCGACGGCGCCTGAGCTTGGGGTCGAGCGTGTCGGCCAGTCCATCGCCGATGAGGTTCAGCCCAAGCACCGTGATGACGATCGCCATGCCGGGAATGATTGCGAGATAGGGTGCCACGATCATGCGCGTCTGCGCGTCAAAGAGCATGCGGCCCCAGCTCGGCATGGGTGGCTGCGCGCCGAGCCCGACATAAGACAGTCCCGCTTCCGCGAGGATGCCAAGCGCGAACTGGATGGTGCCCTGGACAAGAAGGAGATTGGTAATGTTGGGCAGGATGTGTTGCGCCGTGATCAGCCCCTTGCCCTTGCCCGCCGCGCGGGCGGCAAGGATGAATTCGCGCGGCCATATCGCCAGCGCGCCAGCGCGGGCAACCCGCGCGAACACCGGGATGTTGAAGATGCCGATGGCGATAATGGCGTTTACGGCGCCGGGTCCGAATATCGCGGTGATCATGATCGCCGACAGCAGAGCGGGGAAGGCGAAGACGATATCATTGAAGCGCATTAGCACATCGTCGATGTAGCCGCCGCGCGCCGCGGCCCAGCAGCCGAGCGGGACGCCGACGCCCATACCGATGCCGACCGCGACCAGAGCCACCGCGATGGAGTTGCGGGCGCCGACCATGATCATCGAAAGCATGTCGCGGCCGAACTGGTCGGTGCCGAGGAGATGCGCCGCGGATGGCGGCTGCATGCGGTCGGCAACGATCAGCCTGGTCACGTCGTAGGGCGTCCAGAAGAAGGACAGAAGAGCCACGGCCGCGATGAATGCAGTGATGACGAAGCCTGCGACGAACGACCGGTTGGCGAAAGCCTGGGCCATGAAACCGGTCCGGGGGAGGGCTTCGTCGCTCATGTGCGGGTCCGCAGCCGCGGATCGACGAGCGCGTAGGAAACGTCGACCAGCAGATTGACCACGATCACTGTCGCCACCAGCAGCATGACGACGCTCTCCACAACGATGAGATCACGCTGGTTGATCGCCTGGAATACAAGCCGACCGAGACCCGGCAGGTAGAAGACGTTCTCGATGATCACCGTGCCGGCAAGCAGGAAAGCGAACTGCAGTCCGAGAATGGTCAGCACCGGCAGCATTGCGTTGCGCAAAGCATGGCGCCAGAGCACGGCCCTTTGCGGCAGCCCCTTTGCGCGAGCCGTGCGGATGAAATCCTCGCCAAGCACGTCGAGCAGTGCGGAACGCGTCACGCGGGCCAGGATCGCCGCCTGCGGCAGCGCCAGCGCTATCGCCGGCAGGATAAGCGCCTTCAGCGCCGGCCATGCGCCGGCGCTCCAGCCCGGAAAGCCGCCAGCGGGCACCAGCCGCAGCCACACCGCGAATACGTAGACCAGCAGCAGGGCAAACCAGAAATTCGGCACTGCCACGCCGAACTGCGACGCCGCCATCGCAAGGGTGTCGGCCGGCCGGCCCCTGCGCGCGGCGGCAAAGACGCCAACAGGAAGGGCGATGGCGGTCGATAGCGCGAGCGAAATGAGCGCCAGCGGAAGCGAAACTGCGGCGCGCTCCGCGACCAGGTCGATTACGGGTACCGAATAGGTATAGGAACGGCCAAAATCGAGGCTGAGCAGTCCGCCGGTCCAGTGGAAATAGCGGACAAGAAACCCCTGATCGAGGCCCATCTGGACGCGCAGCGCCTGGACCGCGTCCTCGGTTGCGTTGAAGCCGAGCATCAGCCGGGCGGCATCGCCCGGCAGGATCTCAAGCACGCTGAACACCACCGCCGAGGCCACGACAAGCGTGAGCAGTCCGGCGGCGGCGCGCTTGAGGAGATAGGCGGTCAATCCACCCACTTCACCTTGGTGAGGTCAGTCGCCTGGATCGGCGCGTTTTCCCAGAGGCCCTCGACCTTCGCGTCCCAGATGCCGATCTTCGGCAGTTCGAAAAGGAAACCATTGACGGCGTCGTCGGCGAGGATCTTTTGCGCCTGGCCGTAGAGTTCCGTTCGCTTGGCCTCGTCGGAGGTCAGGTTCAACTCCTCGATCACCTTGTGGAAGGCAGGATTGTCGTAGTTGAAGTAGTAGTCCTTGCGCGCATAGATATCGATGTCGTTGGGCTCGGTGTGCGAGACGATCGACAGGTCATAGTCCTTCTCGGTAAACACCTGCTTCAGCCAGTCGGCCCACTCGACGGGAATGATCTCGGCGTCGATGCCGATGTCGCGTAGTTCGGAGGCGATGATCTGGCCGCCGTCGCGGGCATAACCGACGGGCGGCAGTTTCAGCGTGGTCTTGAAGCCATCCGGGAAGCCTGCCTCCGCGAGCAGCGCCTTCGCCTTGGCCGGATCGTACGGGTACGTCCCGGTCAGGTCGACATAGGCAGCGTTGGCCGGCGAGAAATGCGATCCGATGGGAACGCCGTAGCCGCCCGAGGCTCCGTCGATGATCGCCTTGCGGTCGATCGCATGGGCGATCGCCTGGCGAACCTTGAGGTTGTCGAAAGGCGGCTTCTTGTTGTTGGTGGCAAGCACCGTCTCGCCCTCGGTCGAACCGATCACCACCTTGAAACGAGGATCCGACTGGACCTGCGGCAGGGCGTCGCCGAGCTGAAAATTGGGCAGCGCCTGCACGTCGCCCGACAGCAACGCGGGCACGGCGGCGGCGGCGTCCGGAATGATGCGGAATTCAACCTTGTCGAGAGCAACCGGGTCGCCCCAGTAGCTGTCCGCCTTGACCAGCGTTATCGACGAGCCCTTGGCCCAGCTGCCGAA
The DNA here is from genome assembly GCA_026400435.1 of Hyphomicrobiales bacterium. GTDB lineage: Bacteria > Pseudomonadota > Alphaproteobacteria > Rhizobiales > Rhizobiaceae > Mesorhizobium_K. The sequence continues at coordinate 3,279 of JAPLOZ010000063.1, read as the reverse complement.
CTTGAACGGGCCGGTGCCGACCGGATTGTCCTTGTTGGTCTCGGCCGATTCCGGCGCGACGATCACCGCGTCGCCCCAGCCCATGTTGTAGAGGAAGGAGCCCTGCGGGTTCTTCAGCGTCACTTTCACCGTGGCCGAATCGACGACTTCAACCGTGTCGATCGCGGCAAACAGGCCCTTCTGCGCATTGGTCGAATTGTCGGCGCGTGCGCGGTCGAGGGAAAACTTCACGTCGTCCGCGTTGAAGTCGGTGCCATCGTGATATTTGACCGAGGTCCGCAGCTTGAACGTGTAGACCTTGCCGTCGTCCGAAACCGTCCAGCTTTCGGCCAGCGCCGGCAGGACTTCGCCGCGCGCGCCGATACGCGTCAGTCCTTCGAACACGTTGGCGTAAAGCACCTCGTCGATCGCCGCCGCCGCGCCGGCAGTCGGATCGAGATTCGGCGGCTCAAGCGGAATGCCAAGCACGAGATCGGTTCGCGCGGCATAGGCCGCGTTGGAGACGAGCACAACGAGGGCTGCCGCCAGGACTGATTTCCGGATTTTCATTGCTGCTCTCCATTGCGCAACGCCGTGCGAATACAAGCGCGAATTGCCAGATCAGTAAATCAGCTTTGTTGCGAATGCGAGATGCGAAGGGAAATGGTTTTCTATTTCAATCGGTTAGAAGGTATATTCGGCTGAGCGCCGCTACTGCGTGCGTCCGCCCCGGAGAAGTCGATCGAGTGAGATGGCCATCACCTTGGCGGATTCCACCATGTCGGCGACGCCCACCCACTCGTCGGGGCGGTGGGCGAGGTCCAATATTCCAGGGCCATAGGCGATGCAGTCGTGCAGGTGGCCGATGCGGGCGACGTGCTTCTGGTCGTAGGTGCCGGGCGAGATGACATATTCCGGTTCCCGTCCGAATACTTCGCGGATGCCTTGGGCGACTGCCTCGGCTACCGGGGCGTCGCGTTCGGTCATCAACGGCAGAACCTCCATGATATCGCGGATCGAGAAGTCGAATTTCTTGCGGCTTTCCTTGAGCCGGTTGAGAAGGGCGATCACTTCGTCCTTCACTTCCTGCAGCGTCTCTTCAAGCAGAAAGCGGCGATCGATCACCATCCGGCAGGAATCCGGCACGTTGGGCGAGGGAAGGCCGGAATAGTCGTCGGTCTGTCCGCCGTGGATCGCATTGATGTTCATGGTGGACCGGCGCGCGCCCTCGGGCACTACCGGCATCCTGGTGCGTTTCTGGTCGAGCGCAGGAAAGAGTTCGTCCTCGAAGGCACGGATCACGGCGCCCATGTGGCGGACCGCACAATCGCCAAGGAAGGGCATGGAGCCGTGGGCTATCTCTCCCTTAGTCTCGATTTCGGCCCACCAGACGCCGCGATGGCCGAGACAGATGCGGTCCTTGTTGAGCGGTTCGGGTATGATGACGTGGTCGACCTTGGGACTGGAGAAATAGCCTTTTCTTGCAAGGTAGGCGACGCCGCCGAAGCCGCCGGATTCCTCGTCGACCGTGCCGGAAATCTCGATCGCGCCGGGAAAGTCGGGATACACATCCATGAATGCCTCCGCCGCGATGATCGAGGCGGCGAGCCCGCCCTTCATGTCGCAGGCGCCCCGACCGTAAACCCTGCCGTCCCTGACAACGCCGGCAAACGGGTCCACCGTCCAACCCTCGCCGGCTTCGACGACATCGATGTGCGAGTTGAAATGCACCGTCGAACCGCGCGTCCTGCCGTCGAAACGGGCGACGACGTTCGTTCTGGGATAGCGGTCGCTGTCGCCCGGAGCGCCTTCGCCCCGAATGAGTTCGATGCCGAAGCCGCGCTTTCTCAGCCTCTCGGCCAAATATTCGGCGCAAGGCCGATAGGCTTCGCCGGGGGGATTGACGGTCGGGAACCGGATCAGGTCGACGGCAAGCGCCGTCAGTTCATCGACCCGGTCTTCGATTGTTCTCGCGAGGCGTTCGTCCATGCCGATAGTTGAGCAGGGCCACCCTCGTGTTGGCAAGATCGACGTTGCACGTTTGCAACTGTCACGCGAAGTTGTTCAAATTTGCCCGAACCGGTTGGAGAATTGCTTAGAAAACGGGTGTAGATCGTTCATTTCCGGTTCACGGCAAACACGATAACGTCAGAAGCGGGCAGGTAGGGGTCAGACATGAAAAGATCGATTCTCACGGCGTTGGCGTTCGCGACAATGCTTTTCGGTGCAACGACCCAGGGCTGGAGCGCCAGCCTGGTTGCACGCGTCGACGTCTCCAGCCAGACGATGACGGTTACCCAGAACGGCCGCGTGATCCACAGATGGAAGGTTTCCACCGCCCGCCCGGGCTACTGGACGCCGCGCGGCACATGGAGCCCCAAGCGCCTGAACAGGATGTGGTATTCGCGCAAGTACGACATGTCCCCGATGCCCTATTCGGTGTTCTTCCACGGCGGATATGCAATCCACGGCACCAACTACGTGAAAAGCCTGGGGCGTCCGGCATCGCATGGCTGCATCCGCCTGCAGACGGCCAATGCGGCGCAGTTCTTCTCGCTCGTGCAGCGGACCGGCAGCAGCAACACGCGGATCACCGTCGTCCCAACGCCTGTGGAACCACATCCACTGGCCGGGGTCCTGGCGGACCCAGTCTTCCACCACATCGTTGAGGCGCTGTGTCGATGCCTCCACGTCGATGTCTCCATCGGCGTCCTTGACCAGTTCGATGGCTTCCTGGATTTCCAGCCTGTAGCGGTTGCCGGGCAGGCGCACGCAGCGTGCCGGGTGCACGGCGCAGCCGAACCGGCGCGCAAGCATCGCCACGATCGGGTTTGCCTCGCACCGCCTTCCAAAGAAGGTCGTGTCCAGGCCGCCGATGAATTTCTGGTCGACGAGCGCGCCGACGTTGCCGCCCTTTTCGAGAATGCCGGCCAGTGCGAACGCAGCGCCTGCGCGCGTTTCGAGCAGCCCGCCCATTGTGGTGCGACGGGTCGATAGAATGTAGTCGGCGATGTACGGATTGTTGGGCGGTCGAAACAGCGCGGTCACTTTCAGTCCGTGAACCGCGGCCGCGATGGGCAACAGCTCAAAATTTCCGAGGTGCGCGGTGAACAGGATGTGCGGCTTGTTCTCGCCGGCAAGGCGAACAAACAGCTCCTCGCCGACGATCTCGACGCGCCCGGCAGCCCGGTTGTGCGGATCGAAATCGAAGAGCTGATCGAGGAATATGTACTCCGCCGCGAGCCTCGCCATGTTGTCCCACATGCGCAGAGCGATCGCCTGGATCTCGTCGGACGATTT
>JAPLOZ010000091.1 GCA_026400435.1 Hyphomicrobiales bacterium | reverse complement strand
GACGAGGGCACTTCCCCTTTGCGGACTCCGCAAAGGGGAAGAGACGCTTCAGCCCACCGCTTCGAGATAGCTCTGGAACACCGCGACGTGGATGACGGCCTTCTCGGCGCCGCCGGGCCAGAGGTCCTCGCTCCGGAACTGCACGTCGTAGGTGGGCTCGTCCGCCGCTTCCAGTCCGTGCGCATGCGCGTCGGGGAAGGGCGTGAGCGGGCCCTCGGCCATGACGATGCCGGTCTTGCCGCGGATGTAGCCCGGCACGCGGATGTGGCCCGGCACGAAATCGTTGCGCACGCGCACCCGCTCGCCGCGCTGGAACGCCTTGCGGTCGGGCGCGTTCGTCCGGCCGCCCGCGCTGGGATGCGAGAGCGCGAACCCGCCGCCGGCCAGCTTCTCCAGCTCCGCCTGGGTCGTCACGCCCTTTTCGACCAGCAGCGTCGCGATGGCCGTGATCACGCGCTCGTAATAGCTGGCGCCGACCGAGTGGCGCGGGTCCATGCGCTCGACGGCATGGCGGTACTCGTCGATGTTGTAGATGCCGAGCTGCCCCGCCATGGTGCGCAGCGCATAGGTGCGCTTCTCCCACGCCGCATCGAACGGCGACGCCTTGGGCGCGTACCCGACCTTGCCGAAGCCTTGGCGCCCGCCCATGTCGTGCATGCCGTCCATCGTCAGCCTCCATTCGCCGCGTTGGGCAATCGCATAAGATTCTCTTCCGTCGTCCTGAGCGGAGCGCAGCGCAGCGCAGTCGAAAGGACCTCTTTTCCCTGGCGGATCGTCATGAAAAAGAGGTCCTTCGACTGCGACGCCCTGCGGGCGGCTCCGCTCAGGACGACGAATTGGGTCATATGCGGTCGCCTTGGCTCACCGCAGGTTCGCGGAAAGGCGCCCGACCCCGATCAGGGAATCGCGCGTGACGACCGCGGCGAGCTTGTCCTCCGGCCAGCCGACCGTCTCGGGCGGCTGCATCGGCAGCACCATGAAGCGCGTGTCGGCGGTGGTGTCCCAGACGCGGATTTCCGTATCGGCTGGCAGGGGGCAACCCATTTCCGCCAGCACGGTGCGCGCCTCGCGCACGACCCGCGCCCGGTACTCCAGATCCTCGTACCAGCCCGGCGGCGGACCGATCAGGGTCGTCGCGGTGCAGGAGCAGAGCGTGCAGACGATGACGTTGTGAACCGCCGGCGTGTTTTCGAGCACGTAGACCTGGCGCTGGATCGCCGGCAGGCCGATCCCGAATTCGGCGATCGCCGCCTTGCCGTCGGCCAGCAGGCGCTGGCGAAAGGCGGGATCGGTCCAGGCGCGCGCGACGACCTTCGCGCCATTCTCCGCCAACAGATTTTCTTCCTGCCACTCCATCGTGCCCTCAACCGACAGGCCCTTGTCGTGGGCGCGGATCTCCAGCACCCGTTCAACGGCAGCAAGGCGCTGCTCCATGGAAGCGTTGGGCGCTTGTTGAGAAGCCATATCGGGTTCTCCCTCTGAACTTTGATGGTGGAGAGCGGCAAGAGTGAGGGCCTTGCTGTCGTCTCAGCCGTTGCGGCAATTTCATACCAATCGCAACGCTGATGCAAGGCATCGCCGTCGCCGCTGCCTGCTTATGCGAGACATTAATATATCTTGGGCGCAAAAACTCGCCTGCAAGCGCTAATGACCTGATTCCTTGGAAAGGGCGGGCTCTGCGGCTCGGATCGAACGTCAAGCAGAACTCGCGGTGGCGGCCGAGACCGAAACTTCGCCGCGATAGAACTCCTGGTCCGCATGAGCTGCCTGCCGCCGCCGCTCTTCGATCCCGACTAAGGTCGGGCGGGGAACGACGTCTCACTTGATCGTATCTATTGCTCAGTTTGAACGAGAGATGATGCTTGAGCGGCAAAGGGAAATCATTACGAAGGCAAACCGGGACGGCAAGTACAAGGGTCGAAAAGCAACTGCGCGGACGAATTCACAAGCGGTGATGCAATAGCCGTCTGACGGCAAGGGTCCTTGCGAGATCGCGACACACTTTGGGATCGGAAGACCATCTGTTTACCGAGTTTTGCATGCGCAGCACGCGTCATGACATCAGGCTCTCTCGCGGTATAGGCTACGAATGCTACCGCGCCGACGAGCCGGGAATATACATCCTGATCGAGCGCTGGGCTGATCGCGAGGCCATCCAGGTGCACTTCAAGTCGCCGCATATGGCGGAGCTGCTACCCAAGCTGGCGCCCTATGCAGTCGAGTAATTCTCGTCGGCGCGACTTATCCGTCTGGAGTAGATGTGTGGCCTAGGCAGATGATTACGGGCCGACCAGGCGGTTAAGCAAGGGAACAATGGTGGTCTTCCAACCGTCAATACCGGCATTGGCTGCAAGGATTTCTCCGCGCTCCTCATCAACAACAAAGAATCGGGGCGACCAGTAGAGGAAATA
>JAPLOZ010000068.1 GCA_026400435.1 Hyphomicrobiales bacterium | reverse complement strand
GCCGGCGTCTGCCCGGCGGCGCGTTTCGCCTGTTCCAGAACGAATATCCGAAGCGCGGAAGACAGGTTTGCTTCGCGCGAACGCTCGGCGTCGACCAACGCGACGAGCGTCGCCAGCGTTATTCCGCGGGACTGAGCGATCGCGCGCAATTCGTCCATGAACGGCTGTTCGAGCGAGAAACTCGTGCGGTGTCCGCGTATCGTAACGGAATGCTTCCGGACCAGGCTCACGACCGGTTGCGGTCCGTCCGGTCGAGGCGGTGACCGTCGACAAAACCCGCTGCTCTTTCGGCCTCGATACGGTCGCGCTGCTTTTCGGCCTTCGTCCGGCCGTGGAGCGCTCGGCTCTGCTGCGCCTGCTGCTCTTTCCCTGCGCGCGTCTTCTGCTTGCGAGCGATGCGGAGGTTTACGACATCGGCCACGCGCGAAGCCTACTTCTTACGGAATGCGTCGAGCGACACGACGTCGGCGCCCTTGGCGCCGGGTTGTGCATCCGCCACCGCTTCTTCCTTGGCAGGTTCGGCCGGGGCCTTCTTCTTGGGTTCTGCCTTCTTGACCGCAGCCGGCGCCTTTGCGATTTCGACGGGCGGCTTGGCGGATTTGTCGATGGCCTCGGCGGCGGCTTCCGTCTTCACGTCGAACTCAAGCTCGAAATTGACCGACGGGTCGTAGAAACCACGCACGGCGGCAAACGGAATTTCCAGCCGCTCTGGCACATCCGAGAAAGACAGCCCCACCTCAAAGCCGGTGTCGGTGACCTTCAAGTCCCAGTACTGGAACTGGATGACGATGGTCATCTGCTCGGGATACTTTTCGTGCAGCCGGCTCGATATCCTCACGCCTGGAGCATTGGTCAGGAAGGTGATGAAGAAGTGGTGGTTGCCGGGCAGGCCGGTCCGCGCGACCTCGGCAAGAACCTTGCGCATGACTCCGCGCAACGCCTCCTGGGCGAGTATGTCGTAGCGGATATGGTCTTCGGCCATGCCGTCGCGTTCCGGGGAATCGTCCAATAGCTGTAATCTGGCTTGGGGCTGGCGTAAACAGAATATAGGCCCGGCAACGGCCCGCGCGACTTCGTCACGCCCCGGGAGGACGCTTGCGATAGGCGCGCAGGAAGGTCGTCACAGCGTTGGTCGCCGAACTGACGACCCGTTGTTCGTCGACCCGGTCGCCGAGCACCATCGATACGTGCAACTCGGCGTTGATGAGCGCCAGGAACTGCCGCGCGGCCACATCTGGGTCGTCCAGTTCGAGGTGACCGCCGTGTGCGAGGCGGGCGAGGCGGGCCGCTAGCGCTGCCCACGTCTTGCCCGGTCCGTCTTCCCGCCATGCCGCGAACAGCTCCGGGTAGCGACGCCCCTCGGCTTCGATCAGCTTGCGCAGGTGTTTGCCGTCGCTGTTGCTGATGCAGTTGCTGTTAAGCCTGACCGCGAAATCTACCAATTCCCCACGCAGGTCGACCGGGTCGTCCGGAAAAGTCGCCAGCGTCGCAAATATGCCGGCGTTGATGCGCTCGGTGAGGGCGCGCACGACCGACACGAAGAGCTTTTCCTTGTCGCCGTGATGGTTGTAGATGGTCTGACGGGACACGCCGGCTTCGGCTGCTATCATGTCGATGTTGGCGCCGGAATAGCCCTCGCGAAAGAACACCTCGATGGCAGCTTCGAGTATCGAGATGCGTTTGGCGGCATGGCCGCGGGGCGAAAGAATGTCAGCAGTGGCGTTAACGAAAGCCATGAATATCCATAGCAACGATTGACCTTTTGGACAACTCTGTCTAAAAAATTTGACCAAGCAGACAGCTTGCTTGCCCGTCGGAGGAGTCGGGAAAGCCGGATGTCGAGCGCCCTCGCATCGCGCCTGACCTGAATGGCGGCGCTCAGCGCCAGACTGAAGGTTCGTATTTCATGACGTCCGGATTCCTCCGCATCGCGATTGTGCTCGGCCTCGTTTCGGCGATCGGCCCCTTTGCCATCGACATGTATCTGCCGGCCCTGCCGACCATCGGGGCGGATCTGGACGCCAGTCCGCTGGCCGTCCAGATGAGCCTCGTGGTCGTGTTCCTGTCGTTCGCGGTCGGACCGCTCATCGTGGGACCGCTGGCCGACATGTACGGCCGCAAGCCGGTCATGTATGGCGGCCTGGTGGTCTTTGCGATTGCCAGCATCGGCGCCGCGCTGGCGCCAAATGTCGCATGGCTGATCTTCTTCCGGCTTGTCCAGGGGCTTGGGTCGAGCACAGGAATGGTGGTTCCGCGCGCCGTCGTACGCGATCTCCATACCGGGCCCGAAGCGACGAAGCTGATGTCGCTGCTGATGCTTGTGTTCAGCGTCTCGCCCATTCTCGCGCCGCTGACGGGCAGCGTCATCATCGAGACCTTCGGCTGGCGCGCGGTTTTCTGGGCGGTAACGATCGCTGCCGTCATGGCCTTTGTGCTGATGATGTTCGGGCTGGAGGAAACGCGCCCGGCCGAGCACCGCGGCGACAGTTCATTCGGCACCGCCTGGGCTGGCTATAAAGTGCTGGTTGTCGACCGCAGCTTTGTCGGCCTTTCGCTGATCGGCGGCTTCGGAATAGCGAGCTTCTTTGTCTATCTCGCCAACTCGTCCTTCGTGGTGATCGACCACTACGGGCTGACGCCGTCCCAATACAGCCTGTTCTTCTCGGTCAACGCGGTCTCCTTCTTCGGCGTGTCGCAGTCAAGCGGCTGGCTCACAGCGAAGTTTGGCCTCCACAGGGTCGTTCGTCCGGCCGTGTTCGGCTTCGCGGGAGCGATGCTCATCGGTTGGGCGATCATGGCCTCGGGCTTCGAGTCGCTGGCGCTGATGACCGTGACGCTGTTCATCGGTTACGGCCTGCTTGGCCTGGTCATCCCGACCACTGCCGTGCTCGCCATGGAGGAGCAGGGCGCCATCGCCGGCACCGCGTCGGCGCTGATGGGCACGCTGCACATGATCACCGGCGTGGTGGCCATGACGGTTTCGGGCTTCTTCGCCAATGGCGAGCCGCTGCCGATGATGACGGGCATCGCGGTGTGCGCCGCGCTCGCCATGATCCTTACGCTCTTCACGCTGAAGCGGGGCGCTGAACCGAAAGCCACAATGGCGGCCGAATAGACTGACTATCGGAAAAGTGGAGGTTTCTGTTGCCAGGTACCTCCGAACCCCGCCTGGAGGGGCTAACCCCCAGGACTTGATTCGAGACTATCGCGCCGCATTAAGCAGCGAGACGTGCCTCAGCATAGTTGTCGTTTGCAACTACAAGTTTAGCCCGATAACGGTGGTACAATGCCGGGCAAAAGAACGATCTTTACACCTTCGTCGATCCTATTTCGCCCCCAGCAGAAGCCGCCCGAAGGCGTCAAGCGGCTTGTGGTGGAGGCGCCGGGTACCGCCCCCGGGTCCGAACGGCTTATTACATCGCCAGTTTATCGCCATAGTCAGGCAAGCTGACACTTCCAATATAGTGAGGCGGTTCATGAATTGGAAGGACGAATCCGGCCAAGGTGGATAGCTGGGAAAAGCAGGCTTCGACGTGTTCGTGGCGCGGGCTTTCCTATATGATGGGGCAGCATTCTCGAATCGACGGAACAAGATGCGGCAATACCTCGATCTCCTGCAGCATGTCCTCGACCACGGCGCTGATCGCAGCGACCGAACAGGTACGGGAACGCGCGGTGTGTTCGGCTACCAGATGCGCTTCGATCTCGCGCGGGGCTTTCCGGCGCTGACCACCAAGAAGCTGCATCTGAAGTCGATCATCCACGAACTGCTCTGGTTCCTGAACGGCGAGACCAACGTCAAATACCTGCGCGACAACGGCGTCACCATCTGGGACGAATGGGCCGACGAAAACGGCGACCTCGGGCCGGTCTATGGCAAGCAGTGGCGTTCCTGGCCGGGCGGCGAGGACCGCAAGTCGATCGACCAGATCAAAAACCTGCTCGTCCAGCTCGAGAAGAACCCCACTTCGCGCCGGCTGATCGTGTCGGCGTGGAACCCGGCGGAGGTGGACGCCATGGCGCTGCCGCCGTGCCATTGCCTGTTCCAGTTCTACGTTGCCGACGGCAAGCTGTCGTGCCAGCTCTACCAGCGCTCGGCCGACATCTTTCTCGGTGTGCCCTTCAACATTGCCTCCTATGCGCTGCTGACGATGATGGTTGCGCAGGTCCGTGGGCTGGGGCTTGGCGATTTTGTCCATACGCTTGGCGACGCTCACCTCTATGCCAACCATTTCGAGCAGGCGCGCGAACAGCTCAAGCGCACGCCCGGGCCTCTGCCGACGATGTGGCTCAATCCCGAGGTGAAGGACCTGTTCGCCTTCAGGTTCGAGGATTTCCGGCTCGAGAACTACAAGGCGGACGCGACGATCAAAGCGCCGATCGCTGTCTGAATGATTGTCGCTATCTATGTGGCGATTGCCGAAAATGGCGTGATCGGTCGCGAAGGCGGACTGCCGTGGCGGCTCTCGACCGACCTCAAACGCTTCAAGGCATGCACAATGGGCAAGCCGGTCATCATGGGGCGCAAGACCTGGGAAAGCTTCCCCAGGCGGCCGCTGCCGGGGCGGCTGAACATCGTGGTCACGCACGACCGGAGCTATCGCGCGGAGGGTGGCGAGACGGCTTCCTCGCTGGAGGATGCGATCACGCTGGCGAACATTCGCGCCCGTTGCATGGTGGGCGCCGATGAAATCTGCGTGATCGGCGGTGGCGAGATCTATGCCCAAGCGCTGCCTGTGGCGGACCGGCTCTACATCACCCATGTGCTTGGAAGTGTCGATGGCGACACGGTTTTTCCACCTGTCGACCCGCAAATCTGGCGTCTTGTCAGCGCCGAGGATGTGCCGGCAGGCGAGAAGGATACACATGCGACACGCTATGCGGTTTACGAACGCCGCGCGACAGTGCATTGAAATCTCTCGAAAAGCGGCGCGTTGAAAGCGAAGCCGCGCATCCCTATAGAAGGGTGGAGCCAAGGGAGGTGTGACGGCTGCAGTCGTCGCGCCCGGGTTACGGGACCGAAAGGACATTCATGCCCTGGAACGACAAGAGTGGTGGCGGTGGCCCGTGGGGCGGCGGCAACAACAACGGTGGCGGCGGCGGCCCGTGGGGCCAGGGCCCGCGCGGCCCCGGTGGCCCGCAGGGCGGCCCTCCCGATCTTGAGGACATCATCCGCCGCGGCCAGGATCGCCTGAAGCAGGCGTTGCCCGGCGGCGCTGGCGCAAGCCCCGCCCTTTTCGGCCTTATAGGTCTTGCCCTCGTGGCGTTCTGGCTGTTCCAGTCGATCTACACTGTGCAGCCGGACGAACTGGCGGTCGAACTGCGTTTCGGCAAGCCGAAGGAAGAATTGTCGCAGCCCGGCCTGCACTTCCACTGGTGGCCGATCGAAACCGTCGAATTCGCCAACACCGCCGAAAAGCTCGTCGATCTCGGCGAGGTGCGTGGCAACACGTCGTCCGGCCTGATGCTGTCGGGCGACCAGAACATCGTCGACGTGAAATTCTCGATCGCCTACCAGGTTTCCAATCCCGAAGCCTATCTCTTCAACGTTGCCGACCCCGACGAGATGGTGCGGCAGGTGGGCGAAAGCGCGATGCGCGAAGCCGTCGGCCGCCGTCCGGCGCAGGACATCTTCCGCGACGACCGCCAGGGCATCGCCGATGCCGTGCGCGGCATCATCCAGACGACGCTCGACCAGTACGGAACGGGCCTGACGATCAACGCGATCTCCATCGAGGACGCCGCGCCGCCGCGCGAGGTCGCCGATGCCTTCGACGAAGTGCAGCGCGCCGAGCAGGACGAGGACCGCTTCGTCGAGGAATCGAACCAGTATTCCAACCAGAAGCTAGGCCAGGCCCGCGGCGAGGCAGCGCAGGTCCGTGAAGAGGCCGCCGCCTACAAGAACCGCGTCGTCCAGGAGGCCGAAGGCGAGGCGCAGCGCTTCGTTTCGGTCTACGACGAATATGCCAAGGCGCCCGATGTGACGCGAGAACGGCTGTTCCTCGAAATGATGGAGAAGGTCCTGAAGGACTCCAACAAGGTCATCGTCGGCCAGGGCAGCGGGCAGGGGGTGGTTCCCTATCTGCCACTTCCGGAGTTGCAGAAGAATGCGCCCGCGCCGGCAGCGGGAGGGAGCCAGTGATGTCCAATCGTCTCCCCCTGATAGCCGTCTTCGCGGCGGTCATCCTGTTTCTCGTCTATTCGTCGGTCTTCGTGGTCAACGAGCGCCAGCAGGCCATCGTGCTTCGCTTCGGCGAGATCGTGAAGGTCGAGACCGAGCCGGGCATCTATTTCAAGGCTCCGTTCGGTTTCTTCGAGGCCGACAACGTCCAGATCATCGACGACCGCATCCTGCGCTTCGATCTCGACGACATCCGCGTTCAGGTCTCCGGCGGCAAGTTCTACGAGGTCGACGCTTTCGTGGCCTACCGGATCTCGGATGCGCGGACATTCCGCCAGGCGGTGTCGGGCAGCGTCTCGCTCGCCGAGCAGCGGCTTCGGACCCGTCTCGATGCGGCGCTGCGCCGGGTCTATGGCGTACGCGGCTTCGAATCGGCGCTCTCTGAAGAGCGTGCCGCCATGATGCGCGAGGTGGCTGACCAGCTTCGTCCCGACGCGACTTCGCTTGGCCTCAAGATCGAAGACGTCAGGATCCGCCGTACCGACCTGACGCAGGAAGTCTCGCAGCAGACCTTCGATCGCATGAAGGCGGAACGCCTTGCCGAGGCCGAGCGGCTTCGCGCTCGCGGTCGCGAGGCGGCGCAGCGCATCCGCGCCCGCGCCGATCGCGAAGTGGTCGAGATCGTCGCGGAAGCGCGCAAGGAATCGGAAATCCTGCGAGGCGAGGGCGAAGCCCAGCGCAACGGGATTTTCGCTGAAGCCTTCCAGCGCGACCCGGGCTTTTTCGAGTTCTACCGCTCGATGATCGCCTATTCCAACGCGCTTATCGGTACGGGCACGACTATGGTCCTGTCGCCCGACTCGGAGTTCTTCCGCTTTTTCCGTAATCCGAGCGGGACGGCGGCGCCGGCCAATGGCGCCGCTCCTGCCGCCCCCGCAGCCGGAGCGTCCACAGGCGCCGTGGCGGCGCCTACCGAAACGACCGGCGCCAACCCCTGAGGGGTTGGCAATGTCGGATTTCGTGGCCGCGCTTGGCCTTGTCATGGTTGTCGAAGGGCTCGTCTATGGCGGGTTCCCTGCCTTGGCCAAGCGCCTGGCCACGGAAGTTCTTGGCACGCCTGAACACGTGTTGCGCATCGCCGGGCTGGCTTCGATCGCCGCCGGCGTGTGCGTTGTGTGGCTAGTGCGCGGATAACGCAGGATTTATTCCGCGCTCGATGGTCAAAGCCGCAAACAGGCCTTATTTCTTGAGAACATGACGCCCGCCCACAGGGCGGTTTTCTCTGACATAAACCGGGAGCAGTCGCATGATGCGCAATCAACCCACGCCTATGTTGCGCAAGACGCTGGTAAGCGCGGGTATGGCGATTTTGCTGTGGGCGCCGGTTCTCCCGGCCGTTGCCCAGACGCAGATCGAGCCCGCGCCGGCAGTGCAGCACGTCACGCAGCCCGGCCCCGCCTCCGTGGCCGATCTCGCCGAAGGCCTGCTTGAGGCGGTCGTCAACATCTCGACGTCGCAGAAGATCAAGGGAACCGAGGGACAGGGCACCGTGCCGCTGCCACAGGCCCCCGAGGGGTCGCCGTTCCAGGATTTCTTCGACGAGTTCTTCAAGGACCGTGAGGGCGGCGGCGGGCAGCGCCAGGTTCAGTCGCTCGGCTCAGGTTTCGTCGTGGACGCTGCGCAGGGGATCGTGGTGACCAACAACCACGTCATTGCGGACGCCGACGAGATCGAGGTGAACTTTTCGGACGGCTCGAAGCTGAAGGCCGAACTGATCGGCACCGACACCAAGACCGACATCGCCGTGCTCAAGGTCGACCCCACGCTCAAGAAGATGAAGGAGGTCCATTTCGGAGACTCCGACCAGATGCGAATCGGCGACTGGGTGATGGCGATCGGCAATCCTTTCGGCCTTGGCGGGACGGTCACGGTCGGCATCATCTCGGCGCGTAACCGCGACATCGACGCGGGCCCCTATGACGATTTCATCCAGACGGACGCCGCCATCAACCGGGGCAATTCCGGCGGCCCGCTGTTCAACATGTTCGGCGATGTGGTCGGCATCAACACCGCGATCATCTCGCCGTCGGGCGGTTCAATCGGCATCGGCTTCTCGATACCATCCAAGATGGCGACGGGCGTCGTTGCGCAACTTCGCGAATTCGGCGAGACACGGCGCGGCTGGCTGGGCGTGCGCATCCAGCCTGTTACAGACGAGATCGCCGAAAGCCTCGGCATCAAGGTCGCTCAGGGCGCGCTGGTTTCGGGCATCATCAAGGGCGGGCCAGTCGACAACGGCGTGATCGAGGTCGGCGACGTCATCGTGAAATTTGACGGCAAGGTCATCAAGGAGAGCCGCGAGCTACCGCTCGCCGTCGCTGAAAGCCCGGTCGGCAAGGAAGTCGACCTTGCCGTGATCCGCAAGGGCCAGGAACTGAACATCAAGGTTACGCTTGGCCGCCTGGAGGAGGGCGAGAAACTCGCCGAGGCCTCTGATGCAACCTCCGACAACGAGGACGCACCGCTCGCGACGGCCTCCGTGCTTGGCATGACGATCGGTGAGATGACGGAAGAGGCACGCAAGAAATTCGGAATCGGGGCGGAAATCTCCGGTGTCATCGTTACCGAGGTGGCCGAGAACTCCGCCGCCTCCGAACGTGGCGTCATGGCGGGCGATGTGATCACGGAGATCGCGCAGGAGTCCGTCTCGACGCCAAAGGATGTAGTCGACCGGGTCGCCGCGCTGAAAGAGCAGGGCCGCAAGAACGCTCTGCTGATGCTGTCGTCCAAGGCCGGCGAGTTGCGGTTCGTGACGATCCGCATGGATTGACGAACCGAATCCGGTTTCGTTCGCAAGCGACTGATTTCGAAGGGCCGGCGGAATTCGCCGGCTTTTCAATTCGTGCGCAGCCGCCGCCACTCTTCAGAGCCCAGACGATAGACCACATGCCGCCTGAGACCGGGGTCGATCACGCGGGGATGGTCGAAATCGGCGGTCGGATCGCGGCGCATTCCGAGCCGCCTCATCACTGCCGTCGAGCGTATGTTGGCCGCCACCGCGAACGAGATGATCGCGCGAAGGTGCAATTGTTCGAAGCCGAGGGCAAGCAACGCGCCAGCCCCTTCGGTGGCGAAGCCACTGCCCCAGAATTCGGGCGCCAGCCGCCAGCCGACCTCGAACGTGCCCGTCGTCGCCAGGCCCGGAATCTCCACCGGGTGCAGGCCGATGAAGCCGATGCATTCGCCTGACGCGGCGATCTCGGCGGCGCTCCAACCATAGCCGTCGCGGGCAATCTCCTCGCGCAAGCTGTCCATGAACGCGTCGGCGGTCGCCCGGTCGCGGCGGAAATCGAAGAACTCCATGACGCGGTCGTCGGAGTTGATGCGGTGAAACAGGTCGCGGTCGCCGTCTTCCCAGTTGCGCAGGATCAGGCGCGCGGTGCGGATCGGCTTCACGCCGTGAACTCCGCCTCGCGATATCCCTGCAGGTAGAGCAGCGCCGTCAGGTCGCCGTGGTCGATGCGGATCTTTGCCTGCGCGGCGACGGAGGGCTTGGCATGCAGCGCAACGCCCATGCCTGCAAGCCGTATCATGTCGAGGTCGTTTGCGCCGTCGCCCACGGCGACCACGTCGTCGGCGTCGGCAGCGTGCGTGATCGCTATGTCGCTGAGCGCCTCCGCCTTGGCCGCGCGGCCGAGGATGGGTTCGGCGACCTCGCCGGTGAGCCGGCCGCCGGTCACAATCAAGCGGTTGGCGCGGTTTTCGTCGAAGCCAAGCATCGCGGCGATCTTCGCGGTGAAGACATCGAAGCCGCCGGAGACGAGCGCCGTCCATGCGCCATGTTTGCGCATGGTCTGCACAAGCGCGCGCCCGCCTGAAGCGAGCGTCAGGCGATCGCGGATAATCCTGTCGACCACCGAGGCTTCGAGGCCCTCCATCAGCGCGACGCGCTCCCGCAGGGCCGGCTCGAAGGCGATTTCGCCGTTCATCGACCGCGCGGTAATCGCGGCGACACGATCCTTGAGGCCGACTTCGTCGGCGAGTTCGTCGATGCACTCCTGGTCGATCATGGTGGAATCCATGTCGGCGATCAGGATCTTCTTGCGCCTGACGGATGGGTCATGAATGACGATGTCGATGGGGTTGGCAGCCAGCGCCGCGCCAAGCCTCGACGCTGCTTCGTCGCGCTCCAGGCCATCGGGCAGGATAAGGTCGCAGGCGACGTTGTCGCCCAGCCAGGAGATCGCGCTTGCGCCAACCTGCGATGCGGCCATATTCGCGAGCGGCAGCGTAAGACGGCGCGCGGCAGGGTTGGAAATCAGCGTGGCGACAAGCGGCATCGAAAAATCCGGCGCGGAAGGCGGCTTCAGGAACGCGATCCTGATAGCGGGACCGACCGCAAGCGGCAAGTCGCGCCTTGCGCTGGACCTTGCCGAGCGGGTTGGCGGGGTCATCGTCAACGCCGATTCCATGCAGGTCTATTCGGTTCTCGACGTGCTGACCGCGCGTCCGGACGCAGCGGAGATGGGCCGCGCGCCGCATCGGCTTTACGGCTATGTCGATCCCGCTACCGCCCATTCGACCGGCGCCTGGATGCGCGACGTATCCAGACTCGCAGCCGAAGGCTGCTTCGCATCAAACCGTCCAATCTTCGTCGGCGGCACCGGGCTTTATTTCAGGGCGCTGGAGCAAGGCATGTCCGAGATGCCCGACATACCCGATGGCGTGCGCAGCCACTGGCGAGCCCGGCTCGACAGGGAGGGGCCTGAAGCGCTGCATGAGGTGTTGACGCGCATGGATGTGCGGGCGGCAGGCGCGCTGCGTCCCGGCGACAGCCAGCGCATCGTGCGCGCGCTCGAGGTTTTCGATTTCTCCGGGCGCTCCATCGTCGACTGGCAGACCGGGCAGGGCAGTCCGCTGATCGACCGTGGCAGCGCCCGCTGCATCGTCATCGAGCCGGAACGCGCGGAACTCGTTACCCGGATCGACAGGCGCTTCGACGGCATGGTCGAGGCAGGCGCGCTGGAGGAGGTCAAGGCGCTGTCGGCGCTGCACCTCGATCCCAGCCTTCCGGCGGCCAAGGCGATCGGCGTGCGCGAACTCCAGGCGGCGCTTGCCGGCGAACTGCCGATGGACGACGCGATAGACCGCGCAAAGATCGCGACGCGGCAATACGCCAAGCGCCAGTCGACATGGTTTCGCAACCAGTTGGGTCCGCACTGGAAGCGCGTCGGCTGGGCGCGGGAAGTCGAAGAGCTGGATTTCGGTCTTTGACGGGAATGCTCAATCACAACCTTTACGATTAACCCTCCGTAAGGTCTCGGGTGACATAACCGGGCAGGTAGAGTAGGCGAGGAGTGTATGCGCCTCCACAAGTCAGAAACCGCTTTTTTCGTGTTGATCGCGGTCATCCTTGCGGCAGGCGTGTTGATATTTCACGCATATGACCTGCTGTTTTCCATCGCCAGCGGGCTTTTGCAGTCCGGCCGCGATGGCGACATCGTCTATCTGTCGAAGCTCCTCTTCGGGACCGGGCTGCTTCTTGCAACCGGACTGTTCTTCGCCGTCTTCTTCATCTTCCCGCAGATCCGCAAGCAGGTGAAGGAAGAGAACAAGCTGCGCGCGATGACCGAGAGCTTGTCGCAGCGTTCGCGAAACCTAGAGCGGGCGGCACTCACCGACGGCCTGACCGGAATGCAGAACCGGCGCTACTTCGACGATGCGCTCAAGGAGTATCTCGGCGAGTTCCGGCGCATCGAGAAGCCGGTCGGCCTGATGATCGTCGACCTCGACCATTTCAAGCAGATCAACGACGCACACGGCCACGACGTGGGCGACGAGGTGCTTCGGGCGGTGGCCAACTGCCTCAAGGACATGACCCGTTTCCACGATGTCGTGGCGCGGCTTGGCGGCGAGGAGTTCGCCGTGGTCGCGCCGAACATGGATTCCGAGAGAATGCTGCGGCTGGCCGAGCGTATCCGCAAGGCGATCGGCGGCATGGCGATTGTCTCGGGCAATGTGCGCCTGCGGGTTACCGCCAGCGTCGGCCTTGCAGTCTGGGACTGCAAGGAGAGTTCCGAAACGCTCTATCGCCGCGCCGACCAGCAACTCTACGAAGCCAAGAAGACGGGCCGCAACAGGGTCTGTGCTTGAATCAGGTCGACTGGGTCGGTCGCGGCGGTCAAGGACTTCTCGGCGACAAGCCCCGGCGGAACTCGCTTATGCGCGCGAGCCAAACCGTCCCGGCTTGAGGCCGTAGCCGAAATCGATGTCGTCCTGGTCCGGCAATGGCTTGGGGGGAAGCGGTTCGTTCTTGCGGTAGCCGGGGTCGCCCGGCTGAAGCTGCACGCTGACCGGCTCGGCGAACGCGATGTTGCCCTGCGGCTTCGGCACGTTTCGCAGCCGCTCCACGATGTTGACGAGATCGATGTCGTTGCCGTTCTCGGCGGGCGCCTCTTCCTCATGCTTCTTGGCTGTTCCGGGGATGAGGCTCGGGTCGAGCCGTTCGAATTTCAAGCGCATCGTCGTGGCTACGCCCTCGCCGAAGGCAATCGCCTCGCGCTGGCCCATCGACGAAAGAAACGACAGGCTGGACGCCGAGGAATCGGCGATGGCCGAGCGGATGATCGCCTGGTCGTGCTCGTTGGCAAGCCGCATGGCGAAGAAGGTCGAACACTGCGACAGGATGGTCGGGTCGAGTTCGCCCGGGCGCTGCGTGACGACGCCGAGGTAGCAGCCGTATTTGCGGCCTTCCTTGGCGATGCGCGACAGCGCGTGCCTGGTCGGCGCAAAGCCAAGCCGCGGGTCGGCCGGCATGTAACGGTGTGCCTCCTCGCACAGCACCAGGAGACGCAGCTTGCCTTCGCTCCACAACGCCAGGTCGAAGGCCAGCCGCGCAAGCACGGAGCAGACCGAATTCACCACTTCGGACGGCATTCCGGCCATCTCGAAACAGGTCACCGGGCGTCCTTCGTGCGGCACGCGGAAGATGTTGCCGATCGTTTCGTGGATGGTGTCCTCGATCAGGCGGGAATTGAACATGAACTTGTAGCGCGGATCGGCAACGGCGGATTCAATGCGCGTCCGCAGCGACTTCAGGATTGGCCGGTCGTTCTTGCTTTCGAGCAGCCCCATGCGCTCGTCGATCTGCTTGATCAGGTCGGCCATGCGGTATGGCACCGGAGTATCGGCGGTCAGCGCGTCGGCGCCACGGCGCAGGAATGCGCCGCCGGCCGGGTTGCGATAGAGGTTCTTGGCCGCCGGAATGAGGTCGCGCAGAACGTCGACCTCCTCGGGCACCGACTCGCGGCCGCGAAACAGCACCTCGGTCAGTTCCTCGAGGCGGAACATCCAGAACGGAAGGTCGAGCGAGCCTGCATCCACGCGCACGCTGTACTCCGGCAGCGAGGCAGCGAATTCGTTGTGCGGGTCGAGGATCAGTATGCGCAGGTCGGGCCGCGCCTCGATCGCCTTGCGCATGAGCAGCGAGACGGCGGTCGACTTGCCGACGCCGGTTGTGCCGACGACCGCGAAATGGCGGGCCAGCGTGTCGTCGATGGCGATACGTGCCTCGATCGTCTCGTCCTGGGAGAGCTGGCCGATGTTGATCGAATGACGGCCGGCGAGATCGTACACGGCCTGCAGGTCTTCCGCACGGATGCCGTGCGCCATCGCTCCGATATGCGGATAGACGGTGATGCCGCGGTCGAAGACGGGCAGCCGATGCTCCTCGCGGTCGCGCACTTCGCCGACCAGTTCGATGCTGACTTCGATGGCGTTCTGGGCTCCCTCGCTCCAGGCCAGATCGGACTTGCTGATGGAATAGACAAGGCCGACGGTGCGCGCCGCGCCCAGGTTGATCGAGATCATGCGGCCGACCGTCCAAAGGTCGGTGATCGCGCCTTCCTCGGTATCGGCATAGGCGGCAATTGTCGCCCTTGCGCCATCGCAGCGCACGACATGGCCAAGGACGCGCTTTTCGCCCTGCTCGGTGTCGCGCCGCTCCTGCGCGATCGCCTCGCCACGAGATATATGTTCAGCATACATTCGGTTTGTCCCCGTCCGCCTGTCTATCCCTGCAAGCTAGCAAAGCGCTGTTAAGTTCGGGTGTGGGGGCATGGTTGAGCCAGGCTTTCGGGCTTCGATAAAATTGTGCCGATGTGCGACAGGCTGCGGATTTGGCCGACGCATCGCGCGGGCGGTTGAAAAACCCGATTGACTCGTGCTGACCTCCGCCCTTATTGTTCGCGCCCATGAAGACGACACTCATTATCGTAGTAGGATTGCGCATGGGCAGGGCGGTGTAACCGCCGGGCGACAGCCAACCATGCGCAGACACAGGCTCCCTCGGGAGCCTTTTTTATTGCCCAAGACAGACAACGACAATCGCCGGCGGCGAGCAGAACGGAACAAGCCCGATGAGCAACGGACACAACGACCAGCGCGAGATGCAAAGTCGCGAAATGACTGGCGCGGAGATGGTGGTGCAGGCGCTGAAGGACAACGGCGTCGTACACCTGTTTGGCTATCCCGGCGGTGCGGTTCTGCCGATTTACGACGAGCTGTTCCAGCAGGACGCGATCCAGCACATCCTGGTCCGCCACGAGCAGGGCGCCGGCCATGCCGCCGAGGGCTATGCGCGCTCGACCGGCAAGCCCGGCGTCATGCTGGTGACCTCGGGACCCGGTGCGACCAACGCGGTCACGCCGCTGCAGGATGCGCTGATGGATTCCATCCCGCTCGTCTGCCTGACGGGGCAGGTTCCGACCGCGCTGATCGGCTCGGACGCTTTCCAGGAGTGCGACACCGTCGGCATCACGCGGCCCTGCACCAAGCACAACTGGCTGGTGAAGGACGTCAACGAACTCGCAGCGACCATCCATGAGGCGTTCCATATCGCAACGACGGGGCGTCCCGGTCCGGTCGTGGTCGACATTCCGAAGGACGTGCAGTTCGCCAGGGGCATCTACACGCCGCCGCAGACCGCGCCGCGCACCTCCTATCATCCCCGGGTCCAGGGCGACCTTGAGAAGATCAAGGCGGCCGTGGAGCTGATGGCGACAGCCAGGAAGCCGATCATCTATTCCGGCGGCGGCGTCATCAACTCCGGCCCGCAGGCCAGCCAGTTGCTGCGCGAACTCGTCGAACTGACCGGCTTCCCGATCACCTCGACGCTGATGGGGCTCGGCGCCTATCCGGCATCAGGCAAGAACTGGCTCGGCATGCTGGGCATGCACGGCACCTACGAAGCCAACATGGCGATGCATGACTGCGACGTCATGGTGTGCATCGGCGCGCGCTTCGACGACCGCATCACAGGTCGGCTCAACGCCTTCTCGCCGAATTCGAAGAAGATCCATATCGACATCGACCCGTCCTCCATCAACAAGAACGTGCGCGCCGACGTGCCGATCATCGGCGATGTCGGCCGCGTCCTTGAAGATATGGTGCGGTTGTGGCGGGCGAGTGTGAAGGCAGACAAAAAGGCGCTGCACCCCTGGTGGGAGCAGATCGCCCGCTGGCGCGCGCGCGATTCACTTGCCTACCGCATGAACGACGACGTCATCATGCCGCAATACGCCATCCAGCGTCTCTTCGAGGCGACGAAGGGCAAGGACACCTACATCACGACGGAAGTCGGCCAGCACCAGATGTGGGCGGCCCAGCATTTCCATTTCGACCAGCCGAACCGCTGGATGACGTCGGGCGGGCTCGGCACGATGGGCTATGGCCTGCCGGCCGCGCTGGGCGTGCAGATCGCCCATCCCGACGCGCTGGTCATCGACATCGCCGGCGACGCTTCCGTGCAGATGACCATCCAGGAGATGAGCTGCGCGGTGCAGTATGAAGCGCCGATCAAGATCTTCATCCTGAACAACCAGTACATGGGCATGGTGCGGCAGTGGCAACAGCTGCTGCACGGCAACCGTCTCTCGCATTCATATACCGAGGCGATGCCGGACTTCGTGATGCTGGCGAAGGCCTATGGCGGCCATGGCATACGCTGCGAGAAGCCCGGCGATCTCGACGATGCGATCGCCGAGATGATCGAGGTGAAGAAGCCGGTGATCTTCGATTGCCGCGTCGCCGCGCTCGCCAACTGCTTCCCGATGATACCCTCGGGCAAGGCGCACAACGAGATGCTGCTGCCGGACGAAGCGACCGACGAGGCGGTGGCCAACGCCATCGACGCCAGGGGCAGGGAACTTGTTTAAGTTGTGAGAAAAGCAAGCGCGGCGCTGCAGTTAGTCAGAGTTTTTCAGATCGAGAGTCAACCATGAACGCACAGCTTCAACCGACCGGCTCCGCCTACTTCATCGCCAAGGAGACGGAAAAGCCCGAGACGCACACGCTGTCGATCCTCGTCGACAACGAGCCGGGCGTGCTTGCGCGCGTCATCGGCCTGTTCTCTGGCCGCGGCTACAACATCGAGAGCCTGACCGTGTCGGAAACCGAGCACGAAAAGCATCTCTCGCGCATCACCATCGTGACGCGCGGCACGCCGCACGTGCTTGAGCAGATCAAGCACCAGCTCGAGCGCATCGTGCCGGTGCATGGCGTCGTCGACCTGACCGTGCGCTCGAAAGAGCTCGGCCAGGAGCGGCCGCTGGAGCGCGAACTCGCGCTGGTCAAGGTCGCGGGCAAGGGCGACGACCGGGTCGAGGCGCTGCGGCTGGCCGACGCGTTTCGCGCCAGCGTCATCGACGCCAACACCGAGCATTTCATCTTCGAGATCACCGGCAAGGGCTCGAAGGTCGACCAGTTCATCGCCATCATGAAGCCGCTTGGCCTCGTGGAAATCTGCCGTACCGGTGTAGCTGCGATGAACCGCGGCCCGCAGGGGATGTAGGGCCGGCCAGGTAGTCCGAATTGCCACCCAGACAACAATTCGGGTGACCATCGGGTCAATATTGCTGACATAAAAACACCATCGACCGGAAACGCCTGAACATGTCTCTCGACGCCTTCCTGGCGCTCCTCGTCTATGCTTTCGTGACGTCGATCACGCCGGGGCCAAACAACCTGATGCTGCTGGCGTCGGGCGTGAATTTCGGTTTTGTCCGCACCATCCCGCATGCGCTCGGCATCGGATGTGGATTCCTGGTGCTGCTCCTGGCGGTGGGCTTTGGCCTCGGAACATTGCTGACCGCTTTCCCATGGCTGCATATGGCGCTCAAGGTCGCAGGCGGCGTCTATCTCCTCTATCTCGCGTGGCGCATCGCGATGTCCCGGTCGATGGGCAGCGGCAGCGACGGCAAGGGACGCCCGATGACCTTTCTGGAGGCAGCCGCTTTCCAGTGGGTCAACCCGAAAGCGTGGGTGATGGCGGTCAGCGCGATGGCCATGTACACCAACCCGCAAGCGCCGTTCCTGTCGGTCCTATTGATCTCGGCCGCCTTCGCGGCGGTCAATCTGCCGAGCGTGTCCACCTGGGCAGGCTTCGGCACGGCGCTGCGTGGCTTCCTGTCCGACCCGGTGCGCCTCAAATGGTTCAACATCGCCATGGGGCTGTTGCTCGCGGCGACGCTCTGGCCGATGCTTAGATGACAATTGAAAGCTTGTTGGCGCAAAGGTGCGGGATTAACGTCGTCTCATGCCTCACGACCACGACCATGACCACCATCACGACAACGACCTCGACCCAATGGATGCGCGGGTCAGGGCGCTTGAGACGATTCTCACCCAGAAGGGGCTGATCGATCCGGCGGCGATCGACGCCATCGTTGACACCTACGAGACAAAAGTCGGCCCAAGGAACGGCGCCAGGGTCGTCGCGCGCGCCTGGAGCGATCCTGATTATGCCGAGTGGCTGAAGCGCGACGCGACTGCCGCCATCGAGTCGATGAGCTATACCGGCCGCCAGGGCGAACACATGCAGGCCGTGTTCAACAGCGACGACACGCACAACCTCGTCGTCTGCACGCTCTGCTCCTGCTATCCGTGGAGCGTGCTCGGCCTGCCGCCCGTCTGGTACAAGGCGCCGCCCTACCGCAGTCGCGCCGTCATCGATCCGCGCGGCGTGCTTGAGGAGTTCGGTGTAAAGCTGCCTACCGAGAAAAAGATCCGGGTGTGGGATTCGACCGCGGAGCTTCGCTACCTTGTCGTGCCGCAGCGGCCGGCCGGCGCCGAAGGCTGGAGCGAAGACAAGCTCGCTGGCCTCGTCACCCGCGATTCCATGATCGGCACCGGCCTCGCGCTGGAGCCGGGCGCCGCATGAACGGCCCGCACGATCTTGGCGGCCAGATGGGGCTTGGCCCCGTTGCGCCCGAACAGCACGAGCCGGTCTTTCATGCCGATTGGGAGAAACGCGCGCTCGGCCTGACGCTCTGCGCCGGCGCCATGGGTTCCTGGAATATCGACGAAAGCCGTCACGCGCGCGAAAACCGCCATCCCGTCGACTATCTTTCGTCAAGCTACTACGAGATCTGGATCAAGGGGCTGGAACGGCTGCTCACCCGCCACGGCTTCGTCAGCGAACGCGATCTGGCCGAGGGCAGGGCGGTCGACGGCGCGCCGCAGCCCAAACGCGTTCTGAAGGCCGCCGATGTGCCCGCCGTGCTGGCAAGCGGCGGCCCCTGCGACCGACCGGTGGCGACGTCGGCTCGCTTCCGTGCAGGCGACCGCATCGTCACGCGCAATTTCAGCCCGACCGGCCACACACGGCTGCCACGCTATGCGCGCGGCAAGCACGGCGTCATCGAGGCCGTGCGCGAGGGTTTTGTCTTCCCCGACAGCAACGCGCACGGGCAGGGCGAGAACCCGCAATGGGTCTACACGGTCGTCTTTGACGGGCGCCAGATCTGGGGCGACGACGCCGACCCGACGCTGACCGTCTCAATCGACGCCTGGGAGAGCTACCTTGAGCCGGCATGATCCCGTCGCGCCGGCGACCCGGGATGCGCCGCCG
>JAPLOZ010000056.1 GCA_026400435.1 Hyphomicrobiales bacterium | reverse complement strand
GTGGCCGAAGGCGGAGCCGAATTTTCTCAAGGCGCTTGAGCTGTTCCCGAACCAGCCGCAGGTGCTCAACTATCTCGGTTATTCATGGATCGACATGAACATGAAGCTCGACGAGGGCATGGAGATGATCCGCAAGGCCGTCGAACTGCGCCCGAGCGACGGCTATATCGTCGATTCGCTTGGCTGGGCGTATTATCGCCTCGGCCAGTATGACAATGCGGTGCGCGAGCTCGAGCGCGCCGTTTCGCTGAAGCCGGACGACCCGGTGCTCAACGACCACCTTGGTGATGCGTACTGGCGGGCTGGACGCAAGCTCGAGGCGACCTTCCAGTGGGCCCACTCCCGCGACATGAAGCCCGATCCCGACGTGCTGGCCGAAGTCGAGAAGAAACTGAAATCGGGCCTTCCGCCGGTTGACGGCAAGGCACTTGCAGGCGAGCCGAAAGTCGCGCCCGCGCCCGCGCCAGCTGTGGTTCCCGACACGCCGGCTCCTTCCGAGCAGCGCACGCAGGCCGATGCTCCGTTGGCTGCCAAGCCGGCCGCCTACAAGGTTTCCCCGGGCCAGTCGCTGTGGTCGATCGCCGCCGACCAGCTGGGCAGCGGCAGCCGCTACATCGAGATATTGAATCTCAACCCTCAGCTTCAGGGCGATCCGGGCCGTCTGAAGCCCGGCCAGGAACTCATGCTGCCGGCCGGCAACTAGGACGCCCGGCCGGACGTCGAGCGTAGGCCCGCGACCGGATCGCGGCATCGTTTCGGCTGACGCGAGACCTTCAGCTTGCTGTCAGCGAAGCGTGCGAAGTCGGCATTGAGGGCGGCGAAAAGCCGTCCTCTTGTCTCGCACATTTCTCCCGAAAGGTCCCCCCAAATGACTGCTTTCTCGCGCTTCGGTGCCGCGGCATCGATTCTTGCCCTTGTCGCAACGGCTACTCCGCTCTGGGCCGCCAACATCATAACGGTTACCGAGGCAGGTGAGGGCGGCACCGCCATGACCCTGAAACTCGAGCCCGCGTCGGTCCCAGCCGGCCCCGCGACATTCAAGGTCACCAACGATGCGGTGTCCGAGGACCACGAAATGATCGTCGTTCGGCTCAAGTCTGCCGACCAGCAGATCCCGCTCAACGCGTCGAAGCATCGCGTCGACGAGGCAAAGTTGAAATCCCTCGGCGAAGTTTCCGACCTGAAGCCGGGCGCATCAGGCGAAATGACCGTCAAGCTCAAGGCAGGCACCTATCTCGTGTTCTGCAACCTGAAGGGCCACTACGAGGCTGGAATGGCCGCCACCCTGACGGTTACGCCCTGACCCGCGTCGCCCCGGCACAGGCATTCTCACTGCCGCCCGCGTTTGCACGCGCGGGCGGTTGCGCTTGCGGCCAGCGTCCCGCATCTTGCGTGCGAGTTTCTCACTGCCTGGATTTACGATGACGGCAAGTCATGTCGCGGCAATCACCCGTCGCAAGCTGCTGGCAGGTTCGCTGGCGGCCGCTATTTCTCCGCTGCCGGCATTTTCCGCCGGTGCGGAGGAACCCGGTCTGAACTTTCTGGCGGTCGGCGATTGGGGTAGCCCCGGCGTCGCGCCCGTCGCCAGGGCGATGGGCGAATGGGCGGCGGAGATGGCGCCCGCCGCAATCATCTCCACCGGCGACAATTTTTATCCCGCGGGCATCCACGGCGGGGCCGACCCGCGGTGGCAGTCCAGCTACGAGCAGTTCTTCGTTGCGCCCGGGCTTCAGTGTCCATGGCATGTCGTGCTTGGCAACCACGACCACCTCGGCGACATCGAAGCGCAGATCGCCTACACGGCGAAAAGCCCGCGCTGGCGCATGCCCGCGCGCTACTTTTCATGGTCGCAACTGCTGCCGGACGGCGCTGTTGCCGACTTCTTCTTCATCGACACGACGCCGGTCCACGACGGCACGCACGGCCTCTTGTCGACGTTCGTTCCGCTGGAGGCCTTTGTCGTGAGCCAGTTCCGTTGGCTGGAAACGGAGCTTGCGGCCAGCAAGGCGGACTGGAAGATCGTCGTTGGCCATCATCCGGTTTTTTCCGGCGGCGTGCACGGCCCGACCTGGGGACTGGTTCGCTATCTGAAGCCGATGCTGGAAGAGCACGGCGTGCGCGTCTACCTCAACGGTCACGACCACGACTTTCAGCATATCGCGATCGACGGGGTGAACTACATCACCTGCGGCGGCGGCGCCGAGCCCCGCAAGGTGGCGGCGGCGAGCGGCACCCTGTTCGCCCGCTCGACCTTCGGGTTCCTGGCGGCGTCGCTCACCAAGGCGTCATTCTCGTTCTCCTTCGTCGACGTCGATGGCCGGCCGTTCTACGCGGTGTCGGTTGCGAATGCCGCCTGAAAGCCGGGCCGTCCCGTTGCCCTGCCATAAAAATTCGATTTCGGTTTGTGGCTCCATGCGCTAGGAGGTGCCTGTTTTTCGCAGACCGCCCGAGGCTTCCTTGTCCGCTCAACCTGCCGCCCACATGCGCCCGCAGCGCTCCTTCCAGGGGCTGATCCTGACGCTTCACAACTACTGGGCCGACAAGGGCTGCCTGATCCTGCAGCCCTATGACATGGAAGTCGGCGCCGGCACCTTCCATCCGGCAACGACGTTGCGCGCGCTCGGGCCGCGTCGATGGAACGCCGCCTATGTACAGCCGTCGCGCCGGCCCAAGGACGGCCGCTACGGTGAAAACCCCAACCGGCTGCAGCACTATTATCAGTATCAGGTGATCCTGAAGCCTAACCCGCCAAACCTGCAGGAACTCTATCTGGGATCGCTGGAAGCCATCGGCCTCGATCCGCTTGTGCATGACATCCGTTTCGTCGAGGACGATTGGGAAAGCCCGACGCTCGGCGCATGGGGTCTCGGCTGGGAATGTTGGTGCGCCGGCATGGACGTCAGCCAGTTCACCTAGTTCCAGCAGATCTGCGGCATCGAATGCGCGCCGGTTTCGGGCGAATTGACCTATGGCCTGGAACGCCTTGCCATGTATGTGCAGGGCGTCGACAACGTCTATGACCTCAACTTCAACGGCCTCGAAGGCGCCGACAAGGTCACCTACGGCGAGGTCTTCCTGCAGGCCGAGCAGGAGTATTCGCGCTACAATTTCGAATATGCCGACACGGCGATACTCCACCAGCACTTCATCGATGCCGAGAAGGAGTGCGTGGCCCTGCTCGATGCCGGTGCCCGCGCAGGCGAGGGCGGAGCCCACAAGATGGTGCTGCCCGCCTACGACCAGGCGATAAAAGCCAGCCACGTCTTCAACCTGCTCGACGCCCGCGGCGTCATTTCGGTTACCGAGCGCGCCGGCTACATCCAGCGCGTGCGCACTCTCGCGAAAGCCTGCGGCGAAGCCTTCCTGCTGACCGAGGCTGGCGGGTTTTCGGCTGCGGCCTAACGCTGGTCCGACCACGCCAGAGTCTGGATCACCGGCTGGCTGGTGAACACTTCCAGCGTCTGCAGCGCCTTGCGCGAGCCGGGCATGCCGGTTCCGGACGCCGGATGGAACTGAGCAGCGAAGCAGGCTGCGAGCGCCGCGATCTGGAGATAGGTCGATAACGATTTCATGGCCGTGTGCCTTCCTTTCGATATCGCTGGGTCGCAACAGGCTCGCAAAAGGTTCACGGAAATCGGCGGGGCGGGTGACACGCCCCAGCTGACTTGCTATTCCCGCGCAGCTTTAGTCCCAGAGACCGTCCATGCCTGACTTGCTCTTAGAACTTCGCTCCGAGGAAATTCCTGCCCAGCCGTGCGCCCGCAGCGCCAAGGGCGCGAGGACGCGCAAGACCCAAAAAAGCATGCGGGCGGAGCGCCTCTGATGCCCGATCTTCTGCTCGAACTCCGCTCCGAGGAAATTCCCGCGCGCATGCAGCGCAAGGCTGCCGGCGATCTCAAAAAGATGATCACCGACGGGCTGGTCGACGCCGGCCTGACCTATGAGGCCGCGCGCGAATACTGGACGCCGCGCCGCCTGACGCTCGACCTGCGCGGGCTCGCCGCCCGTTCGAGGGATGTCCACGAGGAGATCAAGGGCCCTTCCACCAAGGCGCCGCCGCAGGCGGTCGAGGGGTTCCTGCGCAAGGCCGGCCTGTCGGACGTTTCGCAGGCGCATGTGCATTCCGATCCGAAGAAGGGCGATTTCTACGTCGCGCACATCTCCAAGCCTGGCCGCGCGGCGGAAGAGATCATCGCCGAACTGGTGCCCACCGTCGTGCGCACCTTCCCGTGGCCGAAGTCGATGCGCTGGGGGCCGGCGTCAGCCAGGCCTGGCAGCCTGCGCTGGGTGCGGCCGCTTCAATCCATCCTGTGCACCTTCGGCCCCGAGACCGAGGAGCCGGTGGTGGTCGATTTCGAGATCGACGGCATCCGCTCGGGCAACATCACCTACGGCCACCGCTTTCACGCCCCGGGCGCGATCACCGTGCGCCGGTTCGACGACTACGCGTCGAAGCTCGAAGCGGCGAAGGTGGTGATCGACGCCGACCGCCGCAAGGAGATCATCCTCGCCGATGCCAAGAACCTTGCCTTCGCCAACGGGCTCGATCTCGTCGAGGACGAGGGCCTGCTCGACGAGGTCTCGGGGCTGGTCGAATGGCCGGTCGTGCTGCTCGGCGCCTTCGAGGCGGATTTCCTGGCCATCCCCGCCGAGGTCATCCGCCTCACCATCCGCGCCAACCAGAAGTGTTTCGTCACGCGCCCCTTGATCTCCCCCCTTGTGGGGGAGATGTCGCCGAAGGCGACAGAGGGGGGCGCTGTCCCGCCGGCCTCTCATTCTGTCACGCCCCCCTCTGCCCTGCCGGGCATCTCCCCCACAGGGGGGGAGATCAGCCAACTCTCCAACCACTTCCTTCTCACAGCCAACATCGAAGCGCAGGACCACGGCAAGGAGATCGCGCACGGCAACGGCAAGGTGGTCCGCGCCCGCCTGTCCGACGCGCTCTATTTCTGGAAGACCGACCAGGCCGACCTGCCCGACATCGACACATTGGAGGCGTCAGCGGCGAAATTCGGCCTCGACCTCAACATGCCGCTAGACCAGCGCATGGCGCGCCTCGACAGGCTGGGCGTCACCTTCCACGCCAAGCTTGGCACGCAAGGAGAGCGCGTCGAGCGCATCGCGCGGCTGGCCGAGGAACTCGCGCCGATCGTCGGCGCCGACCCGAAGCTCGCCCGCCGCGCGGCGATCCTCGCCAAGGCCGATCTCACCACCGAGGTGGTCGGCGAGTTCCCCGAATTGCAGGGTCTGATGGGCCGCAAATATGCGGCTCTGCAGGGCGAGCACCCGTCCGTCGCCGCAGCGATTGAGGAGCACTACAAGCCGCAGGGCCCGTCCGACCGCGTCCCGACCGACCCGGTTTCGGTTGCCGTGGCGCTCGCCGACAAGCTCGACACGCTGGTCGGCTTCTGGGCCATCGACGAAAAGCCGACGGGGAGCAAGGACCCGTATGCGCTGCGCCGCGCGGCGCTGGGGGTGATCAGGATTTTGGTGGAGAATGGGGTAAGGTTGAGGCTGAATGAAGTCACACTTCGGCACTTGTTGGCCTGGCTGGCTACTGTTCGAGACGTAACCATCAGCCAGCCATTACTTGAGTTTCAAGAATTCCAAGCGAATGCTCAGCTAAAACGCTTGGCTAGCGCCGCGCGAGGAGCCGGGATCGCATCTGCGCTTCTCTCGCCGAACGATGTACGATTTGCCGAGATCGCGGCGATGACCGACCTCGGCTACGATTGGAACGAGTCGAGTGAAGATTGGATAGAGCGCGCCAACAGCTTTACGGAGTGGGTCGGACGAGTTGAGGAGTTTCGTGCAGGCGGAAGTGATCTGGAAACGCTTGTTCGCGTTAGCGAACTAGGCACTCCATTTGCCGAATGGGCATCAGGAGTACGGCACGACCTCCTGTCCTTCTTCCATGATCGCCTGAAGGTCTATCTCCGCGATCAGGGTGCGCGGCATGATCTGATCGATGCCGTGCTGGCGGCCGGTGGAAGTGCGCAGGTGATCTCCCCCCTTGAGGGGGAGATGTCGGCGAAGCCGACAGAGGGGGGCGCTGTCCCGCCGACTTCTCGACCTGTGTCACCCCCCTCTGCCCTGTCGGGCATCTCCCCCACAAGGGGGGAGGTCAGCCCATCGCCAACGGCCGTGAGCGGTATGTCCGACGACCTCCTCACCATCGTGAAGCGATTCAAAATGAAGACTTTTCCGCCGCACTCGCCGCGCTTAGCGCGTTGCGTGAACCGGTTGATTCATTCTTTGAACGCGTTCTCGTGAATGATTAGGATCATGCGGTTCGTGCCAACCGTCTGGCGCTGCTTTCGCGCATTCGTGCGGCGACCGGACAGGTCGCGGATTTCGCCAAGATTTCCGGCTGAAGCCCGTCCGCCGGGCTTATTGACCCATCGGCTCCGGCGCGGTCGACGGATCGGCCTGCCCCTGACCATCGGCCGCCTCCTGCGCCAGGCGTTCGGCCTGCCGCCTCAGCGCCTTGCGCTTGGCCGACGTTCCCTTGTCGTTGGGATCGAGCATCGGCGTCGTGCCTGTATCGGCCGACTGCGCCGGTGCGGCCGATGTCGAGGGCCGGGCGACGTCGTTGCCGACCTCGCCGCCGCGGATCACCATTGGCGACGTCATGCCCTGGTGGCCGTCGGATGGCGCCGATGCCATGGCCTCGCCGGCCGGCGCCGGATCGCCAAGGCTGATGATGGACGGCGTATCGCCGGAAGGCGTGTCGGCGACAGCGATGACCGAGGGCGTCGGTGCGCCCCGGTCGGGCATTGCCGCGACGATGGACGGATCGACGACAACGTCGTCCCCCACTTCCTGGATGGATGGCGCAATGCCGTCGAACGGCGCGACGGTCTGGATGGAAGCAGCCTGAGCCCCGGCTATGCCGATCGCCGCCAGGAGTAAAAGCATTGCCCGAACACGCATGGTCCAAAATCCCGTGGATGCACCGATCCTGACATCGCGCGGTTTGCGGCGCCTTGCCCGGAAACATAGCATTTTAGCGATTAACAAATCGGTGACGCGGTTGTCTGGCCCGTTCAAGCCGCGCTATAGCACCGTAAAATGCTAACCCCGGACAAGCGCCCTTGGCGGAAATCCTGAACACTGGCGAGGCGATGGAGCGTGCCCTGGCCCTGCTCGACGCCGGCCAGATCCTCGCGATCCCCACCGAAACCGTTTACGGGCTTGCCGGCGACGCAACCAGTGGCACGGCTGTCGCGCGCATCTTCGAGGCGAAGGGCAGGCCAAGCTTCAACCCGCTGATCGCCCACGTCTCCGGTCTGGTCATGGCAACCGAATTTGCCCGCATCGACCCGCTGTCGGAAAAGCTGGCACAGGCTTTCTGGCCGGGACCGCTGACAGTTGTCCTGCCACTCCTGGCCGGTTCCGCCATGCACCCGCTGGTCACGGCCGGCATGGATACGGTTGCGCTGCGCATGCCACAGGGTTTTGCCGCTTCGTTGATAGCCGCACTTGGCCGCCCGCTGGCCGCGCCGAGCGCCAACGTGTCGGGCCGTATATCGGCAACGACGGCGCAGGCGGTCGCCGCCGATCTCGGCGACAGGATCCCGCTCATCGTGGATGGCGGCCCGACCCACGTCGGCGTGGAATCCACCATCGTCAAGGTCGAGGGCGAGACGCTCAGGCTGCTGCGCCCGGGCGGCATAGCGGCCGAGGTCATCGAGGCGATCACCAACCGGCCGCTGCTGCGCGATGCATCGGCCGGCATCGAGGCGCCGGGCATGATGGCGTCCCACTACGCGCCGGACGCCGGGATGCGCCTCGCCGTTGCCGCCGTGCAGCCCGGCGAGGCGCTGCTCGCCTTCGGCCCCCGCCGCGCGGCGGACTGGGAGACGGCAGCGACCATGCTGAACCTCTCGCCATCAGGCAATCTGCGCGAAGCGGCGGCCAATCTGTTTGCCTTCATGCAAGAGCTTGACCGCTCGGGCGCAGCCACGATCGCCGTCGAGCCGATCCCTCATGCCGGCCTTGGCGAGGCGATCAACGATCGCCTGCGGCGCGCCGCCGCGCCAAGGCCCGCTTGATGACGTCGCGCGCCCTCGACCCGGCCCTGCTCGACCGCTTCGCCGGTATCGTCGGCGCGGCGCATGCCCTGCGCGGCGATGGCGATATTGCCCCTTACGCCCGCGAGCCGCGCGGCCTGTGGGGCGGCCGTTCGCCGCTGGTGCTGAAGCCCGGCAGCGTCGACGAGGTGAGCCGCATCCTCAGGCTGGCGACAGAAACCCGCACGCCGATCGTGCCGCAGGGCGGCAACACGGGGCTTGTCGGCGGCCAGGTGCCGCGCGCTGCAGGCAACGAAATCATCGTCTCGCTGTCGCGCCTCAACCGCATGCGCGAGATCGACACGCTGTCGAACACCGTCACGGTCGAGGCGGGCGTGACGCTGGAGGCGCTGCACCGCGCCGCCGCCGCCGCCGACCGTCTCTATCCGCTGTCACTGGCGTCGCAGGGTTCCTGCCAGATCGGCGGCAACCTCTCGTCCAATGCCGGCGGCACGGCGGTGCTCGCCTACGGCAACACGCGCGAACTCTGCCTCGGCGTCGAGGTCGTGCTGCCCACCGGCGAGGTTTTCGATGACCTGCGCAAGCTGAAGAAGGACAACACCGGCTACGACCTCAAGAACCTGTTCGTCGGCGCGGAAGGCACGCTGGGCATCATCACCGCCGCGGTGCTGAAGATCTTCCCCAAGCCGCGCGGCCGCGCGGTCGCCTGGGCAGGCGTTGCATCTCCGCACGCCGCGCTGGAGCTTTTCGGCCTTGCGAGCGACTTTGCCGGCGGCAGCCTGACCGGCTTCGAACTGATCGGCGCCTTGCCGCTCGATTTCTCCCTGCGGTTCGCCGGCAACCCGGCGCCGCCGCTCGCCGGAGAATGGCCGTGGCACGTGCTGGTCGACATCTCGTCCGGCCGTTCACAGGAAGATGCGCGCGCCATCGTCGAGATGGTGCTGGCGCAGGCGCTGGAGAGGGGTATGGCCGGCGACGCCGCCATTGCCGAAAGCATAGCCCAGGGCAATGCCCTATGGGC
Organism: Hyphomicrobiales bacterium; assembly: GCA_026400435.1. Taxonomy (GTDB): domain Bacteria; phylum Pseudomonadota; class Alphaproteobacteria; order Rhizobiales; family Rhizobiaceae; genus Mesorhizobium_K. The sequence goes on along the minus strand of JAPLOZ010000056.1, from coordinate 8,909 downwards.
GCTGCGCGAGAACATCTCGGACGCGCAAAAGCCTGAGGGCGCGTCGATCAAGCACGACATCTCGGTGCCGGTCGCCGCCATCCCCGGCTTCATCGCCCGCGCGGCGCTGGAAGTCGAACGCGTTTGCCCGGGCGCGCGCGTGGTCTGCTTCGGCCACATGGGCGACGGCAACCTTCACTACAATATCAGCCAGCCTGTCGGCGCCGACCCACAGGCGTTTCTCGCGCTCTACCGGCAGATGAACAGGGCCGTGCATGACATCGTGCGCGTCCTCGACGGCTCGATCTCCGCCGAGCATGGCATTGGCCAGTTGAAGCGCGACGAGCTTCTGGCGACCGCCTCGCCGGTCGGCATCGACCTGATGCGCCGCGTCAAGGCGGCCTTCGATCCGGAAGGCATCATGAATCCCGGCAAGGTCCTGTAAACGAAGCCTGCTAGTCCGTTACGCGGTCGCATTCCGATAACCATGGCCGAGATCAGCAAAATTTAACCGACTTTTTTAAGCGGGCAGGTAGGGGTCGGGGGCTACTGTCGATCCACAAGCGAGACCGGGGAAACCGGTCCGGAGAACCGGAAACGAGACCGGCTCTCAGGAGAGACAGGAAGGCACCAGATGAGCAGCACCGTACTGAAGCCAGTCTGGGCGGGTCGCAACATGCGTCTCGACCCGTTCCGTTTGCCGCAGGTCGTCAGCTACGCGACGTCGGACGATTTCGGCGACGTCACCTTCACCATCGACCAGCGTGGCGCGATAGTCCGCCGCATCCTGATGATGAGCGGACTGCCGGCGACCGTGGTGCTGCCGTCGAACGCCTTCAGGGGCGTCGCGGCGCGTGCGATGGAAGATCAGGAAGGCTCCGTCACCGTCACGCTGGAACTGCTGCACAACGACCCGATGCTTTGCGTGCCGCTTCTGGTCGCCGACAATCTTGAGGACGTCGCAGCCGACTGGCGCACATGGGCCGACGCTTATCGGTTGCCGATGCTGCTGATCGAGGCCGACGGCGTTGCCCGCACTCTCGAGGAATCGCTCGGCGCCGCCATCAAGGCGCTGCCGGTGCAGGATCGCCGCAAGCGCCGCGTTACGCCGGCCCGCCGTCCGCGCTTCCTGATGCGCCGCAAGCCGGGCAATCTCGGATTGCGCCTTGTCATTAATGGCGACGAGATCATCGCGCCCGAGTGAGCGGCAGATATCCTAAAGCAGCGGCTTCAGCGCCATCCAGGCGCCGCCGCCGATCAGGCCGAGGAAGATCAGCCAGCCGATCTCGTTGTTCGACTTGAAAAGCCGAAGGCACTGGTCCGGGTCGTCGATGTCGAGCACGAATATCTGACGCGCCATATGCGCTCCCGCGGCCAGAAGCCCCGCCATTGCCACGACTGGGATTTCGGCCGCCGCGAATGCACTTGCCATCAGGATCAGCGCGCCACCGTAGAGCCCGATCAGCCATGACTTGGTGCTGTCGCCAAACAGGCGCGCGGTGGATTTCACGCCGACCAGCGCGTCGTCCTCCTTGTCCTGATGCGCGTAGATCGTGTCGTAGCCGACGACCCAGAACACCGAGCCCAGATAAAGCAGGACCGCCGGACGGTCGAGATCAGCGTATTCCGCCGCCCATCCCATCAGCGCGCCCCACGAGAAGGCGAGGCCGAGCACCAGTTGCGGCCAGTTGGTGAAGCGCTTCATGAACGGATACACGGCGACCACGATCAGCGAGGCGATGCCAAGCCCGATCGCAAAGCTGTTGAACTGGATCAGCACCAGCAGCCCGATCAGGGCCTGAATCAGCAGGAACGCCCATGCCTGGCGTCGGGTAACCTTGCCCGAGGGCAGCGGCCGTGAGCGCGTGCGATCGGCCTGTCCCAGCGCGCAAGCTGGGCATAGGGCCATAGCTTACGGGGCAGGGCGCGATACACCCAGTGACCGCTCGGCGCGTCCGCTACCCGACCCTGCGCCTGTCTCGTCTGCACCTGTTCCATTGCCGTGGAGTGGCAGCCGTGGCGGTAGGCGTCAAGTCTCGGGACGCGAATGCCGTGGGCAAGCCCAAGCAAAGCTTGACCGGGGCCGTTCGCGGCCATACCGCAGGGCAGTGCCTTGCAGTTGCGGGTTTTGATGCAATGAACGTCCTTCTCCTGGGCTCGGGTGGCCGTGAACATGCACTGGCATGGAAGCTCGCCGCATCCCCCCTCCTGACGAAGCTCTATGCCGCCCCCGGCAATCCCGGCATTGCCCAGGAAGCCGAGATCGTCCCACTCGACGTTGCCGACCAAGCGGCCGTCGTCGCATTCTGCCGCGACAAGCTGATCGACCTTGTCGTGGTTGGGCCGGAGGCGCCGCTTGTCGCCGGCATCGCTGACGACTTGCGTGCCGCCGGGATCAAGGTCTTTGGCCCGTCCGGCGCTGCCGCCCGCCTCGAGGGCTCGAAGGGGTTCACCAAGGATCTGTGCGCGCGGATGAACATTCCGACCGCCGCCTATGGCCGGTTCAACGATGCGACGGCCGCAAAGGCTTACGTGCGCGAACACGGTGCGCCGATCGTCGTCAAGGCCGATGGGCTCGCCGCGGGCAAGGGCGTCACGGTGGCGATGACAGAGGCCGAGGCTCTGGCCGCCATCGATGACTGCTTCAACGGAGCATTCGGCAGCGCCGGCGCCGAGGTCGTCGTCGAGGAGTGCCTCGTCGGCGAGGAGGCAAGCTTCTTCTGCCTCTGCGACGGCGTCACCGCCCTGCCGTTCGGCACCGCGCAGGACCACAAGCGCGTCGGCGATGGCGACACTGGACCCAACACGGGCGGCATGGGCGCTTATTCGCCCGCGCCGGTGATGACCCCAGACATCGTCGAGCGCACGATGAAGGAAATCATCGAGCCGACCATGCGCGGCATGGCCGAACTCGGCGCGCCGTTTTCAGGCGTTCTGTTCGCCGGCCTGATGATCACCGCCGACGGCCCAAAGCTCATCGAGCACAATGTCCGCTTCGGCGACCCGGAGTGCCAGGTGCTGATGATGCGGCTGAAGGACGACCTGATGGTGCTGCTGGAGGCCGCGGCCGACGGTCAACTTGCGCATCTGTCGGCGCGCTGGCGTGACGACCCGGCGCTGACGGTGGTGATGGCCGCGAAAGGCTATCCGGAAAACCCCGAAAAGGGCTCGGTCATCCGCGGGCTGAACGCGGCGCCGCCCGCCGGCGTCGAGATTTTCCACGCCGGCACCGCCGCCCGCGATGGCGAGATTGTCGCCAATGGCGGCCGCGTGCTCAGCGTCACCGCGTCCGCGAGAACTGTAGGCGAAGCGCAGCGCCTCGCCTACGAAGCTGTCGACCGCATCGACTGGCCGCAGGGATTCTGTCGCCGCGACATCGGCTGGCGCGCGGTCGAGCGAGAGAACGCCGCACGCTGATCAGGCAGGAGGCTCGCCTGGTCAGTCGAGCTTCTTCAGCAGAAACACCGGCAACTCGCGGCGGGTCAATTGTGCCGTGGCGACGATCGGCCCGGGATTGTCTAGTGCGGCCGCCGAAATGTTCCCGTTTGGGATATATTCGGGCGACGCATCCGCCGGCTGCGTTTGCATGCGTCGTACTTTCTCGGCGACCTGCGCATAACCTGCGAGAACGATCGGAACTGCGGGAGGCTCGACCTGTTTGCCAAGCAGCGCCTGGAATGGCGACCCGCGCCGCGGGGCGATGCTTGGCGCTGCGGCCGCAGGCTTCACGAGGCGCTCGACCGACACGAATTTAAGCGTCACGTCGGCGCGCTTCTTGCGGGCGTCCGCCCGCCAGATCGGCAGGGGCACCATCTCGTCGGTCTCGATCGTCACGTCCGCGATTTGCTCCGCCGCGGCGACAACCGGCGCCGGCGCGGCGGGTTCCGGCGGAACCGCCGCGTCGGAAGGAGCAGCCTCGACCGCTGCGGCCGCACCTGCGGCGGGGTCGGCGCTTTCCACCTTCGCGTATTGCAAGGTCACGTCGCCGCCATCGACGGCAACGCCCCGCGCGACGGGCACAGGCACTGTTTCCGCCGTTGGATATGCGCGCTTTTCAACGAGTTCGTCGAAGGGCCATGCGAGGCGAAGTTCGTCCGCGCTCATCGACGCTACGTTGACGTCGATGTCCAGCGGCGTCCCCGGCACCCGGTACGGGCAGGAGCGCGCGTCGCAATTGGCGCCGGCCGAAAACTGCCACAGCGCGTATCCCGCCCAGTAACCCTTGGGGAAATGCAGTCCGATCGCCGGCTTGTAGCGGGCGTACCACAGCGGAAGCCGCGACAGCAGGGTGTAGCGCTCGCGGTTCTCGGCGATGTAGAGCGCCGTGCTGCCGTTGGTGTACAGCACCGGCCAGCGTCCGAGCCGCGTATGGATGTGACGCACGAATGTTTCCGCGTCTTCCAGCGACATCCATTTGTCCGGGTCGTTCTCCTCGATGTCGAGGGCAATCAGGTCGTCTGGCCCGGGTTCTGCGAAATCGATGAAGTTGTTGGCCTGCTCGATCTGGTCACCCGGCCGACCGAGGTGATAGGCGCCCCATTTCAGCCCGAGCGCCTTGGCGACGGTCCGTCGGGTGTGGAACAGTTCGCGGGCGACCGCATGGCGCTTCCACAGCGCCTTGCAAAGCCGCGTTTCGGTCTCGGTGCCGGAACATCTGTACGGCGGAGAATTGCCGTCCGATCCCTTGTTGATGAAGCCGACGACGCGTTTGTCGCTGGAAAGCTTCTGCCAGTCGATCGGATTGTATTCATAGGCGTCGATGACCAGTGCCCGGTCGGCATGCTTCCAGGGCTCGGAGAAATCCGATGCGTTCGCCGGCAGCATTGGTGCGAGCACGCTGGCGGCCAGACATGCCATGCCGGCCAGCATGTGGCGATTGATCTGCCGGGGCACGGACCTGTAGTTCCCTCTCTGCCGAACAATCACTCCCGGTCACCTCGTTCCGAGAGTGAATTTCGGCACGCGCGCTGCAAACATCTCCCCGCCATTCGGCTGAATATCGCCCGCCGGGCATGTCATGATCAAGCGGAAATGGGCGGCGCGGCGACTGCTGCTGATCAACCCTGGGGCTGGGCGGCAGCGCGTGTCGGATGGCTCAAATTGTTCCAAACGATTCCCTCAGCGAACGCTAAAGTACCGTCCGTCTGCGATCAGTTCAACCTTGAACGCAATATTTGACGTTTACGTCAAAAGACAGTAGCCGCGCACGGCATCGGCGGATAGTTTGTCCGCGCGGATGCCCGCCTTTGTGGAGGAAGAATGTATCGCGCGCCGGTCGAGGAGATTTCGTTCACGTTGAAGGAAGTAGCGGGTCTGCGTGACACCCTGCAGGCTGGCCTGTTGGGCGACCTCTCGGGCGACCTCGTCGACGCCATACTTGGCGAGGCAGGGCGCTTCGCGTCCGAAGAGATCGCCCCGCTGCGCGAGATTGGCGACGAACAGGGCTCGGTTCTGAACGGCGCCCAAGTTACCACGCCGACCGGCTGGAAGGAGCTTTACCGACGCTGGACCGAGGGCGGCTGGAACGCGTTGACCGGGCCCGAGGAATATGGCGGGCAGGGCCTGCCGACGATGCTCTCGGTGGCGGTGCTGGAAATGTGGAACTCCGCCTCGATGGCTTTCGCGCTAGGCCCGACCCTCACCATGGGCGCGGTCGAAGCACTCGACAAGCACGCCTCCGACTATCTGAAGCGCACCTATCTGGCGAGGCTCGTCTCGGGCGAGTGGATGGGCACGATGAACCTGACCTAGCCGCAGGCGGGGTCCGACCTCGCCGCGCTTCGCACCCGCGCCGAACGCGCGTCGGACGGCACGTACCGCATCTTCGGCCAGAAGATATTCATCACCTATGGCGAGCACGACTTCACCGACAACATCGTGCATCTGGTGCTCGCCCGCCTGCCCGACGCCCCCGCGGGCACGCGCGGTATCTCGCTATTCCTGGTGCCGAAACTCCTCGTCAACGAGGACGGCTCGCTCGACCGCCGCAACGACCTCTTCTGCGCCTCGCTCGAACACAAGCTCGGCATCCACGGTTCGCCGACCTGCACGATGATATACGGCGACGGTTTCGTCGTGGGCGAGGAAAAGGGCGCGGTCGGCTGGCTGATCGGCGAGGAGAACCGCGGTCTCGCCTGCATGTTCACCATGATGAACAATGCGCGGCTGGCGATCGGGCTTGAAGGCGTCGGCGTCGCCGAGGCAGCCTTCCAGAAGGCGCTTGCCTTCGCCAACGAGCGCCGGCAGGGCAGGGCGTCCGGCTGGACGGGCGAGGGCATGGCCCCGATCGTGCGCCATCCCGACGTCCAGCGCATGCTGCTCACCATGCAGGCGCTCACGCGCGTCGCCCGGTCCATCGCCTATTCCTGCGCTCATGCGCTCGACATGGCCAGGGTTTCAGAGGGCTCGGACAAGGCGCACTGGCAGGAGCGCGCCAACCTGCTGACGCCCGTCGCCAAGGCCTTCTCCACCGACATCGGCAGCGAGGTCGCATCGCTCGGCCTGCAGGTGCATGGCGGCATGGGCTACATCGAAGAGACGGGCGCCGCCGCGCTCTACCGCGACGCGCGCATCGCGTCCATCTACGAAGGCACCAACGGCATCCAGGCGATCGACCTCGTTACCCGCAAGTTGCCGCAGTCCGGCGGCGAGCACGTCCACGGCTACATCGCCGAGCTTGCCGCGACGGCCACCGAAATCCTGGAATCGAACGTCGACGGTTTCGGCCGCAGCGGTGAACGGCTGCAAAGCGCGACCGACGACCTGACTGTCGCCACGCGACATCTCCAGCAGATGCTTTCAGGCAACGAGACCGACAGGGCGCTGGCCGGGGCGACGCCCTATCTCAGGCTGTTCGCACTCGCTTCCGGCTGCGCCTATCTGGCACGCGCAGCACTGGCTGCAGGTTCTGACGACCGCATCGCGCTCTGCCGCTTCTTCGCCGAGAACCTTGCGGACGAGACCGGCTCACTGCGAGCCCAGGTGTGCGGCGGCGGCGACGCTTTGCTGCAGGCCGGCAAGAGCCTGATCAAGGCGTAGGGGGGGCGATGTCGGAGCATATTGTTATTGAGCGCGCCGGTCCGGTTCAACTCATCCGCATGAACCGGCCCGACAAGAAGAATGCGCTCACCCGCGCCATGTACGGGGCGATGTCGCAGGCCCTCGCCGAAGGCGATGCTGACCCGTCCGTGCGCGTGCATGTATTCCTCGGCGTGCCGGGAGCGTTTTGCGCCGGCAACGACCTCAACGACTTCATGACGATTGCCACAGGCGGCGAGGGCGGGCTCGAGGTCTGGAACTTTCTCGCCGCGCTCGTCGGCTCGCAAAAGCCGATCGTTTCCGGCGTCGACGGCGTCGCGGTCGGCATCGGCACGACGCTCAACCTGCATTGCGACCTCACCTTCGCCACGCCCCGCACCGTTTTCCGCACGCCGTTCGTCGATCTCGGCCTCGTGCCGGAAGCCGGCTCCAGCCTGCTCGCGCCGGCGGTGCTTGGCCGCCAGCAGGCGTTTGCGCTGCTGTGCCTCGGCGAGGGTTTTTCGGCTGAAAGGGCGCTTGCCGCCGGGCTGATCTATGCGGTTGTCGGCGAGGACGAACTGGAGAGCGCGGTCATGGCCGCGGCAAACCTCATCGCTGCAAAGCCACCCGAGGCGCTGAGAATTTCACGCGACCTGATGCTCGGCTCCCGCGAAATCCTCAAGGCCCGCATCGCCGAGGAAGCCGAACACTTCCGCCTGCGCCTGAAATCCGACGAGGCCCGCGCTGCTCTGATGGCGTTTATGATGAGGAAGAAGTAGCGCCTCTTACCTCGCCCCTTGCGGGAGAAGTCGGATTGCCCCGAACCGCGAAGCGGCGCGGTTGGCAATCCGGGTGAGGGGTGTTGTCCTTCACGGATAAAGCCTCTCCTTCTCCCACCCCCCATCGCCCGCCCGCCTAAACACCACCCTGTCGTGCAGCCGGAACGGCATGTCCTTCCAGAACTCGATCTGCGTCGGCACGAGCCGAAACCCCGACCAGTGTTTCGGCCGGGGGATTTCCCCGATCGCATACTTCGCCGTGTATTCGGCCACCGCCTTCTCCAGCGCGAAGCGGCTTTCCAGCGGCCGCGACTGCTTCGAGGCCCATGCGCCGATGCGGCTGCCGCGCGGTCGCGTCGCATAATAGGCGTCGGCCTCGTCGTCGCTCACCACCTCGACCGGCCCGCGCACGCGCACCTGCCGCCGCAGCGATTTCCAGTGGAAGCACATGGCGGCCTTCATCGAACTGAGAATTTCGCGGCCCTTGGCGCTCTCGAAATTGGTGTAGAAGACGAAGCCTTCCTCATCGAACCCCTTCAGAAGCACCATCCGCACGTCGGGCATGCCATCTTCGTCGACGGTTGCCAGCGCAACGCCGTTGGGATCGTTCGGCTCGCTCTTTGTCGCGTCTTCAAGCCATTCGCCAAACAGCCGGAACGGCTCCGGGCTCTCGGTGAAGTCACCACTCTTTAACCCTGTTTCGTTCATAATTTAGCTGCGACCCATCATGCTGGAATTCGTATTGCGGGGAGATTGCCGATTGTCGCGCGCCGCGCAAGCGCATCCGAGACCGATTTTCGGTGGACCAGGCCTTCGCCTAGCGGCGATGGCAGGGATGCTGTGCGCCGCCACATTCCTTTCGGCTTGCGGTGCGGGCGGCTTCAGCCTCAAGCAGGCGGATGTCGACCGCAGCCTCTATACCAGCAATGTTCCGGTCAGCCAGACGCCGTATGACGCCGAACGCCTGTCCGACGAGGCGACGATCCGCAATGCGGTCACCTCGGCCGACATCGAGACGCTGGCCGGTGCGCCGCTGCCGTGGGCCAACGCCCAGACTGGCGCGCGCGGCCAGGTCAGCAATCTCGCCGAATCCCGGCAGAGTGGGGTGGTAGAACTAGTTGATAGCATTCCTAA
>JAPLOZ010000041.1 GCA_026400435.1 Hyphomicrobiales bacterium | reverse complement strand
TACCGCCAGCGCGGACGCGCCGACAGCGGCGGCCCAACGCCTGGCGCAGAAGAACCGGCTGGCGGAACTCGACGCAGAGACAGTTGCAGCCACGCACAAGCTGCGCACCGCCGAAACCGCCCTGGCAATGGCCGAGGCCAGCGTGCGCGAGCGCGTTGCCCAGGAAGCTGCGGCGCGACAGGGTTGGCGCGATGCGCAAAAGGCGCTTGGCGAAGCCCGCGACGCCCTGGCGCTCGCCGAACGAGCCGCTGGCGAGCTTGCCGGGCGCCGCCTGGCGCTGGCAGAAACCCGGGCGCGGATCGCGGACGACCTTGCAGAGGCGGCAAAGGCGGTGGCGCATGCAGAAGAGCAGCTCGCCGCGTCGCCCGACCTCGGCGATCTCGGCGAACGACTTGATGCGCTGGCGGCGATCGTCACGCGCGACCGCGGTATCCTTGCCGACGCCCGTGCACTGCATGAAGGCTTGAAGCGCGAGGCAGAGGCGCGCACGCGCAGACTCCAGGCAATCGCCAGCGATCGCGCGACCTGGATGCAGCGTGCGGCCAACGCCGACAGGCAGATCGCAGCGCTTGCCGAGCGGCGTGTCGAGACGGCGACCGAACTCGAGGCGCTGAACGATGCGCCTGACGAGATCGACGCCAAGCGCCGTGCGCTTCTGAGCCAGCTTTCGCAGGCCGAAGCGCTGCGCAAGGCTGCCGCCGACCGCCTGCAGGAGGCCGAAACAAGGCAGGCCGCTCTGGACAAGGCAGCCATCGGCGCCGTCCAGTCGCTGTCTGAGGCGCGCGAGGGCCGCGTCCGCGCGGAAGAACGGCTGAATGCGGCTGATGAACGCCGCCGCGAGACGGAAGCGCGCATCCAGGAAGTGCTGAACACGCCGCCGCACCTGGCGCTCCGCCAGGCGGAACTCGAGCCAGACGCTCCCCTTCCCGACAGCGCCGAGATCGAACGGAAACTCGACCGGCTCAAGGTCGAGCGGGAACGTCTGGGTGCGGTCAACCTGCGGGCGGAGGAAGAGCAGCGCGAGCTTTCCGAGCGGCTCGAGACGATCGTTTCGGAACGCGAGGACATCATCGAGGCGATCCGCAAGCTGCGACAGGCCATCCAGAGCCTCAACCGCGAAGGCCGCGAACGGCTGCTTGCGGCTTTCGATCTCGTGAACGGCCATTTCCAGCGCCTTTTCACGCACCTCTTCGGGGGCGGCACGGCCGAACTGCAGCTGATCGAATCCGAGGACCCGCTCGAGGCCGGGCTTGAGATTCTCGCTCGCCCGCCCGGCAAGACGCCGCAGACGATGACGCTTCTGTCGGGCGGCGAGCAGGCGCTGACGGCAATGGCGCTCATCTTCGCGGTGTTCCTGACCAATCCTGCGCCGATCTGCGTGCTGGACGAGGTGGACGCGCCGCTTGACGATCACAATGTCGAGCGTTTCTGCAACCTGATGGACGAGATGGCGGCGTCGACCGAGACGCGCTTCGTGGTGATTACCCACAACCCGATCACGATGGCCCGCATGAACCGCCTGTTCGGCGTGACCATGGCCGAGCAGGGCGTCAGTCAACTGGTGTCGGTCAATCTCGAAACCGCCGAACAGCTGCGCGAAGCGAGCTGATCAATCTCATCGGCAAGTCCACCCAACTGCCGCTCGCTGTTCATCCGCGGCTGCGCATCGCAGGCGAAATCAATAATTATCCGTTTTCAAGGGCGTTCATCCCGTCCTCGCAGGGCCATCATCTGATCCTTGGTTCGTCCTTGGTTCGGCACGGCTCAAAGCCATGGCCGATGAAAGCGTGACACCCGTCTTGCAACAGTCTGTCCGTTCTTCCATGCTTGATTTGAATGCGTGGATCCGCGGTTCAGGCTATTCCACGTCGAAAGGCATTGGGCATGCGCGTTCTGTTCTCCTCCATGAGGATGATCGGTCACCTTCGGCCGCTTTTTCCCTATGCCGATATTCTTCTGAAACGGGGGCATCACGTCCTCTTCGCCGCCCCACACGATGCGGGCGCGACTATTCGCGATGCCGGATTTGATCATGCGGAGTTCGGACACCCCGGCGACACAAAGCTGGGCGAGATTTCGGGACGGTTCGCCACGATGACCCCCGACGAGGTCGCCGAGACCGCCGTCAGAGAGATATTCGTGGGCCTCAACGCCCCAGCCGCATTGCCCGGCCTGCGCTCCATCATCGGTTCCTGGGGCCCGGACGTGGTCGTGCGCGAATCGATGGAGTTCGGCGCGTCTTTGGCGGCCGCCGAGACAGGCATTCCAACCGCGCGGGTAGCGTCCTCCAACATGCGCGCCGAAGCTAAAGTGTTGTATTCGGCCAGCATACCGCTCGACGCCATCCGTCAGAAGGCCGGAATCGAACCCGACAGCGGTGCAAGTCTGCGTGCGGAGCCTAGCTTCACCTCGTTTCCCCCCTCAATGGACGGCGATGTGTCATTTGCCGGCCTGCGGACACCCTTCCGGGTCCGTGCGATCAGGGAAATGATCTCGGGCTCGGGAGACATTGTTCCGAGCTGGGCTATCGACGATGGGCGTCCGCTGGTTTTCATCACGTTCGGTACGCTTGCCGCCGGGTCCGAAAGAAATCACCGACTGTTCCGGATCGCTCTAGAAGCCGTTGGCGCTTTGCCGGTCCGGGCACTTTTCTCGACCGGGGCAGCCATGGACCTGGCCGGGCTTGGAGATGTACCCGAAAACGTCACGGTCACATCGTGGGTGAATCAGCGCGAGGTATTTCCACGTGCGTCCGTCCTTATCTGCCACGGCGGCGCGGGAACCGTGCTGGCCGGACTGGCTCACGGCATCCCGATGGTCGTCACCCCGATTTCCGCCGATCAGCCGTCCAATGCGCGCTTGGTGGAAGAAGCCGGCGCTGGAAGTACGCTCATCCAGCCGGCCGCGACGTCGCTGCGGGCGGCGATCGAGCGGGCATTGTACGACCCTGAGATGCGCTCCGCCGCCGCCCGCGTCGCCCATGAAATGTCGGTCATGCCCAGTATCGACGACGCGGTTCGTGAAATTGAGCGCCTCAATATCCGCTAGGCAGCTTCCAATCGGGATAATCGTCCACTTTCAGGCGACGCAGATTTGTCCGGAACGTCTCGAAAAGCAGTGAAATGGCCGGCTGCCTTAATTGCCCCAGGCTTTGTAAAATTCTACTCGAACCCGAAAAGCCAAGCTGACAACCCCTCTGGCACAAGCTTGGCGCGACACCTCTACCATTTTACAACTTCGCGCCGCCGTAGTCGTCTGACAGACTCAGCGGCGCCTTTATCCATTGGGTGCTTGTTTCTGGTGCACCTAAATCCCGGGATCGCGTCGCACCGTGATCGACACGGCCGGCGAGGCTTTCGAGCGACTTTCGACCAGCCCGAGCAGATCGTCGCGCAAGGACCAGACAACGGCACGGTAGAAATACCGGTGCTGTCCCAAGAGCGGAACATCGACGAAACTGACCGTGTCAACGCCCCCTGCCCGGCTTGCGTGGACCGGCCCCATCGAACCCACATCGGCGGCGGCGGCCTCGACGATCGTGCGGTAGAGATCGATCCGCCCGCCTGAGGTGCCTGCGAGGTCGACAGTGACCACCATTCCACCCAGCCCGCCGACCCCCGGTGCGACCGCGATCCCCGGAGCTGGCGGGCGCACGATGCGCGGCGCGGCGACGGTAAAGAACATGCGCGCATTATGCGGCCAGGGGCCCTCGGCCCGGTTGGCGCTCATCGTGGTGACGGCAAAGACATGGATGACACGGCTGCCGCGCGGCAGCGCGACCTCGTAGCTTGTACCTGTCTCAAGATTTTCGTTGAGGCGCCTGAAGCTCCTTTGCTTGCCGCTCAAATTGCGCCGGCGCAGTTCGGCCAGCCGGACATGGTGCGGGGCCGACAGGTCGGTTCCGGACTGGTCGGCGTCTAGCAATGCAGTCTCGGTCGCCTCGTATACAATATAGCCAGCCGCGCCGGGAACTGCGGGCCAGTTCAGCGTGAAGCGGCTGACGCCGACCGCATCTGGCAGGCTTGCCCATGATGGCGCCTCCGGTGCCACCACCGCCGGCGCCGGCAATGGCCTGTCGTCCCATACGCGAGCGCGCGAAAACGCCGTCCAGGGGCCTACGCCGAAATCCGGATCGAACAGGAAATGCAGATGCTTCTGGCCACGTCCACGTACGCCGAACTCGCGCGAGGCTTTGCCGCTGAGGTCGATGGTTTGCCGCGTTCCCCAGCGATAGAACCGCGTTCCCGGCTCGGACGGATTCTTGTCCTGTTCCGCGCCCCAGCCGCATGGATTTCTGTCTTGCGCCAACGCGCGCACTGAACCGTCGGCGCAAACTCCTTCGTCGCCGCCGCCATACTTGACGCGCACGCTGGCAAGCACGGAGCCCGGTGCGTCGGTCCAGACGCCGGCAAGCTCGATGAACTCAGGGCTGCGGTCCGACCAGTCCCAGGCGAAATCGACCACAAGCAAACCATCGTCGATCCGCACTGACAGGATTTTTGGGGCGTGCGGCACTTCTGGCGGTACGGTATGCTCAACTTCCCGCCAGTCGCTCCAACGGCCGAACAGGTCCTGGCCGGCGACTGCGTAGACGACGTCCAGTTGGCCGGGGTACGGATCGCCGCCGGCTGTCCCGTCATGCGTCCGGTGCATATGATCCTGGAAGGCTACAGGCTCGTTGTCGGGCGACGTGCCTGGAACATACGATTCCCAACCGCCCGCATAGTCGCGCGGCGTCAGCAGGATATCCTCCGGCGGGCTGCCGAAGCGGGCAATCGCATAGGCGACGGCAAACGGCGTTTCAGCTGCCAGCGGCGGCTGTAGGAGCGGCCTGACAGGCCGGTCCCAGGTTACGGCCGTTGTTTCCAGTGCGGCTCGGTCAACACCCTGTGGCCGCGTAACCCGCGAGCGCCGAGCGGCTAGGCCGCCCGGCGTCGGAACCGGTCGGTGCAGCGACGCGGGGAATACGATGTCGGCAAGCTCGATCTCCTTGCCCGATCCGGGTTCCAGCGTGTGCCGCACCGAAACCATGTAGATCTCGTTTGAGAACGACGCATCGACGGCGGTTGCGAAACCATAGGCTAGCGCGGCAAGGGGGTCGGTGGCGGCGCCCATCAGCAGCAGCATCAGGGGATTCCAGCTACCGCTAGGCCGATCGTCTTCGCCAACGCTGCCGATGACGTCGTCAAGCAGGAGATGCGGCAACAGTTCGGACGGCATCTCGGCTTCGATCTCGCTGGTGTAGAAGCGATGCCGGCGCGGCGAAGGCTCGTCGATAAGCATTGCGGCAAGTCCCCGAAGGACGTGTCCGCCGGCGATATGCTTGAGGAACCGCGCCTCGTCGGGACGCTCCCAGGCGGGCGGCTGGTTGCCGCCCGGCGTCTGCCCCCTCCAGCCCTTCCGGGGAGCGCCGCGCAACAAGCGCGCGTAGGCGGCGTCGAGAGCGTCTGTTTCCTGACCGGCGGGGCCCTGCCCGTCGAGCGCGTAGCCCGTATCATCCCACCCCGTGGTGGCCGGCAGCCCGACTGTCTCCACCAGGCTCCAGCCCCCGAGATTGGCGAGCCGCTGTTTGTCGCGAGTGCCGACTGGCAGGCGCCTGCGCCAAACCTTGAAGGGTTGAAGGGGCAGGCCGATGTCGGGATGTATCATCCAGCGCAGTTGCACGGCGACCGAGCCCGAGGTGTCGCCCTCCCCCGGCTCCTTGTCCCAGGAGATGGAAGCGGCGCGCGCTGTCAGCCAGCCGGCCTCGCCATCGACGACAATGAAATCACTCATGTCGTCGCCTCCCAAGGCGCGGCGAGGCGGACGCTGGCCATTTCGCTCGGCGAGGGCGGGACGTCGCCTTCAAAGAGTCGATGACCCGTCCGCACGAGGTCGAGCCGGAACAGCTTACCCCGCGCACTCGGTTGAAGGATGGCGATCATGCGCGTGCCGCCGCTTGTCCAGACCAGCCGCGTCACTGTCTGCGGTTCGCTGCGGTCGGCAACGGACAGCCACTGCTGGCTGCCGCGCACATAGGCCGTAACGCCATCGGCGGTTTTCTCGACCGGCACGATGCGCTCGCGCCACAGCCTCTCGGGCGCTTCTATGAGCACCGCCGCGGGCAAAGCTGGCGAACTCGCTGCTCCCGTCCAGATCAATGTCGTTCGCGGTTCGACGATACGGTCAAGCCCACCCCAGCCGGCGTCGCGCAGCGCCGTCTCACAGGCAATGTCCGATATCTTGCCAGCCGGCAGGCGCGTGAGCGCGGCGACATCCGGCAGATGGCGGTGAAAATGCGGCCGGCTGCGGATGTCGGCGGCGAAGGAAGCGACGTCTCCGTATCGCGAGGTACGGAAAGAGCGACGCAGCAAAGGCTCAAGCTGTGGCGGCGGCGACGCGCCCCCAGGCCCGCGCGCCTCCATGTCCAGCACATAGCCGGTCGATGGGGCAAGCTCGAGCGGGATGGTGACGGCCTCGTGCCGGTTGGCGGAGAAGGTAAGATTGACGCAGCAATGCCCTGCCAGCGCGGTACGCAGCGCACTCTCAAATGGCGCCATCGCCAGCGCCACGATCGGCTTGACGGAAATTGCCGGCGCTTCCAGCAATACCGTGCCCGGCGACAATCCTCCGATGGACGGTGGGTGATTTCCCGATGCGGCTTTCGCGACCGCGTACAACCGCTTTCCATACGATTTGAACAGTTTACGCGTTTCCCGCGTCGAAAAGACCATGCGGATCGGATCGCGGTAGAAAAAGCTCTCCTCGCCCTCGGCCGGCGAAGTTGCCAGAACCAGGGACTCCAGTCGCTGCGGAGGCTGTTCATCGGTGGCAAAGCGGTAAGATTGCGTCCGCTTCGCTGGTTGGCCGATTGTCGTGGAGTCGAGTTCGCCAGTGTCATCGGCGTTGGCCGTGACGACTTCGTAATCGACGCTTACCGCATAAGTCGATTCCGGATGCATCAGCGCCCGCATGCTCTCGTCGGCCGCCAGGGCGCCGTTAACCGTGGAGACGCGATCGCGCTGCCGCGCCTCGTCGAAATCGCGCCGCGCGATCTCTGCCTCGGTGATCAGTTCGACGGCAAGCAGCGCCCAGCGTTCCGTGCCATTCTGCTCCTCGCTCGGACTATCATAGATGAAACCGATGTCGACGGCGGCGGTCTTGGCGTCGAGCTCAAGTTCGAAAAAGGAAGGCGGCCGACCCGCGAAGCCGAAGAGCGGCTGGGTGTGGGCCGCCCATGGACCGTCCTGATCCTGCCACGGAGGCGGAAGCTGGTCGAAGGCAACACTGTCCGGTTCGATCTCTTTCTCGAAGCCTGTAGGCAAACCGTCGGCGCCACGGGCGCGCAGTAAGAGGCGACCCGCCTTCTGCCCTATCGAGACGAGGCCCTTTATGTGGCGCAGCCCATTCGTGTCGAGGCGGATCGCGTCTGCCAGGTCGCCAAGGTCGGCCGGCGGGAGATGGTCGATGACCTGCTGGATCGCCGGATCGCCGTCGACGCGCGGCCGGAGAAACCGTTCGGTTCGCGGAGCCAGCAACACTCTGGCGCCGCCCTGCACCACCACCTGCGCCGGCCCGGCTTTCATCAGCGCATCGACCAGCGTGCCCGTGCGCCAGGGTTCGGTGATCCGCAACCGGGTCGGCGGCGGCGTCGAGCGCACCTTGTCCGACTTGTCGGGCCAGGTGATTCCGGTGATCGTCCAGCCGCGCACGGAGGCGCCGGCCGCTTTGCCGTGGAACGTCCAGAGCACGCCCGCCTCGTCGGCGACCTCGGCGCAAACAGTTCCCCACAGCGACTTGATCTGGGTATCGCGCGTTTTGGTGCGCAGCGCCGCTGCCGGCGTCGGGTCGGGAATCCAGTTGAGCAGAGCGAGCTGCACGTTGCTGTCCTCGCCCGATGCCGGATTGGAATGCCTGTCCCACCAGGCAACAGGCTTGTCGCCATCCTGAAACGGCGCGGCATGCGGCTTGCCGTCGGCATCCGTCGCTTCCACGCTGACTGAAGTCACCGTGTAACGATAGAAGCGCTCGCCGCGCCGCACCCACGCGTCCTTGGCCAGCAGCGCTGGGATGTGCCGGCCTTCGAACGACGCGTCGGGACCGATATGCGCGCGCATCTCGAACTGCAGCACCGGAATGGCGTCGATCGGCACGATCAGCAGGGGTTCGCCGCCTGCGGTTGCATCGCCCAGGCTAACGTCGATCGGACCGTCCGCGCCCTGACCCGGCAACAGGGCGTGGCTCCTCGCATGCAGTGAAAGGCCGCGTAGAAGCGGCTCGGCGGCGGGCATTTCAAGATTCTTGTCGCCCAGTTCGAAGGTCACTCCGCCGCTGACCTCGAAGAAAAAGAATTCGACACGGCCCTCGATGCGGGCCCGGACATAGAAGGACTGGCCGGTGATCCGGATGATGGCCGACGCCTTGCATCCGATGCTGACGATGAACAGGCGCAACTCACCTTCGAGCGTGACGCGCCCGATCATCAACACGGGCTTGTAGCTGATGCCGACATCGGCGCCGACCGCTACCCTGACATAGAGGCCGATGGGCACCGGCCCCCATGTCAGCGCGGCTTCGATGCCGGCGGCGACCGCGAAGCCCTGCAGCGCGTGAAGCGGCGACTGAATGCCGTTGCCGTGGATCATGAAGTAGCCGTCTGCCCGGATGAACGTCATGAACCGCACCGAGACGAAGACCCGCTTCTCCACAGATCCGGCGTCGAATTGCCAGTCCGCCGGATCGTCGAAAGAAAACCACGACTCGACCGGCACCTCGACTTCCAGCAGGAAAGGGATGCCGTAGTTCAGATAGATGCCGATGCTGATGCCATCGGCGCTGACCTCGATAACGGCAAGCAACAGGCCGCCGACATCGCCCCCGAGCGACGGCGGCGGCTGCATGACGTTCGCTTTCATCACGATGAGCACGCGCGGGCCGGGCAGCTCGACCATCAGCATGCCCTCTGCGTTGAACAGAAAGCCGCCCTCCAGCGTGCCGAGCACGGCGCCGACGCCGAGCGCAAAGCCGCCGCGCTGTCCCGTCCAGGCCGCCGTGTCGCTGCCCGGATCGCCACCGGCTTGCACCAGCCAGTCGAGCGGGCTCGTTCCCTCCGGCTGGTCGCGGCGCCGGTTGACGGCGAGAAGACCTAGAAAGCCGAACAGGCCGAGGCCCGAATTGGCGAGCGGGATCGGGACCGGCAGTTTAACTCTCAAACCGACCAGAACCTGTATCAGATCGCCGAAAGGCGGCGCCGGATCGCTGGTTTCCAGGTGCAGCCGGCCACTGACGCGCAGGCCAAGCGGCGGCGCGATCGCCGCGTCGAAGCCGCCCTCGATGCCGGACGGCAAAAGCCGGATGTGGCCGCCGCCATTCACCAGGCCCATGTTGAGATGCGCGCCGAGGCCGGTAAGTGACGGCATCCCACCCTCAAGCGGAACGCGCACCCCGGCGCGGTCGATCGTTACCGGGCCGAGATCGGCCTTGGTGACGAGGTCGATCTCGAACACCAGTGGATTGTCGCGCGCCATGCGCGCGGCGTCGGGCTGCAGGAAGTCGCCCAGCGGCGGCGGCGCGTCGAATGTGCCTGGGTCGCTCAGATCGAGGTCGAACCCCTGCAGCGGGTCAAACACCGGATGCAACTTCGGCGATGCTCCGTTGGCGCCGAAATCAAGCCTTAGCCCGACTGCTTTCTGGCGCACCGTAATCGGCTTGCGGGTGCCGATGAGGCGCAGCCCGTCGAATTTGACGTCGAGGTCGAGTTCGGTCTCGACATCGAAGAACAAGAGACAATCGGGCGGTCCCGCCCCCCTCTGGCGCACCGATAGTTCAGCGCCGAGTACGGTCAGGCGTCGCGTCGTGACAAAGCCGCTGGCCGCCAGAGAAGCCGCAGCGCCACTGCCGAGCGCCAGGTCGACGACACCGCTCGTGCCGGCGCCCGGCAGCGACGACGCCAGCAGCGGCGCGAACACCGCATAGGCGCCCATCGCGTCGCGAAACGGGCTGGCGTCATGCGGCTCGCCGCGCTTCGAACGCCACAGGAACGTCTGGCCGGAGCCGCCGAGCGCCAATGTCGCCGTCCAGGCGCCGTCGAGCGCCAGCGCCAGCCGGTAGTCCAGCAGGCCCGGCGTGTCGCCGATCTCGGCGCCGAGCACGCGCGCGATCTCCTGCGATAGCTCTACCGTTCCCTCGACCGACAGCAGCAGCACCGTGTTGCGCCGAAGCTTCACCCGCCCGTTGATGTCGCGGATGAAGCGCGGTCGCCCGGCCGCAGCCGCACCGCTGGCGCCCGACACGGAAAGGTCACCTGACAGGCCGCCGCCATTGCCGAACTCCAGCGTTAGCCCCTGTCCGCTGCCGCTCATGGCAAGCGCAGCAATGCCGGGAGGCTCGAGAAACAACCGGACCTCGGGCAAGCGCAAGACGGCGCCACCAGGTGCATCGAGGTCCAGCGTCGCCCTTGGCAGGCCGAGCCCGAGGACTGTTCCTGGGCCGAGGAAAACGTTGGGCGGTTCAAAGCTGACTTCCAGAGAACCGCTGGGTGCGCCGGTCGGCAACAGCCGTGCCGTCGATCCGGAATTGCCTCGCATCGCGGTTACTTCCAGCAGACACTTCGGGAAGATCGCATGGACGGTTCCGGTGGCTGGGGCGAGCGTGCCATCAGCCTCCAACGACCCCGGCCGAAGGAAGGGCAGTGCCATTTGCGGCGAAAGCAGCGTGATTTTGACGGAGAGCTTCTCGCCGCTGGCGCCGCTGGTTGCGATACCGAAGTCCCACGCGCCGCCAGGCAGGTCGAACACCATGGCGTCGCCGGGGGCCGCCGCGCGCGGCCTGACACCCGTCGGCGTCGGTTCCAGCGTCAACGCGCCGACATTTGCGCGGCCGCGGCCGTCCGGCGCAAGGACGCCAACGAGCGTCATGCTGGCCAGGATGACGGCTCCGTCGGAGCCGGCGCCTATGGTGAACCCGAAATCGTCGCGAAAGAGGTCGAAGAGGGTGCGGCCGGCCATCGCTCGCCCCCGCCCGAAATGCGTTACGGCTTGTAGACGAGGAGGCGCGCCTGCACGCGGCGGTTCAACCTGCGGCGGCTTTCCGTCAGCGCGACCTCGTCAGCGACAAGCACGGCAGCGCCTGGCGCACGCAAGTGGACGTCAAAGAAGGAGAGCGAGTTGAGATCCGCCGGAGCGCTCGGTTCACGCTGGCGCACCAGCGTGTGGATATAGTCGATCGCGCTCGACACGCGATCCTCCGCAGCCTGCAGCTCCACCGCAAGTTTCTCTATATGGCTTCGGGCCGTGTTGTCATCACGATCTGAATGACCGCTCACCGAGAGGGAAGCGCCGGCATTAGGCGAACGCAGCGCGTCGACGATGTTGTCGATGATCGTACCAATAAAGAATGCGCCCTGCGCAGGATCTTGATTCATACGGGTCTCGAGGTCGACTTCGCCCGACTTGAAGCCATCAACAGTCGCCTCAAGGATAAAGAGATCCATGCTTGAAATTCCTCAATTTTAATGCAGATCCGTACTCAAAAGGCATCTCACCTACAAAACTAAGATGGATTGGACGCACCGTCTAGTCTGTATTGGCCTAGTGGCGAAAACGTTCGCCTTGCACCTACCTCGTGCGGCGAACGGACAAGTTGCTATGCCGATAGCTGCGGCTCAGCTAAAATATTTTGCGTTTTCGTCAAATGGTGTTGCCGCTCTGCTCGCTCGAACAGCACGGGGGCCGCATCTGGCCGTGGATTGTGACCTGTACTTCTCGCAACGCTTTCTCGACCCTGCCCTGTATGCGTTGTGGACGATCTACCGATGTGGCGGCTGCCGATGATGCCGATCACCAAGAGCGACGAGCATCAAGGGTTCGCCGGCAGCTTCCGGCTGTCAGCGACCACCCTGCTGGCAGTGCCGCACGACATCGCGACGGCGTTGTGCTTTCCGGCTTTCGCCGGCTGGTCTGTGGAACTGCCATGGCCGCAGCCGGGCGATGCTGGCGAACTGAAGTCGCTGATTTGGGAATTCCTTGACTGGCCTGCTGCCAATAGTGGCCGAAGGGCCCGCGTCAGCAAAACACCAACTTCAGCCGTGGGCAACCTTGCGCACCCCGCCACGCTTCCAGCACCCGTCGCGCGGATTAGCCGAAGTTGGGATTTCTTCGGCTGACAAGCTCCAGGAGTGATCGATCTGCCGAAGCGCCGTATCGTCGAATTCAGGCATACGCTCCCAGTACTTTCCATTCTCGACCATGTAGCCACACTGAGCTTCCAGAGCCTCAGCCTGCGCCTCGGGCGTCTCGCGGATTGCCTGCGTAAATACCGCTTTCAAAGCTTTTGCGCGGCCAGTCGTCAGGCGATTGAGGAAGGGTAAGGTCACGCGCGGAATGGCCAGCCGGCTCTCGGATAAATCGGAAAGATTCAGACATATCGTACCCCTGCGCAACGCCTTGATGAACAGTCTGGCGGCCTTCGCCTCGAGGCTCTTTAAAGTGACATCGTCGCGAAGTGGGTCAGCGGTTCCGACGCCATAAAAGTGCGTCATGGTGCTTGGCGGGTACATCATGTCGCAGCCTAGAAATGCCAGAACATCCGGCTTGAGCGTGTGCAAGGCCCAATACCCGGCCGTGAACGCCATCGTGCCCCCGGCATAAACAAATCCACCAAATTTATTCTGCGCAGTGACATACGCATCGGATCGAATAACCGATGCGGTGTACAAGCCGTCGGGCTTCGGCATCCTGCCGTCAGGAAAATCGTCCGCGTGTATCAGATAGTCATAGTCCGGCCGCACAGCCCATGCGTTGTTGATAGCAACGATTGAAGTGAAGACATCCCGCGACCAGGAGCGGCTCCTTACAACATCAGCAGCACTTCCCAGTATCAGCACGATGTTTGGCATTGGGTCTCCGAAATTGGTTGATGGCCGAACGACTATCTGCAGAGCCTCTGGATTCGTTTAGCTGGGCCGTGGGTCTTTTTCATAGGCTTTCACCTTTTTTGATTGAGATCGTTCTACGGCTGGTCCAGAGCGGCGGATCATGGCCTCACGACTTCGTGAGAACTCGCAAAAGCGTCAAAACAGTCTGCGAAGTGCGCAGCATTCTCCACCGCAACAGGCACCAATGCGCCACTTGCGTTCGCGGCCTGATCGCAGTCTTCTGCCAAAGGCCATTTGGGGAATGAGTAAATGTCTTCTGATCAGTCTGATCCCGATATTGTTTCTGGATTTGCTGGCAAGGTCCTGGGTTTTCCCGCCCACGCCGGTCGCTCCGAGGCGATCGGGGAAGTGCATTCGCGGCCTCATCCGCTGGTGCAGCAGCCGCGCACACTCGTACAACTCGCCTTCATGACAGAAGGGGGCGCCGCCATGGACCACGCGGTGCTCTCGGAATTGTCGGGCCGCCTCGGCAAAGCCGCTCCCAACAAGCAAGCCCGACATCATGCGATGAATTGGGGACCCGGAACATTGCGCTGGGAACGCCATACGGAGTTTTCGACGTACTTGTGGGAGGGGCCGCTTTCCAGCGGCGTCGCCGCTGCCGAGGACTCACCTTTCGGCAACGGCTTCAGTCCTCCGGGCATGGTCATCTGCGGCATACGCCTGGAAATCCGAAAATGGACCCAGGCAAGCAAGAACCTTGTCGGCTCCTTCGATGCCGCAAGCCTCTGCTACTCCCTTGTCGAGAACGGCAAGGCGGCAATCATCACCGATTTCCGCCAGGATGGAGACGGGCTGACCCGTATCCTGATACTCGACAAAGGCCTGACGGGGCACCGCACCGGCGCGCTTTGCCAACGGCTGCTCGACATAGAGACCTACCGAACGCTGGCCCTGCTCGGCCTGCCCATGGCGCAGTCCCTGTCTGGGCGAGTGCGCCGGATCGAGGATCGCCTGGCTGCGATCACCACCGAGATGAAGGCGGCCGACAGGCGCAACAGCCAGACGCTGCTCGCCGAACTGACTGAGCTAGCAGCAGAACTCGAAGCGGACGCCGCAGCAAGTCTTTACCGGTTCGGCGCCAGCCGAGCCTATGACGGCATTGTATTGGAGCGCCTCAGCGCTCTGGACGAGGAAGCGGTGACGGGACACGACACGTGGGCGGCATTCTTGCAGCGCCGACTTGCGCCTGCGATGCGCACCTGTCGATCGGTCGAGGAGCGTCAGGGCAATCTGTCGCGCAAGCTGACCCGCACGACGCAGTTGTTGCGTACGTGGGTAGACGTCGAAGTCGAGAAACAGAACCGCGATTTGCTCGCATCGATGAACAACCGCGCAAAACTGCAGTTGAGGCTGCAGCAAACCGTCGAAGGCCTGTCGATAGCAGCGGTGTCTTATTATGTAGTGGGCCTTATCAGCTACCTAGCGAAAGGAACGAGCCACTTCGGCAAGGCAATCGCGCCCGAACTTATCACCGCAGGTTCGGTTCCTATTGCGATCATAGGAGTGTGGTGGCTCGTCAGGAAAGTACGCCGCTTGAACGAATGAGGCGAACAGCCATCTGCAAACGCGAAGCGGCGAGCACGCCAATCAAGGCCATTTCACCTGAGGCGGCAGGCTCGATAGGATAGACTCGACATTGCCGCCGGTTTTCAAACCGAAGATGGTGCCGCGATCGTGCAGCAGGTTGAATTCGACGTAACGGCCACGTCGTATCAATTGTTCATCACGATCGGCCTCGGTCCAGGGCTTGCTGAAATTGCTGCCGACGAGCTGGGTGTAGATCGTCTGGAATGACTTGCCCACATCCTGCACAAGGCGGAAGTCCGCCTCCCATCCGCCCTTGTCCTCTGTCGAGTGTTGCCAATCGAAAAAGATGCCACCTATGCCGCGTGGCTCACCGCGGTGGGGCAGAAAGAAATACTCGTCGCACCATGCCCTCACATGGGCGTAGTCAACAACCGTCGGGTTCTGTTCGCAGGCCGTGCGCATGGCGTGGTGAAAGGCGACCGAGTCTTCGTCTTCCTGGGTGCGCCGTCGGTCGAGCACCGGTGTCAGATCGGCTCCTCCGCCAAACCACCAGCGCGAGGTCACAACCATCCGCGTGTTCATGTGAACCGCCGGCACGTTCGGATTCCAGGGATGAGCAATGAGCGAGATGCCGCTCGCCCAGAAGCGGGGGTCTTCCTCGCCACCGGGCATCTGTTTGCGAAACTCCGGCGAGAACTCTCCAAAGACGGTGGAGGCATGCACTCCCACCTTCTCAAAGACACGCCCGTGCATCATGGACATGACGCCGCCACCGCCCCGCCCCTCGTCACGCTGCCACGGCGTCCGTTCGAAACGCCCTGCAGCCTGCGGGCCTTCGGCTTCGACATCATCTTCGAGTTGTTCAAATGCCTCGCACAGGCTATCGCGCAGGTCTTCGAACCAAGCCCGTGCACGCGTCTTCCGGTCCTCGATGTCGTCGGGAAGACCTGCGGGAATGTCGGGCTTGCGCATAAATCTCCGATTGCGATCAGTAGCGATGATCAACGGTAGCGAAGCAGCGCTGCCTGTTCAAGACAAGCGAACAACAGCAGTACGTGCCAGCATCACCTGGTGAAAGGAGCACTGCAGCAATTGCCGATCGGCAGGCCCGGCGCTATCCTCTGGCCGGAACGGTTCTGCCACATGACCATGGCTTCGCAAAAAGGCTATTCCGGGTTGCAGATTGGGCTGCATTGGACCGTTGCGTTCCTTGTCCTCTTCCAGTTCGTCGCCCACGAGGCAATCGAAAACGCATGGGGTGCCTTTGTAGGGAATACGCCAGCGGACCCCGAAGGCCGCGGCTGGGCGTATCTACATGTTGTGTCAGGCCAGCTGATTTTCTTGCTGGCATTGTGGCGCCTCTGGCTGCGTTTCAAGCTTGGGGCGCCACCCCTCCCCGCCAACGAACCTAAGCCATTGAAATTTATAGCCAAGGCGACGCACTTCCTGATCTACGCCTTGATTATCGGAATGCCGCTCTCTGGTTCGGTCGCATGGTTTGCGGGAGTACGGGAGGCTGCTCTTGCGCACGTTCTTGCCAAGAATGTGCTTCTGGCCCTCATCATCCTTCACGTCGCGGGAGCGCTTTTTCAACACTTCGTGCTGAAGTCCAATGTGCTGTCTCGCATGGTCACGACGCTCGACTAGTTACCGTCGACCACCAACGGGCCAAGAACCCGATTCGACGTAAAGCTGGGGAACGAGCGGTAGGTGCTGCGCCGCCTTCTGCGCCAGAAATTCGTGGAACGCTTGCATGACGGGCGTCATCGCCCGATCGCTGCGAGCGACTGCAAACCATTGCCGGCGGATCGGAATGCCAATGACATCCAGGAGGGCAAGACGCGACGATTCGAGTTCCGAAGCGACGGTATGGGCAGAGATGAATGCAACGCCAAGGCCGGCCATGACCGACTGCTTGATCGTCTCGTTCGAGTCCATCTGGATGCTTTGCTTTTCGAGCCATCCCGACACGCTGCGCATGAATATCTCCATCGAGATGCGCGTGCCGGACCCATGTTCGCGCACAAGGAACGACTCCTTGGCTATCCTCTCCCTGGTTATTTCGCGCTGTCCGACAAGCGGGTGGCCAGGTGCGGCTATGATCACCAGAGGGTGATCTCCAAAGACGGCGGCGCGCACAGGAATGTCCTGGGGCGGACGTCCCATCAGGGCGATATCGATATCGTGGTCGCGCAGGCTGGTGATCGTCTCGGAGCGGTTTCCAACGACGAGCCGCATTTCGATGTCGGGATACTCCACCATGAAGGCCGCCATCAGCCGCGGCGCGAAATATTTCGCGGTCGACACGACGCCCAGCCGAAGGCTGCCGCGACGGACGCCCTTGATCGCATCGATCTCGTCCGCCAAAACGCGAATGCGTTCCTCGATCGATTGTGCTGCATCGAGCATCGCCAGCCCCGCCGCAGTGGCCCGCATGCCGGAAGTCGTGCGGTCGAACAGCAACAGCCCGGTGTCTTTCTCCAGTTGCTGCAGCTGAAGCGTGATCGCCGACGGCGTAACGCCGAGTTCCGCCGCAGCCGTCACGATCTTGCTGTGCTTGAAAATCGCGACGATGGACCGGAGCTGCCTCAGCGACAAGTTGCGCATGACAGAAGCTTATAAAATCTTATGCCATAGGTAAAGAAATTAAATTTTACTTAGTTTTTGAATACTGTTCCTGAATTCCCATGCGGCGTCGCAGCAGGAATTTCGCGCCGACGTGGCCGTGGCGGTGCGTGCGATCGCGGCGGCGGCACTGAAGGTTCGCGCGATCATCAGCAATGTCGGGCCGGGCGCAACGCACACGATCCTGCCGCGCGGCGGTGAGGATCCGCGCAGCGTTCCTGGAACGCATGCCGCAGCCATCCTGCTGGACGCCATGCGCGACGCACCCGTTGCTTCCTACCTGGACGCATTGGACGGCGCGGAGGTTTCGCTCGACCCTCAAGGGACGCTGGCCGTGGCGGTGCATCCTCTGGACGGTATCTCGAACATCGACATCAACGCGGCGCTGGGAACGATCTTTTCAGTGCTGCCAGCCCGGCACGGAGGGAGCGAAAGCTCCTTCCTGCAAACCGGCCGCCGCCAACTGGCCGCGGGCTTCTTCGTCTACGGACCGCAGCTCGGTCTGGCGCTGACGCTTGGCAACGGCACGCATGTCTTTGTCTTCTCCGCTTCGATGGGTGTTTTCGTGCAGGCGTGGGACAGCTGCGCGATCCCGCCGGACGCCAACGAATACGCGATCAACGCATCCAACTACCGGCACTGGAACCGTGCCGTCAGGCTTTATATCGACGATTGCCTGAGCGGGGTCGAAGGTCCGAGGCACAGCGACTTCGACATGCGCTGGGGCGCTTCGCTGGTCGCCCACATCTATCGCATTCTCATGCGCGGCGGCATCTATCTCGAGCCTGCAGACAACCGAAAGGGATTTTCGCAAGGCCGACTTGGCCTGATACACCAGGCAAACCCCATCGCGATGCTGGTCGAGCATGCCGGCGGGCGGGCGACTGACGCGATAGACGATATCCTGGACAGGATTCCCGATACGATCGACCAGCGCACGCCCCTCGTGTGCGGCTCCGTCGGCGAGGTCGATCGTATCGCACGCTACCACACCGACCCGAGCCTGATTGCCGAGCGCGCGCCGCTTTTCGGCAATCGCGGCCTGTTCAGGCATTGAGGGGTTCGATGTCCACCAAGCATCCGATCATTTCTATTACGGGCTCGTCGGGCGCCGGCACGACTTCGGTGAAGAGCATCTTCGACATGATCTTTCGGCGCGAGAAGATCGAGGCGGCCTATATCGAGGGCGACGCCTTCCATGCCTTCGACCGTGCGGCGATGAAGAAGAAGATTTCCGACGCCACCGCGCAAGGCCAGAACTTCACGCATTTTCACGAGGACGCGAACCTGCTCCAAAAACTGGAAGCCGTGTTCGAACAGTTTGGCCGAACGGGAACGGGCGAGACGCGCCACTATGTTCACGATGACCAGGACGCCGCGCTCCACGGCGTCGCGGCTGGCAATTTCACCGAGTGGAAACCCTTCCCGCAAAACTCGGACCTGCTCTTTTACGAGGGCCTGCACGGCTGCGCCAAGACCGACACGGTGGATGTCGCCCGACATGCCGACCTGAAGATCGGCGTCGTGCCGGTGATCAATCTGGAATGGATACAGAAGATACACCGCGACAAGGCCGCGCGGGGCTACAGCACCGAGGCGGTTACCGACACGATCCTGCGCCGAATGCCGGACTATGTGAATTACATCGTCCCCCAGTTCGCGCTGACGAACATCAACTTCCAGCGCGTTCCCATCGTCGACACCTCGAACCCCTTCATCGCGCGCTGGATACCGACCGCGGACGAATCGATGCTGGTGATCCGCTTCGCCAATCCGCGCGGCATCGACTTTCCCTATCTGCTTTCGATGATCCACGATTCGTTCATGTCGCGCGCCAACACGATCGTGATGCCGGCAACGAAGCTCGACATCGCAATGCAGCTCATCCTCACGCCGCTTATCCTTCAGCTCATTGAACGCAAGAGGCGCCTGTGACCACGAGCATGCGGACGCCTTTGTCCAAGAACCGATTCTTAGAGAGGAAGACCCGATGAACGTGCAGTCGCAGACTCTCGCCGAAGGCAAGGAACGCTACAAGTCCGGCGTCATCCCCTACAAGAAGATGGGGTATTGGGAGCCGGGCTACGTGCCCAAGGACACCGACCTGATCGCGTTGTTTCGCATTACGCCGCAGCCGGGCGTCGACCACGAGGAAGCCGCGGCAGCGGTCGCCGGGGAAAGCTCGACGGCCACGTGGACGGTGGTCTGGACCGACCGGCTGACCGCCTGCGAGCTTTACCGCGCCAAGGCCATAAAATCGGAACCGGTGCCAAACACCGGCCCGGGCACCAAGACCGAACAGCAGTATTTCGCCACCATCGCCTACGACCTCGATCTTTTCGAGCCCGGCTCGATCGCCAACCTGACCGCTTCGATCATCGGCAACGTGTTCGGCTTCAAGGCGGTCAAGGCGCTGAGGCTGGAGGACATGCGCATTCCCGTCGCCTACCTGAAGACCTTCCAGGGACCGGCGACGGGGATCGTGGTCGAGCGCGAGCGGCTGGACAAGTTCGGGCGCCCGCTGCTCGGCGCGACGACCAAGCCAAAGCTCGGCCTGTCTGGGCGCAATTACGGCCGCGTCGTCTACGAGGCGCTCAAGGGCGGACTCGATTTCGTCAAGGACGACGAAAACATCAACAGCCAGCCGTTCATGCATTGGCGCGATCGCTACCTCTACTGCATGGAGGCGGTCAACAAGGCGGCAGCCGCGACAGGCGAGGTAAAGGGCCATTACCTGAACGTGACGGCCGGCACGATGGAGGAGATGTACGAGCGCGCCGAATTCGCCAAGCAACTCGGCTCGGCGATCATCATGATCGACCTGGTGATCGGCTACACCGCCATCCAGTCCATGGCCAGATGGGCGCGGCGCAACGACATGATCCTGCATCTGCATCGCGCAGGAAACTCGACCTATTCGCGCCAGAAGAACCACGGCATGAACTTCCGCGTCATCTGCAAGTGGATGCGCATGGCAGGCGTCGACCATATCCATGCCGGCACCGTCGTCGGCAAGCTCGAAGGCGACCCGCTGATGATCAAGGGCTTCTACGACACGTTGCGCGAGGAGCGTACGCCTCAGAACCTCGAAACCGGGCTGTTCTTCGACCAGGACTGGGCGTCGCTCAACAAGGTGATGCCTGTCGCGTCCGGTGGCATCCATGCCGGCCAGATGCACCAGCTGATCCACTATCTCGGCGAGGATGTCGTGCTGCAGTTCGGCGGCGGCACGATCGGCCATCCGGACGGCATCCAGGCCGGCGCCACGGCCAACCGTGTCGCGCTCGAAGCCATGATCCTGGCGCGCAATGAAGGCCGCGACTACCTGCGCGAAGGGCCTGATATCCTTGAACAGGCCGCGAAATGGTGCTCGCCGCTGAAGGCCGCGCTGACCACCTGGAAGGACGTGACGTTCAATTACGAATCCACCGACACGGCGGACTTCGTTCCGACAGCCACAGCCAGCTTCTGATCGCAAGGAGACGCAGCCATGATGACCAATCCCGGAAACAAGGTCACACAGGGACAATTCTCGTTCCTGCCCGACCTCACCGACACCCAGATCTCCGCGCAGATCAAATATGCGCTGAAGAACCACTGGGCAGTCAGCGTCGAGTACACCGACGATCCGCACCCCAGGAACACCTACTGGGAAATGTACGGCAACCCGATGTTCGATCTCAAGGATCCGGCCGGCATCCTGATGGAGATCAACAATTGCCGGAAGGCGATGCCCAACATGTATGTCCGGGTCACCGCATTCGATTCGACGAAAGGCTGGGAAGCGCCTCGCATGTCCTTCATCGTCAACCGGCCACCTAGCGAGCCAGGCTTCAGGCTCGTGCGGCAGGAGCGCGACGGCCGGAGCCAGGGCTACTCGATCATTCCCTACGCCACCGATCGGCCGGAGGGGGAGCGGAGCTGATGGAACGGGACGAACCCCGACGCGCCGCGTGAGACAGGCCGATGGACGCTGAACTCCTGCCCGACGATGCAGTGGTCGACCTGCAGGCCGAATTCGAGGCATCGCAGGTCGACGAGGTGATGGCCAAGCTCGACCGCGAACTGGTCGGGCTGAAGCCGGTCAAGACGCGCATCCGGGAGATCGCCGCGCTGCTGTTGGTGGACCGGCTGCGGCGGAAGTTCGGCATTTCGGCCGACACCCCAACGCTGCACATGAACTTCACCGGCAACCCGGGCACCGGCAAGACCACCGTCGCCTTGCGGATGGCCGAAATCCTCCATCGGCTGGGCTACGTCCGCGAAGGCCACGTGGTGTCGGTCACGCGCGACGACCTGGTCGGTCAGTATGTCGGCCACACTGCGCCGAAGACCCGCGAGGTCATCAAGCGTGCCATGGGCGGCGTCCTGTTCATCGACGAGGCCTATTACCTCTACAAGCCGGAAAACGAGCGCGACTACGGACAGGAATCTATCGAAATCCTGCTGCAGTGCATGGAGACGAACCGCGACGACCTGGTGGTGATCCTCGCCGGCTACAAGGACAAGATGGACCGCTTTTTCCTCAGCAATCCCGGAATGCGCTCTCGAATTGCCCATCACATCGATTTCCCGGACTATCGGCCGGACGAACTGGAATCGATCGCCGAACTCATGTTGGCGGAACAGAACTACCGCCTGAGCCCGAGCGCTGCCGGCGCGCTGTCCGAGTACATACCGCTGCGCATGAGTCTGCCGCACTTCTCCAACGCGCGCTCGATCAGGAACGCGCTGGACCGGGCACGCCTGCGTCAAGCGAACCGGCTGTTCAGCCAGCGCGGCCGACACCTGACCCGGCTCGACCTTATCACGATCGAGGAAGCCGACATCCGCGGCAGCCGCATCTTCGTGGAAGGAAAGCTGGAGGGCGAACCGGAAAAGCTCGAACTGGCCTGAGCGCGCAAAAGCGAAATACAATGTTCGAAACAATAATCATCGCGCCATCGCTGCTGTCAGCGGATTTTTCGCGCCCGGAAGACGAGGTCGCCGGCGTCGCGCGACAGTGCTGGTCGCAGCTTCGGCGCTCTTCACGGGCGGCAACATCGAGGCTATTCGCGCGGCTGGCGACGGCGGCGCGCCAAGCAAACCGGCATCTCCGGAAAGGATAAGGCATGGGCGCGGTTGCACCGGTTTGCGATTTCGGGCGGCAGGCGGTCGACGCAACACTGCCAGGCGTCGATGGAAAGCAGCACAGGGTTTTGGGCAGCGGGCTGAATGGCGGCCTGGTGGTCGCGTTCATCTGCAACCACTGTCCCTACGTGAAGGCGGTGATCGGACGCATCGTGCACGACGCGGCCGAACTCAGGCACCAGGGCGTCGGTTTCGTGGCCATCAACGCCAATGATGCAGCGAGCCACCCGGACGATTCGTTCGACAACATGAAGCTGTTCGCCAAGAAGCACAGCTTCGGCTTCCCCTACCTTCTCGACGAAGACCAGGCCGTGGCGCGCGCCTACGGCGCGGTCTGCACGCCCGATTTTTTCGGACTGAACGGCGACATGCGGTTGCAGTATCGCGGGCGGCTCGACGCCTCGCGCAAGGAGGCAGGCATTCCCGGCCTGCGCAGGGACCTGTTCGAGGCGATGGTGGCGGTCGCGCGATCAGGGGAAGGACCGCGCGAACAGATCGCTTCGATAGGATGTTCCATCAAGTGGAAGAGCCCCGGGCGGTAGCGATCAACAGCGCATGCTCCGCCGCCGACGCCTTGCCATTGCCGGCAAACAGCCATTCTTTTGGAACCCACAGCATCTCGGCGCATTGATCTGCACTATCGGCGGCTCGGCCCCGATGTGTCAGCAGAAATCTGGACGTCAGGAGAAGCCATGACCCGCAAGTTCATGTTCGCCGTATCGCTCATCGCCTTGATGGTCCCCCTGCCCGCAATGGCACAGGCCCAGACCGGCTCCGCCACGCCGACCATCCCGGAAACCCAGATCAAGGCTGCGGAATTTTCATCGCCGTTCGAGTTCGTGTCCGCCGCGACGTCGATCGACGAATTCGAGATCCAGACATCTGCGCTGGCTGCAACGCTGGCGGAGTTGCCTGACGTGAAGGCTTTCGCGGCCGAGATGGCGGAGATGCACAAAGCGTCCATGGACGCTATTCGCAAGGCGGGAGCGGCCGACGGCGTCGAGATCGCCAAACCTTCCGTCGATGGAGAGCAGATGGGCATGATCGGCAAGCTGGAGCCCCAGAAGGGCGCTGAATTCGACCGATCCTACATAGCTACGCAGGTGTATATTCACCAGCGCGCGATCGCGGCTTACAGGGGCTACGCCACCAAGGCCGATCAGCTTGGCCAGTTCGCGGCGGCTACACTGCCCGCTATCATCGAGGACTACGCCGCGGCACTTCAACTGGCTGAGAAACTCGGCGTCGGCGAAGCGCAACAGGCAGCCCCGGCCAACTGACGGACGCGCGAGCCGTATTCTAAGTGGAACTGCGCCCCGTCAGGCGGCTGGAACGCGTGCCAATACAGGTTTCATCGGGAAGTCTGCTCAGCTCGTTCAATCGCCTCGCCAAGCCGGCGACATGAGCGATGAAGGCCAGCGTCAGGAACGTGGCGATCGTCGCTGCTCCTGAATCGACAAGTGCTGCACGCAGCGCGAGAATCAGGAACAGGCCGGAGAAAGCGTTGGCGACAAGATCGAACACCGGCCGTCTGCAGCCCGAAAGGGTGCGGGCGAGCACGACGGCAAGTTCGAGCACGAGCACGGCAATGGCGATCAGCGTGACCGTTCCATCCAGTACAAACGAGTCTAACATGGTGATCCTCCCGACCGGTGCCCGGACTACTGGAATGCCATGCGCAGCAGATGGCCGATATCCTTGAAGAATACGCGCAGGTGCGCGATCGGATCAGTCCGCACGAAACGCTTGTTCAGGTAGGACTCCCAGACCAGCCGTTGCACGTCAGGGTCCTCGCAGATCGCCACGAAGCGCTCGCGGCGCTTGTCGTTGCGGTACCAGAAGCGCTGCATGAAGCCGAGCACCATGAAGACGCGACCATGCAGCCGCATGAAGCGCTTTCTCACCTGCGCCAGCGCCTTGGCGTCGCCCGTCGCCAAAAACGCTGCGGCGGCCTCGGAGGCGAGCCGGCCGCATAACATCGCGTAGTAGATACCCTCACCGGAAGACGGGGCGACCACGCCTGCAGCGTCGCCCACCAGGACGGCGTCGCGGCCGTTGTCCCAACGGCGCAACGGCTTCAGCGGCAACGGCGCGCCTTCCTCGCGGATGGTCTCCTGGTCAACCAGCCCCGCCTGCTCGCGCAGCAGCCGCGTCGCGGCGCGCAGGTCGAAGCCTCTTACCGCGCTGCCAACTCCGACACTGATTGTCTCACCATGAGGGAAAACCCAGCCGTAGAAATCCGGGGAAATGGGCGACTGGTAGTAGACATCGCAGCGTTGAGGATCGAAGCCGGGCTGGCGTCCCGCGGGCGACCGCACGATCTCATGATATGCAAAGACATAGGGCGGCCGCGATCCCTTGCCGAAAAGCAGGCGGCGCACCGATGAATTGGCTCCATCGGCGCCGACGACAAGCCTGGTGGACACGGTGTGGGACACGCTGTTGCCGTCAAAGGTGACAGCCAGTTGTCCGTCCGGACCGCGAGCAGCGTCTCGAAACGTTGCGACGACCACCTCTGCCCCGGCGGTTCGCGCCCGCTCGCGCAGCCATGGGTCGAAGACCTCGCGGTCCACCATCCCGACAAACCCGTTGTCGATCCGCATGTCGACGCTCGCCTTTGACGGAGCAAAGATCCGCGCCGAACGGATATGCGCGGTCAGGAGATGTTTGGGGATGGCGAATTCACCGATGAGCTTCGTGGGAATGGCCCCGCCGCACGGCTTCACGCGGCCCGCCCGGTCAAGCAGCAGAACGCGGTGTCCTGCGCTCGCCAGTTCGGCCGCTGCGGTCGATCCCGCAGGCCCTCCGCCGACGACGACAACGTCGTAGGCGGAATAGTGCGGTGTTTGTCCGGGGGTCATTCCGCCGCCTGGAGCGCAGTGGAAAATGTCTCGTCGCCGTGCGCAGCGTTGCCGGTCGCGCCGCGTGCCGGTGCAATTTTCAGAGCTGTCGTGGCTGCAGCAACGAATATCATCGCTTCGAGCAGGAACACGCTGCCGTAGGCAAGCGGCACCGACACGCCGGCCACGCGAACAAGATCGACGGCAACGGCGCCTGCAAACCCGCCAAGCCCGAAGGCCACCGCCTGCGCGGCGCCCCACAGGCCCATGCGCAGACCAACACGCGCCTTGCCCGCAGCGCCAGCCAACGCCATCATCGACGCAATCGCGGCGACCGCGAAGATACCGTTTGCAAAGCCGAGCACGAAGACATTGGTCTTCAGCGGCCAGTCTCCGGCAAGGACGGCCGACGCCGTCAGCGCAGCCAGCGCCAGACCCGAAAGCAGGCAACCGCCGACGGTGAAATATTTGAGGATCGCCGGAACCCGACGTGCCAGCATGCTGCCCGCTGCGCCAACCAGCACCATGCCGGCGAAGACACCGCCATTCTGGATGCCGGAGAGCCCGGTCGTCTCGCCCGGCGTCATGCCGAACACGAGGCCGGCGAACGGCTCGAGGATCAAGTCCTGCATGCTATAGCCGAGCATCGAGATGAATACGAAGATCGTGAAGATGCGCGCCTGTGGATCAGCCCATGCGTCTGCAAGACTGTCGCGGAAATTCGGCGTCGGTTCCGCGGTGTTTATCGCCGCATCCGCCGAACTGGCCCTTTCAATGCCGGCAACCGCCAGCACCGTCAGCAGCAGCGCCGCAGCGCCCGTGACAGACGTCACTTCGATCAGCCGCGTCATTGTGAACGGATCCAGAAATTTGCCTGAGACAACCGCCGTCACGGCGATGCCGAAAATCATCATCAGCCAAACCACGGTCGCAGCCGCGGGCCGGCGCTCTGCCGCCACGCTTGATGCAAGGAGCGCCAGCAAGGAGGTCCCTGCCGCACCGATGCCAAATCCGATGAGAATGAAATCGAGAATGGCGAGTATGAGGCCAACGGCAAAGTTCTCGGCCATCAGCGCCGTCGCCATTGCAGCGCCGACCCCAGCCAGCGCAAGCATTGCCACGCCGCCCACTATCCACGGCGTCCGTCGCCCTCCCCTGTCCGACCCGTGGCCCCAAAGCGGCCGCGCAATCTGTACGCCATAGTGAATGCCCACCAAAGCACCAGGCACCACTGCTGCGAGCCCTAGCTCAACAACCATGATCCGATTGAGCGTGGATGTCGTCAGCACGACAATCGACCCGAGCGCAGCCTGCACCAGGCCAAGTCTGATAATGCCAATCCAACCGAGCGGTTTGTCTTGAATCGGACTATCCTCCCTGCATCGCGCGGACGGCAAACGCGCTCGCCAACATGCCGAAAACATACATTGTCGTGCCGGTCGCGTTGTACCAGGAGGCC
The DNA here is from genome assembly GCA_026400435.1 of Hyphomicrobiales bacterium. GTDB lineage: Bacteria > Pseudomonadota > Alphaproteobacteria > Rhizobiales > Rhizobiaceae > Mesorhizobium_K. The sequence continues at coordinate 80,701 of JAPLOZ010000041.1, read as the reverse complement.
AGCCGCAAAGGGTCAGTGAGCATGCGCGCCATGCACACGACCTGGCCAAGCAGTAGAGCTGCGACAATCATTGCTTGGATCGGAAAGCCCCAGTGCGCGAGCAGACCGATTACCGCCAGCTGCGGCAGCCCCATGATCAAGCAGGCCAACCGCGCAGCGCGCTCCACGCCAAGCGTGGCCGGTAAACTCGCAAGGCCAGTCTGGCGATCGCCTTCGACCGACTTGAAGTCGTTGAGCGTCATTATGCCGTGCGCACCGATGCTGTAGAGGACGGCGAACGCGACGACGTGATTGCCTGGGAAAGCGCCGACCGCCGCAGCCGCGGCGGTGAACCAGGGCAAGCCTTCATAACACAGGCCGACGGCGCCAGGGCCATACCAGCCACTGCGCTTCAGTCGCAAGGGAGGCGCGCTGTAGGCCCAAGCAAGCGCAAGGCCAACGACGGCGGCGCCAAAAACCCAGGGCCCTAGCCACCACGCCACAACCAGCGAAATGAACGTATTGGCTATCGCCACATACAAACCCCACCGGCCTGGCATCCTGCCGGAAGGGATCACGCGGTTCGGCTCGTTGATCGCGTCGACTTCGCGGTCATACCAGTCGTTCACCGCCTGGCTGGTACCGCAGACGAGCGGACCCGCAAGAAGGATTCCGCCGACCACATAGGGCCAGCGATCGCCAACAGAGACACCCGACGAGACGACGCCGCACCCAAACGCCCACATCGGCGCAAACCAGGTGATCGGCTTCAGCAGTTCGATCGTCGCTGCTACGGTCGGCGTCTGAGGGCGGCGTGTTGCAAGCGATTGTTCGGCCATGCAGCACAATAATTTTTACACATCGGATCGTCAATCAAAATTGACACATTTCGACGATCCGGAATGCTCAGCTGTCGGCATCCTCAAGGTCGGAAATGCCATAGCGCTTGAGCTTGACGTAAAGGCTCTGGCGGCTGAGGCCCAGCATGTCGGCGGCCGACGCCCGATTGTTGTCGGTAAGGCGCAACGCCGCCTCGATACAGAGCTTTTCGATCACATCGGCAGTATCGCGCACGAGATCCTTTAGAGGCACGCGACCTACCAGCTCGGTAAACTGGGTAGCCGGTCCGCTTTGCATCCCAACACTGCCGGCCTGGCCGCCGTCGCCTCTTGCCTGTTCCCGTATCGCGAAACCGAATAGCTGTCCGCCCGCGGTCTCGATGCGTGCCGCCGAGACCTCCACAGCCTCGCTGCCGCCCAGTTCATCACGAATAACCGACGCGAATCGCCGCACCGTGCCACGGTCGCGAAGGTTGGCCATGAGCACCTGGAGATCGACGCCGGAGCCGCCGAGCCAGGTATCAAGTCCCTTGCCTTCGATCCTGTCCAGCGTGACTACGCGTATCAAGTCGAGAAACGCCGGATTGGCTTGGACGACATTGCCTTGGCTATTGACTATGACGAAGCCCTCGGGGAGGTGGTCGACCATGGAAATCATCGTGGAATCCGAACCCGCGCTTGCGCTGGGCTTGGCCGGCTCTTCGCTAGAGAAGCAGACAAGCAGATTGGTCCGTCCAAATTCCCGAAACGGAGTTACGCGTATTTCCATATGCTCGTCGCTCGTCGCAGGGCGCGCACGAAAAACGTCGGCCCTCGCACGTGCGCCGAGCACCGCCAGCGCTTCGCTGGCCCGTTGCTGATCCGCTTTCGCAAACAACGACGCTACCGACGTTCCGACGAGTTTCTTGACAGGCTTGTCCAGCAGACGCACGGCGCCTTCATTGGCATCGAGAACTTTCAGCGATTGCGCCTCGACGACAACCAGCGGCTCAACCGCCAGGTAGAAGAGGATGCGGTAGCGGGACTCGATATCACGTAGTTTCCGATAGTCCTTCTCCATCTCGATCTGCGACCGGACCAGCCGCTGCTGCATCTCCGCCATGGGTCTTAGGTCGCTGCCAAGCGCAACCTTGTGCTGCCAGCCGGAAAACGACACGAGCCTGTATCCAACTGGCAGGTCGCCGCCGGATTTTGCGGGATGATTTACCTGGCGCGACCGGGTAGGCGAGGCCTTTACCGATTCCTGCAAAAGTTCGTCGATCTTGTTCTGGCTTTCGGAAGTAACCGTCTCTTTCCAGAGCTTGCCGACCCAGTCGTCCAGGTGCCAGGCCTTCAGAGTACGGTCGCGGTAAGCGATATCGACGATCCGACCATCGCGGGCAATCACCAGCGCGATGTCGGAGTTCGCGGTTGCGAGAGCGCCAAGCGCCTCTGCGCCCAGTCCTGAAAACAAATCGTCATGTGAACGGAACGAGCGGGACACCTCGCGGAAAACCTGCTTGTCCATCGAAGCCTGTCACATCCCTGTTATTCGGCGGCCACCCTCTGGTCGACCGCCGTCATCAAAGACGCAATCACCGCTTCGGCCAAAGTCACAGCGGATACCGCATCCACGGCAAGCAGGTCGAAGCCGGCGTCGATTGCGCCCTGAGGATTCTGCATAACCATACTGCCGCCCGCAATCAAGACGATGGACTTGTTGCGCGAGCGCGCTCGCAGCTTGCGACTTATGGCAGCAAGATCTGGCAGCAGCCGCTCAACACTGACTGAGACTCCCAGGATCTGATAGTTGTTCAACCCAACAAGTCGAAACATTTCAGCTTCTTCGTCGCAGCCACAGCAGTCGACTTCCCAACCAGCGCGGCGGAATGCATCGTCAACGACAGACAACCCAAACGTATGCTGTTCGCCGGGCGCAGGCGTCAGCAAGGCGCAGCGCGAAAGGTCCGGTATCGACGCCGGCGGATGCTCGCACGCCATGCGTCTGAACAGCCGCTGCATGCGAGACATCGCGATCGTCACCTTGAGGAAATCGCATTCGTCCGCGCACCAGTTTTCACCAATGATGCGCGCTGCCGGCTCCAGCAGAAGATCGACGACTTTCTGAGTGTCGCCGGTCTCATGGAACGCCTGTTCCATCCTCTCCTGGCATCCGTCGGATTCCTCGTCGAACAGCAGTTCGACGAACTCCGCTATCCGCTCGCGCTGCTGGGTGCTGACCTGGAGCAGCCGCGCATGTTTTCGCGCAACGCTTTCCAGCATCCAATCGTCAGTCACTTCAGGCGCCCGCTTGCCTGCCAGCGCCTCCGCTAAAATGGTCGCACCTTCGCCGGGCTGCATTCCGTTTCCAGGGAATCCGCTACTGCCACCGTTGCCGGCGCGATAGTCACAGGAATCGATGAAACCACCCGAAAAGCTGATGCGTCCCTGACCCATTTCCCGGCGATCCCATTGTTTCGCCAACTAAAAAAACACGGCGGTCTAGATGCCGCTATCAGCCCGGACGTTACCCAAGGAAGTGCGTCCGACGTCTCGCATTCTTTAGCGTTGGCTTACCTCTCCTTTGGAAATCGTACGCTCGAGATTTTCCGATTTCCAGTCGCAGAAACTACCTATGCGGCAAAATTTGTAAATATCTTTTTACGTCACTTTTGGTTGACACTTTTGACATGCGCAGATTACATTCGCCACGACTGCACGGAGCATGAAACCAAGGGAGGCGGTCGACAGTCGTGGCAGATACGGGACGACTGCACACTGACAGGAGCTCGAAGGAGCTCTATACCCCGGAGCAGCGCCGCCGCAGAGACGCGTCGCCGTGGACGGTCGTTCAAGGCATCCTTGCGCCCCTGCAATTCCTTGTCTTCACGATCAGTATCGGCCTCATCCTGCGCTACCTCGCCACAGGCGAAGGGCTCGCCGCGGCGAATGGCTCGATCGTCGTCAAAACGCTGCTCCTCTATACGATCATGGTCACCGGTTCGATCTGGGAGAAGGACGTGTTCGGGCGCTGGCTCTTCGCCGACGCCTTCTTCTGGGAAGACATGGTCAGCATGCTGGTCCTGGCCCTGCATACCGCCTATCTCGTGTGCCTGCTTTACGGCCTGGTCGGGCCTACCCAACTAATGCTCCTGGCGCTCGCGGCCTACGCGACATACGCCGTGAACGCCGGACAATTCATCCTAAAGCTGCGCGCGGCAAGACTCGCCTCGCGCAAGATCAGCAGCGATGCGTTGGGGGTAGCAGGGTGAACGCGCCGTTCAATCCGCACGCTCCGGTCATTGCCAGGGCGGCCTCCGAGCGAGGCCCGGCAAACCCGCTCCGCCAGCGTGGCCAGCACGAGGTGTTCTGCGGGTTGACATCCATCATCTGGCTGCACCGCAAGATGCAGGATGCATTCTTCCTTATCGTTGGCTCGCGCACCTGCGCGCACCTCATGCAATCGGCAGCTGGCGTGATGATTTTCGCGGAGCCGCGCTTCGCTACGGCCGTGATCGACGAACGCGACCTTGCAGGCATGGCTGACGTGCATGACGAACTCGACAAGGTGGTGGCGAGGCTGCTGGCGCGCCGGCCCGAGATCCGAATGCTGGTCCTTGTCGGTTCGTGCCCGTCCGAAGTGATCAAGCTTGACCTGGCCAAGGCAGCGGAACGCCAAGGCCAGCTGCACGGGCCGGCTGTCCGCTTCCTGCACTATTCCGGGAGCGGCATAGAAACGACCTTCACGCAGGGCGAAGACAATTTTCTTACGTCACTGGTCAAGGAGCTTCCGGCCGAGCCAGTTGGCGCCAGGCAGTCGCTGATCGTGGCCGGCGCCATGGCGGATGTGGTGGAAGACCAGTTCCGCCGCATCTTCGACGCGTTGGGCATGGGCCATGTCAGCTTCCTGCCGCCGCGCAACTCTACCGCGCTGCCGCATGTCGGCCCCAACACCCGGCTGCTGCTGGCTCAGCCATTTCTTGGCGAGACGACCAAGGCGCTCGACGCGCGGGGCGCGAAACATCTGCTGGCGCCGTTCCCGCTCGGCGAAGAGGGCACCACCGCCTGGCTCAAGGCAGCCGCGGACGCGTTCGGCGTTGATCCCGGCCGTTTCGCCGCCATCACCGGGCCGGGTCGGGCGCGTGCGCGGACCGCGGTGGAACGCTACCGTCCGGCCCTTCAGGACAAGCGCGTTTTTTTCTTCCCCGATTCCCAGCTCGAACCTTCCCTTGCTCGTTTCCTCCATCGCGAGACGGGAATGGATATTGTCGAGATCGGCACGCCCTTTCTTCACCGCCATCATCTCGCGGGCGAGTTTGAATTGCTGCCGGAACACGTCTTCGTCAGCGAAGGCCAGGACGTGGACAAGCAACTGGATCGCTGCCGGACGGCACGGCCAGACCTGGTCGTCTGCGGTATGGGATTGGCCAATCCCCTCGAGGCCGAAGGCATTACGACCAAATGGTCGATCGAACTCGTCTTCACGCCCATCCAGGGCTATGAGCAGGCTGGCGACCTCGCCGAACTGTTCGTGCGCCCCTTCGCCCGCCGCGACCGGCTGAAGGGGATTGCCTGATGCAGCTTACCGTCTGGACATATGAAGGTCCTCCCCATGTTGGCGCGATGCGAATCGCCGCCTCGATGAAGGGCGTTCATTTTGTTCTGCACGCGCCTCAGGGCGATACCTATGCCGATCTGCTGTTCACGATGATCGAGCGGCGCGACACGCGACCTCCTGTCACTTACACGACATTTCAGGCGCGCGACCTCGGTTCCGATACCGCCGAAATCTTCAAGACCGCATGCCGCGAGGCCGTCGAGCGCTTCAAACCGGACGCGGTGCTGGTGGGCGCCTCCTGCACGGCGGAACTTATCCAGGACAATCCAGCCGGTCTCGCCGCCGCCTTGAACCTCGATATCCCGGTGGTGCCGCTCGAGCTGCCATCCTATCAGAAGAAGGAGAACTGGGGCGCGGCCGAAACCTTCTATCGTCTTGTGCGCGCCTTCGCGCCTTCACCGGCCGGTGTCGTAACACCGCGTTCGCCGGGCAAGACCTGCAACATCCTGGGGCCCGCAGCTCTTGGTTTTCGCCATCGCGACGATATCGTAGAAGTCACTAAACTCGTCGAAGGCCTGGGCGTCGCCATCAACGTCGTGGCGCCTCTCGGCGCAACTGTCGCCGACCTCGCGCGCCTGCCGCAGGCCGATTTCAATATCGTGCTCTACCCGGAAATCGCCGGCACGGCCGCGGACTGGCTGAAGCGCAGCCACGGCCAGCCCTTCGTCGCCATCCAGCCGATCGGCGCTCTTGCAACCGACGCGTTCGTCGATGCGGTGGCCAAGGCCGCCGGCATTGCGCCAGAGGCAATTCCGACATCGAGGTCGCGCCTCCCGTGGTACTCACGCTCGGTCGATTCCACATATCTCACCGGCAAGCGCGTGTTCATTTTCGGCGATGCGACTCACGCTGTCGCTGCTGCCCACATAGCGGCCAAGGAACTCGGCTTCACCATCTGCGGCCTGGGTACCTACAGCCGCGAGTTCGCTCGCGAGGTTCGCGCGGCCGCTGCCGAGTACGGGGTCGACCCGCTGATCTCAGACGATCATCTAGTGGTTGAGGACGCAATCACTGCAGCGCAGCCAGAACTGGTGCTTGGCACACAGATGGAGCGGCACGTTGCCAAGCGCCTGCGCCTGCCATGCGCAGTGATTTCCGCTCCGGTGCATGTCCAGGATTTCCCGGCGCGCTACTCACCGCAGATGGGTCAGGAAGGCGCCAACGTAATTTTCGACTCATGGGTTCACCCGCTGATGATGGGTCTGGAGGAACATCTGCTGCACATGTTCCGTGACGACTTCGAGTTCAACGACACAATGCAGCCGTCCCACCTCACCCAATCCGCGTCTCCGGCGCGCGATGAAAGTGACCCAGCCGCTGAGAGCCCGCAGATCGAAATCCCCGAGACCTTCGCCTGGGCCGACGAGGCGGAAAAAGAACTGAGGAAAATTCCATTCTTCGTGCGCGGCAAGGCCCGCCGTAACACGGAGAAGTTTGCCACCGAAAAAGGGCTGCGAATCATAACCGTCGAGGCGCTTTACGATGCCAAGGCTCATTTCAGCCGTTGAGGGCGCGCCGGTTGGCGTGACTCCCATGCGTGTCGCCATTGTGACAATGGACACGCATCTGGCCAGTGCGACCGACCGCGCCAGGATCACCTTGCTGCGCGACCTCCCCGGCTTGACGATCGACCTGCACGCCGCCACCGAGTTCTCGGGCGACGAGGACAGTCTTGCGCGCTGCCGCGCCGACATCGCGAAGGCCGACATCGTGCTTTGCGCCATGCTTTTTCTGGAGAGCCACTTCACGCAGATCATGCCCGACCTGCAGGCGCGGGCCCAGAAATGCGACGCCATCGTCAGCATCCTGTCGGACAGCGCGGTGATGAAGCTGACCCGGCTCGGCCGCTTCCGGATGGACTCGCCGCAAGGCGGCGCCCTCGGTTTCCTGAAGCGGCTGAAGGGCAACGGCAAGGATCGCAACGCGAGTGCCGGATCGCGGCAGATGAAGATGCTGAAGCGCATTCCGCAGATTCTGCGCTTCATTCCAGGCACAGCGCAGGACGTGCGCGCCTACTTCCTGACGTTGCAGTATTGGCTGGCTGGCTCGGACGAGAATGTCGCCAACATGATCCGCGCGCTAGTCGATCGATACGCGGATGGCGACCGGCGTCATCTTCGTGGCACGCTCAAGGTCGCGGCGCCGGTCGCCTATCCGGAGGTTGGTGTCTATCATCCGAAATTGAGGGGGCGCATCTCGGGGCGAGCCGAGGCTCTGCCGGCCACAGGCAACAAGGGCACCGTCGGTGTGCTCGGCTTGCGTTCCTACATGCTAGCTGGCAACGCCGAGCATTATGACGGCGTGATAAGAGCGCTGGAAGCACGCGGCCTGAACGTTGTGCCGGCTTTCTCAAGCGGACTTGACTCGCGGCCTGCGATCGAAAAGTACTTCCTTCGCGATGGTGTCGCGACGATCGACGCCTTGGTCTCGCTGACCGGTTTCTCGCTTGTCGGCGGCCCCGCCTATAACGACGCCAGGGCTGCGGAAGACATTCTGGCGCGGCTTGACATTCCCTATATCGCTGGGCATCCGGCCGAGCTTCAGACGCTCGAACAATGGGGCGCTTCCGACCGTGGGCTCCTGCCCGTGGAATCGACCATCATGGTGGCGATACCGGAACTCGACGGTGCAACCGGCCCGATCGTCTTTGGCGGTCGTTCCGATCACGCCGGCAAGGCCTGCACCGGGTGCCATCACGGCTGCACGTTTGTGCACTCGGCAGCAAACCGTGACATGCATTCCTGCGTGGAGCGGGCGGATATGCTGGCAGCGCGGGTCGCCAGGCTGATCGAGCTGCGCAGAACCGAACGCGCCAAGCGCAAGGTTGCGGTAGTCTTGTTCAACTTCCCGCCAAACGCCGGCAACACCGGCACCGCCGCATACCTCTCGGTCTTTGCCTCGCTCCACGCAACCCTCTCCGCGATGAAACGCGATGGATATATGGTTGACGTTCCGGCAACGGTCGATGAACTGCGTAGCCGCCTGATCGATGGAAATCGCGAACGCTTCGGTTCGCATGCCAATGTTCATGCCCGCGTTCCGGTCGACACGCATATTCGGCGCGAGCGCTGGCTTCGCGAGATCGAAAAGCAGTGGGGGCCAGCCCCCGGACGTCAGCAAAGCGATGGGTCGACGCTCTTCGTGCTCGGCGCCGAATTCGGTAACGTCTTCGTCGGCATTCAGCCGGCCTTCGGCTACGAGGGCGATCCGATGCGGTTGCTCTTTGAGAAGGGGTTTGCGCCAACCCATGCTTTCGCGACGTTCTACCGCTGGATCCGCGAAGATTTCGGGGCACAGGCGGTGCTCCATTTCGGTACCCATGGGTCACTTGAGTTCATGCCTGGAAAGCAGTCCGGGCTGTCAGCCCGGGATTGGCCGGATCGCCTGATCGGCGAGTTGCCGAATATCTACCTCTACGCCGCGAACAATCCGTCAGAAGGCGCAATTGCCAAGCGGCGGTCGGCAGCGACGCTGATCAGCTACCTGACGCCGCCGATCGCGACCGCCGGTCTCTACCGCGGACTGCTGGACCTGAAGGCGACGATCGAGCGTTGGCGCGGGCTCGAGCCAAGCCATGCCTCCGAGAGGGCAGATCTGGCCATCCTGATTCAGGCACAGGCGGCCGCCGTCGATCTGTGTGCGTCCGAGCCAGCTTGGGAAGGCGACGCGAACCCGCGCATTCAGGCGCTCGGCAATGAAATCCTTGAACTCGAATATACGCTGATCCCGCATGGCCTTCATGTTGTCGGCCAGGAACTGTCCCCTTCCGAGCGCTCCGACATGCTGCTCTCGGCGGCGGAAGCCGCACACGGCCTGCGCCTTGACCGCCAGGTCGCCGAGGCAATCGTTGGCGGGGCGGCCGTGGAGCAGGCGCTGGACATCGTCGGCCTGCCGCATGACGACGCCACGGTGGCGGCGCTGCGCAGGCTTGCCGCTACCGATCGGATACTGGCTGAAGATCACGAAATCCCATCCATTCTGCGCGCGCTTGACGGCCGGTTCATCCGCCCTGCTCCCGGTGGCGATCTTCTGCGCACACCGGAAATCCTGCCGACTGGGCGCAACCTGCACGGCTTCGACCCGTTCCGTATCCCTAGCGCCTTTGCCGTTGCCGACGGCGCGCGGCAGGCACAGCGCCTTCTTGACCGCTTTCAGGCCGACAACCAGCCGCTGCCGGAAACGGTCGCAATCGTGCTCTGGGGAACCGACAATCTGAAGAACGAAGGCGGCCCGATCGCCCAGGCGCTGGCACTGCTCGGAGCAGCACCACGGTTCGACAACTACGGACGCATTGCCGGCGCGACGCTGGTGCCCTTGGCCGAACTCGGCCGGCCACGCATCGACGTCATCGCAACACTGTCGGGCATTTTCCGCGATCTCCTGCCGCTGCAAATCAAGCTGCTGGCGGAGGCGACCTACCTGGCCGCCGCCGCCGACGAGCCGGAGGCGATGAACTTCGTACGAAAGCACGCGCTGGCCTACCAGACTTCGACAGGATGCGATCTTGAAACGGCGGCGCTTCGTGTGTTTGGCAATGCCGAAGGCGCCTACGGTTCCAACGTCAACCATCTGATCGAGAACAGCGCCTGGAACGATGAGGACGAACTCGCCGAGACCTATTCGAGCCGCAAGGGTTTCGCCTACGGTCGTACAGGAATCGCCGCGAAGCAGTCGGCGCTGCTGAATTCTGTCCTTGCGAGCGTAGACCTCGCCTATCAGAACCTCGACTCGGTCGAGCTCGGCGTCACCACCGTTGATCACTATTTCGATACATTAGGTGGCATCTCTCGCGCGGTGCGCCGCGCCAAGGGCAAGGCGGCGCCCGTGTACATCGGCGACCAGACTCGAGGCGAAGGGGTTGTACGTTCGCTGAGCGAGCAGGTTGCTATCGAGACGCGCACCCGCACGCTCAACCCGAAATGGTACGAGGGCATGCTCAGCCACGGCTACGAGGGCGTGCGCCAAATCGAGGAACACGTCCGCAACACGATGGGCTGGTCGGCGACCACGGGCGAAGTTCAGCCCTGGGTGTACCAGCAACTGACCCAGACCTTTGTGCTTGATCCCGAGATGCGAGAACGGCTCGCCAGTCTCAATCCAACGGCCTCGGCAAAAGTCGCGAACCGCCTCATCGAGGCACATGAACGTCACTACTGGACGCCAGACCCCGAGATGCTCGACGCCCTTCGTCAGGCCGGGGAAGAACTCGAAGACCGTGTCGAAGGCATCGGTGTGGAGGCTGCAGCATGAACGTGTTTACGCACCCGAGGGTCGCGCGCGACGAAAAGATCGAGGCCGCAAAACTTGACGGCGAGGGCAGTGTCCAGGTCATGCTCGACCCGTCCGTAACCATCGAGACAGCCAAGGTTTTCGCAATCTACGGCAAGGGCGGCATTGGCAAGTCCACCACTTCGTCCAACCTTTCGGTCGCCTTCACGAAGCTCGGCAAGCGTGTCCTGCAGATAGGCTGCGATCCCAAGCACGATTCGACATTTACACTGACAAAATCGCTGATACCCACTGTCATCGACATTCTCGAAAAGGTCGATTTCCACAGCGAGGAACTGCGCGCCGACGACTTCGTATTCGAGGGCTACAACGGCGTGAAATGTGTCGAAGCCGGCGGTCCTCCGGCAGGCACTGGCTGCGGGGGTTATGTCGTCGGCCAGACGGTGAAGCTGCTCAAGGAGCATCACCTTTTGGAAGACACGGATGTGGTGATCTTCGATGTTCTGGGCGACGTCGTGTGCGGTGGCTTCGCAGCTCCACTGCAACACGCCGAGCGCGCGCTGGTGGTAGCTGCCAACGACTTCGATTCGATCTTCGCGATGAACCGCATCATTGCGGCGATCAAGGCGAAATCGAAGAACTACAGCGTGCGGCTCGGCGGTGTCATCGCCAACAGGAGCCGCGAGACCGACCAGATCGACCGGTTCAACGAGGCGATCGGCCTCAAGCGCCTCGCGCATTTCGGTGACGTCGATGCGGTGCGCCGCTCGCGTCTGAAGAAATCCACGCTCTTTGAAATGGGGGACTCCCCGGAGGTGCAGGCAGTCTGCGCGGAATACATGCAACTGGCTGAGACCCTCTGGTCGGGCACCGATGAACTGACCGCCGAACCGATGAAGGATCGCGAGATTTTCGACTTCCTGGGGTTCGACTGATGTCCGACACTGCCTACCGCCAACGCCGCGGCGAGATCCAGACCTACTTCGACAGCACTGCAGTCGAAGCCTGGAAGCGTTTTGCGACGGAAGCGCCGCTTGGACGCATCCGCGCCACGGTGCGGGCGGGTAGAGCACGTATGCGCGCGCTGATGCTGTCGCGCCTGCCGAACGATCTTTCTGGCTGGCGCATTCTCGATGCGGGTTGCGGCACCGGGGCGATGTCGGTCGAACTGGCCAGGCGCGGCGCGAATGTTCTCGGCATCGATCTTGCGCCGGAAATAATCCGTTTTGCGAACGAGACGCTGCCTGAGGACATCGGCCCGGGAAGCATCACATTTGCCGCCGGCGACATGCTTTCCCGCAACCATGGCGAGTTTGACGCTGTGGTGGCGATGGACTCGCTCATTCACTACCGCATGGCGGACAGCGTGATCGCGGTCGGCAGCCTGGCTCAGCGCGCCAACCGGTGCATCGTCTTCACCTTTGCTCCGAGCACGCCGCTTCTCTCAGCCATGCATACGGTGGGCCTGCTGTTTCCACGCGGCGATCGCGCCCCTTCGATCGTGCCGGTACGCCCCGAGCGCATTCGCGCGGCATTGGACGGCCGGCTGGCGGGGAGCGGTTGGCACACCGGACATACCGAACGCGTCTCCAGCGGCTTCTACAAGTCGCAGATGATGGAGCTTGCCCGGTCATGATGATTGGTGGCGCCAGACTGGCCAGGCAGTGGGGAAAGGTGGGAACGCGCTTCCTGCCTTTTGCAGACGCCGCAAGCGATGGCCTACCCCTTTCACAGATTATCCGTCTTTCGCTTTTTCAGGTTTCGGTCGGTATGGCGATGGTGCTTCTGACAGGCACGCTGAACCGCGTGATGATCGTCGAACTCGGCGTGCCAGCCGCAGTCGTTGCATTCATGATTGCCCTGCCGATCGTGTTTGCGCCGGCCCGCGCCCTGATCGGCCACAAATCCGACACCCACCGCTCTTTCCTCGGTTGGCGCCGCGTCCCCTATATCTGGATGGGTACGATGCTGCAGTTCGGCGGCCTTGCGATCATGCCGTTCGCACTGTTGGTGCTGACCGGTCAGGGCGCAGCGTCAATGCCCTATGCCGGCGAGATCGGCGCATCGCTTGCCTTTCTGCTGGTAGGCGCCGGAGTGCATACAACCCAGACGGCAGGCCTCGCGCTCGCTTGCGACGTGGCGCCTGAAGATACGCGGCCGCGGGTCGTCGCACTGCTCTATCTGATGCTCCTTGTCGGCATGCTCTTTTCCGCACTGTTATTCTCAGCGTTGCTGGCCGATTTCAGCCATTTGCGGCTCATCCAGGTCGTTCAGGGCGCTGCCGCGATCACCATGGTCCTGAACATGATCGCGCTCTGGAAACAGGAGGGCCGCAACGCGGCCCGAACGGATCCCAAACGCGAGCGACCCGCGTTCAAAGATTCGTGGTCAACTTTTGCAAGTTCTCGGCGCGCGCGCAGGCTGCTGGTCACCGTCGGCCTCGGCACTGCGGCATTCTCGATGCAGGATGTGCTGCTCGAGCCGTATGGCGGTCAGGTGCTGCACCTCGGTGTTGGCGCAACGACGATGCTGACGGCCTTGATGGCGTGCGGCACAATCGTCGGCCTGGCGCTTGCCGCGCGCGGTTTAACGGCGGGGTTCGATCCGTGCCGGCTCGCGGCATTCGGCGCGCTGGCGGGACTGCCGGCCTTCGCCTTTGTCATCATCTCGGCGCCGCTCGAGTCCGTCGCAATCTTCCGGGTCGGCACGACCATGATCGGTTTCGGTGGCGGCCTGTTCGCAGTGGGTATGCTGACCGCCGCAATGGACCTCGCGCGCGAAAGCGACAGCGGCATTGCGCTTGGTGCCTGGGGCGCGGTGCAGGCAACAGCGATGGGTCTCGCCGTCGGGATTGGCGGCTCTCTGCGCGACCTCGTTCAGGTGATGTCGGAACGCGGTCTGCTCGGACCTGCCTTTGGAGACCCGAATGCTGGCTATGGTGTCGTTTATCATGTCGAGATCGCGCTGCTTTTCGCGACTTTGATCGCCTTAGGCCCGCTCGTCCGCTACGTCGCTGAACCTGAAAACAACAGGAAATTCGGCTTAGCCGAATTTCCGGGCTAAACACCAAGGAGAATGCCATGGGAAAGGGCGAAATCACAGGCTACATAGACGTGGCGCAGGTCGCGCTCTACGTATTTTTCGCGTTCTTTTTCGCGCTGGTTTTCTGGTTGCGCAAGGAAGATCGGCGCGAAGGCTATCCGCTCGAATCGGATCCAACCGGCAAGGTCAAGGACATCGGCGCCGGCATCCTGTTCGCCAAGCCCAAGACCTTCCATGTCCGCAGCGGCGAGACGTTCACTGCGCCAAATTTCAAGCGCGACGAGCGCCCGGTCGCCGCCCGCCGCGTCGGCAGCTGGCCCGGAGCACCCATGGTGCCGACCGGCAATCCAATGATCGATGGCGTCGGCCCTGCCGCCTGGGCCGAACGTGCGGATCGACCCGACACGACCTGGGACAACAAAGTGAAGATCGTGCCTACGCGTGCCGATTCGCACTACACGGTCGCCAACGGCGATCCGGACCCACGCGGTATGTCGGTCAAAGGTGCTGACGGTAAGGTTGCTGGTACGGTTACCGATCTATGGGTCGACCGCGCCGAACATGTGGTCCGCTACCTTGAGATCGATGCCGGCCCGGGGGCCGGACCTTTGTTGGTCCCGATGAACGTTGCAAAAATTGTCGGAAACAGGACCAAAGGCCGCAGCGTGCGCGTGCGGTCGATCTTGGCGGCGCAGTTCCAGGATGCGCCACGCATCAAGTCGCCGGACTCAGTCACTTTCCTCGAGGAAGACCGCATCTGTGCGTATTTCGCCGGCGGCAACCTCTATGCGACACCAAAGCGGACGGAGCCCCTGCTGTGACCGAGGATCACGACGACTTCGCGTTCGAGCCAGTCCCCGGACTGCCGGAAAAGCTGCCGCGGGGGGAGACAATGTTGTGGCAGGGCTCCCCAGAGTGGTGGCCACTCGCCGTCTCGACCTTTCATGTTCGCAAGCTGGCAGTGTATTTTGCTCTCCTGCTCTGCTGGGAGGCCGTATCGGCGTGGCTGACCGGTCAGGCTTTGACTGAAATTGCAATGCTTTGTGGGTGGGTGGCCAGCCTTGGAGCAGCTGCGGTCGGCATCCTTTGCCTTCTCGCATATGTCTACGCGCGCGGCACGATCTATACGTTGACCAGCAAGCGCATCGTTATCCGAACGGGTTTCGCCCTTCCGGTAACATTGAACCTGCCGCTGTCGCTGATCGAGACAGCATCGGTGCGAGAACGATCGGTTGGAACCGGAAGCATCGCGATGAGCGTAACCAAGCCCAATCGCATTGCCTGGCTGGTCTTGTGGCCGAACGTGAAGCCGTGGACCTTTGCAAACCCGCAGCCGCTTCTGCTTTGCCTGCCGGACGCCAAGACCGTCGCCTCCACGCTGGCGCGCGCTCTCGAGGCGGACGGCAACGGCCAGCGCCTCCAGGCGCCGGCGCGCGGCGCGACGAGCCAATCGAGCGACTACGCGCCTTCCGGCGCGACGATGGCTGCTTGAGGAGACAGGAAAATGACTGAAAAAGCCCGACCGATTAGGGATCCGCAACGAAAACCCGCACTTGCCGGCGCAGCTCTGATCGCGGTGTCGATCGCGCTGGTTGCGGTCGGCCGGCACGACAGGACGCCAACCGTACTCGATCCCGCAACCGTCAGGCAGTCCATGGAGTTGAAGTTCGTCGACAAGGCGGATGGCAGCGTGGTTGCGGTCGATGCGGCCAACGGTGTCGAACTGGAGCGCATTGCGCCCGGCGGTGGCGGCTTCATCCGCGTGACGATGCGAAGCTTTGCCAGTGAGCGCAAGCACCTAGGCCTTGGCAGCGATGTGCCTTTCACCCTGCTGCGTATGGCCGACGGCGACCTTATCCTGCAGGACCGCCTGACCGGGCGGACAATGCTCCTAAACGCCTTCGGGCCATCGAACGAAGGCGTCTTTGCCGCACTGATCGACCACGGGAGGACGACGCAATGATCGAAGCCCTGCGAATGGGACGCCAGAAGATCGACGTGCCTTGCACGATCGAGATCGAACACACCTGGGAGAGCCTCCATGCACACGTGGAACTTGAAGGGTTAAGCGTTGAGCCTGGCGACGAAGTGCATGTGCAGGGCGGCGAGATCGTGGTCCCTTACGGAGAGAGCCGCGTGCTTCATCGCATGGCTACCGTGACCCGCGCCAGCGCGCCCGAACGGCTTTGGGTCAAGATGACCGGTGATTTTGAGTTCATGGAACTCCTGGAGTTCAGCTTCTCGTCTGGAGAACGGCTATGACCATCGAGAAAATGTCGCTGCGCGCTGCGGATACGGACGGCATGGCACGCGAATCCACCCTGCTTTCTCCGCGCTTTTATACGACCGACTTCGACGCGCTTGACCGGATGGACGTGGAGAGTGTGCGCCAGGAATGGGACGAACTGCTGGCCGAAATGGAGAGCGATCCCAACAAGGGTCACTTCAAGCGAAACGAAAGCTGGGACAGTATGAATTTCGAATCGCTTCCCGAGGGATTGCGCAACGAGTTCACAGACTTCATGGTTTCTTCGCTGACCGCCGAATTCTCCGGCTGTGTCCTCTACAAGGAGATGAAAAAGCGCGGCAAGAATCCCGAAATCGTCCGGCTGTTCTCCTATATGAGCCGCGACGAGGCGCGCCACGCCGGGTTTATCAACGACGCGCTCAAGGAGCAGGGAATCGGCGTCAACCTCGGCTTCCTGACCAAGGCCAAGAAGTACACATACTTCCGTCCGAAGTTCATATTCTACGCTACCTACCTGTCGGAAAAGATCGGCTACGCCCGATACATCACCATCTTCCGCCATTTCGAGCGGCATCCCGAACGTCGCTTCCACCCAATCTTCAAATGGTTCGAAAAATGGTGCAACGACGAGTTCCGCCACGGTGAGGCCTTTGCGCTGCTCATGCGCGCAAACCCCGTCTATCTCAAGGGTCTGAACAAGCTGTGGGTGCGCTTCTTTCTGCTAGCGGTCTATGCGACGATGTATGTGCGCGATCACGCCCGCCCAGAGTTCCACAAGGCGCTCGGCATCGACCCTACCGAATACGACTACAGGGTCTTCAACCTGACCAACGAGATCACCCGGCAAGTCTTCCCTCTGGTGCTCGACGTCGACAACCCGCGCTTCCGCAAAGGACTCGAGAAACTGCGCGTCATCAACGACAAGGCGTCTGCCATGTCCAAGGAAAATGGCCTGCTTGCCCGGGCCAGACGCCTCGGCCTCGGCATGTCGGCTGCTCGTACGTTCCTCTCATTGTACATCCTTCCGACGAAGGGCAATGAGCTGCCGGATACAAGCCGCATGCAGCCGGTCTGGTAGGAAGGGGGCGGCGTGTCGGCTTATCTCTGGCCCATCGTGTTTGCCATGTTTGCCTGGTGGTTTTCCACCGGGGCGATCATCTATCTGGACGGCCTTCCGGTACGAACATTCAAATGGAGCATGCTCGGCGCCACCGCCCTGTTTGGGGCAGCGCTCTGCGGACTGTGGGCATCGAGCAGCGATACGTCGCTACAAGGCGCCTATACCGCATTCGCCTCGGCGCTGGTGGCATGGGGCTGGCACGAGATCAGCTTCTACATGGGCTACGTCACCGGACCACGAAAGCATTCATGCGAGGAGGGCTGCTCCGGCTGGACGCATCTGGGTCATGCACTCGCCGTCAGTCTTTGGCACGAGTTGGCGATCGTCGTCTCTTTTGTGGTCGTCGCCGCGTTGACTTGGGGGGGCGCCAACGAAATCGGTCTATGGACCTACGTCATCCTGTGGTGGATGCATGAAAGCGCGAGACTTAACGTCGTGCTCGGCGTGCGCAACGTCAACGCGCATTTCCTGCCACCCCACCTTGCCTACCTCAAGAGCTTCCTGAACCAGAAGCCGATGAACCTGCTCTTCCCGGTCTCAGTGACCGTATCGACCGTGATCTGCGCGGTGCTTGGCACCGAAGCGGTTATGGCGACGGACCCGTTCGAACAGGCTGGCTACACATTTCTGGCAACTATGATGACGCTCGCCATTCTGGAACACTGGTTCCTCGTTTTGCCCGTGCCGGCCGAAGCGATGTGGAACTGGAGCATGAAGTCGCGTGAGAGCGGCCAGCCCGCGCTTGATATCCGTAGAGACGTCGCGCACAGGCACGACGGCGGACATCGGCATGGGCATTCGCCTGCAACGGTCGCAAGGCTGCGGTCGGTGCATAAAGTAGGGACGGCGTGAAGGCGCAGCAGACCGGTTAGCCGGAATACGGAGAGAGACGATGGACTTCGAAGCCTATTTCGCCACGAAGCTCGACGGATTGCATCAGGAGGGAAGATACCGCATCTTCGCCGAGCTGGAGCGTCAGGCTGGCTCTTTTCCCCGGGCTACACGCTACGCCGACGGTGAGACTAGCGAAGTCACTGTCTGGTGTTCGAACGACTATCTCGGCATGGGCCAGCACCCCAAGGTGATCGCGGCAATGCACGAGGCGTTGGATCGTTGCGGCGCCGGCGCCGGCGGAACCCGCAACATCTCGGGCACCAATCATTACCACGTGCTTCTCGAACAGGAACTGGCGGACCTTCACGGGAAAGAATCCGCGCTGCTGTTCACCTCCGGCTACGTGTCCAACTGGGCTGCACTATCAACGCTTGGGGCCAACATTCCCGGCTGCGTGATCTTTTCCGACGAAGGCAACCATGCGTCCATGATCGAGGGCATCCGCCACAGCCGAGCTGAAAAGCGGCTGTGGAAGCACAATGACCCGATCGATCTTGATCGGGTACTCTCGCAATATCCTGCGCATGTTCCCAAGATCGTGGCGTTCGAGAGTGTCTATTCGATGGATGGTGACATCGCCCCTATCAAGGCAATCCTGGACGTTGCCGAAAAGCATGGCGCCATGACTTATCTTGATGAGGTTCACGGCGTTGGCCTGTACGGCTCGCGGGGCGGCGGCATTGCCGAACGCGAGGGTCTCATGGATCGCATCACCCTTATCGAAGGCACGTTGGGTAAGGCTTTCGGTGTTGTCGGCGGCTATGTCGCCGGCTCGGCCGCGCTGTGCGACTTCATCCGTTCTTTCGCGAGTGGATTCATCTTCACGACGGCGCTTCCGCCGGCGGTTGCGGCGGGGGCACGTGCGTCGATCATGCATCTGAAGGAAAGCGGTTTTGAGCGCGCGCGCCACCAGGACCGTGTCCGCAAGGTGCGCGCCGGCCTCGATCGGCTCGGCATTCCCTACATGCCGAACCCCAGCCACATCGTGCCTGTTATGGTGGGCGATCCTGTCAAGTGCAAGTGGATCAGCGACCTGCTGCTGAACAACCGCGCCATCTATGTTCAGCCGATCAACTACCCGACGGTACCGCGCAAGACAGAACGTCTGCGCATTACTCCCTCGCCATTGCATTCGGACGCCGACATCGCACACCTGATCGATGCTCTGGGCGAACTCTGGTCGCATTGCGCGATAGCCCGGGCCGTTGCATGAGGCCCCGGCATTGACCTCCCGCGAGAAGAAGCAAGCCCTCGGCGACGTCGATCCCGTCATTCCGGCAATCGGCGCAGACGGTTCTTTGTTTGCCATGGGCAAGCTCGAGGTGCATCGCCGCGGCCAACATCACGTTGCCGTGTCGGTTTTCATCTTCGCGGGCGACCGGCTGCTCATCCAACAGCGGGCCGACGGCAAGTACCATTCCGGCGGGCTTTGGGCGAATGCCTGCTGCACGCATCCGCACTGGGGTGAAAGCGCTGAACATTGCGCCAGCAGGCGTCTGCGCGAAGAGCTGGGCTTGAAGGCAACGCTCTATCCCTGCGCCGTCGTCGACTACTTCGCTGATGTCGGCAATGGCCTCGTCGAGAACGAGCGCGTCCATATCTTTCGCGGCGATCTGCACAAACAGATCGAGGTAGCATCCTTCAATCGCGACGAGGTTCAGGCTGTTGCCTGGCTGAGCGAGCGCGAACTGCGCCGCGAAGCTGCGTCGGATCCAGACCGCTTCACGCCATGGCTTCGGATCTATCTCGATCGCTGGAGCGAGCTCTCACTGCGTCCGGCTGCCTGAGAACCCCATCTTCCTGAACGAAACCGATAGAGATGACATTGGCGTAACGCCGCAATGCGAACGCAAGACAAGGCGTGACATCAACTCAGGGTCCTGGGAGCCAGAAGCTTAGTCCGCCAGCAATCATCATGTCCAGAATCGGAGAACCCGGCTGCTTTAGGCAACCGGGTTCCCAGATGGCTCCAAAATGATTGGGAGGGCCAAGCATTCGAGCCGCCTTTCTAAGGGGTCAGACTGACCCTAGCCGCGGGTCACATTGGGGCAAGCCCATGTTTCTGGCCCCACTCGAACCAGTTGTCGACGACTGTCCCGGTCAGCAGGATGCCGATCCCGCCCACCAGCGGGCAAAGAATGGCGAACCACCATGCCCAGCGATGCACAGATTCCATCGTTGCGTTGAAGCCCATCGTCCAACGCCAGAACAGCGCAGCGCGCTCCGAGGCAGTACCGCGGTCCACGATCTGCTCTATCTCGCGTTCACCGCCCAGCCGGCTGACGGCGAGAATGGTCGCGCCATGCATCGCGAACAGCACCGCGGATCCATAGAGGAAGGCAATCGAGAGCATGTGGAACGGGTTGTAGAAAAGATTGCCGTGGTTGAGCGAGAAATTGTTCGTCCAGTCGAGGTGCGGGAATATCCCGAATGGCACGGCTTCGCTCCAGGATCCCATCATCAGCGGCCGGATGAAACCGAGCACCAGATAGAGCCAGATTGCCGCTGCGAAGGCCCAGGCTACGTGCGTACCCATGCCCAATTCCCTCGCGCGCCGGTACATCCTCGCCCACCAGAGCAGGATCGACGATGTCAGGAAGAAGCCCGCCATCAGCCACCAGCCACCTTCCTTGAGCGGCGGCAGGATTTTCAGGCCGTGTTCCGGCAGGGGTGGCGCGAGTTGTAGCCAGAAGAACTGCTTGATGAACTCCTGCGGGGACCAGTTCACCGACGCCAGCATGTTCAGGCCGATGATCTCTATGGCGACGAAGCCGCACATAAGCGATGCCAGGCCAAGCGTGCCCAGATAGAGAGGCCCGATCTGGGCGTCGCCAATCTTGCCAAGCCAGTAGTTGAAGGCCGGCGTTCCCTGCCGGTCCCAGACGCCCTTGCGAAGCGGAACGCCATAGTCGGCTCCGCCTCTGATCTGGACGCGTGTGAAGATGTTTTGGTACTCGGTCATTGTTTTTGTCCTAGTTCCAGATCGGGATGCGCTGCCACCAATCCCACCATTCGGGCCAGCCCTCCGCCCAGAGCGGGCCGGAAATTACGATGCATATCGAGCTGAAGAACGCTGCGGAGACGGCCAGGAAAAGACCGAGCCGGTGGATGCCCAGCGTGCCGATGGAGTAGCCGATCGTGTCGCGGAAGTAGGTGTTTTCGTGTTCAGCGGTCTTGACCGCCTCGCCCTTCTTCGGGTTGGTCGCCGACAGGATCAGTGAACCATGCAGGGCCAAAGCCAGGCAATTTGTGAAGAAGAATGAAACCGCGATCATGTGGACCGGGTTGTAGTGGAAGTTGCCATACTGATAGCCGGTGTTGGACACCCAATCGAGGTGGGTGATGATCCCGTAGGGAAATGCATTTGCCCAGGCGCCGAGCAGCACAGGTCTTATGACTACCAAGGTGAAATAGGCGAGGATGGCGAAACCGAAGGCCCAGGGTATGTGCAGTCCCATGCCAAGCTTGCGGGCAATTTCGGCCTGCCGCAGCGCCCATGAGCAAAACGCGCCCAGTGCGCAGATAGTTATGATCTGCCAAAGTCCGCCCTGCTTGAGCGGGGCGAAGCCCAGCCCGTATTCCTCGGCCGGCGGGTTTATGCTGATCTGCCAGATATTCCAAGTCGGACCAAGCGCTGCGCCATAGGCGATCAGCGCGATACCGAGCGATGCAAAGAAGATCGTCGTCACGCCGAAGAAGCCGACCCAGAACGGACCGACCCAGAAGTCGAAGAGGTCGCCGCCGACAAGCGTGCCTCCCCTGACCCGGTATTTTTTCTCGAAACTAAGCATCGCCATGAGTGTACCTCCCCACAAAGGGCACGGGGCGCTAATGCGCCTCGTCCATTAAGGGTGCGGACGGCGGTGTTCTCTACGACCGCCCGCACCGTTCTTGAACTGGTCCGAAACGAACTGACGTTCGTTCAGGCCAGGTGTGTTGTCTGTTCGATGACCAGGGACGCCGCCGGTGCAGCCGGCGCCGGGCCCTCGAGCCAATTGAACCGGTTCGTGCTGAGCAGGATGAAATGAATCACCAGCGCGAGCACAAACAGGAAAGTGAACAGGGCGATCAGCGTCCTGCGCGGATCGAAAAGTAGCCACATTCTCCACATTTCGCTTTCCCCTTATGTCAGCATGGACACGAGAGCGCCGACGTGGGCAATGCCGTCGTCGAGCGATGCATAGCCGCCTGGGCCGGGAAGCCACGGACGCCACATCCAAGCGAGGATGTGGGCGACAACCGCAACCGCCACGAACAGCAGGAAGCTGGTCATGAAAACGGAGTGGAACTCTCTGGCTTCCGCTTCCGAAAGGCCTGATAGAGACCCGTCATTCGCAGCCATTCTTAGTACCTCCATAGTTAGGCCTTTCGGCCGTTACCGCACGAAAACCGTGCGGCCCTTCCTGCCGCGGTTTTTACACCGCGACATTTCCGGACGGCGTGCCGTCCGGAAACCCCGGTTCACCGAAAGGCGAACGGAAGGCACATCGAGGCAGCACTGCTTGCCTCCCTGAAAAGCGATTGCCGGCCGTCGAAGCCGGCAATGGATTGGCGGCGGCCTCTTGGCACCAGTCGCGCCAACGCCGCGATCAGGAGGCACAGCGGAAAGGCCGCGCCGAATATCAGCCGCGCGTGACGCTGATCGCAGCGCCTGCGTTCTTCGGCAGAGGGCATCTTCGCGCATTCGACGTTTGCCATTTGCTTCCTCCCCATACCCGGCTGGTCCGGCGTCAAGCCGGGTGCAACTCGGTGTTCAGAATCTGTTTCATTCCGAGTGCGGTGACCCGTTCCTTGCCCGCCCGGCGGACGGCTTCCTCGACCTGGTCGCGCAGGCGCTTGGCCGCTGAAATACGCACCAGCACGGGATGGCGATCGACTTCCCGATCCAGCAGCGCCAGCGCGTCCGCGTCCCATGGCAGTTCGTGATGGAGCCGCGCCGGCGTTGCCTCGACCTTGTCCAGATCGGTACCCAGCGGGATCATGCGGAACAGCGCATCAAACAGCGCATTGCAGATCTCCTGCACAAGGTATGTGGCCCCTGCGTAGCCCATGAAAGGGGTGCCGGTGTGCCGGCGGATGATCGCGCCTGGAAACGAGGCAGGAATATAGGACGAGCGCCCGCCGGCCTCTGCCGAGTACATCCGCTCGTTGAAGGAGCCGAAAAGGATCAGCGGCTGCTTGTCGTGGATGGCCTTGCGAACTTCGTCATTGCGGGTCTTTTCGCCTGCCCGTCTCGCGAAAGAGAACGCGCATGGAAATCCCATGTCGTTCTCCAGGAAATTGCGGATTCCGCGCGCGTAGGTTTCGCTGGCGACAATGCCAAAGCTCGCGGTCGCATAGAAATCCTGGGTCACCGAGCGCCACAAATCCCATAGCGGCTTGATGGTCGTCATCTTTTCCCTTGAAATGAAAGGCTCGGGATCGAGGCCCGTCAGTTCACCCAACTTGTGCAGGAACGCCGTCGTCGAATGCAGGCCGATCGGGGCCTGCAGATAGGGCTTGTCCAGCGCTTCGCAGAGCTTGCGGCCGAATTCGCGATAGAGGCAGATGTTGACGTCGGCATCGCCCAGTTTCGGCACGTCCGCGATGTCGGTGCCAAGCGGGAAGATAAGATTTATTTCGCATCCGATGCCTTCGACGATACGCCTGATCTCGGCGAGGTCGGAAGGCATGTTGAAGGTCCCATAGATGGGTCCGATGATGTTGACGCGCGGCTTGGCGCCATCGGGCCTCGGCTTTTCCTTGCGCGCTTTCTTCGGTCCAAATTCCTTCCACAACCAGGCCAGCGCACGATCCGCGCTCTGCCACTGGTCCTCGTCGATAGTGCGCGGCAGGAACCGCATGATGCGGGTGCCTTCCGGTGTCACGCCACCGCCGATCATCTCGGCAATCGAACCGGTGACCACGACGCTGGGCTTGGTTGGATCGAGCGTGGAGTGCGCCCGTTTCATCGCCGCTTCCGTGCCCTTCTGGCCAAGTTCTTCCTCGGCCAGCCCGGTGACGACGATCGGCAACTCATGAGGCGGAAGCGCGTCGGTGTAGTGCAATACGGAGGTCACGGGCAGATTTTCGCAGCCGACCGGACCGTCGATGATGACCTGCAGGCCCTTCAGCGCCGCAAAGACATAGACCGAGCCCCAATAGCCGCCTGCACGATCGTGATCGAGGACCAGCATCTCAAAAGTCCTCCATGGTGACGGAGGTCTTGGCCGCAACCATCGGCTTCTGCGTCCTGGGCTTGTCAGGAAGCCTGTGGGGATCATGCCAGACACCGGCCGTATGATCCTTGCCGACGCCCGCGAAAAACGCAGTCATCGTGTCGAAGCGATCCTTGTTGCCGACTGCGGCATTGATCACTGTCGCTAGCGAACCTGCTCCGGCTGGACCCATCAAGGGCCGGGCCGAGATCAGGTTGGTGAAGTACAGGGCGGGGATGCTTTTCTGCTTGGCGTGCTGGACGACCGGTGTCGTGCCGATCGCCAGATCGGGCTCGAAGCTATCGACCGCCGCAATGTCCTTTTCAAGGGAAGCGCGAAATTCGACATGGACGCCGTGCGCCTGCAGCCAGTCGGCATCTGCGGCATTCCACTTTGTCTTGGGACACGCGGTACCGACATAGCGCAAGTCTGCGCCCGATTCCTTGAGCAGCCGGCCCACTATCAACTCCGACCCTTCATAACCCGACAGCGTTATGCGGGCCGCAATGGGAGCTCCCGACAGCGCTGCCTTGGTTGCAGCTAGGATCGGCGCCTTTGCTTCATCGACCTTTCTGACCGGGATGCCGCAAGCTTCGCCGATCGCATCGAACCATGCCGAGGTGCCCTCCACGCCTACGGGAGCTGAGCCGACGACATCACGTCCGGCGGCATGGAACTCCCGGACGGACGCAGTGTAGAACGGATGGATCGCGGCAACCGCGGCGCAGTCAAGCGCCGCATAGAGCTCGCGCCATTCGCGTGTCGGCACCACGGGCCCTGCGGCAAGGCCCAACGGCTCCAGCATGCGGCCGATGGTGACAGGATCGACCGGGAACATCTCGCCGAGCAAGGTGATCGTGGGTCTCCCGGACTTGCCGCCCTTCGGCGCAGGGACCGGGCCAGCGCCAGCCTCCAGGCGAGCATAATTCAGCATTGCGCCCGCAAGGACGTCCTTGGCCTCAGCATGCGTCGGTACGCCGAAGCCTGGCACGTCAATTCCTATGACGCGCACGCCGTTGATCTCCTTCGGCAGGGCGCGCAACGGAACACCCGATGCGGTCGGCACACAGAGGTTTGTGACGATTATGGTGTCGTAAAGGTCGGGATCCGCCAGCGTGTGCACAGCCTCGCGGATGTCCTCGTACAGCTTGCCGGTGACCAGCGTCTCCGAATTGAACGGCACATAGCCGACGGTGCGCTTGGCTCCGTAGAAGTGAGAGGTGAAAGTCAGCCCGTAAACGCAACACGCGGATCCGGACAGGACGGTTGCCGTGCGGCGCATGCGCAGACCCACCCGCAACGATCCGAAAGCCGGGCACATGGATTGTGGCTGGTCGTGCGGACCCTGCGGGTAGTCAGCGCGCAGCTTCTGCATCAACTCGCCATTGCCGGCTGCTTCCGCAGCGCGCGCAAGCTCCGCCTTGCCGCCATGGCAGCCTGCGCCCTGCGCGGGGTCAGCGCTCATGCCTGCAATCGACCCTGTCGCCGCGACCGCCGGCTCGCCGGCATCGCGCCCCGAATTGTCGATGCGTGCGTTCGGCGCGGCATCGTAGACCACTTCCGTCGAAGCGGATTGAGCGGGGTTGGCGATGGTGGTGCGCTCGTTCATGAAGCTGCTGTCAAACTGCGTCGTAGACGACTTCGAGCGATGCCTTCAGCGCCACGATGCCACCGCGCATGTCGGCTTGGCTCGCAGGCTCGAGAACCACGCTGCCCCCTGTCTGGCTGGCGGAAAACAGCCCGAGCAGCTCATCCTGGCTGAGTGGCGTCGGGCGCTGCGGGCTTGAATCGCTTACGTTCTGCGCGAGCTCTTCAAACAGCGATCCCCAACGACCGCCAGGCTCGCCGATGATCTGGTAGTTGGCGCTCTTCTTGCGAATATCGTCGTCGGCAGGAATGGCGGCCAGCACCGGTATGCCGACCTTCGCGGCGAAGGCGGCCGCTTCGCCCGTTCCGTCGTCCTTGTTTATGACCATCCCGGCAACGCCGACATTTCCGCCCAGCTTGCGGAAGTAGTCGACCGCTGAGCAGACATTGTTGGCGACGTAGAGAGACTGGAGATCGTTCGATCCGACGACGATGACCTTCTGGCACATGTCGCGCGCGATCGGCAATCCGAAGCCGCCGCACACGACGTCGCCGAGGAAATCGAGCAGGACGTAGTCAAAACCCCAGTCATGGAAGCCGAGCTTTTCGAGAAGTTCGAAACCATGGATGATGCCGCGCCCGCCGCAGCCGCGCCCGACTTCGGGTCCGCCGAGTTCCATCGCAAAGACGCCGCCCTTCTTGAAGCAGACGTCGCCAATCTCGACTTCCTCGCCCGCGGCCTTCTTGCGCGCCGAGGTTTCGATGATGGTGGGGCAGGCGCGACCGCCGAACAGCAGCGATGTTGTATCGCTCTTCGGGTCGCAACCGATCAGCAGCACGCGCTTGCCTTGCTGCGCCATCATGTGGCTGAGATTCGCCAGGGTAAAGGATTTGCCTATGCCGCCCTTGCCGTAGATGGCGATGATCTGCGTTTCCTTCTTCACCTCCCCGACATGAACCGGATCAAGAGCCATCGCGGCTTCCGCGCGGACGCTTTCGACCAAGGCCAGCAATCCGCCTTCCGGAACCTTCGTTTGGGCGTTCATGCGGCTTGCCTCCAGTCGAGTACCATCTTCAGGCAGTTCGGATCGGTGAACGCCGTGGAATATGCCTCGGCAAAATGCGACGGCGCGCTTGTGTGGGTGATCAGACCATCAAGGGAGAGCCTGCCGCCATCGACCATCACGCAGACCGCCGCCAGATCGTCTTGCGACCACTCTGCCGAGACCCTGACTTGCGCCTCGCGCATGAACGCTGCCGGGAACGCGAACGAAAGCCGCTGGTCGTAGAATCCCGCGAGATTGATCTCGCCGCCGCGGGCAAGCCGGGCGATCAGCCGGTCGAGTATGTCGGGGTCGCCGCTCACATCGCAGACCCGACGATAGTCGCGCCGCGTGTCTTCTTCCGGATCGATTGCCACGTAGCCTTCGGTGCCTGAGCGGCGCTGTCCGTTGGTCTCCCAGACGGTCGGCTTGCCGCCACAGGCCACAGCTATGCGGGCAATCAGTCGTCCCAAGACCCCGTGGCCGACAATCAGCTCCGGCGTCTCTCTCTTATCCGGGCTCACCGCGTGATGCGCGGTAGCGGCCAGGGCCAAAAGAATCGCCCGCTCGCCGAGGCTTTCAGCCACCGGAACAGACTTCCGGCCAGCAACGATGACGCGGGAGGATGCGCCACCAAAAAGGCCACGCGCGCCCTGATAACAATTGGCGCCGGGAACGAATACACGCTGTCCTGTCTTGCGCCCTGAACTCGGGCCCGCCTCAACGATACGACCAATCGACTCGTATCCTGGAACGAGCGGATACCCCATGCCAGGGAATGTCGGCATCCGGCCGGACCAAAGCAGCTTTTCGGTGCCAGTCGAAATGCCGCTCCATTCTATGTCAACGACCACATCTTCGGCCGTCGGTTCATTCAGCCTGAGTTCGCAAAGCGCCAGCTTGTGGGGCTCTTGGAGGACGATCGCGTTCGCATTCATCGGCCCCCTCCTCTAATCAGAAAGCCTAACTCTGGTCCGTTGTGTCAGAATAGCTTTACACTCTTGATTGTCAATTAGTTTGTACACATTTCCAACCCCAAATGATTTACGCAGCGCGCTCGTCAATCGGCCGGCCGCTGTGCGGCGATGATCCTTGCGATGAGTGGCGTGCTGGTTCGAACCTCGCGCACTCTGCTGAAACCCACGCTGTCGAGCATTCGCTTGATCTCAACGGTGGTTCGCGGCCTGCCCTGCCCCATGGCGAGCAAGTAGAATCCGAAATACGCATCGCCACTTGCCCGGGCGCCACGCGTGCCTGCCATCGGTTCGGCGATCAGCAACGTCCCTCGTGGCGCCATCGCGTCTCGAATCTTGCCGAGGACAGAAAGCGCGCCCGCATCGTCATGGTCATGAAGAACCCGATTCAACGTCACAAGATCGGCGCCTGGCGGGAGGTCGTCGGCCAGAAAGCTGCCTGCAAAAGCACGCGCCCGCCCGGCCATTCCGGCGGCAAGGATGCGCTGTCGTGCGATCGCGGCCACTGGTGGAAGGTCAAACAGAGTGAGTTCAAGCTGGGGCGCTGCCTGGCCGGCAGCAATCAGAAATGTCCCGTCGCCGCCACCCACGTCAAGCAGTCGCCTGTGTCGGGCAAACGAATAGGCCCCGAGAATTTCCGATGTCACGAATGCTTGGGAAGCCGCCATCAGCCGGGTGTAGTCGGTGTGGCGCCAAGTCTCGCCCGACCGTGATCTCTCCCCTCCGGCATAAGCCCAATATTGCTTGAGTTGCGCATCCGTGCGACCTGCCAGCAACGCAAGCGGGTCGCGCAGATCGTCGTAGAGAATGTCATGATGCTGGATCATCGCCTTGACCCCGGCATTGCCTACCAGGGCCGCGCCAAGCGGCCCAAGCGCGTAACGGCCGTCGCCGCGACATTCGACCAGCTCGAGCGCCGCCGCCGCCTTCAGCAGACGTTGCGAGCCTTCCAAAGGCAGGTTGATTCTCTGCGCGATAGCATGGGTGTCGGCCGGACCGGGCTGCAGTATCTCGAACAGGTCGACACGAACACAGGCGCTGAGCACCTGCGAATAGACAAAGCCTGCGGTAATGTCGAACAGCGCCTTTGCCTGGCGCCGAGCAATCGGTCGCGTCAGCGCAAATCGCGTAGCCCAGCGTCGAAAAGCTGGATCGGAAACCTTTCGATTGCGCAGGTCGCGGAGGCGTTCAATCCAAGATGAAAACAATCTCGCACCCAGGCGGTGATACCGGTTCAAGCAGCGTGCTGCGCGGCCTCCTTCGGTAGGAAGCGGCTCGCCTGGGCCCGGATCTGGGCCTTCAGAGCGACAGCACCGACGCAGTCCGGCACCGAATCGGCTGCATCCTCGACCAGCGCCATTAACTTGCGCGCTGCGCCGCGTACGCCGAGCTCCTGCACGGCGCTTGGACGGCCCAGCGCCTCGTCCTGCCCTACCGGCTTCCCGATATCGGCTGCACTGCACATGACGTCGCGAATATCGTCCGCAACCTGGTAGGCCTCACCGAGCCTGTAGCCGAGTTTGCCCCAGGGTTCCGCGACGTGCCCTGCCGATGCAGCGCCGGCCATCGCCGCTCCTGCAAACAGCGACCCGGTCTTGGCCCGCTGGTAAAGCGCGAGGTCGGGCGCCGATTCACTCTCCCAGCCCTGACCGGCGACGATGCCGTGCGGCATGCCAACGGCGCGTGCAACGATCAGCGACAGGCTGGCCGAACGCAGCGGGTCGGAAACGGCAGCCAGCGCAACTGTTTCAAAGGCCAGTACGATCAAGCCGTCGCCCGCCAGAAGCGCAAGGGGTTCGCCGAAGGCCGAATGGACCGAAGGTTTGCCGCGTCGAGTGTCAGCGTTGTCGAAACATGGCATGTCGTCATGAACAAGCGAGGCGCAGTGCAACAGCTCGATCGCCGTCGCCGCCGCATTGGACATGATCGGCTGATCGTCACCGCAAGCAAGCGCCACGGAAAGTGTCAGCCGCGGTCGTATGCGCTGTCCCCCAGGAAAGACCGAATGCATGAGCGCAGCAGCTAGCAATGGAGGTGCCGACTGCCCAGTTGCGCGGATCAATGACCTTTGCAGTGCGTCTTCGATCCGAAGCGCGACATCCTCGCCTGACATGCGGGCTCCTCCGTTGTGGC
Source organism: Hyphomicrobiales bacterium (assembly GCA_026400435.1). Lineage (GTDB taxonomy): Bacteria > Pseudomonadota > Alphaproteobacteria > Rhizobiales > Rhizobiaceae > Mesorhizobium_K. Next base: position 50,819 of record JAPLOZ010000041.1, on the reverse strand, counting down.
TTCGCGGCGAAACCGGAATTGCCGGGTTTCGCCTATGCTGCTGTGGACGAGAATGCATGTAAATGCTAATTGACACAATAGAATGTTTAGCAAAATTGACATAGACGCCCATCGGGCACGGTCGCGCCGGGTGCTTGTCATCGGAGCAGGCATCGGAGGACTGGTGTCGGCATTGCTGCTGGCTCAGCGCGGCTACTCGGTAAAAGTCGTCGAGAAGAACCCATGCGCAGGCGGCAAGCTTCGCGAAGTGACCGTGGACGGGCAAGCCATCGATTCAGGCCCCACGGTCTTCACAATGCGTTGGGTCTTCGAGGAAATCTTTGCATCCGTCGGCGCACAGCTCGACCAACATCTGCAGCTGGAGCGGGCGGATATTCTGGCCAGACACTGCTGGGAAGACGGCTCCAGCTTCGATCTCCATGCCGGCAGGGAAGCGACTGCCGAGGCCGTGGGTAAACTGGCTGGCGCCAAGGACGCCAGGGGTTATCTCGACTTCTGCCAGCGCACCGAGGAGGTGTTCAGGTCGCTCAACGCTTCTTTCATGGAGAACCCTTCGCCCACCCCGATCGGTCTCGCCCGCAATGCCGGCCTGAGCGGCCTGGTGGCACTGGCGCGCATCAAGCCATTCACGTCGCTGTGGAAGGTAGTCGAAGGCTACTTCCGCGATCCGCGCCTGCGGCAGCTTTTCGGGCGCTATGCGACCTATTGCGGTTCGTCGCCATTCGAGGCGCCGGGTCCGTTGATGCTGATCGCACATGTCGAGCAGACCGGCGTGTGGCTGGTCAGGGGCGGCATGATGCGGATTGTTGCAGCGCTGGAAACTCTGGCAAAGGAGCGCGGCGTCGCGTTCGCCTATGGCTCGCATGTCCAGACCATCCTGGTTCGCGACGGCTCAGCGCACGCGCTTCGGCTCGCTTCGGGCGAAGTGATCGAGGCCGACGCGATCATATTCAATGGCGATCCCGGTGCACTTTCCCACGGTTTGCTCGGCGACGGTGCACGTCCGGCCACGTCCGCCTGGAAGCCGAAGGACCGCTCGCTTTCGGCCCTGACCTGGTCGCTGAGCGGCGAAGCCCGCGGCTATCCGCTATCACGGCACACCGTCTTCTTTTCGGGCGACTACCGGCGCGAATTCATCGATATCCTGCGCGAACAACGGCTGCCCCGAGACCCAACCGTTTATATCTGCGCGCAGGATCGCGACGCCTCCCGGCTCGGCAATACACCTTCAGGGAAAGAGCGGCTGTTCATGCTGGTCAACGCCCCGGCGCGCGCGGACGAGAGGCCTTTGAGTCAACTGGAGATCGCGGCATGCGAGAAGCGAGTGAGGGAGCGGCTGGCGCGGTCTGGTCTGAGCCTTTCGGAGGAACCGAGCGCGAGGACGACGACACCTTCGGACTTCGCCGGGATGTTCCCGGGATCGGGCGGGTCCCTGTACGGCCGGGCGTCGCACGGATGGGCGGCGTCGTTTCAGAGGCCCGGTGCGCCGACGCCGGTCCGCGGGCTCTACCTGGCGGGTGGCGCGGTGCATCCAGGCCCGGGCGTCCCGATGGCGGCGCTTTCGGGACGCCACGCAGCTCAGGCGGTGGCAGCGGATTTGGATTCGACCGTGTCGTTCCACCCGACGGCTACGCCTGGTGGTATATCGACGCGGTCAGCGACGACGGCAACAGTGCACTGACCGTCATCGCATTCGTCGGCAGCGTATTCTCGCCCTACTATGCCGCGGCGCGCCGCCGCGGCCCAACCAATCCCCTGAATCACTTGAGCATCAACGCCATTCTCTACACGCCAGCCGGCAAGCGGTGGGCGATGACGGAGCGGGGCATCACAGCGATCGCCCGTTCACCGCAAAACATCACCATTGGGCCTAGTAGCTTGGCCTACGATAACGCTGACGTCCTGATCGTCACCGTTGACGAGTGGACGGTTCCCGTTCCGAGGCGGCTGAGCGGCAAAATCCGGATCGACCTCGGCGCTATGTTCGACGAGTGCCATAGCCTCGATGATCACGGGAGGCACCACTGGCGTCCGATTGCTCCCTGCGCCCATGCAACAGTTCAATTCGACAGGCCGGGCCTTGCATGGCAGGGCAAGGCCTATGTCGACATGAACACAGGGTCCGAACCTTTGGAGACCGGGTTTCGCGGCTGGACATGGTCGCGCGAGACCGCGAGCGGGTCGACGCGAATCCTCTACGATCTCGAGCAGCGCGACGGCGCGCAGCGGGGCATTGCGGTGGAATATCGTCCCGACGGGTCGATGCAGCATTTTGCGCCGGACCCTCCACAGCGCCTGTCGCGCACCGGATGGCTGGTGCCGCGCGCCACACGCGCCGCGCCTGACCGTCAGGCTCGCGTCCTGCGAACATTGGAAGACACCCCGTTCTACAGCCGCTCGGTACTGGGACTGCAACGAGAAGGTGTTCTGGCAAACGCCGTGCATGAAAGCGTCGATCTTGACCGCTTCGCTTCGCGCTGGGTTCAGATGCTGCTGCCCTTCAAGATGCCGCGCCGGCCTTGAAGCGCCAAGTGCTGCTACTGCTTGGACGGGATGCCTTCCGTTTCGGAGATCTTTTTGCGTTGTGCTCGCTCTCGGTCGAACCTGCGCAGATTGATGACCTCGCGCACGCCGAACACCAACGCAAGGCCCAGCACCAGCGATAGTTCCAGGAATATGATGACGCCGGAACTCATGGTGCTCTCAGCGCGGTTCGCGATCGCGTCATCATTCGACCGGCGTGCGCGCCACGCCAGCCGCCGCGTTGCGCGTCGAAAATCCGTTGAGCAGGTCGATCATCCGTTCCGACCGGGCCTTGACATCCCACCATGCGGGAATGGGAGGTTTCGCGCGCGCGACGGGGGAGCACGAGATAGCGTCGATCAGAAAAACAGATTGCGCAATCGCCGGTTCCAGTCCTCCTGTCCCGGCAGCATGCGGCGCCGCAACAACCTCGGCCAGCAGACGCAGCTTTTGTCGCCTCGACGTGACTGCGCGCGATGTGACCGGATCCACGCCGCGCAGGATCTCCTGCCCGATTTCGCGGTAGAGCATGCGTGCAGCGTTGATGCCCAGCCGACATCCTGCTGGCAACGCCGCAATGCCTGGTTGGGAACGTGTGTAGAGGAACTCGGCTTCCCCAAGCAGCCGCTGCACGATTGAGCGAATCTCCTCTCGGTATGACGGAGCGGAAATCCAGCCTTCGACTTCGATTCCCGCCTGCGCCAGCCAGTCGAGGGGCATGTACACGCGTCCATTCGCGGCATCCTCGCCGATATCGCGAGCGATATTGGTCAGTTGCATGGCGACGCCCAGATCGCAGGCCCGAGCCAGGACATGCGGTTCGCGCCGCCCCATCACCAGTGTCATCATGAAGCCGACGGTTCCCGCGACGCGCACGGCATAATCCATGAGGTCATCGAGCGAGCGGTAGCGGCGGCCTGCGGCATCCCAAGCCATTCCCTCGATCAACGCGTCGGGAACCGCGCGCGGAATGGCAAAGCGCGCCACGACATCGGCAAACCCACGCTCGACAAAGCTCGGTCCGGGCAGCCCCGCATATATGCGATCAAGCATCTGCCCAAGCTGGCCGATCGCCTCGGTGCCGCCTTGGTCGCGGTCGATCAGGTCGTCAGCGGTGCGGCAGAACGCATAGACGCCGTAGGCTGGCTCACGGATCGCCACCGGCAGCAACAGCGATGCGACGTAGAACGACTGCGAGCCCTGTCGTATCGAGCGCCGACAATCGGCGCAGTTGGCCGGCGTCGAGAAATCTTCACGATACGAGTGCGGACGCATGGGGCACAACCTTGTCGAGGATTTTTGCCGAGGAGAGCACGCCGGGCAAACCCGCCCCGGGATGTGTTCCCGCGCCCACCAGATACAGGCGGTCGATGGTCTCGCTGCGATTGTGCGGCCTAAACCATGCGCTCTGCGTCAGCACCGGCTCAAGACTGAAACCGGCACCTTTCTCGGACTGCAGGACATCGCGGAAATGCAGCGGCGTCACGAAGGATGAGCTGACGATTTCGCTCTCGAGGCCGGGAAGTACCGTTTCCGACAAGCGGCGCATGACCGCCTTCCGACGACGCTCGCCTTCGCGGTTCCAGTCAATGTCGCCGTCCAGGTTCGGCACGGGGCACAGCGCATAGAATGCATCACAACCCGGTGGTGCGACGCTCGGATCAGTGGCGGAAGGGCGGTGCAGATAGATCGAGAAATCCTCAGCGATTTGCTTCTTCTCGAAGATTTCGGTCAGCAGTTCCCGATAGCGCGGTCCCAGAAGGATCGTGTGGTGACCGACATCGTCATAGCGTTTGCGCGTGCCGAAATACCATACGAACAGCCCCATCGAGTAACGCCTGCGCTTTATCCTGCCGGCATTCCAGCGTGTCTTCTCGCCCCTCATCAGCTGGCCATAGGTGTGGGCTGCATCAGCGTTGGAAACCACGATATCGGCGGCTTGGGTTTCGCCGCTGACCAGCCGCACTCCATGCGCCCTTCCCCGGTCGACGAGTATGCGATCGACATTCGCGTGATAGCGCACGGCTCCGCCCTGCCCCTTGATGAGATCGACCATCCCTTCAACCAGCTTGCCAACCCCGCCCATCGGATAGTGCACGCCCCAGCGTCGCTCGAGATCGGGGATAAGGCAGTAGATCGCCGGTGCCCGAAACGGATTGCCGCCGATCAGGAGCGGGTGGAAACTCAGCATGACCCGCAGCTTCGGGCTTTTCACAAAGCGGGACACCAGTCCGTGCACGCTGCGATAGCCTTCCAGCCGCACCAGGTCAGGCGCGATCTTGAGCATGTCGAGCGGCGAGCCGAATGGCTTGTCACCGAGCTCTTCGAAGCCAATGCGGCAGATCTCGCGCGCCTTGACGAGGAAACGTTCATAGCCGTCGAGATCGGAGGGCGAAACACGCAGAACCTCGCGCCGCATGGCATCTTCGTCTGCCGAACAGGCGATCTCGTCGCCATCGTCGAACCGGATGCGATAGAAAGGGTTCATTGCCCTTAAGTCGACATGCTCGGCGCGACGCTTGCCGCACAGCTCCCAGAGTTCGTCGAACAGGAATGGCGCCGTGACGATCGTCGGGCCGCGATCAAAGGTGAACCCATCCTGCTTGAGGACGCCGGCGCGGCCGCCAGGATAGCCGAGGCTCTCCAGCACTGTGACGCGATAACCCCGTGCGCCAAGCCGGATTGCGGCAGCGAGACCACCGAACCCGCTGCCTATCACTATTGCATGCGGCCGGCCGCCTGCGTGCGGCTTCTGGATGGCGGGGCGATCCACAAACGTCAACATTGAATGACAATAATTCAGTCAATCAGATTTGACAAACACTCTGTAGAGTCTGATGTGCGGACGGCGTGTTTTCTGTGAGGGTCGAGATCAGCTGAGCGATACGCCGGGGCTGCTCCTCATGGACGAGGTGCCCGCCATAAGGCAGCGCGCAGACCCGGGCTGTCTTCACACGCTGCGCCAGCGTTGCGGCGTCCAGCCGCGGTATGGCGCGGTCGCCGGCTGCGGTTACCAGCACTAATGGCGTTACGAGATTTCCGATCTGGCGCTGCAGCGCGTAGAGGTCCCAGTTCGCCATCATTCCCAGCGCGCCGCTGACGTGACCGGGTGTACGGAACAGGCGCTGGTAGAGTTCGATGCCGCGCGGTTCGATATTTGACCCTGTGCCCTCGAGAAGTCTGCGGGTCGCATCCTGCCTGATTGCGCGCCAGGCAAAAAGCTTTGGCGCCAGCGGATTGACGAACAGCAATTTCGCCAGCGGAGAAAACAGCGACGATCCGCGTATCGGCAGCAGCGCCCCATTGAGCGCGATGATCATCTTGGGGGCGATCAGGCCGGTCAGCGCCATCTCAACCAGAATAGCAGCGCCTGCCGAGTGGCCGACCGCGATTTCCGGTTCAAAACCGACTTCGTGCAACAGACTTCCGACCAGCCGCGACATACCGGGAAGCGACAGACCGCTGCCGCTCGGCATTGCGCTGAAGCCGTGCCCCGGCAAATCGGGCATCAGGACATGAAAGTCTTTGGCAAGGATTGGCGCGATGTCGCGAAAGGAGTGCGTCGCGGCACCCGTTCCATGCAACATCAGCAATCTAGGACCCTGCCCCATTTCCTGGAGATGCCAGTTCAGCCGCCCTGCCGACTCGAAGCGGCTGTATTGGCGATTTGGCCAGTCACGCCCCTCCACTGCCCATGAGGGCCGGTCGGCATCAACAGGCTGCCCGTCGAGCCTCATGGCGGCGCCATGCGCGCGCCGATTTCATAGGCGACCGCCCGCGCTCCACCGCGCGGCAGCGCCAGATACTCTGCGCCCAGATCCCGCGCCAGAACCTCAGCACGCGCCTGCGGCCGCATGGCTGTGTCGATGACGATGGAGCGAATCGCGTTGGCGCGAAACGCCTTGGCTGCCATCTGCATATCGCCCAGTACCTGCGATTTGATGGTCCCGCCGTCCAAGGCCACGTTGCCGCGGCCATCAGTAAGGAATACCGCCACCACGCTTTGGCCCTTCTGGCTTGACCTCACCGCCAATGCGAGCGTCGCCAGAATGCCGCTGGCCAGCGGCGTGCCGCCTCCGCCCGGCAAGGCCGACAGGCTGCGCTTGGCCCGCACCAGCGAGCGGGTCGGCTCAAGCAGGGTTTCGCTGCTTTTTCCACGGAAGGAAATCAGCGCAACCTGATCGCGTCGGACATAGCATTCGGCAAGCAAAAGCTCGATCGCGCCCTTGGTCTCGGCCAGCCGTTCGACCGCTGCCGACCCCGATGCATCGACTGCAAATATCGCAGTCGTGCCGGTCTTCTCCTGGAACCGCAAATAGCGGAAGTCACTTTTTCGGATCTGCAGCTTTCGCAGCCGACCGTCACCGACCGCTGCCGCCTCGGCGCGGATCCGCTGCCAGGGCGCGGCATTGCGGAGCGTCGCAAGAACGTCGAGGCGTGCGCCAGGAGCGGGTGGCTTGTCGCTGGTGCCGATGGCGCGCCCACGTCTTGCCCGGTTGCGCAGAGCGCCCGCCCTGCCCGCCACTCCCTGCCTTTGGCTTCGGGCTCCCGTTTCCATGCCGGCCAGAAGATGCTTGGGAAGTTCCGCTTTGACAGCCTCGACCAGCATGTCACGCAATGCTTCCGTCGACAGTTCTTCCTGTTCCTTGTCCGCCTCGTTGCGTGGTGCTTCGTCGACCTGAGCATCATCGGCAGGACCAGGCGCGTCTTCCGGCACCGATGCGGCCATGCCAAGCACCACCCGCAAAGCCACCGAACCGTCCTCTACTCCGGCGACCGCGACCCCGCGCAGCGCCGCGCAGGCTCGCGCGGCACGCACCAAGTGCAGCGACGCGCGCATCGAAAGCACCCCAGCCGACAAGGCGAGCGCGCACAGCGCATCGATGAGGCTGTCCGGGACGACAACCGACGGCAACAGCAGTCGGGCCGCACCAATGTCAAGCTTCGCGGCGATGCCATGGGTGTCCGGCCAAGTGACGCCACTGAGGTCGATGCGAAGCCCCAGACGATCCGCCAGCACCGGCGCCAGCCGTTCGTCTTCGATGCCCTCGTCAAGCGCGATCAGCGCGAACTGTGCCGGCTCGATTTTGGATAGCCCGTCGCGTTCGATCCGTACCGCACCCTCGTCGAGCGCCATCCCGATGATAGCAGCGGAAGAAGCTTCGACCCGTTCGGCCATGGCAAGCACAACGAGCCCGCCATTGGCTGCAGCAAGCACGCCGCTCTCAACGACAGGACGACCGCTTTCGAGAGTAAGCCCCAGGTCAAGTCCGCCGGTGAGACGCGTCTCCGCAATGCCGGCGGCAATGCGTCTGACTGGGATATCGCGCCCCGCGATGCCCGCAGCCAGTTCGAGCCAGCGGTCGCGTACCGGACCGCTGCGCGCGCGAACATGAATGCCGCCGAGACCGGCTGGATCGACTGCCATCATCGCGGCGGCGAGCAGCGCGTCGCTCCAGAGCACCGACGTCGTGGACGGCGCAACCGTCATGCCGCAATTTCCAGCAAAGCTCGCTCCACCCGCGTTCCCGAATCGGATTCGTCGAGCGGATCGCGCCGCAGTCGGTGCCTCAACGCGGAAACCGCGATAGCGCGCATATCTTCGATCGTCACTTGCTGCCGACCGACAAGGGCAGCGCGCGCGCGGGCTGCGCGCATCAATGTCAACTCCCCTCGCAACCCATCCACCCCAAGCGTCAGGCAAAGCGTGGATGCGAATTCAATCACGCTGTCAGGTGTCTCGAGGGACGGTAGGGCGGCGCGCGCCTTGACTATCGAGGACCGTAGCGCGCCATCCTTGCGTTTCCACGATTGACTGAAGCGCGCCGGATCGCGATCGTAGGCGTCGCGACGCTTCACCACTTCGACCCGCGAAGGCACGTCGCTTGGCGATATGACATTTACCGAAAGCCCGAACCGGTCGAGCAGTTGCGGTCGCAATTCGCCCTCTTCAGGATTGCCGCTGCCAACCAGCACGAAACGCGCCGGATGCCTGACGCTGAGCCCTTCCCTCTCGACGATGTTGACACCGGACGCCGCCACATCGAGCAGCAAGTCGACGAGATGGTCCTCCAGCAAATTGACTTCGTCGATGTAGAGGAATCCGCGATGGGCGCTCGCCAGGAGGCCGGGCTCAAAAGCCTTTTCTCCCGACACCAGAGCCTTTTCGAGATCCAGCGCGCCCGCTACACGGTCTTCGGTCGCGCCAAGCGGTAAGTCGATGACCGGAACTGCCACCTGGCGGTGATGGAGCTTTCCCGCCGCCAGTTGGTCTCTGCAGCGGTTGCAATAGCCCGCAACGTCTGCAGGGTCGCAGTTGTATCGGCAGTCGCCGGCGACGCTCATCTGCGGCAGAAGGCCTGCCAGGCCCCGCACGGCTGTCGACTTCCCTGTGCCGCGGTCGCCAAAAACGAGAATGCCTCCGATGGTCGGATCGATCGCTGCCAGAAGGAGCGCCCGCTTCATCTCATCCTGACCGACAATCGCCGAGAACGGATAGTTCTGGACCATGGAGCGTATCCAAAAAATTACACTTACTAGTGTCAATAAGACTAGGATTTAAACGCGCGAACATTGCGACAGCGCAGCGGGCTTTTCAACCCATTTATTCGCCCTCACGGCGCCAATGTCCAAGACGATTTACGCTATCTTCCTTGACACGTGCGCGGCCCAAGCTAGTTTCCCGCACAGCACTCGCATCCAAGGGAGGAGCCCGCATGGCTCGCGTTCTAAGACATATTGCATATCTGTGCGTCGCCGTCGGACTGGCAACACCTGCGATCGCGTTGGAAGGAAATGTCGACGCCGGCAAGAAGGTTTTCGCAAAGTGCGGCGTCTGTCATGGGATCGGAGATGTCAAGAAACCAATCGGACCGAACCTTAACAACGTTGTCGGGCGACCGGCGGCAACCCAACCTGAGTTTCTCGCCAAAGGGGCGGCGGGTTATTCCAAGGCAATGGTGGCGGCGGGCGCCGGTGGACTGGTGTGGACCGAGGACCAGATCGCGGAATGGGTCGCCAACCCAAAAAAGAAGATACCCGGCACCAAGATGGCTTTCCCCGGCTTGTCCAAGGAGCAGGACATTGCCGACGTGATTGCCTACGTGAAAACCTTCTCGCAATAGCCTATCGATCATCGTGGACAGCGCTACGGTTTCGCTAGTCGAACCAGGGAACGAGCCGAAAAGGATCGTCGGCGCGCATGGACGCGCTATGCCGTTCATGGACGCTCTCTCTGGCGCTGCGGCCTTCCCGCCGCCGATCTGGATGATGCGGCAGGCGGGGCGCTACCTGCCGGAATACAGGGAAACGCGCAAACAGGCCGGCAGCTTTCTCGATCTTTGCTACAACCCCGACCTCGCCGTAGAGGTTACGCTCCAGCCGATACGCCGCTTCGCCTTCGATGCGTCGATCCTGTTTTCGGATATCCTCGTCGTCCCGCATGCGCTGGGGCGTGACTTGCGCTTCGAAGAGGGCCGCGGCCCGTTGATGACCCCGATCACAACCGCCGGTATCGATCGTATCGACGGCGCGGGTTTTCACGAACATCTCTCGCCGGTCTATGAGACTGTCCGGCGGTTGCGGCGTGAATTGCCAAAGCATACCGCGTTGATTGGCTTCTGCGGCGCTCCATGGACTGTAGCGACATACATGATTGCCGGCCATGGCACACCCGATCAGTCGCCGGGACGTCTGTTTGCGTATCGCAATGCTGAAGACATGGGCAGGCTTGTTGCAAAGCTCGCCGACTACTCTGCCGAATATCTGATCCGGCAAATATCGGCAGGTGCTGACGTCGTGCAGATCTTCGACTCGTGGTCCGGCGTATTGGACGAGGCTTCTTTTGAAGCATTCTGCGTCCGGCCGGTGGCGCGCATAGTGAATGCCGTAAGGGCGGCGCATCCAAACGTTCCAATCATCGGCTTTCCAAAAGGCGCGGGAGCGCTCTACGACACTTTTCGTCAGAAGACGGGCGTCGACGCGCTGGGTCTCGACTGGACGGTGCCACTTTCGCAGGCAAAGCGACTGCAGGGCGGCGGTGTAGTTCAAGGAAATCTCGATCCGATGCGGCTTGTGGCGGGCGGCAGCGCACTGGACGATGGGGTCGACGCCATCATGGCTGCTCTTGGCAGTGGGCCGCTGGTTTTCAATCTTGGGCACGGCATCACGCCGGAGACTCCAATTTCGCACGTGGAACGGATGATCCATCGCGTGCGGAGCCGCACCGCCCAATAACGCGGGGGTACATCAAAAGTCCATCGACATTGACACTTTAATGTGTAACTTTGCATTTACACATCGAGTTGCGCAGGACCGCACCGACTGTGTGGACTGACTGAGGTTGGCGGCGTGATCCGCAAGGCGCGTCGATTGATCCCGCAGGGAGGCGCAGCATCATGAAACCTTCAAGCCGCAAGATTCTCGACGGGATATCCTCTCCTTCTGACATGAAGAGATTGTCGATAGCCGACCTGACCAGGCTGTCGGACGAACTGCGCGAGGAGACCATCTCGGCTGTATCCACGACAGGCGGCCACCTTGGCGCAAGCCTCGGTGTCGTCGAACTCACTGTCGCAATCCACGCAACGTTCGACACGCCGCGTGACACGCTCATCTTTGACGTCGGGCACCAGAGCTATCCGCACAAGATCCTGACCGGCCGGCGCAATCGGATGCGCACGTTGCGCCAGGGCGGTGGACTGTCGGGCTTCACCAAGCGCTCGGAGAGCGAATACGACCCGTTCGGCGCGGCCCATTCTTCGACTTCGATCTCAGCTGGGCTGGGCTTTGCTGTCGCGCGCGACCTGAAGGGTGATAAGGGCGACGTCATCTGTGTCATCGGTGACGGCGCCATGTCGGCCGGCATGGCCTACGAGGCCATGAACAACGCCGGGCACCTCGGCAAGCGGCTGATCGTTATCCTCAACGACAACGATATGTCGATCTCCCCGCCCGTCGGTGCCATGTCGAGGCATCTGGTGAAGCTCTATACTGAACGGCCGTTTCAGGACTTCAAGGCACTGGCCAAGACTGCAGTCTCGCTTCTGCCGCCGCCATTGCGCGAAGGTGCTCAACGAGCTCGCGGTCTCGTCAAGGACATGTTCATCGGCGGCTCGTTGTTCGAGGACCTCGGGTTCTCATATGTCGGACCCGTTGACGGCCACGATCTGTCGAATTTGATGCGTGTGCTCGCCACCGTCCGTGATCGCGCGGATGGACCGGTGCTCATCCATGCCCTGACTGAAAAGGGCAAGGGCTACGCGCCTGCCGAGAACGCTGCTGACAAATACCATGGCGTTGCCCGGTTTGACGTATTGACCGGACAGCAACAGAAGGCGGTGCCGAAGGCGCCCACATTCACGGCTGTTTTCGCAGACAGCCTTCTGCGCGAAGCCGAAGCCGACAAGCGCATCGTGGCGATAACGGCAGCGATGGCGTCGGGAACCGGGTTGGACAAGTTTCAGAAGCGCTATCCCGACAGGTTCTTCGATGTCGGGATAGCCGAGCAGCATGGCGTCACGTTCGCGGCAGGTCTTGCCGCCGCTGGTATGCGTCCTTTCTGCGCGATCTATTCCACCTTCCTTCAGCGCGGCTACGATCAGATCGTCCATGACGTCGCGCTTCAGAAATTGCCCGTCCGGTTCGCTATCGATCGCGCGGGCCTCGTCGGCGACGACGGAGCCACGCATGCCGGCGCGTTCGATGTAGCCTATCTCACCAACTTGCCGGGTTTTGTGGTGATGGCCGCTGCCGACGAGGCCGATCTCTTCCACATGGTGGCGACAGCAGCCGCGATTGACGACGGGCCTTCGGCGTTCCGCTATCCGCGAGGCGAGGGTCAAGGTATCGCGATGCCTGAACGCGGGGTTCCGTTCGAGATCGGCAGGGGTCGCGTTCTGCGCGAAGGTTCCAAGATCGCGATGCTTTCGTTCGGCGGACGCCTCGGCGAATGCTTGAAGGCAGCGACGATGTTGGAGGCAAAGGGACTTTCGACGACCGTCGCAGACGCACGCTTTTCCAAGCCGCTCGATCATGAACTGATCCTGCAACTTGCCCGTCATCATCAGGTCGTCATCACAATAGAGGAAGGCGCTGCCGGAGGCTTTGGTGCCCACGTGCTGCACTTCCTCGCCAGTTCGGGCACGCTGGACCGAGGCCTGCGTATCCGCACCATGACGCTGCCGGACGTCTTCCTGGATCAGGATACGCCGCGCGCCATGTACACCCAGGCCGGCCTGGATGCGCAGCACATCGCAGCAACCGCGCTCGCAGCGCTGGGGGTAGTGGCCGACGGTTCGTCTGCGCGCGAAATCACCACCGCGGCAATCGCGTGAGCTGACCCTGGATGTCGCTGGGCAAGCTCAAGATCGGAACTCGCGGCAGTCCTCTGGCGCTTGCTCAGGCGCACGAGACGCGCGCCCGGCTGATGGCCGCGCATCGGCTGCCCGAAGATGCCGTCGCCATCCGCATCATCTCGGTGATGGGCGACCGCATTCAGGACCGACCACTTTCCGAGGCCGGCGGTAAAGGACTTTTCACCAAGGAGATCGAGGAGGCCCTGCTCGACGGCCGCATCGATATCGCAGTCCATTCTTCCAAGGACATGCCGACGGCCCTCCCCTACGGCTTGGAACTTTCAGCTTTCCTGCCACGCGAAGACCCGCGCGATGCGTTTGTAGGCCGCACGGCGCAGACAATTGCGACAATGCCCAGAGGCGCGACGATCGGGTCGTCATCGCTCAGGCGTCAGGCGCTGATACGCCGGCTACGCCCCGACCTCTCGGTCGTTACCTTTCGGGGCAACGTGCAGACCCGGCTGCGCAAAATGGCCGAAGGCGTAGCCGATGGCACGATGCTAGCGCTGGCCGGTCTCAAGCGCCTGTCCCTGGAACACGCGGCAACCGACGTCATGCCGCTCGACCAGTTTCCGCCCGCTCCCGGGCAAGGCGCAATCTGCATCGAAAGCCGGATTGGCGATGAGCGCACCAACCATCTGCTTGCGGCGATCCATCATCACTCCACCGGCCAGGCCCTTGCGTGTGAACGCGCTTTCCTGGCGGCGCTCGATGGATCCTGCCGCACTCCGATCGCCGGTTATGCGCGCATTGAGGGCACCGGACTTCGTTTCGGCGGAATGATCCTGACGCCTGACGGCCGACACACATACGAGATAGAAGCCGACGGGCCGGCAGCGGACGCTGTTGCCATAGGGCATGACGCCGGCGCTCAACTGAAGGGCAAGGCTTCGGCCGGGTTCTTTGCCACCTGGAGCGAGCACCCCAGGTTCAGCCACCCCTTGAGCGCATAGCCTTACTTTCGGGCTAGCGGGCGGCGGGGTTCAAGCGCCAGACGGTCCAGTTGAGCGCTCCGGCGATCGTGACCCAAATCAGATACGGCACGAACAGCCAGGCCGCTATCGAGGAAACCGCAGCCGCCGTGACGATAAAGCCAGCCACCAACAGCCACAGAAGCGCGATATCGAAGAACGCGATATCCATGCGCCTCATACCAAAGAATATTCCCGACCAGGCCATGTTGACAGCAATTTGAAGGCCCCAGAACCACATTGCGGCGCTACCGGGCTCGGCGTTCCACACCAGCCAGCCGGCAACAGCAATCATGATGTAAAGCACCGACCAGACCGGGCCGAATAGCCAGTTCGGCGGGGTCCAGCTTGGCTTGCGCAACGCGCGGTACCATTCACCGGGCCGAAAGAATGCACCGCTGGATGCTGCGGCGAATACCAGAGCGACAAACGCTGCGAGAGACCAATCGAAGGACACGGGCTTTGCTCCTGATGCACATTCAAGCGCCATAGTGCGAGGCTTGAGTCACGCTTCATAGATAGTAACATTCCACGACGTGTCACGATCCCGGCGCCGGAAAGGTGGCTGCGATGGCCGATGCAACCGGAATTCCGTCGTCGCCCGCCCTACGAATTGGTGCCACGCCTGCCGATGGATCCGCACCAGGATCAGCCCGATAACGATCGCTACGCGACCATGGTCACGAAGAACAACGCGGTTCAAAACACCAGCCGGGCTTGAACGCAAAACTTGCTTCCGCTGATCGTGGCGAGGGCAGCCCGCAAGCCGGGTAGGTGGCCCATAAAGAGCTACCGTCACACAGCAGAGCCTCTGGACCTTGATTCAGATTGCCGATCTCAAATGACAGTCTACAGTGTATACTTTATTTGACAATCGGCAACGAGGCCATGCCAACGTGGAAGAGCCTGCAAATCATGTTGCACCGATTATTAGACCGCCTCTCGCGTCTGCTGTTGCGCGCGACCTGTGCACGGATTGCGGCATATCCCGGACATCCGACCCAAAGGCCTGCGGCCGCGCCTGCCAGTTTATACGCCCGGACTACAATGCCCTCGAAAGGCGCGTCCATGGCCGCACCCGCGATCCGCAACGCGCCGACGAAATGCATTTCGGCCCCTTTCGCAGGATGGTCCGGGCGTCGCTGACACCTGCGATCGCTGGCGCCCAATGGACGGGTATCACGACCCGAATCGCCGAGCGCCTGCTTGAGACCGGCGCCGTCGACGCAGTGCTCACGATGGCGCCGGATGCTGCCGACAAATGGCGGCCGGTGCCCGTTCTGGTAACCAAAGCCGAAGGCATGGCTGCCTGTCGCGGCATGCGGATGGGCTATGCGCCGCTCCTGGCCTTGCTTGAGCCCGCGCGCGATCGCGGCTTCAAGCGCCTCGCCGTGATCGGCATCCCATGCCAGGTTCACGCGCTTCGGGCGCTGGAGCGCGAGTACAATTTCGAGCGGCTCTACGTCATCGGCACGCCTTGTTCCGACAACACCACGACGGAACGCTTTCACGATTTTCTAAAGTTGCTCGACGACGACCCCGACACGATCACCTATCTCGAATTCCGAGCCGACTATCGCGTGGAACTGCGCTTCAGCGACGACCGCACCCGCATCATCCCGTTTCTCAAGCTGCCGATCTCGAAACTGCCTCGCGATTTCTTTCCGCTGACCTGTCGCACCTGCGTCGACTACACCAACGTCCTTGCAGACATAACGGTCGGCTACATGGGCGGACAGGGCGAGCAGTGGCTGCTGGTGCGCAACGAGCGCGGTGAGGAACTGCTGGGGTTGTTAGGCAACGAAATCCGTATCTCGGAGCCCGGCAGCGCCGGCAAGCGCGCGGGCCCGGTCAAGAGTTTCATGGCCAATGTCGAGCGCGCCGCGGGTGGCCTGCCGCTTCGCTCGATGCCTGATTGGCTCCGACCGATCTTTGGATGGCTGATGCCGCGCGTTGGACCACGGGGGTTGGAATTCGCTCGCGCCCGGGTCGAGATGAAAGCCGTGGAAACTGTGCTGCATCTGCGCAGGGAGCACCCGCGCAGATTGCGCAACATGGTGCCGGACCACGTCTGGGAGCTTGTACGACCGTACGGACTTGAGCGGGGCGAGGACGAACGGCGCTAGAGCGGCTCCCCGTCGGCCAGCCCGAAACGGTTCATCTTGAGGTAAAGCGCCTGACGGCTGAGGCCGAGCACGCGCGCGGCGGATGCCCTGTTGTTCCCGGTCAGCTTGAGCGCCGCTTCGATGCACATGCGCTCGATGACATCCGTGGTGTCGCGCACCAGCTCCTTCATCGGAGCGCGTCCGATCATCTCGACCAGATGCTCGGCCGTGCGTGTCAGATCGCTGTTGCCGCGACGCTGGCGAACGCTGTCGCCAGACAATGCGCGCATGACGAACCCATATCCGGGCGTTGTACCGTCGGGCATCGCCACCGCAGACAGGTCAACGGAAGTTGCCTGCCCGTTGGCGCCTCTGACAGTCGCCGAAAAAGCTGACACTCGGCCGTGGCGTCGGATGTTCTTCAGCAGCATGTCCTTCTCGACACCGCTCCAGACAAAGAAATCGTCGAGCGACCGGCCTACTGCCTGGGCCGCGAGAGGAATTTCGGCAAGCGTCAGGAACGACTCGTTGGCCCATGCCACGGAGCCATCTTCGTCGGTCAGAACCACAGCCTCCGCCGCATTCCGTACCAGGGTCGCGATACCGCTTTCCGCGGACGGGATGAGGTCCATTGCGTCCGAAGGCGCAGAAATTCGAACAAGCACAAGTTTCAGGTCGCCGGCCCGGAACAGTTCCACCGACAGCGTCACTGAGTTGGAATTGACAAGATCGACCCGTCGATTGGCTGGACTGCCAGACGCAACGACACCCGAAATGACCGACTGAACCTCAACCTGCGCGGCCTTGTCGAAAAGCGTCGAAAACTTCTTGCCGGCAATGCCGGCGCTTGACGAACCCAGAAGCGAGATCGCGCGAGGATTTGCTTCACGCACCTTGCCTGTCGCTGCGTCGATGATGACGATCGCATCGGCCGCGGTTGTGAACAGAAGCCGGTAGTGCGCCTCGGCCTGTTTCTTGCTCCTTGCGTCCTCTTCCTGCGTTTGCCGGTTGGCCAGCAGTCTGGACTGCAACTCGCTTACAAGCCTCAAATCACGGCCCATGAGAATAATGCTTCCGTCGCCACCGATGCCAAGCGCGGAATATTGAACGGGCAGTTCGGTCTTGCCGCCGATCAAATGGTTGACGTCGAAACGAGCGCCTCGGGCGCCGCTGCGGGCGACGTTGAAGGCTTTCCTGAGCATGGGTCGGCTGTCCACGCGCACCACACGCTCGATCGGCATGCCCAGCCAGGCTGGAATGTCGGCGCCCGAAGCCGCATCGAGATTATGCGAGACATCCTTGATGACGTTGTCACTGTTGACGACAAGGGCAAGATCGGCTGTGGCCGCGATCAACTCCACGATATCCCGCGCATTTGCCTGCGCCAGATACCGCTCGGGGTACTTGAAATCTGCCGTCATAACAAAGGTCCGGGGGTTAGCTCCGCAAGACGCCACCCAACGCAGCCTTGAAGAGAGAGAACCCGCATGCCCTGCAATCGCATGCGTAAATCGATGGTCATTTCGCTCGTTTTGTATGTTCCTTGCGCTTTTGTCCAGTGTCGCGTTGCCGCAACTGTAACAATGGCGTTACAGTGAGAGCGTCGCGGGAACAGGCCACGAGCCTGGCGTGTTGCGCCGACTGGAGTGAGGAGAACAATGGCAGCAGCCGACATTGGCCAGCGATCGAGACGCGAAGCCTTCCGGTTTGGTCTTCGCGCCGCGACGCAGGCGGAGCACGCAGCTCTTGACCAACATCCTGCCTTTTCCTCGCTGACAGGCGGCACGCTGGATATTGCCTCATATCAACAGCTCATGCTTCAGATGTACGGATTCTATGACAAGCACGACGCTACGCTGGACGAAGCATGTCGCCTTCATTCTCTGTCTCGACTTGGTTTTGTTTACCGACCGCGCGCGGAGATTCTAAAGGCGGACCTCATTGACCTAGGCACGACTGCCCCCTTTGCACCATTCGTGCCGTTGAACGGCAGTTTGCAGCAGATTGGGTCCGCTGCTGCGCTTGGCGGCATGCTTTATGTGCTCGAAGGATCGTTGCTCGGCGGCGCATTGCTCTGCCGTGCGGCCGAGACTTTGCTGACCAGGACCGGCGCAAAGGGCAACGGCTATTGGCAATGGTGCCGCGATGTCGGGGCCAAACGCTGGGCTGCGACTTGCGCCGTGCTGGAAGCACTTGCAACGACCGATGACAACCGGCAGGAACTGATCGATGGAGCAAAGGTCGCGTTCAAGGCATTCGCAAGCTGGATGATAGAACGCCAGGACACCTTGCCCATCGACGGCATGCCGGTCGGGAGCCTGGAACGTTGCTGAAACGTCCGGTCGACCTGACATCCTGCGATACCGAGCCAATTCACAGGATCGGTGCAATTCAGCCGATCGGCGTGCTCATCGCCGTCGACGAGCACACGATGACCATCGAATTCGCCAGCAGCAACACCAGCGGAATGCTAGGCCGTTCGTGCTCGGACCTACTTGGCAGGCCTTTGGCGGATTTGCTTGGTGACGAGCCTTGCCGCACGCTGCTGGCGCGCCGGCTGCAACCGACCATGCCTGACCTTTTGCGACCATGGTTCTTGAGCATTCAGCATCCCGACCGTGGGACGGTCGACCTTGAATGCTATCCTCACAGACACGACGGTTGGATAATCCTGGAATTTGTGGACCTGCAAGGCGGTCTGGCGGTCATGTGGGAGGAGGACCTCATCAGGCAACGGATAATCTCCGAGCTGATCCGGCCCTCAACCCTGACCGAGCTCGCGAAGGTGGGCGCCCAAATCATACGCGAGGTCACCGGCTTCGACCGCGTCATGATCTACCGCTTTGCTGAGGACAAGCATGGCGAGGTGATTGCTGAAAGCACCGTTCGCGACGACAGCTTCCTGGGGTTGCACTATCCGGCATCCGACATTCCAGATCCTGCGCGACGGCACTTCTTGCTGAATGTCATCCGGCTCATCCCGGACATCAACGCCACACCTGTGCCCATCATGACGCAGTCCGGTGCGATAGCGGACGACGGTTTCTCAAATCCTCTTGACCTGACATTCTCCAAGCTGCGCGCAGTTGCACCAGTGCATGTTGAATATCTCAACAACATGGGTGTCGGCGCCAGCATGTCGATTTCGCTCACGGCGAACAACCAGTTGTGGGGACTGGTGGCATGCCATCACTACCAGCCTCTGCATCTGTCGTGGAGCAAGCTCAGATTCTGCGAGTTGGTCGGCGGCACCATCTCGGCGCTGCTCCAGAGCCTCGAGAACACCATAAAACTTCGCCACAGCATCCGTGCCGAAAAGACCGCGTTTGCCGTCGAGCGCGAGGCGCGGATGGGCAAGCCGCTTGCCGATGTGATCCGCGATCACGCAGCCGACCTCATGGAGCAGTGCAGCGCAAATGGGATAGCCGTCATGCTGAACAATCGGCTGTTTCAGGTCGGTGTGACGGCCGCCTCCAAGGAGAATTGCCAAATGCTCAGGGAGCGGCTGATCGAGGGCATCGCCACCGACGATCAGTTGAGCGGCCCCGACGGCACCGCAGCAGGGGCAGCCAGCGACATTTCCGGCGCGGCCATGATGGAGCTCTCCGACGACGGACAGGATTGGCTGATCTTGTTTCGTGAATCCTACGAGCAGACCATTCGCTGGGCAGGCAAGCCCGACAAGATCGCGCGCCATCTCAAGGACGGCTCTGTGCGCCTTTCGCCGCGGGGTTCCTTCGCCCTGTGGAGCGAGGAGCGGCGTGGTCGCAGCAAGCCTTTTGGTGAGACCGATCACGAAATCCTGCGCATCACCCGACGCGCACTGTTCGCCATGAACAGTCTCGATCGCGAGCGCGGCGCCGTCGCTGCGCAGATGGAGGCGGAAGCGGAGGAGGCGCGCCTGAGACTGGTATTGCTCGACGCGGCGCGCGACCGCTCCCTGGGCGAACTCGCATCGGCACTCGCCCACGAACTCAATCAACCGCTTTCCGCAGTCACCAACTACGTCAACGCCTGCCGGCAGGAGCTCAGGAACTTCGGCCTGAAAATTCCCGAGCACGTCGACAAGCTGATGGAGAGCGCGGTCACTGAATCCTCGCGGGCAGCCGATCTGGTGCGGCGGCTACGCAACTTTATTGGCCAGGGCGAGATATCGCTTGAACGCGCTGACCTTCACGCCGTGATTAGGCAGGGCGTGGACCTGGCGCTCATGGCGACCAGCGACGAACAATGCCAACTGGTGTTCGAATTTGACGGCAATATGCCGCCCATTCTTGCCGATCCGGTGCAGGTTGGCCAAGTCATCCTCAATCTTGTCCGCAACGGCTTGACCGCGATGCAGGATAGCGACGAACGCATCCTGACAATTGCAACGAGGCGGCCTGTTGAGGGTCGGGTCGAGGTTTCAATCCGGGACACAGGAGTAGGTATTCCGAAGGACCTCGAGCAAAGTCTGTTCGAGCCGTTTCACAATTCGACGACACGCGGCATGGGCATTGGTCTTTCGCTGTGCCGTTCCATCGTGGAAGCGCATGGCGGGAAAATATGGACACGACGGATTGATGATCAGACGGAATTCGTGTTCACGCTCAAGATAAATGAAAGCGGCGATGCCTGACTCCGTCACCACCACCAAGATCTACGTGGTCGACGACGATCAATCGGTCAGGGATTCTCTTTGCGCGCTGTTGTCCGCACACCGCTTCCATCCGGTCGATTTCGCGAGTTCGGAAGCGTTTCTGGAGGGGTTTGAACCGGAAACCGCGCTATGCGCCTTTGTGGACCTGCGCATGCCGGGCATGAGCGGCCTGGAGTTGCAGCGGCTGCTTGCGGATCGGGCAATAACGCTGCCCATCATCATTCTCACTGCCCATGGCGATGTGCCGCTCGCCGTCGAAGCCATGAAATGGGGGGCGATCGATTTTATCGAGAAGCCTGGATCGGAAGCGCAGCTTCTTGCTGCAATCCAGATCGCTGGAAATCAACTTGCGAACCGCCCCCAGCCAGGCATTCCGCCCAGCATCGTTTCTGAACGCCTGGCCCGGCTGACCGGCAGGGAAAAAGAAGTGCTTGAACACTTGATACTGGGGATGACGAACAAGAATATCGCATCGGTACTGGGGATCAGCCAGCGCACGATCGAAATTCACCGTTCTCGAATCCGCGACAAAATGGAAGCAAGGGGCCTCGCCGACCTCATCCGCATGATGAAATGATTGCGTTCGAAAACCGGCAGCCTATGCCGCCTATAGGGGCATTATACGTAGCGGATTTTCCGAGATATCCTTGCGCGGAAGTTTACAGTTAACCTGACTCTTGAGGAAACAAATACGGACACAAAGGCGAAAAATGCCGCCCGTATTCAGGAGGGAGGACGCCGTGGACATTGGCGAACCATCCGGCGACCTGGCGATTTCGTCAGGCCCGCAGATCGGCAAGCGCGATCGGCGCTACAGCGTGCTGGTTGCTTTGAACAGCGAGCAAATGGCTGCTGCGGAAGGCTGGCGTTGCGCGCATGGAATTGCCGACCAGGCGGATGCTTTGGGCGAACTGATACGGATAGGTTTGCTGAGCGAGATCGCGAAGATATACCGCCTCGTGTCGGACAACAGCTCGACGACGACAGGGCGCGCGCGCAATGTCTCTGAGTTGGCGCGAAGAAAAGCCGCACCAAAACACCAAGCCGGTTAATCCTAGCCCCTTGTTAGATGTCAAATAGCACTGACGCTGCAAGGTGGACCCGCAGGTCTATGCGCCCATTTTAACGCTTCCACAGTCACCAGCAGTCGCTTGTAGCAAAGGCCGACAACGGAAAGCGGTAGCCACAAATAATAGATGTAAAACAGTTACTTATTGTTCCGCTGGCTGGGGCGCCTGGATTCGAACCAGGGAATGGCGGTACCAAAAACCGCTGCCTTACCACTTGGCTACGCCCCATCGCGGCATACAGCTTCGCTGTGAGCGGCCTTATAGCAATGTCCTAGAAAAGCACAATCGCGCTAAACAGCCGTTATCCACGGCAATCACGCCGGTCCGTCGCTCCACACCGCGAGTTCGTTTCCGGCCGGGTCGAGGAAATGAAACCGTCGGCCGCCGGGAAACGAAAAGATGGGCCTGACGATCCGCCCACCGGCCGCCTCAACCTCGACCAGCGTCGCCTCCAGATCACCCGAATAGAGGATAGGCAACGGCTTCGAAGCCCCTTCGGCGGGATCGCTGTGAAAGCCGCCGTCCAGTCCCTCCCCGAACGCCGCGTAGCTCGGCCCGTAGTCGGTGAACGTCCAGCCGAAAGCGGCGCTGTAGAAGGCCTTAACGCTGTCGATCGTGCCGCCGGTCGCCGGCATTTCCAGATAGTCCAGTTTGCCCGTCTCTCTCATAACGCAACCCATCAATGTTCTCTTTATGTTCTATCAGGTGTTGTCCCCTGACGCAAGCCCGCCAGCCCGCCGGAATTTTTCGTTCCCGCGTCGGCTAACCTAATCGATTGTAGGCGATCACCGCGGTTGCCTTTCGCAGTGCAGCATCCTATCGCTCGCCGGAAACCGTCGCCCTTACGGCCGCTTTTCGGCGAGGAACGAAGATGACGAAATGGGTCTACACATTCGGTGACGGGGCCGCGGAAGGCCGCGCGGGCGACCGCGACCTGCTCGGCGGCAAGGGCGCAAATCTCGCCGAAATGTGCAGCCTGGGCCTTCCCGTCCAGCCCGGCTTCACGATCACGACAGAAGCGTGCAACTGGTACTATGCCAACCTGCGCGCCTATCCTGCCGATCTCGCCGAACAGGTTTCGCAATCGCTCGATCATATCGCGGCACTGACCGGCCGGCGCCTCGGCGACCCCGCGCAACTCCTGCTGGTCTCCGTGCGGTCGGGCGCGCGAGCGTCCATGCCGGGCATGATGGACACGGTCCTCAACCTTGGCCTGAACGACGCTACCGTCGAGGCGCTTGCCGCCGGGTCGGGCGACGCGCGCTTCGCCTATGACAGCTACCGCCGATTCATACAGATGTACTCCAATGTGGTTCTCGGCATCGACCACGACGTCTTCGAGGAAATACTCGAGGACGAGAAGGCGCAGCGCGGCCACGACCTCGACACCGGCCTGTCGGCGGACGACTGGAAGGCGGTCATCGGTCTCTACAAGGCCAAGGTCGAGGAAGAACTCGGCAAGCCGTTTCCCGAAGACCCGCAAGAGCAGCTCTGGGGCGCCATCGGCGCCGTCTTTTCCAGCTGGATGAACGCACGCGCCGTCACCTACAGGCGGCTGCACGATATTCCCGAGCGGTGGGGTACCGCCGTCAACGTCCAGGCGATGGTGTTCGGCAACATGGGCGAGACGTCGGCCACCGGCGTTGCATTCACCCGCAACCCCTCCACCGGAGCCAAGGCTCTCTACGGCGAATTCCTTGTCAATGCCCAGGGCGAAGACGTCGTCGCCGGCATTCGCACGCCGCAGAACATCACCGAGGTCGCCCGCATCGAAGCCGGTTCCGACAAGCCGTCGCTCGAGAAGATCATGCCGGAGGCGTTCGCATCCTTCGTCGCGATCTCCGACAAGCTTGAGAAGCACTACCGCGATATGCAGGACCTTGAGTTCACAATCGAGCGTGGCAAGCTGTGGATGTTGCAGACGCGGTCAGGCAAGCGCACCGCCAAGGCGGCCCTCAAGATCGCGGTCGACATGGCCGCCGAGGGACTGATCTCGCGCGAGGAGGCGGTCGCGCGCATCGACCCTGCCTCGCTCGACCAGCTGCTGCATCCGACGATCGATCCGAAGGCCGAACGCAACGTGATCGCCATCGGCCTGCCTGCCTCGCCGGGCGCGGCGACGGGCGAGATCGCGTTTTCCTCGCAGGAGGCCGAGGACATGCGGGCGATCGGCAAGAAAGTGATCCTGGTGCGCATCGAGACCAGCCCCGAGGACATCCACGGCATGCACGCGGCCCAGGGCATCCTGACCACCCGAGGCGGCATGACCAGCCACGCAGCCGTGGTGGCGCGCGGCATGGGCAAGCCTTGCGTATCCGGCGCGGGCACGCTGCGCGTCGACTACCGGGCGGGGACGCTGACCGCCATGGGCTCGACCTTCCACAAGGGCGACATCATCACCATCGACGGCGCCAACGGGCAGGTGCTCAAGGGGGCCGTGCCGATGCTGCAGCCTGAACTTTCCGGCGATTTCGCCTCGGTCATGGAATGGGCGGACGCGGTTCGCCGCATGAAGGTGCGCACCAACGCCGAGACCCCTGCGGACGCGCGGATGGCCCGCTCGTTCGGCGCGGAGGGCATCGGGCTATGCCGCACCGAGCACATGTTCTTCGATGGCGAGCGCATCGTGGCGATGCGCGAAATGATCCTGTCCGACACCGAGCAGGGCCGTCGCGCCGCGCTGGCGAAGCTGCTCCCCATGCAGCGCTCCGACTTCGTCGAGCTGTTTGAAATCATGGCCGGCCTCCCGGTGACTATCCGGCTCCTCGACCCACCGCTGCATGAATTCCTGCCCAAGTCGGACAAGGAGATCGACGAGGTCGCGGCGGTCATGAACGTCAGCGCCGACAAGCTTCGGCGGCGCACCGAGGCGCTTCACGAGTTCAACCCGATGCTCGGCCATCGCGGCTGCCGCCTGGCGATCTCTTATCCCGAGATTGCAGAGATGCAGGCGCGCGCCATCTTCGAGGCCGCGATCGAAGCCGGCCGCAGGACCGGACGGCCGGTCGTGCCGGAAGTGATGGTGCCGCTCGTCGGGCTGAAGAAGGAACTCGACTTCGTCAAGGCGCGCATCGACGCCGTCGCGCAGAGCGTGATGCAGGAATCCGGGGTCAGCGTGGACTACCTCGTGGGGACAATGATCGAACTTCCCCGCGCGGCGATCCGCGCGCATGTCATTGCCGAGAGCGCGGAGTTCTTCTCCTTCGGAACCAACGATCTCACGCAGACGGCTTTCGGCATCTCGCGCGACGACGCATCCTCGTTCCTGGAGACCTATAGACAGAAGGGCATCGTCGACCAGGATCCGTTCGTCTCGCTCGACATAGACGGCGTCGGCGAACTGGTCAGGCTGGCAGTGGACAAAGGCCGCAGCACAAGGCCCGACATCAAGCTCGGCATCTGCGGCGAACATGGCGGCGACCCCGCCTCGATCAACTTCTGCGAAGCGGTCGGGCTCGACTATGTCTCATGCTCTCCGTTCAGGGTCCCGATAGCCAGGCTTGCCGCCGCGCACGCGGCAATCGCAAAAAACCGCTGACAGGCCGCTTCAGGACGCCGCGTCGATCCGGACCTTGTTCGGATAAAAGGCGCCGTGGTCCTTTATTTCAAGCATTTCGTCGAAAGGCCGCTCGTAGGCCCACATGACGTCGGTAGCGCCCTCCCCTCCCGCGCTGGCATTCCAGTAGGAGGCGTTGCCCTTGAATGGACAATGGGTGGACGTGGCGCTCGGCTGCAGGAAGTCGAAATAGATGTCGTTGAACGGAACGTAGAATACCGGCGGATAACTGCCTTCGCGCAGCACCAGCGCCTGCCTGCTCGAGGCAATCACCGCGTCCGCAAAAGTAACCGTAACGACGCCTTCGAACGGCTCGATCGTTATCCGATGCGCCGGATTTCGTTGAAATCCCGGCGATGGGTTGGCGGCAATGTTCATCAAAGTCCTCCTCGACGCTGCAAGGTCGACCGCCCGGCTCGCTGCGTCAAGAGCCGGCGACAACTGCGCTCGACCAACGCGTCAGGCCGCCGCCTTCAGGACATCCATCAGGCCGGCGTAGGATTCGGCTATCCGCGCCAGCGGGTTGGCGCTTTGCGAAGCGGTCTCGACCTTGAGCTGTCCGCCGCGAACCGGCAGCGTCAGCAGCAGGAACTGGCGGCCATCGCCCAGCCCCACTGCCGCGGCGGCCGCGTGAAGGGGTTGTGCTTCGTCCTCGACCCTCACCTTGAAGAGCAGCGTACCGCCGACCGATTCCAGCGCGCCGCGAACGACGTCCTCGAAATCGCTGTCAGAAACGGGCTGCACGGCTGGAGGCGCCAGCAGTTTGGTGTCGGGCGCCGCCAGCAAAGCCAGCGTGGGCGCGACCGCACTGTCCCGGTCGAACTGAAGGATGGCCTGTGGAGTGGTTTCTGTCTGGGGGTTCACGCTCAACCTCATGGTCTATTGCAACACTCAACCCCACCGCCGGGCAAACTCCGCTTCGACGGTGGCCGGAATATGGCGCGGTTGTCGGCTCGGCTGCCGCCCTGTGGATATCCCTTTCGCCAGACAGCAGCCAACCGGACAGGATCCGTGCGACCGGGAGGGTGCGTTTCCGCTTCTACCAGACGCGGAAACGCATTAAGTAGCTTTCGGCGGCAAAGCGGCGACAGGGTGCATGGACGAATATCACGAACGGCGCGTATCGAATGCGACCGTGTGGTCGCGGCGTCTGGCCATTTTTTCGGCGGTCGTATTCCTGGTCACCATCGTCGGTCATCGCATCGGCTATCTGGCGACAGCCGACCTGCCTCCCGTTCTGGCAGTCGTGGCGGCGATCGCCATCCTTTCGCTGCTGGTGGCGGTGCGCGCTCTGTTTCTGTTCTGGGACCACGGCGGAAAGGGTGGCGGCACGCTTGTGTTCGCCGTGCTCGTCGCCCTGGCCGTCCTGTCGCCTTTCGCCATCACGGCCTACCGGGGCATCACGCTGCCCATGCTGAGCGACATTTCAACCGACACCGATGATCCCCCCGAATTGAATCTCGCCGCGGCAAGCCGGACAGCCGCAATGAACAAGATCGAGCCGTTTACGCTGGAGCGGCGCAAGCTTCAGGAAGACAGCTACCCGGAGGCGACAGGGCGCCGGTACGAAGCCCCCATCGGGCAGGTGCTCGAAGTCGTCCAGTCCGTCCTCGACAAGCGCGGCTGGACAGTCGTCGGACCAAGCGAATTCCCCGCCGACGCCACGGAAATCACAATCGAGGCCGAGGCCCGGACTTTCGTGCTTGGCTTGCCGGCCGATGTCGCGATCCGCCTGATCGACGAGGGTAGTTCGACTTACGTCGACATGCGCTCGGCATCGCGATATATCGCCCACGACTTCGGCGAGAATGCCGCGCGCATCTCTTCCTTCATGGCCGACCTCGATGTCGAAATCGCCTATCTAACGGTTGTCGTTCCGGTCGAGCCGGTCGAACAACCGGCGACAAAACCCGCCGAAACCCCGCCTCCACCGCCGGTGCAGGAAGAACCGGCGCAGCCGCTAGACAGGTCTGAAGACCCCCCCGATTGACGCATCGCCATCGGTCTCGACCAGCCCGCGTTCGACCAGGTCTTCAAGGTGGGCGAGAACGGACAACCCGGCGGCCGGATACATTTTGGGATCTGTCTCGCGATAGATCGCCGTGACCATTTCCGCGATCCGTCGGTCGCCCTGTCGCAGCCTGTCCAGGATTGCCCGCTCGCGCGACAGGCGATGGTCCTTCAATCTGCGCATGTGAGAGCCAGGGGCAGTCACCGGCGCACCATGGCCTGGCAGAAGCAGGCCGTCGTCCCGGGCGATCAGCTTGTCCAGCGAGGCCATATAGTCCGCCATCGCTCCGTCTGGCGGCGCAACGATGGTGGTCGACCACCCCATCACGTGGTCGCCGGAAAACAGAACCCCGGACCCCTCAAGTGCAAAGGCCGCGTGGTTGGCGGCGTGTCCGGGCGTCAGCACCGTGCGGATCGACCAGTCCTCGCCGCGCAACACCTCGCCGTCCGCAAGATGGATATCCGGAACGAACGCGGTATCCGCCCCGCTTTCGGGCATCGGCGCGCTGGATGTCGCCCGCGCAGACCGATGAGGCCCTTGCGCGCAGACCAGGGCCCCGGTCGCACCGGCCAGCCTTGCCGCGAGCGGGGAATGGTCGCGATGCGTGTGGCTGACCAGTATGTGGGTGACCTGCCGGCCGGCTATCGCGTTGACGAGCGCGGCAAGATGCCCGTCGTCGTCAGGCCCCGGGTCGATAACAGCGAGGGTATTCTTGCCCAGCAGATAGGTGTTGGTTCCATGGAAAGTGAACGGGCCCGGGTTTGGCGCGGTCAGGCGGGCTACGCCGGAAGCGACCTCGACCGCGCTTCCGTAGGCCGGGCTGAAGTCGAGATTGAAAGTAAGCGACATAGTACAGCCCGCGTCTATCCGGCGACAAAACCGTTTGCCGCATACCACGGAAGCAAATATACCGGAAAGGACGGTACTTGCTCCCACAACGGCACGGAAACGGGTAAAATCATGGCACTGGCAATCACAGCACGTCCCCTAGTCGACTTGGCGCTTCCCGAGAAAGGCGCAATGCGCATTGTCGGCCAGATTTTGCTGGCCGTCGTCGGGACGCTGCTCTTGACGCTGTCCGCCAAGACGAAAGTCGTGCTGGGGCCAGTTGACCTTTCGCTCCAGACGCTCGCCGTGTTGCTGATCGCGGCGGCTTTCGGCTTCAGGCTCGGCGTCGCCACACTGCTCTTGTACATGGCTCAGGGTGCGATGGGCTTCCCCGTATTCCAGAGCACGCCCGAAAAGGGCATCGGCATTGCCTACATGCTCGGCGGCACCGGCGGCTACCTCGCAGGTTTCGTCGTCATGGCCGCGATCGTCGGTTGGGCATCCGACCGTGGCATGGACCGCAATCCGGTCCGCTTGTTCGGCGCAATGCTCGTCGCGGAAGCTGTCATGCTGGCGATGGGGTTCGCCTGGCTGGCAACGCTGATCGGCGCCGACAAGGCCTGGACCTTCGGCGTTGCGCCTTTCATCGTGCCGGACCTCATCAAGGTCGGCCTTGCATCGGCGATCGTACCGGCTGTCTGGGCACTGCTGCCCAAGCGCGGATGAAACGTCGCGGGTGCGGCCGTCTATTGTCGCTCCCGCGTATTTTCACTCTGGGACAGCGACGCGTTCCCCACGTTGACCGCCTGGGCAAAAGTCTATACACCCTGACATCAAAGTCGATCGCGCAGAGTTGCTTTCGCGCTTGCTTACATTGTTCTTACCAATAGTTCATGGCGCCCCTTTGACAGTTTCCCGAAAAATTAAGTTCGATAAAGCGCCATGAAGGGAATCATATTGGCCGGCGGCAGCGGGACGCGGCTTTATCCGCTTACTCTGGCAGTATCCAAGCAGATCCTGCCGATCTATGACAAGCCGATGATCTATTATCCGCTGAGCGTGCTCATGCTCGCGGGCATCCGCGACATCCTGATCATTTCTACTCCGCGTGACCTGCCATCGTTTCGCGCTCTGCTCGAGGACGGCGGCGACTTCGGCGTCAGGCTTACCTATGCGGTGCAGGACGAACCGCGCGGCCTCGCGGAAGCCTTTATCATCGGCCGCGATTTCATCGGCGATGACAACGTGGCCATGATTCTCGGCGACAACATCTTTTTTGGCGAAGGGCTGTCGGGAATCTGCCAGGCGGCAGCCGCGCGCAAGACCGGCGGGTCGGTGTTCGCCTATCAGGTGGACCACCCCCAGCGCTATGGCGTCGTCAGTTTTGACAAGCAGAGCGGCCGTGCCCTCAACATCGAGGAAAAGCCGGCCGAGCCGAAATCCAACTGGGCCGTAACGGGCCTCTACTTCTACGACAATTCGGTTGTCGACGTCGCGACGGCAATCAGGCCTTCGTCGCGCGGCGAACTGGAAATAACCGACGTCAACAATGCATACCTCGAACGCGGCGACCTGCATGTTCACCGCCTCGGCCGCGGCTTCGCGTGGCTCGACACAGGTACGCACGACAGCCTTCACGAAGCGTCTTCCTTCGTCAGGACGATCGAGCACCGGCAAGGCATAAAGATTGCCTGCCCGGAAGAAATCGGCGTCGAGATGGGGTGGCTCGAACCGCAGCGGGTGCTCGACCGCGCGGCACGGCTGGGCAAGAACGAATACGCCCAATACCTGCGTCGCCGCGTTGCTGAAATTGCTGAACGCGATGCTTGAGTTTCGGCCACTCGAACTGGCCGGCGTTTATGAAATCAAGCCCCGACAGTCCGTCGACGATCGCGGATTCTTCTCCGAGACCTACAGCGCGCCCGCGTTCGCCAAGGCAGGCGTCGATCTCGTATTCGTGCAGGACAACCACTCCTACTCGGGGGTGACGGGCGTGCTCAGGGGTCTCCATTACCAGCTGCCGCCGTTCGCCCAGGACAAGCTGGTGCGCGTCACGCGCGGCGCCATTCTCGACGTGGCGCTCGACATCCGCGCGAGTTCGCCCACTTTCGGAAGGTGGCTGTCGCTGGAGATTTCCGCGGCGAAGTGGAACCAGATTCTTGTTCCGGCCGGCTTCGCGCACGGCTTCGTAACCCTGCTGCCCGACACCGAGGTGCTGTACAAGGTGTCGCGGCGCTATTCCCGGGCGCACGAACGTTCGATCCGCTTCGACGATCCGGCGGTCGGGATCGACTGGCGTACACCGTCCGGCGGAATAGTCCTCTCCGACAAGGATCGCGCAGCGCCCCTTCTCGCCGACGCCGAGATCTTCGAGTAGATTTACAGTGACCGTCGGACACGTAGCGGCAGTGGAGCGGCAATGAACATCCTCATCACGGGGGGCGCGGGGTTTATCGGGTCGGCGGTGTGCCGGCATCTCTGCGCAAACCCGGGCTACCGCGTGGTCAACGTCGACAAGCTCACTTATGCGGGCAATCTCGCATCGCTGCGGCAGATCGAGAACTATCCGAACTACTGCTTCGCCGAGGCGGACATTTGCGACGGTGAAACGATCGCCGGCATCCTTGAGCGCCACGACATCGACACCGTCATGCATCTCGCCGCCGAAAGCCATGTCGACCGCTCGATCGACGGTCCCGCCGCCTTCATCGAAACCAATATCGTCGGCACGTTCCGCCTGTTATCGGCAGCGCTCGCGCACTGGCAGCGTCTTGCCGCTCCGCGCAGATCAAGCTTCCGCTTCCACCACGTCTCCACCGACGAGGTTTTCGGCGACCTGCCCTTCGACCAGGGTATCTTCACCGAGGACACCGCCTACGCGCCGTCCTCGCCCTATTCCGCGTCGAAGGCCGCGTCTGACCACCTCGTGCGCGCCTGGCATGAGACCTACGGCCTGCCGGTCGTGATCTCCAACTGCTCGAACAATTACGGCCCCTTCCATTTTCCCGAAAAGCTCATCCCGCTCGCAATCCTCAACGCACTGCACGGGAAACCCATTCCGGTCTATGGATCTGGCGCCAACATCCGCGACTGGCTGTTCGTCGAGGACCATGCGAGGGCGCTCGAACTGGTAGCAACGAAGGGCCTTGCGGGCGAAAGCTACAATGTCGGCGGCAATTCGGAACTGAGCAATCTGACCGTGGTGCAGATGATCTGCGACACGATCGACCGGTTGCGTCCGCGGCCGGGCGGCGTGAGCCACCGCGATCTGATCACCTTTGTCGAGGACCGGCCGGGCCATGACAGGCGCTATGCCATCGACGCGTCGAAGATCGAGCGCGAGCTTGGCTGGCGTCCCAGCGAAAGCTTCGAAAGCGGGCTTGACCGCACCGTGCGCTGGTACCTCGAAAACGAATGGTGGTGGCGACCTATCCGCGAAGGCCGATATGCCGGCGAGCGGCTGGGTTCGCGAGCGCCGACGTCCGAATGAGGATGCTCGTTACCGGGCGCGAGGGCCAGGTTGCGCGCAGCCTTGCCGAGGCAATCCACCCGGGCATCGAAATCATGCTGGCGGGGCGGCCTGATCTGGATCTTGGTGCGCCGGAAAGCATTCTGCCCGTCGTACGCGCGGCTCGGCCGGACATCGTCGTTTCCGCTGCAGCCTATACTGCTGTTGACCTTGCCGAGGACGAGCCCGAACGCGCATTCGCGGTCAATGCGGCCGGCGCCGGCGCCGTGGCGGCGGCAGCGGCGGAGATCGGCGCCGCGGTCATCCACCTCTCGACCGACTATGTCTTTTCGGGCGAGAAGCCAGGCGAATACGAAGAGACCGACGCGACCGGACCGACAAGCGTCTATGGCGCCAGCAAGCTCGCCGGAGAACGCGCCGTCGCCGCCGCCAATCCGCGCCATGTCATCCTCCGTACTGCCTGGGTTTACAGCCCGCATGGCAGGAACTTCGTCAAGACGATGCTTACCCTCGCGTCAGGGCGCGACAGGGTACGGGTGGTGGCGGACCAATGGGGCAACCCGACATCCGCTGCCGACATAGCCGATGGCATCCTGAAGATCGCAGGCACCTTGCTGGCGGATGAAAAAGAGGGTCGCTACGGGGTTTTCCACCTGACCGGCGAGGGCGGCACAAACTGGAGCGGACTGGCGCGGCAGATATTCGCGCAGAGCAAGGCGCTCGGCGGGCCGTACGCAGAGGTAGAAGACATAGCAACGCACGACTTTCCGACCCGCGCGCGACGCCCGGCAAATTCGCGGCTGTCGTGTGACAAGCTGGAGCGAATCTTCGGCTGGCGCGCCCCGCATTGGGAGGCGTCCTGCAGCGCGGTTGTCGCCCGGCTGGCCACTGCGACAAAATGACCGGAAAATGATCCGTCTTCCTCCTGCCAGATCCCGCAGGACTGCGAGCAGCCATCAAGACAAAATAAGCGCGTAGATTCCATCTATACACAAATTATACATTGCGATACTTCACATATTGAACCGCTCGGGGAGCGATTCCCCAACTGCGCTTGCGGGGCAATGTCGAAGATCGATTTCCTCAACCAGAATTTGTCAGAGGTTGCATTCGACCGTACGATGCCGGTCGTGGCCGATACGGACGACCCTCAGGAAGTATTCCGCCTTGACCAGCCTCTTTGTCAGGGCTGGTACAGGTTGACTGCCGAAATCGTTGCCGACGGAGCGATTGACCCGCAGGTCTTTTTCGATTTCGGGAATGGTTTCAGCGAGATGTTTTCCGTCCGGCTGAGGCGCGTCGGCGAGGGCGACATGTTTGGCATTACCGTCAGGCTGCCGCAGGACGCAGTTTCGGTGCGGCTTGACCCCATGAGCCGCCGCGGCGAATACAGGATTGGCCGTTTCACCGCGCGGCGCCTTTCGACTTTGCGCCTGGCGAGGCATCTGGCGACGCACGGACTGGCGGTGCTGAGGGCCGATCCGCGCGGTTTCGCGTCCCGCTTCCCGGCTTACTGGCGCGCGCTCGCCAGACCGCATTTCCTGCGACTGGGAGACCCGTCCGTTCTCGCGCGCACTGGCAACTCATATGCAAGTTGGATAAAGCGCCACGATTTCGACAGGCAGCGCGACGCCAATGCGCTGCGCGCGGAGGTGGACGCGATCGAGCAGCCGCCGCTGATTTCGGTCGTGATGCCGGTTTACAACACGCCGGAAAAGCTGCTGCGTGCCGCAATCGACAGTGTCCTCCAGCAGATCTATCCCAACTGGCAGCTTTGCATCGCCGACGACTTCTCGACCAAGCCCCATGTCCGCGCAATTCTGGCCGAATACGCGATTCGCGACGGCCGCATCAAGATGACCTTGCGGCAGCAGAACGGACACATCTCGGCCGCGACCAACTCGGCCTTCGGACTCGCCAGCGGAGACTGGATTGCGCTTCTCGATCATGACGACATACTGCGTCCGCATGCGCTGGCGGAGGTGGCGCTGGAAATCGCGCGCCATCCCGATGCCGAACTGATCTACAGCGACGAGGACAAGCTCGACGCGGCTGGCCGCCGCTACGACCCCTATTTCAAGCCGGACTTCTCGCGCGAGCTTTTTCGCTCGCAGAACTACCTCAACCACCTGACGGTGCACCGCGCCGAGAACATCCGTGCCGTCGGCGGCTGGCGGGCCGGTTTCGAAGGCAGCCAGGATTACGACATCAGCCTGCGCATCCTCGAACGCATCGATCAGCGAAACATCCGCCACATCCCGAAGGTGCTCTACCACTGGCGTGCTGTCGATGGATCGACGGCCGCGGCCGGCGGCGAGAAGAGCTATGCCTATGACGCCGGGATGCGCGCGCTGAAGGAGCATGTTGCCCGCACGGGCCTGGCCGCAACAGTGGAGGCCGCGCCCGATACGCCCTTCTACCGGCTGCGCTTCGCCGTGCCGGACCCCGCGCCTCTGGTCAGCATCATCGTACCGACACGCGACAAGGTCGCGCTGCTGCGCGGCTGCATCGGTTCGATCCTGCAGAAGACGACCTATGCTCCGTACGAGATCATCGTGGTCGACAACGGCTCGACCGAACCGGAAACGCTCGCCTATCTCGCGGAGATCGCCAGGGCGGAAAATGTCCGGGTCCTCTCGTGGGACAAGCCGTTCAACTATTCCGAGATCAACAATTTCGCGGTCTCGCAGGCGAAGGGCGATATCGTCGGCCTGGTCAACAACGACATCGAGGTCATCTCGCCCGACTGGCTGACCGAGATGGTGTCTTGGGCCGCGCAGGAGGATATCGGCTGCGTTGGCGCCAAGCTCTACTATGCCGATGACACGATCCAGCACGCCGGGGTGATCTTGGGCATCGGCGGGGTGGCGGGGCATTCTCATAAACACTTCCCGCGTGATCACGCAGGGTACTTTTCGCGGCTGAAAGTGCTGCAAAACCTGTCGGCTGTTACCGGCGCCTGCCTCGTCGTCCGCAAACACTTGTATGAAGCTGTCGGTGGACTCAACGAAACGGACCTGACCGTCGCGTTCAACGACGTCGATTTCTGTCTCAAGATTCGCGGGGCGGGATATTTGAATGTCTGGACGCCCTACGCAGAACTTTACCATCTCGAAAGCGTTTCGAGGGGGGCAGATGATAGCGCAGAAAAAGCGGCGCGGCATCAACGCGAGGTCGGTTACATGCTGAGAAAATGGAGCTTCGCACGCGATCCCTACTATTCGAAAAATCTGAGCCTGACGCGCGAGGATTTCTCATTTGCAGTGGATTAAACCCTCGCCAATAATACCCAAACCAACTCTCTCGATAGAGAGCCGGAATTTTTTGCTATGCAAATAAAAAAATGGTATTTTGCAATCAACGAAAATGGCGTTCAAAATTATGAATATATGATCAAAACTGCCGTTTATTCTTGCTACAAATTTACTGACCTAATACCGTGCTGTATATACTACGGCGAAGAGACGGAACTTACCCACTGGCTACGCGCTAACGGCGTTTTCATCGTAAATCACTCGAGCAGTTTCTTAGAAACTATCAATAGCACACCCGACAACGTCCAATGGAAATCCTCCACGGCAACGGGAGCATATCTCCGACTCGACATTCCACTCATCGAGAAGGACGAAGAGTTCGTTTTATATACAGACGTTGACGTCATATTCTGCCGCAGTTTTGCGTATCAAGGTAAGCCACCTAAGTTTTTTTCATGCGCGCCCGAAATGAAGCTGGGAGACTGGAGTTTTTTCAATTCAGGAAGCATGATCATCAATGTCCCCCAATTCCGATCTGTGTTCGAAGCATTTTCCGATTTTGTACGTCCTCGCCTAGCAACTTTTTACAAGAAGGGTCGAGGAACTTATGATCAGGGTGCTCTGAATGCATTTTTTTCGAAACGATGGGATCGCATGCCGTTGGAGTACAACTGGAAGCCGTACTGGGGAGTCAATAACAATGCCAATATCGTCCACTTTCATGGTCCAAAACCAAACCATATAAGAAAAATAGTTTTAAACGACTTTGAACATATCCCTCTATTGTATAGGGAAATTTACAATATAAATCCAGATGGATATAAATATTTCATGGCAACTTTTTCAAATCTCGAGAAAAATTCTGTTATTGGTAATGGATGGGGGCGTATATAAAATGTCGAACGTAAGCGTTCTAGACGGATATACTTCACACTATCCCACCGATCAGAACATGCTTGATCTTTTCGCTGGTGAGTGGTCATCCGCGATGCCGGCAGACTCCGGCCTCACAACGAGCCCGGGCCATGCGCAGCTTTTTGAAGACGGTCGCATAAGCTGGTTATCGGAAATCCTTGGCGGATTGGCCGGGCGCTCTGTGCTGGAACTCGGTCCCTTGGAGGGCGGGCACACCTATATGCTTCAAAACGCAGGGGCTGAAAGAGTCGTATCTGTTGAAGCAAACTCCAGATCTTTTTTAAAGTGCCTATGTATAAAGCAAATATTTAAATTAGACAATGTCGATTTTCTTTACGGAGATGCCCGGAGATACATAAGGGATACCAGTGATTTTTTTGATGTTTGTATTGCTTCTGGAATCCTATACCACATGCAAAATCCAGTAGAATTTATACGCGATTTGAGCAGGGTTTCAGATACACTATTCATTTGGACGCACTATTATGATAAAGATATTATAAAAGGGCTTTCCGCTCAAAATGAACAATTCTCACCAGTTGAAGAGATTTTCATAGATGGCAATGTTTATTGGATGTCGAGGCGTCGCTATGCGAGTGCTCTTGACTGGGCTGGCTTCTCTGGAGGAAGTTCTGATCATGCTATGTGGCTTACTCGGGAGTCTTTGTTTAAGGCGTTAGCCATGTACGGGTTTGCAATCAAAGAGATGGGGTTTGACCATCCCTCTCATCAGAACGGCCCATCCCTGGCGATTGTAGCCGAGAAAAAAGCTGCCGTGGCGACCAAGGCAGCAGGCGAGCAAACTGCGTAGATACGCACAGCCAAAGAAGCATTTTCCGTAGAAAGTTTCGGGTTTAAAGGTCTGCCTCAGTTGATAAGCTCATTGCAGATTTGCCAATGCCCCACCCCGGAATCGCCATTATCACATACAAGCGCCCCCAGTTTCTAGAGCGGTGCCTGTCATCCATCGCCAAGCTGACGCCCGAGCCCCATGACCTCATCGTGATGTGCGACGCGGACGACGACGTGGATTCCGAAGCGATTTGCAAAGCACATGGCGTCGACGCTGTTTTTGCAGCCAACCGAGGTGTCGTCTGGAACAAGAACCGCGGTCTTTTTCACTTCATGAGCCGCACAAATTGCGATCCCATTCTGCTGCTCGAAGACGACACGTGTCCTGCCGAGGCCGGCTGGCTCGACCAATGGGTCAAAGCCGCCGCGCGCTGGGATCACGTGAACTTTTCCTATGCGACACTGTTTGCTTCCGAACAACTGTTCCCGTCGGGAGACGGAACGCCGGAGCAACCGCATTTCAACCATGTCGTCTCCGGCCAATGCACCGCCGTGAGCCGGCACGCCATGCGAACCGGCGGTTATCTCGATACGCGGTTCAAGGGCTACGGGCACGGGCATGTCGAGTGGTCAAGGAGACACGCCAGCCTGCTTTACAAGGGCAAGGTTGAGGGCTTTTCCGAGGGCAACGTGCTTTTCCTGTCCATCGATGGCGGTCTTTTGGCCGCGGACGCGCCAACCTTTCGCAACGGGGCGGACGTGACGCGCAACCACGACCTCCTCAAGAGAACTATGAAGCGAACGCCCGACTATCTGGAGCCATGGCAATCCGACGATGAGCGGTTAACCCTTATCAAGGAAGTCGGGGCGCCCGACGGCCCCGAACCGGCCAAAGAGGCCGGTCCGCATGCGCCCGCCCCGATCTATCGCGGCTACGTCGATGTCCTGTCGGGCAGGCACGACAGCTTTCTTGTCATGGGGTGGGCAGTGCGCAATGACGGATCGCCCGTATCGAGCTTCCTGCTCAAGATCGGTGACCGGACGATCGTCGACAAGGTCGTGCGCAGGGTGAACCGCCCCGACGTCGCGAAAGTCCATCCCGACGCGGCCCTTGGCTGCGGCTTCGAACTCTCATTCGAGCTATCCGAAGAGGAGACCGCGGCATTTTCCGGGTTTGAGCTGAGTGTCACGCCCATCGAAAGCGGAATTGTCGGAAATAGCCTGCATGTCGCCCAGAAGATCGTCTGGCCGCCGGAAGGTTGGCAACCCATGCCCGACGCACCGACAATGCCGGCTGATGGCGCACGGCGACTGGAAGAAATCATGGCGGTTTCGCGCTGCTATCTCGAATACGGCGCCGGCGGCAGCACCGTCAAAGCCTGCGAGATCGGCGTGCCGGTCATCCTCAGCGTGGAGAGCGATCGGGCCTGGCTGGACGCCGTGGCCCGCAAGATCGCCAAGCGGCGGTCGGCGTCGGAACTGATCCCGCTCCACGTCGATCTTGGGCCGGTCAAGGACTGGGGATTCCCGGTCGCCGATACGCATTGGAAAAACTACTCGAACTACCCGCTGCTTGCCTGGGAACAGTGCATCAAGCGCGGCCTCAAGCCGGACCTGGTGTTGATCGACGGGCGGTTTCGCGTGGCGTGCTTCATGGCGACGCTGCTGTTTGCCCAACAGGGCTGCCGGATCCTTTTCGACGATTATGGCGACCGGCCCGAATGCGCGGTCGTCGAGCGTTTCGCCCGGCCGTCGGCGATGATCGGCAGGGTGGCGGAATTCGTCGTACCGGCCGAGGTGCCGCGCGACGACGCCTGGCTGACTTTCGTGCAGGCGTCGTCGGACGTGGGATGAGCCCTCGCCCGATCAGGCGGGCAGAACCCGAAAATCCTTCACGGCTCCCTTTTCCAGGGTCAGCACCTTATTGCAGACACGCTTGATTAGCTGGTCGTTGTGCGACGCCAGCACAATGACGCCGGCCTTTGCGACCATCTCGTCCATGCGGATCTTGGCCTTGTCCTGAAAAGACTGGTCGCCGGCGCCGATCCATTCGTCCATCAGCAGGATCTCGGGATCGAAGCTGGTGGCGATGGCGAAGGCAAGCCGAGCGGACATGCCCGCCGAATAGGTTTCGATCGGCATGTCGATGAAATCGCCAAGTTCGCTGAACCCGATGATGGCGTCCATGCGTTCTTCTATCTCGGCGCTCGTCCAACCGTTGATAAGCCCGCGCAGAACGATGTTGCGGCGGCCGCTCGCATGGGAGCGAAACCCCAGATTGATGTTGAAGAGAGCGTCGACCCGACCCTCGGTGCGCACGACGCCGCTGGTCGGCTCGTAGATGCCGTAAATCACTTTGAGCAGGCTGGTCTTGCCGGCGCCGTTGGTGCCGATGAGGCCGAGCCGGTCGCCGGCTTCGATCGCGAAGCTGACCCCGTCGAGCGCGGTGACGTAACCGCCGCTTCCCTTGTTTCCGCCGAAGCGTCCGCCTACCTTGCTGCCCGGGTGCGGAGACAGCCGCGTGCCCCTCGGCACGGGGTAGCGCAGGCTGACATTGTCGAGGCGGATGGAGACCATCTTGTCCGTCTAGAACGCTTGCTCGTCCTGTTGCTTCTTCTTCGGCCCCTGGTCGAAGCCCGCGAAAATCTGCAGCGTCTTGTCTGCGGGAATAGGCACAACGACGCTCGAATCGCTGATGACGAACTGCTGCACCTGAGACCCTACCGACACCTGCTGGCTGACGACCTGATTGTAAACCACATCCCCGCCGCCTTGCACCACCATGATCCTGATCGGCAGGGTGATCGTTCCGGGCGTTCCAGCGGGACCGGGAACGACGCGGCCGGCCAGCGCCAGTTTAATGGCAAGCATGCCGGTCGAGCGATCGCAGCTGCGCGTGGAGTCGGAAATCGACACCTGATAGGCAAGCTTGGCCGGGTCGCCTTCTCCGCCCTTGGCGTAGCGGTTCAGAACGCCTTCGGCTTCCTTGACGATGATCTTGGGGCAATAGGCGAGGAGTTCGCTCGCAAGAATCTTGCCCTCGGGGGCAACGACCGGCTTCGGCTCTGTCTTGCCGCCGCCAAGGCCGAGCATGCTGCCCGCGCCGCCTGATTGACAGCCGGTGGCGGCCAGCAAGAAGCCCGCGAAGACCAAACCTGTCAGAAAACGACCCTCGACCAATCGAAAACTCCACTTCCCTCACGCAAAGCCGCTGCTCTATAGCAAGCGCGGGGCAAAAATGCGACGGGCCAACATGAAGGGCGCTGGCGCAAACTTTAACCAAGGCCGGCTAGATGCGACGGCTGGCAGGGACGGACGGGCATGAAATATATAAGCACCAGAGGCGAGGCGCCGGTCATCGGGTTTGCGGATGCGCTGCTGGCCGGGCTTGCGCGCGACGGCGGGCTGTATGTGCCGCAGGAGTGGCCGCACTTCAGCAGCGCCGAAATCCGGGCCATGCGTGGCCTCCCCTCTCCCGATCTGGCGGTCAGGCTCCTGACACCGTTTCTGGGCGGCGAAGTATCGCCGCAGGTGTTTGAGCGGCTCGCCCGGGAAGCCTACGCTACGTTCCGGCATGAGGCTGTCTGCCCGATTGTCCAGCTTGGCGCGAACACTTTCGTGCTCGAACTGTTTCATGGCCCGACACTGGCCTTCAAGGATGTGGCCATGCAGCTTCTTGCGCGGCTGATGGACCACATATTGGCCGAGCGCGGCCAGCGCGCCACCATCGCGGGGGCAACCTCCGGCGACACAGGCGGGGCCGCGATCGACGCCTTTGCAGGGCGTGACCGGACCGACATCTTCATCCTGTTCCCGCACGGCAAGGTTTCGCCCGTCCAGCAACGCCAGATGACCACGCACGCCGCCAGCAACGTTCACGCGCTGGCCGTCGAGGGCAACTTCGACGACTGCCAAGGCCTGGTGAAGGACATGTTCAACGACCATGGCTTCCGCGACAGGGTCGGGTTGTCTGGCGTGAATTCCATCAACTGGGCGCGCATCATGGCGCAGATCGTCTATTATTTCTCATCGGCGCTTTCCCTCGGCAGCCCGGACAGACCTGTTTCCTTCACGGTGCCAACCGGCAATTTCGGCGACATTTTCGCCGGCTACGCCGCCAAGCGCATGGGGCTGCCCATCGAAAGGCTGGTGATCGCCACCAACGACAACGACATCCTGGCCCGCACGCTGGCCGGCGGCGAATACCGCATGCAGGGCGTGGTCGAGACGACATCGCCTTCGATGGACATCCAGATATCGTCGAATTTCGAGCGGCTGCTGTTCGAGGCTGGCGGCCGCGACGCCGGCGCGGTCCGGGGCTACATGGGCAGCCTCAGGCAATCAGGCGCC
The DNA here is from genome assembly GCA_026400435.1 of Hyphomicrobiales bacterium. GTDB lineage: Bacteria > Pseudomonadota > Alphaproteobacteria > Rhizobiales > Rhizobiaceae > Mesorhizobium_K. The sequence continues at coordinate 9,981 of JAPLOZ010000041.1, read as the reverse complement.
TTCACGGTGGACCCGCAGGCGCTGGCCCGCATCCGCGCCGAGTTCGATGCCGGCCGCGCGACATCAGCGGAAGCGGCGGACACAATCCGCGCCACATTGAAGGCCGACGGCTATCTGCTCGACCCGCACACCGCGACGGCCGTGCATGTGGCGCGCAGGACGGCAGCGTCGCAAACCCCGATGATCGTGCTGGCTACCGCGCACCCGGCAAAATTTCCGGCGGCCGTCGAAGCTGCCTGCGGTGTCGTGCCGGCGTTGCCCGAGTGGCTGGCCGGAATGATGAGCGCGGCGGAAAAATATACGGTACTTCCCTCGGACCTGAAAATGGTGGAAGATTACATAAGCCGCCGCGCAAGAGCGTTGCGTTAGGGAGTTAAGTTTATATGGGTGTTGAGGTAAGCCGTCTGTCGAACGGCCTGACTGTCGCAACCGAAACCCTTCCAAGCATTGAATCCGTTGCACTGGGCGTCTGGATCAAGTCGGGCGCGCGAAACGAGCGCGACGACGAACACGGCATGGCGCATCTGCTTGAGCATATGGCTTTCAAGGGCACGTCTAGCCGTACCGCTTTCCAGATTGCCTCCGAGATCGAGAATGTCGGCGGCGAGATCAATGCCGCGACAAGCGTGGAGACCACTTCGTACTACGCCCGCGTTCTTGCCGACGACGTGCCGCTGGCAGTCAACATACTCGCCGACATCCTGACGGATTCAAAGTTCGACCCTGCCGAACTGGAGCGCGAGCAGCACGTTATCCTGCAGGAAATCGGCGCCGCGCATGACACGCCTGACGACGTCGTCTTCGACAAGTTCACCGAGACAGCCTACCGGCACCAGACGATCGGGCGCTCCATACTGGGGACACCGCAGACGGTGAAATCGTTTACATCGGGCCAGATTCACGACTTCATCAATCGCCAGTATGCCGCCGAACGCATGGTGGTGGTCGCCGCCGGCGACGTTAAGCACGACGCCTTCGTGCGAGAGGTCGAAAAGCGTTTCGGCGGTTTCCGCAGCAAGTCGGACGGCCTGATCCCCGACTATGCCCAGTATGTCGGCGGCGACTTTCGCGAGCATCGCGACCTGATGGACGCGCAGATCATCCTCGGTTTCGAAGGGCGCGCGTATCATGTGCGTGACTTCTACGCCTCGCAGGTGCTGTCGATGATCCTCGGCGGCGGCATGTCGTCGAGGCTTTTCCAGGAAGTGCGCGAAAAGCGCGGATTGTGCTATTCCGTCTATGCCTTCCATTGGGGTTTTTCCGATACCGGCATTTTCGGCGTCCATTCGGCTACCGGACAGAGCGACATCTCCAAGCTGATACCGGTGATCGTCGACGAACTGCAGAAGGCGGGCGAAGGTATTTCACAGGAAGAGCTGAACAGGGCCCGCGCACAATATCGCGCAGGACTGATCATGTCGGGTGAAAGCGCCTCGTCGCGGGCTTCTCAGATCGCCCGCCAGCTTCTGCTGTTCGGGCGGCCGATAGGCAAGGACGAGCTGATGGAACGGCTATCGGCGCTGACCATCGAGCGGCTGCGAGATCTTTCCGCGCGTCTTTTCTCCACGACGCCAACGATCGCGGCAGTCGGTCCGATCGGGAAACTGGCGCCCTACGAGGCGATACGCGACGCGCTTCCCGGACAGGAAACGAGTCCGCGCCGCCTCGCCGTCTGATCCCGGTCGCCAAGAAGTGCTGGTGCCCCCTTTCTTTCGCCGTGAGCCCGCGGCACTGAAGGCAGCGCGCGTTACCCTCAGGATGCCTGTCTCCAGCGACTACGACGAATGGGCAAAACTGCGCGGCGAAAGCCGCGGATTTCTGATGCCATGGGAGCCGACCTGGGCGTCGGACGAACTGACCAGGCAGTCATGGCGCTTCAGGTTAAAGCGCTATCGCAAGGACTATGCTCGCGGCTCCGCCATCGCCTTCTTCATCTTCGAGACAGGATCGGGGAAGCTGCTTGGCGGCGTGACGCTCGGGAACATCCGGCACGGCGTCGCCCGCTCGGGCCACATAGGCTACTGGGTTGGTGAAAAATACGCCGGCCAGGGCTACATGGTCGACGCGCTTGACCTGCTTGCCGGCCACGCGTTCGACACCATGCGGTTGCACCGGATCGAGGCTGCCTGTATCCCGGGCAACACAAGGTCTGTGCGTGTGCTTGAAAAAGCCGGATTCACGCGCGAAGGGCTGTTGAGATCCTTTCTGAAGATCAACGGAAGCTGGCAGGATCACTATCTTTATGCACTGATTGCGGACGATCGACGCGACGCCAGGACAAGGGACTGATTTTGGCGACTGAATTCCTCAAGGCGCGGCTCGGCGCGTTGGTTCTGGCGGCGGTAGCGATACTGTTTTCCGCTTCGGCCGCCTTGGCGATCGAGCCCATCAAGATATCGCGCGACAACGTAGCCCTCGATCTGTCTGGCGCGGTCGAGATCTACCAGAACCAGGGGCAGAACTTCCAGGTGTCCACGGCGCCTGGACCCGACGGCATCGTGCGCCGCATCGAGGTGGAAGCCAACGACGAACGCTCGAGCGGCGACTGGGCGGTCTTCGCCCTCGCCAACACGACCGACGAGCAGCTCGACCGCCTCATCGTGGCGCCGCATTTCAGGTTGGTGAATTCCGGGCTGTTCTGGCCGGACCTCGGATCGAGCCGCATCGCGGCGATCACGCCCAGCGAAGGCTTCGCGCTCGATCGACAGACCAGTCCTGACGCCGACGTCTTCCTGGTGACGCTGAACCCGGGCGCGGTGGTGACCTTCATCGGCGAACTTGCGTCGCCCAACCTGCCGCAGGTCTATCTCTGGGATCCGGAAGCCTACAAGGACTCGGTCAATTCCTACACGCTCTACCGTGGCATCGTGATCGGCATCGCGGGTCTCCTGGCGCTGTTCCTGACCATCCTGTTCGTGGTCAAGGGGACATCGATGTTTCCCGCAACCGCGGCGCTGTCGTGGGCCGTGCTAGCCTATATCAGCGTCGACTTCGGCTTCCTGAACAAGATCATCGAGATATCGCCGGGCAACGAGCAGATGTGGCGGGCGGGAACGGAAGTGGGACTGGCCGCGACCTTCGTGGTTTTCCTGTTCGCCTATCTCAACCTGAACCGATGGCACGGCCATTTCAGCTATGGCGTCTTCGTCTGGATCTGTGGCCTGGTTCTGATCGCCGGCGTCGCGATCATCGACCCGGCGGTGGCAGCGGGCATTGCGCGGCTGTCCTTTGCCGCCACCGCCATCACCGGCATCGGGCTCATCGTCTATCTCGGCCTGCGCGGCTACGACCGGGCGATCATGCTGATCCCGAGCTGGGTCATGGTGCTTATCTGGCTGACCGGTTCCTGGATGGCGATCACCGGCATGATCGACAACGACGTCGTCCAGCCGGCGCTGGGCGGAGGACTCATCCTCATCATCCTGCTGATCGGCTTCACCGTGATGCAGCATGCCTTCGCTGGCGGCGCGCTGCATCAGGGCCTGTTCAGCGACATGGAACGGCAGGCGCTGGCGGTTGTGGGCTCTGGCGACATTGTGTTCGACTGGGATGTGCTGCGCGACCGCGTCGTCACCAAACCCGACATCAGCCTGCAGCTTGGCCTGCCGCCCAACAGCCTGGGCGGCCCTGCCCGCACGTGGCTGCCGTTGCTGCACTCGGACGATCGCGACACCTTCCGCACCACGCTCGACGTCGTTCTGGAGCATCGCCGCGGCAAGGTCGGCCAGAGTTTCCGTCTGCGTGGCGCCGACGGTCACTACCACTGGTTCTCGCTGCGAGCGCGTCCTGTCGTCGGTTCCGACGGCGAGGTGATCCGTTGCGTCGGGACGATGGTGGAGACCACCGAACAGAAGAAGGCTGAAGAGCGACTGCTGCACGACGCGGTGCACGACAACCTGACCGGATTGCCCAACCGCGAACTGTTCATGAACCGGCTGGAGGCGATCATCTCGGTTGCCCGCACCGAAGACAAGATCCAGCCTACCGTGTTTGTCATCGACATCGACCGCTTCAAGCAGGTCAATGACGGGCTCGGCATCTCGGCAGGCGACACGATCCTCCTGACCATCGCGCGGCGGCTTCACCGGCTGCTCAAGCCGAAGGATTCGCTGTCGCGCTTTGGCGGCGACCAGTTCGCCATGATGCTGCTGTCCGAACAGGACCCGACCCGCATCGCCGGCGTCGCGGACGCCATCAAGCAGGCGATCCGCGCACCGATCAATTTCGCCAAGCGCGAGATCGTGCTGACCGCGTCGATCGGCCTGATCACCTGGACCAACTCGCAGAACACCGCTGAGGACATGGTCAAGGACGCCGAACTCGCAATGCTGCAGGCCAAGCGGTTCGGCGGCGACCGTATCGAGCCGTTCCGCCCGGCGTTTCGTTCGGTCGGCACGGACCGCTTGCAGCTCGAGTCCGATCTGCGCCGCGCCGCCGAGCGCCAGGAATTCACCTTGGCCTACCAACCGATCGTCCGTCTCGAGGACGGCACGGTCGCCGGCTTCGAGGCGCTGCTGCGCTGGGATCACCCGCGCCGTGGCTCCATTCCGCCATCGGACTTCATTCCGGTCGCCGAGAGCTGCGGGCTGATCGTACAACTTGGTCTCTTCGCCATGCAGCGGGCCGCCGACGACCTCGCGCGCTGGCAAAAACAGGTCGGCGACATGCCGCTTTCGGTCTCGGTCAATCTTTCCAGCCGTCAGCTGATCCGCCGCGACCTCGTCAGCGACGTGCGGTCAGTGATCGCGAGGGCAAATCTCAAGCCACGATGCTTCCGCCTCGAACTGACGGAATCGCTGGTCATGGACAATCCCGAACAGACCAACCACGTTCTGACAAAGCTGAAGCAACTGGGCATAGGGCTTTCGCTGGACGATTTCGGCACGGGCTATTCATCGCTCGCCTATCTGACACGGTTCCCCTTCGACACCATCAAGATCGACAAGAGTTTCGTCGACGACGCCACGCCAAAGCGGGCCGTTCTCCTGAAATCGATGATCAACATGGCACACGAGCTCGGCCTGTCGGTCGTCGCCGAGGGCGTGGCGGACGAGAACGACGCGCTGGAACTCAGGCAGATGGGTTGCGAATATGTGCAGAGCTACATGTTCGGCGCGCCGATCCCGGGCGACCAGGTGCTCAAGATGTTGCGAGAGCAATTTCCCGTGACGCAGGGATAGCCACGTTTACGGCGACGCTCAGGCGTGGCCCGCGTTGGGGCTCAGATGCACGGGATCGATGCCGATCGAGGCGAGGATGCGATCGTATTTGCGATCGATGTCGGTGTCGAACAACAGGTCCGGCGTCGCCGGACAAGTCAGCCAGCCGTTCTCCGCGATCTCGGTTTCAAGCTGGCCGGCGCCCCAGCCCGAATAGCCGAGCGCCATGAGAGCGTGGCGCGGCCCGCGCCCGGCCGATATGGCGCGCAGCATATCTACGGTCGCGGTGAGGCAAATGTCGTCGGACACCGGCAGCGAGGATTCGACCGTGTAGTCGCCTGAATGCAGCACGAAGCCCCTGCTGCGGTCGACCGGTCCGCCGTTCCTGACGACGATATCGCGCGCTTGGCGCGGCAAACGGATGATGTCCTTTTCATCCATGACGCCAAGTTGCACCAAAAGGTCGGGGAATTGCATCTGCTGAGCCTGGTTTATGATCAGGCCCATCGTGCCTTCTTCGCTGTGGGCGCAGACGTATATCACGGAGCGAGCAAAGCGGTCGTCCTTCATCCCGGGCATGGCGATGAGGAAGTGATCGTCCAGAAACCCGCGGACGGCGTGCTTTTTGTGCCGCAAAAGGTCCATACCTGCACGGTAACCCGTTTCTGCCCGGCTTTAAAGCCGGGACTAACGACAAAACCGCGTCAATTTCACGCAAATATGATGCCGCCCGCTTCGACACCGCGTTGCCGGGGCCGGCATTCCGGTCCAATGCTCGCGCATGAATTGCCATTGCGCCACCGCAGCGACGTTCCTCGCACTTTTCGCAACCGGTGATGCCGCGGCATCCTCGAGCACCTGGCTCGATACGGACGGCGCGCGCATCAGGCTGGTGACGACCGGCCTGCCCGACGCCCAAGGCCGCCTCAAGGGCATGCTCGACATCGTCTTGCAGCCTGGCTGGAAGACCTACTGGCGCGATCCGGGCGACGCCGGCGTGCCGCCGACACTGGACGTCCACTCGAACCCGGACATCGTTGCGGCCGACCTCGATTTCCCGGCTCCGCAGCGACATGACGAAGGCGATTTCAAGTGGGCGGGCTACGATTACCCGGTAGCGCTGCCCATCACTTTCACGTTCAAGCCCGGCTCAGCCGGAAGTCCGGTCGAGGCGAGCGTCTTCCTTGGCGTCTGCGAGACGATCTGCGTGCCGGTGCAGGCGAAGCTTGCGGTCGATCCCGCCGCCGCGCCGGACGATCCGATGGACGAGGCCGCCGTGACGGCCGCTTTTGCCGCCGTCCCGCACGCGGCAGGGCCAGGCTTCGGCGTGAAGGTCGCGGAAAGTTCCGGGACCGCGGCAACGTTCGAGGCAAGCTTTGCCGGCTCGCCCTCTTCGGCCGAACTCTTCATCGCGGGCGAGGACGGCTACCTGTTCACCACGCCCGTCCGCGACGAGCGCGGCGGCAGGACGTACTTCACGGTCGAGGTCACGCGCCCGCAGGAAGCGCCGTCCGGGCCAGGGCTTCGCTACACGCTGGTGACCGACGCCGGCGCGGTCAGCGGCGTCGTCCCCTATTTCTGATCGCGACAATTTTCCCGACCATTCGCGTTGCCGAAACGACGCCAGGACCCTAATTGACCAGGATATCAACCGAACCCAGGACCAGCATCCCATGACTATTGCCGTTGGCGAAAAACTGCCCGCCGCCACATTCAAGACCATGACCGAAGACGGGCCCGAGGAACTGACGACGGCCGAAATATTCGCCGGCAAGAAAGTCGTGCTGTTTGGTGTTCCCGGCGCCTTCACGCCGGGCTGCACCAACAACCACCTGCCAGGCTATCTCGAGAATTTCGAAGCCATCAAGGCGCGCGGCATCGACACCATCGCCGTGGTCGCCGTCAACGATGTTCATGTCATGGGCGCCTGGGCAAAGTTCACCGGCGGCGAGGGCAAGATCCTGTTCCTGGCCGATGGCAGCGGCGACTTCGCGCGCGCCGCAGGACTCGAACTCGACCTCAGCCACAACGCGATGGGGCTGCGCAACAAGCGCTATTCGCTTATCGCCGAGGACGGCGTGGTCACTGCGATCAATATCGAGAGCAAGCCCGGCGTAAACGAATCCAGCGCATCGCATATGCTCGGATTGCTCTAGTAGCTCTGAGTGGATCGGCGAGGCTTGGGCTTCGCCCGTTTGGCGCTGGAATGGGATGCGGGCTTGGCGGCCGCTTTGCGCGCATCCACCTGCGGCCTGCCGGCAGTCTCTCCTTCCGGGCGGGAGATCGCTCCATTCTTCTTGAACGGAGCCATGCCGATGCGAGCCAGTTCGTCGGCACGCTCGTTTTCTTCGTGGCCGGCATGCCCCTTTACCCAGTGCCACCTGACCTTGTGCCTGCCGTTGGCAAGGTCCAGCGCCTGCCAGAGTTCCGCGTTCTTGACGGGCTTCTTGTCGGCGGTCTTCCAGCCGTTGCGCTTCCAGCCGTTTATCCAGCCCGAAATACCGTCCATGACATATTTGCTGTCGGTGTGAAGCAACACCTCGCATGGTTCCTTGAGCGCGTTCAGCGCAGAGATGGCGGCGAGCAGTTCCATGCGGTTGTTGGTGGTGTCGGGTTCGCCGCCCGACAGTTCCTTCGTCTTGCCGTTGAAGCGCAGGATCGCTCCCCAGCCGCCGGGGCCGGGATTGCCCGAGCAGGCGCCGTCGGTGAATATCTCCACTGTCTTCATGGCTGTCGTCATGGCGGGCGCGGTCATTGCAGTCCGTACTCCGAGGCTGACTTGACCGCGCGATGAAAGCGCAGCCGCCTGATGTATTCGAGCGGGTCGCGCTTCTGGACCAGCGCGCCATCTGGAATGTGCAGCCAGTCGTAAAGACGCGTCAGCATGAAGCGCAGCGCCGAGCCGCGCGCCAGCAAGGGCAGCGCCTGCTTTTCCGCTGTGCTCAGCGGGCGTACGGACTGGTATGCGGCAAGCAGCGCCCTGCCCTTCGTAAGATTGAACGAGAAATCCTTCTCGAAGCACCACGCGTTGAGGCAGGTCGCGACGTCGTAGGCATAAAAGTCGTTGCAGGCGAAATAGAAGTCGATGATGCCCGAGAGCTTTTCGCCGAGGAAAAAGACGTTGTCGGGAAACAGGTCCGCGTGGATGACGCCCGAGGGCAGGTCTTTCGGCCAGTCACGGTCGAACAGGGCGAAATCGGCGTCGACCTCCGCGCCAAGCCCCTTCTCAACCTCGTCGGCACGGTCGCGCGAGCCGTCCCAGAGCTTGCGCCAGCCATCGATCGCCAGCGAATTTGGCCGCGACAGGTCGAAGTCCATACCAGCGACATGCAGTTGGGCCAGCGCGCGGCCCACCTCGCGACAGTGCGCCACCGTTGGCCGGCGCATCCACATGCCTTCCAGGAAGGTGATCAGTGCAGCAGGACGGCCGGCAAGCTCGCCGAACGGCTTGCCGTCATTGCGCGCTACCGGCAGCGGGCAGGAAATGCCCTTGCCCGCGAGATGATGCATCAGCCCGAGGAAGAACGGCAGATCGCCGACGTCGACGCGCTTTTCATAGAGCGTCAGGATGAACGATCCCTGGGTGGTGTGGAGGAGGAAATTCGAGTTCTCGGAGCCCTCGGCGATGCCCTTGTAGGACAGCAACGTACCTGCCGGATATTCCCGCAGGAAGCGTTCGAGTTCGCCTTCGGAAACGTCCGTGTAAACCGCCATGTTTCAACCGTTGACGAAGGCCATGTCGGCCTTTGTGAGTTCGACGTCGCGCAGAGCCCGCATCACAGGGAATTCCTCGGTCTCGGTAGCAGTGACCGCAAGGTCGACGGTGACGTCGAAACGCTGGCGAAATGCGTCTATGATCTCGTCGACGATGATCTCCGGCGCGGACGCGCCGGCCGACAGCCCAAGCGTTGCAATCCCAGCGATGCGGTCCCACGGGATGTCGGATGCGCGCTGAACCAGCAGCGACATTTTCGCACCGGCGCGCTCGGCGACCTCGACCAGACGCATCGAGTTGGAGGAGTTCGGCGCGCCGACGACAAGGAAGAGGTCCGCGCCCGCCGCAGTTTCCTTGACGGCTTCCTGGCGGTTCGTGGTGGCGTAGCAGATCGACTCCGCCGCGGCGGCATGGATCAGCGGAAACTTCTCCTGGAGCGCCCTGATGACGCCGGCGGTGTCCTCGACCGACAGAGTGGTCTGCGTGACGAAACCGAGCGCTGCCGGGTCCGCCGGTTCGAAGCGACGCACGTCGTCCTCGCTCTCCACCAGCGTGACGGCGCCGTCGGGCAACTGCCCCATCGTCCCGATCACCTCGGGGTGGCCGGCGTGGCCGATCAGGATCACATGCCGGCCGAGACGCTGATGGCGCATTGCCTGCTTGTGAACCTTTGAAACCAACGGGCAGGTGGCGTCGAGGTAGAACAGGTTGCGCGCCTGGGCATCGGCGGGGACCGATTTCGGCACGCCGTGGGCGGAAAAAACCACCGGGCTGGCCTGATGCTCGGGGGGGATCTCGCTCAGTTCCTCGATGAAGACGGCGCCGAGCGTCTGAAGGCCCTCGACGACATAGCGGTTGTGGACGATCTCGTGGCGCACATAAACTGGCGCACCGTATTTCTTGAGAGCCAGAACGACGATCTGGATGGCGCGATCGACGCCCGCGCAGAAGCCGCGCGGCTGGCAGAGCCGGATCGTCAAGGGCCGTTTTGTCTGCCGGTCGAGCATGGCCCCGACATGGCGTTTCGGGGTGCGGCGTGTCAAGGGCAAGGGTCGATCGGAGTGACGCGATCGCCGGACAGACTGCCGATGCGCCCCGCCTGCGTAG
>JAPLOZ010000105.1 GCA_026400435.1 Hyphomicrobiales bacterium | reverse complement strand
TTGACTAATGTAATAACATCACATACCCAAGCGACCTCCACCGGAGTTGCCACATTGGCGGACGCAAGCCTGACATTTCGCGACCTGACGCTTGGCTATGGCAGCCATCCTGCGGTGCATCACCTGGACGGCAGGGTTGAGGCCGGGTCGCTGACTGCGATCGTCGGAGCGAACGGTTCTGGCAAGTCGACCCTGATGAAAGGGATCGTCGGCGTGCTGAAGCCGATGGCGGGTGACAGCGTGGCGAAAAGCGGAGCGCGTATCGCCTATCTGCCACAGCAGTCGGAACTCGACCGCAGCTTCCCGGCGCGGGTGGTCGATCTCGTCTCGATGGGGCTGTGGCCGAAGCGCGGCCTGCTCGGCCGCTACACGCCCGAGGACAAGGTCGCTGTGAAGCAGGCTCTGACGGCGGTGGGGCTGGAAGGATTCGAGGAACGTTCCATCGACACGCTGTCTGGCGGGCAACTCCAGCGGGCGCTGTTTGCACGCGTGCTGGTGCAGAATGCCGAGATCATCCTGCTCGACGAACCGTTCAACGCCATAGACCAGCGCACGGTCACCGACCTGATTGCGCTCATCAAGCGTTGGCAGGGCGAGAAGCGGACGGTGATGGTCGTCGTCCACGATCTCGACCTCGTCCGCGCGACGAGGCCTGGCGCGACGACGCGCCGTGGTGCGAACCGGAACACGCCGCGCATGACCATGCGCACATCCATGCGGGCCATGTTCATTCAAGCCATGACCATGCTGGGCACGACCACCAGCATGGGCCCAAGGCCGCGTGACCATGTACGACTATTTCATCGCTCCCTTCGTCGAGTTCGGTTTCATGCAGCGGGCCCTTGCCGGCTCGCTGCTGCTGTCACTGTCGTCCTGCCCGGTGGGCGTCTTCCTGATGCTGAGGCGCATGAGCCTGACCGGCGACGCGATGGCGCACGCCATCCTGCCGGGCGCAGCCGCGGGCTTCCTGCTCTACGGGTTCCAGATCGTACCGATGACCGTGGGCGGCCTCATAGCAGGCGTCGTCGTGGCGATCGGCGCGGGCGCCGTGTCGCGCTTCACCGTCCAGAAGGAGGACGCCTCGATGGCGGCCTTCTACCTCATCTCGCTGGCGCTCGGCGTGCTGATCGTTTCACTGCGGGGATCGAGCGTCGACCTGATGCATGTGCTGTTCGGCACGGTTCTGGCGCTCAATGACGCGGCGCTGACGCTGATCGCGTCGATCGCGGGCGTGACGCTGCTGACGCTCGCGGTGTTCTGGCGCGCGCTGATGGCGGAATGCCTCGATCCGCTGTTCCTGCGCTCGGTGAGCCGGCTCGGAACGCCGGTGCACTTCATCTTCCTGGGGCTGGTCGTGCTCAATCTTGTCGGCGGCTTCCAGGCGCTCGGCACCCTGCTGTCGGTCGGCCTGATGATGCTGCCGGCGGCGGCCGCGCGGTTCTGGACGAACCGTGTCGGAACGATGTGCCTGCTGGCGCTGGCGATCGGTTTCGCCTCGTGCATCGCCGGCCTGCTGATGTCCTACCACGCCTCGCTGCCGTCCGGCCCAGCGATCATTCTTTCGGCCGGCGTCGTCTATCTCGCATCGACGCTTGCCGGCCCGCGCGGAGCCTTCCGTTCCCGCGTTCGCCATCACCGTCACAGAACCGCATAACCCCCCCGAAGGAGAATACCAATGCAACGATCATTCCGCCTCGCCGCCGCAATGAGCGTTATAACATTAAGCGCGATGGCGTTCCCCGCAGCCGCCGAACCGCTCAAGGTCGTCGCCAGCTTTTCGATCATCGGCGACTTCGCCAAGAATGTCGGCGGCGACCGCATCGAACTGACGACGCTTGTCGGCCCGGACGGCGACGCGCATGTCTACGAGCCAAAGCCGCAGGATGCGGTCGCGATGGCCGGAGCCGACGTCGTGCTGGTCAATGGCCTGCATTTCGAGGGCTTCTTGCAGCGGCTGGTCGAGGCCAGCGCCACCAAGGCCGCCGTCGTGGAACTGACCAAGGGCGTGGAACCTTTGGCGGTCACCGAAGAAGAACACGAAGGCGAGGCAGGTCACGAAGCCGAAGCCGGCCACGACCATGGTCCGATCGACCCGCATGCCTTCCAGTCGATCGCCAATGCCAAGGTCTACGTGAAGAACATCGCCGACGCCTTCTGTGCGGCAGACGAGGCAGGCTGCGATGCCTACAAGGCGAACGCTTCAGCCTATACCGGCCAACTCGATGCGCTGGAAACCGAAGTAAAGACGGCGGTTGCCTCGATCCCCGCCGACAAGCGCACGATCATAACCTCGCATGACGCGTTCGGCTATTTCCAGCACGAATATGGGCTGATCTTCCTGGCGCCGGAAGGCATCTCGACGGAAGCCGAGGCGTCGGCGGCCGACGTGGCAAAGCTGGTCGAACAGATCAGGCATGACAAGGCGTCGGCGATCTTTGTCGAAAATATCACAAACCAGCGTCTGATCGAGCAGATCGCCAGCGAAACCGGGCTCAACGTCGGCGGAACGCTGTTTTCGGACGCACTGTCGGACGCCGATGGTCCGGCCAGCACCTACATCGACATGATGCAGAACAACATTGGCGTCATCAAAGGGGCAATTCTGGGCAGTTGAACGCGCAACGGGCGGTTGGGCGTTGCCCAGCCGCCCGACCGGTGGCACAACTGCCCTTCGTCGTCGCAGCATGAAGGTGCAGCATGGAATACCGAGAGATCAGCGATAATTATTCGGTGAGCGGCCAGATCACGCCGGACGAGATAGCGGCAGTGAAGGCGGCTGGCTTCAACAGCGTTATCTGCAACCGGCCTGATGACGAGCAGCCCGGCCAACCGTCGGCTGGCAGCGTCAAGGCGGCGGCGGCGGCAGCCGGGCTCGCATTCCGCTACATACCCGTCGTCAGCGGCCAGATCACCGAACAGAATGTCGCCGACCAGGCCGCAGCGCTTGAGGAATTGAAGGGCCCGGTGTTTGCCTACTGCAGATCGGGCGCTCGCTGCACCAATCTCTATGGGCTGATCCAGGAGATGGGTGAGTAGGCGCCTCTCAGGCGGAACGCTTGAGCGGGCGGCGAGCCCTGCCGAGCTGGTAAGCGAAGTAGGCCCTGACCGGGTTCTGGTCGATATAGGACGCCCGGGCTGTCGCAAGCCCAAGTTGCGCCAACTCCGCCATGTCGGGCGCCGGTCCCCGTCCAAAGAGCAGCCGGGTCGGATTGACCATATCGATCATGCGCAGGCCGACGCGGCCCGCCGCGTACTGCAAATTGTGGTGGTTGAACCCGACCACATGCGCAAAGTGAAGCGCGCCAAAGCCTTTTTGCGCGTGGTGCTGCATGTCGGGCACCATGACGAAGACCTTGCCGCCCGGCTTCAGCCACGAGACCATCGCCTGAAGAGCCTCGACCGGCGTGCCGAGATGTTCGAGCACGCTCATGCAGGTGACCAGGTCGAACTCGGCCTGGTGCTTGACGTCCCGCCATCCCGCCTCAACCATCCGCCTGCCGAGCGTCTGACGCGCGTGGGAGGCATAAGCCGCCCCGGGCTCGAACCCTTGCGCGTCGAAACCTGCCTCGAGCATCGCCGAGACGAACTCGCCGGACCCCGCGCCGAAATCGAGGGTGCGTCCGCCCGCCGGTATGCGCGGGCGCAGCCACGCGCGGCGCTCCGACGCCTCGGCCGCCCGCTTGCGCAGATGTCGCGCGCGCGGCGCGGAAACGGCGCCCTGATAGTCGAGCCGGTAGTATCGCTCATAGTAGCGATCGAGCGCCTCCTCCGACGGCATCGGGTTGGTCCGCAGCAGCCCGCAGCGATCGCACATGACGGTGGACAGGCGCTTGAGGCGACGGTCGAGCCCGGCGACGGGCGTATGGCTGGCGAAGCCGCATACCGGACACGGCACGGTTTCGCCGTCGTAGCGATAGCGCGTGAATGGCAGCAGGTGGGCGGCGATGTCGAACGGGGTCATCGCCGTTCTTAGCGAATGAACGCCGCCATGTGAAATGCCTGCCCATGCAGTGCATAGCGATAGGCCGTGCCATACGGACAGGCGTTGCGGTCGAGGCAGCCGCCGGTGCGACATGGCTCGCCGGCCGCGCTCCCGACATGGGTGCGACAGGTCTCATGGGCGAATCCCGATGTGGAATAGGCGTCGACCGGACAGGATTTCAGGCAGGGTTTTCCGTCACATGCGTTGCAAAGGTGAATCGCATCCGCAGGTTCTTGAATCGGAATCTCAATGTCGAAAAGCAGGGCGCCCCGGTAGGCGTGCCACAGCCCGTATTGCGGGTGCATGAGGATGCCGAGCGGCGACGGCCTCAGCCCCTCCGCGCGCATCGCCCATTGCTGGAAGGGCAGCCACGGCCGGTCGCTGGGCGACACCGCCCGCGCCCCGAATTGCGCGGCAATCGCGCCGATGACTTCCCGCGACCATGCGTCCAGCGGATCGGCGAGGTCCTGCGGCTGCGATTGCCGCCAGCGCGAAAAGTGCGGCCAGGGCGCATCGCCTGCCTGCCCGACAAGCAGCATGGACTTCGCCGGAGTACCGCCAGGGCCGGGTGGCGCAGCTTCGTCGGGCGCGAAATGGAACCCGCCGCGCAGGATGAGGCCGTGCGGATCAAGCGCCGCTGCGATTTCGGCAGGATCGGGCTGGCGCACCGCGATCGTCAGCTCCGCAGCGTCTCGGCAAACAGCGTTTCCAGCCTCGCAAAATGGCGCTCGGCGCCTTGCTCGTTGAAGACGCTGTGGTCCGACACGCACCAGCCATGCGCCATGCCGACATAATTTTCGATGGTATGGTCAACTTCGGCCACGCGAAAAGCCTCCGCAAGTTTCGCCGACTGTTCGGGCGGAAAGCTGCCGTCGACGCCTGCTGAAGCGACATAGACGCGCGCCTTGATCTTTGCCGCATTCTTTTGCGGGCTGTCGGGCGCATCGTTGGCGAGATTGCCGCCGTGGAAGCTGGCTGCCGCAACGATACGGTCAGGATGCGCCGCCGCCGCGTTGATGGCGCGCGGACCGCCCATGCAATAGCCGGTCGTGCCGATTGGCCCGGCAATGCCTTGCGCGGACAGGACGTCGAGGAAAGCTGCCGTGTCGGCTTGCGTCATAGCCTGTGTGGTCGCGCCCATGGCGGCCCGGATCACAGTGGCCGTCGCCGGCTCCTTGAAGCCGGTATTTGCATCGAAAGGGCCGAAGCGCCCACCCCGGTAGAAGAGATCTGGCACCAGCACGGCATATCCGTCGGCGGCGATGCGCTCGGCGATCACCTCCATCGCCGGCCGAACCCCAAAGGCATCCATGTAAAGGATGACGCCGCTGTTCGGCGTCGGCCCCGCCGGCGTCACGAGTACAGCTTCGGCGACACCGTCCGGTGTCTCGATGCGGATGTTCTGCTTCGTCATCGCCGTCTCCGCAATGGTGTTTTGGAGATACATAACCGCATGGCCGGCCGCAACAAGCGCCTGAGCCGGCACCGTCGACATTTTCGTGCCGGGAAAAGGCGCCGCAGGTGGCCAATTGCGCTTGCGAGCGGGCATGAATTCTGAAACATCGCGGCTCCACAAGAGACCGAGCATGCCCTTTCGCGCGATACCTGCCCTCTGCTGCATCCTCATCCTGGCCGGATGCGCCTCCGCCGAACCGCAGAACGCTTCTTACGCGCCGCTTCCCGCGCCCACCGCGGTCATGCCGGCTGCACCGCCCGCACAGCCCACGGCATACGGCCAGGCCGGACAGGCGCCGTCGAACGAGCCGATGCCTCCGCAGCCTACCCCGGGCTGCAGCACTGTGGACGGCGTGACCCTTTGCGACGTGCCCACCGACGCCGCCTCTGACGATTCCAGCGGTGCCTATGTGCACAACACAAACTGAAACATCGCCACGAGGCGCGTGAACCTAGTCCTGGCCCGGCGTCTTGAACGCGCTGCGCCAGACTTCCTTGTGAATGATGTCGGCCACTTTAGCCCGGCCTGATACGGGCTCGCTTCAGGTGAAGGCGTCGGCCATCGACGCCTTCTTGGTTGCGATGAAGTCCTTGAGACCGTCGTCGATGCCCGGATCGAGATACGGCGCCTCGTAGGTTTCGAGCCAGCGCCGGGCGATCTCGTTCGCGCGCTGCGGCGCGGTCTTCTCGCCCTCCGCGAGCCA
This sequence comes from Hyphomicrobiales bacterium, assembly GCA_026400435.1. GTDB lineage: Bacteria > Pseudomonadota > Alphaproteobacteria > Rhizobiales > Rhizobiaceae > Mesorhizobium_K. The sequence continues at coordinate 40,260 of JAPLOZ010000105.1, read as the reverse complement.
CTGCTCGTAGGAATTGTTGTCGGCGATGGACGAGCGGTAGAACGCGGTCTGGAAGTTTGCCTGGGTGTGGTCGCATCCCAGGAAATGGCTGCCGGGGCCGACCTGCCGGATGGCGTCCATGGCCTGGCCGTTCTCGCTGAGGTCCACGCCTTGAGCGAACTTCTGCTGCATGCCGAGCTGATCGATGTCCATCATGAACTTCTCGTAGCAGGATGCGAGCCCACCCTCGAGCCAGCCAGCGGAATGCAGCACGAAATTGGCGCCGGCCAGAATGGTCGAGTTCAGCGTGTTGGCGCTTTCGTAGGCCGCCTGTGCGTCCGGCACCTTCGAGGCGCACAGAGAACCGCCGGTGCGGAACGGCAGGCCGAGACGGCGCGCAAGCTGCGCGGCGCCGTACGAAACGAGCGACGGTTCCGGCGTGCCGAAGGTCGGCGCGCCCGACTGCATGGAGATGGAGGATGCGAAGGTGCCGAACAGAACCGGCGCGCCAGGCCGCACGAGCTGGGTGAGCGCGGCGCCGGCGAGCACCTCGGCGAGCACCTGGGTGAGTGTGCCGGCGACCGTGACCGGGCTCATCGCGCCGGCAAGGATGAACGGCGTGACGATGCAGGCCTGGTTGTGACGCGCATAGACCTTGAGCGCGCCGAGCATGGTGTCGTCGAAGACCATCGGCGAGTTGGCGTTGATCAGCGACGTCAGCACCGTGTTGTTCTCGACATAGTCGTCGCCGAACACGATCTTGGCCATCGCCACGGTGTCCTCGGCGCGTTCCGGCGCGGTGACCGAGCCCATGAACGGCTTGTCGGAATATTTGATGTGGCTGTAGATCATGTCGAGGTGGCGCTTGTTGACCGGCACGTCGACGGGCTCGCAGACGGTGCCACCCGAATGGTGGATCGACGGCGCCATGTAGGCGAGCTTCACGAAATTGCGGAAATCCTCGATCGTGGCATAGCGTCTGACGCCTTCGAGATCGCGCACGAAGGGCGGCCCGTAAACCGGCGCGAAGACAGTGGCGTTGCCGCCGATCTGGACAGAGCGCTCCGGGTTTCGCGCATGCTGGGTGTAGACCGATGGCGCGGTCTTCAGCAGCGATCGCGGCAGGCCCTTCGGGAAATGAACCCGTTCGCCTTTCACGTCGGCGCCGGCCTCCTTCCACATCGCCAGCGCTTCCGGGTCGTCGCGGAAGATGATGCCGGTTTCTTCCAGCACCGTGTCGGCGTTGTTCTCGATGATCGACAGGCCTTCCTCGTCGAGCACCTCGTAAATCTTGATCGCGCGCTTGATGTAGGTGAGCTGCGTGCCCGGTCCGCCGCCTGAGCGTGCCGCGCGGCGCGCCGCCGCGCCGCTTCCCGCGCCCCTGCCCCGACGCCCGCCGGAAACTTCCTGTTCGGCTGCGAGATTTTCAGTCATGACGTCTTCCCTGGAAACATATGGGCGCTCCGCAGGATATCACCCGACGCCGCCCGTTGGCCGGATCGTAGCCATCGACCCTACTGGAAACGGCTTGCCAACGGCAACGCCTGTCGTAAACCCGACAAGCACAAGGCCAGAATCCCGGTCGCTTTCCTATTATCCTGCTGGAGCGCGGTTGGGTGCCCTACAAGGTGCTGACCGAAGCGCTCGTCGAAGGCATGCGCATCGTGGGCGAGGATTTTCGCGACGGCATCCTTTTCGTGCCGGAGGTCCTGCTGTCGGCCAACGCCATGAAGGCCGGCATGTTCATCCTGCGCCCTCTGCTGGCCGCCACTGGCGCGCCCAAGCAGGGCAAGATGGTGATCGGCACCGTCAAGGGCGACATCCACGACATCGGCAAGAACCTGGTCGGCATGATGATGGAAGGCGCCGGCTTCGACGTCATCGACCTCGGCATCAACAACGCGGTCGAAAAATACCTGGCGGCGATCGAGGAGCACAAGCCCGACATTATCGGAATGTCGGCGCTCCTCACCACCACCATGCCCTACATGAAGGTCGTCATCGACACGATGAAGGAAAAGGGCATCCGCGACGACTATGTCGTGCTGGTAGGCGGTGCCCCGCTGAACGAGGAATTCGGCAAGGCTGTCGGCGCTGACGCATATTGCCGCGACGCGGCCGTCGCCGTCGAGACGGCGAAGGACTATATGAAGCGCAAGCACAACGTCCGCGCCTCAAGCTAAGACACGGACGTTTGGGTTCAGATTCGACGTGCGTCAGTTCGCGACGTCGTTCACGGCGCCTTGGGTAGCATCCACAGTATTGGACGCATCCTTCCCGACGCCGCGGATCGTGTTGGCGCAGGCCGATACAGCCAAAGCGCAGGCCAGCAGTGCAGCAATCGACGCGATTTTTGAACGTTTCATGGACGATGTCTCCCTCAGTCACCAGATGATGCTGGTGGTAACGGATTGATCGGCGTTAGGTTCCGGGCGATTGGCACGCGGTGCGGTCCACCAGGATTGATGACTGGCAAGTGATGACGCAACAGGCAGAGGCGCTCGAAGAGCCCGACGTGATCGCCAGAGGCGGCAAGATTGCCGCTGCGGTTCCTTTGGCCGAGCGCGTGCGGGTGATCGCCTGCGGAGCGATCGCGCGCGAGGTCATCGCGATCTGTCGCGCGAACGGATTGAAGCATATCGACCTCGTGTGCCTGCCGGCGATCTGGCACGTCTTTCCCGAAAAAATCGGCCCCGGCATGCGCGCCGCGATCGTCGAGGCACGACGGGAAGGTTATACGCGCATCTTCATCGGCTACGCGGAGTGCGGCACCCAGGGGCAGTTGGACAAGATTTGCGCCGAGGAAGACATCGAGCGCATCGGCGGGCCGCATTGCTATTCCTTCTTCACCGGCAATGAAGCGTTCCTGGCCAACACCGACACCGAATTCACCGCATTTTACCTGACCGATCTGCTCGCCCGGCAGTTCGAGGCTTTCGTCATCGAACCGCTCAAGCTTGAGCAGCATCCTGAACTGAAGCAGATGGTGTTCGGCAATTATACCAAGATCGTCTACCTCGCGCAGACCGAGGACTCCGCGCTGCAGGAGAAGGCGAAGTGGGCGGCCGACTACCTCGGCCTCGACTACGAATACCGCTTCACCGGCTACGGCGACCTGACATCGGCGATTGTGGGTGCGGGGCGCTGACCCCAAAAGAGCCCGATTCCCCTGCCCTGACGGCCTCTGCAATGGAGATCGCCATGAAGTTGTTTGCCCTCGCGCTGTTCGCAGCGCTCACGGTCCCGACCGGCCTCGCCATGGCCGACGGCGTCGTGCAGACGCTGATGACCGCAGCCGACAAGGCGCGCCTCGAACGCTACGAGGCGACACGCAAGGCGGCGCTGTCGGAGGCGCGTGCCGGCGACCCGGCCGAAGTCGCCGCGCTTGAAGCGCTGCTTGCAAAACCGCTGCTGTCGACACCCGGCTTCGACCTGAGCGGCGAATGGCGCTGCCGGACAATCAAGATGGGCGGCAGCTTGCCGCTCGTCGTCTACGACTGGTTCAAGTGCCGCGTCAGCGACGACGGCTCCGGCTGGGCGCTCGAAAAGACCAGCGGTTCGCAGCGGACCACCGGCCGCTTCTATGACGACGGCGAAAACCGCATGATCTATCTCGGCTCGTTCTTCGTTTCAGGCGAGACGCCTGGCCGCTATGGCGCCGGCCCGGAAAGCGACCAGGTCGGCTATGCTTTTCGTTCCGGAGACGCGGAATGGCGCATCGAGTTTCCGGAGCCACGCTACGAATCGAGATTCGACATCCTCGAATTCAAGCGCTGAGCCCGGTTGAAATCGCATCCGGCAGGCCGCACATTCCACCGGGCCGTCATCACGGGTTAACCGGGCTGCGGCACAATGGCAGTGACGCATGGCGACGCAGATCGGGGGAACGCGCAGGCGCATGAGGGCGGAAGCAACCGACTACGAGCACGGATCCATCGACGGCGCCCCGATGCGCCGCCGCCCGCGCCGTCTTTCGGAAGTCTTCGCAGCGATCGCCCGCGATGCGGACGGCCCGGTCACCATTGGCCACATACGCGATGTGCTCGGCAACCGCAGCTTCGCGCCCTTGCTGGTGCTTTTCGCCGCCTTCAACCTGCTCCCGTTGCCGCCGGGAACCTCGGCAATCCTCGGCCTGCCGCTGATCATCGTATCGGCGCAGATGGTTTACGGCACCAAGCAGGCCTGGCTGCCCGCCGCATTGTCCAACCGATCGCTCAGCCCGGAACGGTTCCGCTTCGCGATGGAGTGGATCATTCCGCGCCTGGTCCGCATCGAGCGCTTCGTCCGGCCACGCTACTGGCCGTTCTGGCGCAAGCAGGGCGACCGCGTCATCGGCTGTATCGCACTGGTTCTGGCGATCGTTGTCACGCTGCCCATCCCGCTAGGCAACTGGCTGCCGGCCTTCGCCACCGCGTTGCTGGGCCTGGCGCTGTCGGAACGCGACGGGCTGCTGCTCGCGGTCGGCGGCGCGGTCTGCATCATCTCCATGATCGTCATCGCAGCGGTGGTCGGCGTGGCGGGGGTCGCTACCAACGCCGCGCTTGGCTGGCTGTTCTGAGCCGCCCATGAACAAACATGTCGTCGTCGTCACCGAGGGAGGCCCGCATATCTGGGCGATTGTCAACCCGCTCGCCGACCGCTTCGGCGCGGTGACAGTCATCCATGAGGCGCCCGAATCCAAAAAGGCGCTCATCCTGCGTCGCGCCCGCAAGCTCGGCTACATTTCCGCCATTGGGCAACTGGGCACGATGGTGCTGATCCGGCTCGGCAAGCGCCTTTTCGCTGGCCGTGCCGAAGGCATCGTTCGCGAGGCCAGGCTCGACGCCGCGCCACGTCCGGGCCAGTCGGTCATCGAGGTGCCCTCGGCCAACGCACCGGAATTTCTGGCTGCCATCGAAAGGCTGAAGCCCGCGGTGGTGCTGCTGGCCGGCTGCCGGTTGCTGACGCGCGCCACGCTCGCGGCCGTCCCCTGCCCGGTTCTCAACTATCACGCGGGCATCACGCCAAAGTACCGCGGCATGAACGGCGGCTACTGGGCCCTGGCGACGGGTGATGCGGCCAATTTCGGCACGACGGTGCATCTGGTCGACGCAGGCGTCGATACCGGCGGCGTGCTGCACCAGGTGCGCGGCAAGCCGGGACCAGGCGACAACATTTCGCTCTACGCGCTGCGGCTTGCCGCCTTGTCGCGCGGTATCTGCCTGCGCGCCGTCGAGGACGCGATGCAAGGCAGAATGGCGCCGAAGTCGCCCGACCTGCCCTCCGGCCAGTGGTACCACCCGACGCTCTGGTTCTATCTGTGGACGGGGCTGACAAAGGGCGTGTGGTAGCCGACCCGCCTGCTTTCCTGTTTGCGTCATCCTGGGGCGTCGCATTTGAATGCGCGCGCGTCGTCTGATGAGAAGCAGCGGATTTGCGCTTGCGGCAATGCTGAAATCCTTGAATTGGCGGGAATTCCATGGCCGACCTGATCATCCTCTACTGGCGCGACATACCCGCGCAAGTCATCGTCAAGAAGGGCCGGCAGAACGCCAAGCGCGAACTGCCGCTGCGCTTCACGGAAGCGATCGACATGGCGGCCATGCGGTCGGGCGCTGCGGGCACCGACGACTATCTCGCGGAGTGGCGCAGGGCCGATCCCGTCACCGTCGGCGACGATCTCGAAGCGGAAGTGGCGAAGGCTGTGGACGAACTCGACAAAGGTTATGATCGGGATCGGCTGGTTGCTCTGGCCAAGGCAGGCGGCAAGGAAAATGGATAAAACCCAGCCGATCTCCACGACCGCCAAAGGACCGGCGAGCGATGCCAGGGAAGCGATTCCACCCGCCGCGACCGGCGGCGTGACGCAAGCGGCGATCGTCAAAAAGACGGCGCCGAAGTCGGACTACAAGCCGGCCGACGTGTCGCCGCAGCGGCGCGTGCAGCGCTCGTTCGCGGTCAGGCTCTGGTCGATCCGCCACTCCAGAGCGCTGGAATGGTTCTACGCAAAATTCGCGGACATGTTCCTGTTGCTGCATCCGCTGTGGAAGGGCATCGGCTATGGCCGCGTCGAGGCTCCGATAAAATTCGTCGAGAAGCATGTGAAGGGCTTCATGTTCGACTGCCGCATGTGCGGCCAGTGCGTGCTCTCGTCGACAGGCATGTCGTGCCCGATGAACTGCCCCAAGCAGTTGCGCAACGGCCCGTGCGGCGGCGTGCGCGCCAACGGCAATTGCGAGGTCGAGCCGAACATGCCGTGCGTGTGGGTCAAGGCCTGGGAAGGCTCGCGCAACATGGTCAAGGGCGACGCTATCCTCAACCTGCAGAAGCCGGTCGATCAGTCGCTGCGCGAAACGTCCGCATGGCTGCGCGTTACCGCCAATGCCGCGGCCGCCCGCGAAGCGGCAAAGGCGGGAGGCGCGGCATGAGCGAGAAGCGCCCCGTTCAGCCGGACGAGAACCCCGAAGGCATCCACCTTCCGCTGGCGCCCCTGCCCGGCCACACCTCGCGCGGACGCCTGGAGCGCGTACTGCGCCGCGGCGAGTTCGCGGTCACGACCGAACTCAACCCGCCAGACAGCGCCGATCCGGAGGACGTCTACAACCGCGCAAAGGTGTTCGACGGCTGGGTCGATGCCATCAACGCCGTCGATGCGTCGGGCGCCAACTGCCACATGTCTTCCGTCGGTATCTGCGCATTGCTGACCCGCATGGGCTACGCGCCGATCATGCAGATCGCCTGCCGTGACAAGAACCGCATCGCCATCCAGGGCGACGTGCTTGGCGGCGCGGCGATGGGCGTCGCCAACATGCTGTGCCTGACCGGCGACGGCGTTCAGGCCGGCGACCAGCCCGGCGCCAAGCCGGTGTTCGACCTCGATTCCATGTCGCTGCTCGAAACCATCCGCATCATGCGCGACAACGGCAAATTCCTGTCCGGGCGCAAGCTGACCACGCCGCCGCAGCTCTTCCTTGGCGCGGCGATCAACCCTTTCGCGCCGCCCTACGATTTCCGCCCCATCCACCTCGGCAAGAAGATCGCCGCCGGCGCGCAGTTCGTTCAGAGCCAGTATTGCTTCGACGTGCCGATGTTCAGGACCTTCATGCAGAAGGCTGGCGACCTCGGCTTCACCGAAAAGGTGTTCGTGCTGGTCGGCGTCGGTCCGCTGGCTTCGGCCAAGACGGCGAAGTGGATCAGGTCGAACGTGCCGGGCATCCACATCCCCGACTCGATCATCGCCCGGCTCGAGGGCGCGCAGGACCAGAAGGCCGAGGGCAAGAGGCTCTGCATCGACATCATCAACGAGGTGAAGGAAATCCCGGGAGTCTCCGGCGTCCATGTGATGGCCTACCGCCAGGAAGAATATGTCGCCGAGATCGTCGACGAATCCGGTGTGCTGAAGGGCCGCCGGCCCTGGAAGCGCGAAATCCGCCGCGACGACCAGATGGTGGCCGACCGCCTCGACCAGCTGCTGCACGACAACATCACCGAAACGCAGGTGGACATGGTCAAGACGGCGCACTGAGCGAGTGCGCTTGACCACCGTCCGCTTGATCCACAACAGATAACGATATAAAGAAGTCTTTATATCTCACGGAGAGTTCCATGACCCGCACGATCGTCGCCTCGGCGACCCGCGAAATCATCATCGGCTTTGATCAGCCCTTCTGCGTGATCGGCGAACGCATCAATCCGACCGGGCGCAAGAAGCTCGCCGCCGAGATGATTGAGGGCAACTTCGAGACGGTCATCAAGGATGCGCTTGAACAGGCGGCCTGCGGCGCCACCATGCTCGACGTCAACGCCGGCGTCACCTCGGTCAATCCGAACGAAACCGAGCCTGGCCTGTTGGTACAGACGCTGGAGATCGTGCAGAATCTCGTCGACCTACCGCTGTCGATCGACAGTTCGGTCACGGCCGCGATCGAGGCGGCGCTGAAGGTCGCCAAGGGCCGCCCGCTGGTGAATTCCGTCACCGGCGAAGAGGAGAAGCTCGAGGCCATCCTGCCGCTGATCAAGAAATACAATGTGCCGGTCGTGGCGATCTCCAACGACGAGACCGGCATTTCGATGGACCCGGACGTGCGGTTTGCCGTCGCCAAGAAGATCGTCGAGCGTTGCGCCGACTTCGGCATTCCCGCGCATGACGTGGTGGTCGACCCGCTGGTCATGCCGATCGGCGCACTCGGCGATGCCGGCCGCCAGGTCTTTGCGCTGCTGCGCCGCCTGCGCGAGGAACTCAAGGTCAACACCACCTGCGGCCTCTCCAACATCTCCTTCGGCCTGCCGCACCGCCACGGCATCAACGCCGGCTTCATCCCGATGGTGATCGGCGCCGGCATGACCTCGGCGATCATGAACCCGGTTCGTCCGCAGGAGATGGAAGCCGTGCGCGCCGCCAATGTGCTCAACGGCACCGACCGCGACTGCATGACCTGGATCAAGACCTACAAGGACTACAAGCCGGGCGAGGTTCACGCCCCTGCCCCGGTTCAGGTCAACGCGCCGGGCGACGGCGCTGCCGCCGGCGGACGCCGCCGCGGCGGACGGGAAGCCCGGATGGGTCGGGGATAAAAAACAACGGATCAGGGCAAAAGCGATCTAATGCTCCAAAAGATCTTCGACGCACTCGCGTTCGACTTCAAGTTGAGGTGGTGGTCTCTGTTGCTCGCGATTCCGTTTTTTCTGATTTACCGATATTTCGTATTTCCGAATCGAGCTGAATTCGCGGCGTTTTTCGGCAACGGAAAACTCGTTCTTTTGCCTCTGGTTGTTGGCTTGACAGCACTGACTATGCTTCTCGCCTGGCTCATCCGAACCAAGAACAGCGCAAAACTGACTAACGCAATGGTCGTTCTGAACTCGATTGTCCTGGTGATCGCTTTGAAAGCGGTCACGATCTACACAAAGCTGCAATTGACATGAAGCCGACGAAGGCCAAGGCGAGCGCATGAACCCGCCCCCCACCATTACCGATCCCCTCGTCCTGTTCATGCCGTCAGGCAAGCGCGGTCGGTTTCCCGTGGGAACGGCGGTGCTCGACGCCGCGCGCCAGCTCGGCGTCTATGTCGAGAGCGTTTGCGGCGGACGCGCCACCTGCGGTCGCTGCCAGGTCGAAGTGCAGGAAGGCAATTTCGCCAAGCACAAGATCGTCTCGTCCAACGACCACATCTCGCCCAAGGGCGCCAAGGAAGAGCGCTACGAGCGCGTGCGCGGGCTGCCCGAACGACGTCGCCTATCGTGCTCGGCGCAGATACTCGGCGACCTCGTCATCGACGTGCCGCAGGACACCGTCATCAATGCGCAGACCATCCGCAAGGCGGCAAGCGATCGCGTCATCGAGCGCAACGCGGCCGTGCAGATGTGCTACGTCGAGGTCGACGAGCCCGACATGCACAAACCGCTCGGCGATCTCGACCGGCTGAAGGTGATACTCGGCAAGGACTGGGGCTGGAAGGACCTGCTCGTCGCGCCTTATCTGGTGCCGCAGGTCCAGAAGATCCTGCGCAAGGAAAACTGGGCGGTCACCGCCGCGATCCACCGCGACATGGAATCGTCGCGGCCGTTCATTATCGCGCTCTATCCAGGCCTGAAGAACGAGGCCTACGGCATCGCCTGCGACATCGGCTCGACGACGATCGCCATGCATCTCGTCTCGCTGCTGTCGGGCCGAATCGTTGCTTCAGCCGGCGCGCCTAACCCGCAGATAAGATACGGCGAAGACGTGATGAGCCGCGTCTCCTACGTCATGATGAACCCGGACGGACAGGGCGCCATGACCAAGGCCGTGCGCGACGCGGTCAACGACCTGATCGGCAAGGTCTGCGCCGAAAGCGGCATCGACCGGCACGACATCTTCGACTGCGTGTTCGTCGCCAACCCGATCATGCACCACCTGTTCCTCGGGATCGACCCGACCGAACTCGGCCAGGCGCCGTTCGCGCTTGCTGTGTCAGGCTCGATGCAGTTCTGGGCGCACGAGATCGGCATCGAGGTGAGCCCCGGCGCGCGCCTCTACACCCTGCCCTGCATCGCCGGCCATGTCGGCGCCGACGCCGCAGGCGCGACGCTGTCGGAAGGGCCGTACCGGCAGGACCGAATGATGCTTCTGGTCGACGTCGGCACCAACGCCGAGATCGTGCTTGGCAACCGCCAGCGCGTGGTGGCGGCGTCGTCGCCGACCGGCCCGGCCTTCGAGGGCGCGGAAATCTCTTCTGGCCAGCGCGCCGCGCCGGGCGCCATCGAGCGCGTTCGGATCGATGCCGACACACTGGAACCGAAATACCGCATCATCGGCGTCGACAAATGGTCGGACGAGGAAGGCTTCGAGGAAGCCGCCAAGGCCACCGGCGTGACCGGCATCTGCGGCTCGGCGATCATCGAGGTGGTCGCCGAGATGTATCTCAGCGGGCTGATCTCGGAAGACGGCGTCATAGACGGCGCTCTGGCCGCGCGCACGCCGCGCATCATCCCGAACGGCCGGACATTTTCATACCTGCTGCGCGACGGCGAGCCGCGCATCACGGTGACGCAGAACGACATCCGCGCCATACAGCTTGCCAAGGCAGCACTCTATGCCGGCATCAAGCTGCTGATGGACAAGCAGGGCGTCACCGAGGTCGACACGATCCGCTTCGCCGGAGCGTTCGGTTCGTTCATCGACCCGAAATACGCGATGGTGCTCGGCCTGATCCCGGACTGCGACCTCGACGAGGTGAAGGCTGTCGGCAACGCGGCAGGCACGGGCGCGCTGATGGCGCTGCTCAACCGCGAGCACCGCCGCGAGATCGAGCAGGAAGTGTCGAAGATCGAGAAGATCGAGACGGCGCTGGAGCCCGGCTTCCAGCAGCTCTTCATCGACGCGATGGCGCTGCCCAACAAGGTCGATCCGTTTCCGAAACTCGCCGCGGTGGTCAGGCTACCCGAACGAAAAGCGCCTGCCGAGGGCGAAGGCGGCGATGGAACACCGCGCCGCCGCTCGCGCGAAGATCGCGCTGCGCGACGCGCGCGGGATTGACGGTCAAACCCAGCGGCCGGTGCTGCTGTAGAGTTCGAAGGTCGCGCGGATGTGGTCGGCGGCGGCCTTGACGGGCGCGGTCGCGTCCGTCGCTACAAACATAGCGAGGCTGTAGGTGCCGATCTCCGGCAGGCCATCCTCGCCGGACAATTCGACCATATCGTTGCCGAGGAACGATTTCGGCAGCGGCGCGACCGCGAGATCGGCCATGATCGCGGAACGCTGGCCGGTGGTGTGTGCGCTCATGTAGGCGACGCGATAGTTGCGGCCCTCGCGGCCGAGCGCTTCGAGCGCGCCGGACCGCCATGCGCAACCCTCCTCCCAGATCGAAGGTGAGCAGCACCTCGGCGCCCGCCATCGGATTGCGCGTCGACTTCGTTACGAGGGTGATGTCGAGTTCGCGATCATCCATGCGCCGGCGAAGATCGACGCTCTGGTCGATGATCACGTCGACCGCGATCGACGGATGCGACTGCGCGAAACGCTTCAGCACATGCGGCAGCACACGCTCGCCGTAATCGTCCGGCGAGCCGATGCGCACGACACCGGAAATCTCCGGGATAATGAATTTGGATACGGCCTCGCGGTTGATGGCGAGCATGCGCCTGGCATAGCCGAGCAGCATTTCACCATCGCTCGTCAGCGATACAGACCGGGCGTCGCGCGAAAAGACCGATCGCCCAAGGATGTCCTCAAGCTTCTTGATCTGCATCGAAACCGCCGACGGCGTGCGGAAAACGGCGGACGACGCAGTCGTAAAACTTCCGGTTTCCGCGATGGCGACAAAGGTGCGCAGAACGTCAAGGTCCAGCAGAGGCAAGGGATGATTGAGCGGGGCGTTCATGGGCGAGCCTTCAATTTTCCTTATCTATTCCATCATTTCATTTCGTTTGATTGAACACCAATGCGACGGCATAGTCAATGTCATCGAAGGTTCTCCAAACGGTAACACCGCCGAAACAGGTGACCGCTAGACGCGGAATGAAGCAGAAACCGAAGGCCCGTAGAGAGGCCGCCCGGAACAGCCAATGCTCCGGCCATCACGAGAGGAAGTGTCTTATGTCTATTTTATCATCGCTCGGACGCATCGCGGCAGACTTCAGCGCGGCGCGCGCCCGCCACCAGACCGAAAGGACGATCCGTTCGCTGCCCGTGGAACTCCAGAAGGACATCGGCTGGCCCGGCGCCTTCGAGCAGGACAGCGCTTACCGCCTTGGCGTCGGTTCGTGGGCGGGATCGAAGTAAAGGTGAGACGCGCAAACCAAAGGGCCTGCCGCATGTTGCCCCGACGTCCGGCAGGCCTTCATCAATCCTATTGAAGCTCTCCACGAGCCATGCAAGCGTCGCATGACGCATATGAACAAGACGCATGGTGCGTTAAAATCTCTCATAAGCTATTGTAATATTTAGATTTTACCAATCGTTAACAGTTTTGCGCCGCCGCGCCATGTCGTTTTTGCGTCTCGCCGCTTCGCTTTGCAGCTTAAAAAATCGGCAGCCGCGCCTATATCCGCGCCATCCCAACGAGATGCCCCACTCCTTCAAGCGAAGGCACCCCGTGTCACCGATGCATGGAGACGTGTCATGAACTTCCTTTCCCGCCTTTTCGGCGCCCGCCGGGCGATGAACCTCAACACTGCCCTCGAGCGCCAGCGCCTTGGCCGCACGATGCCCGGTCAGACCGGCGCAATGGCAGGCGCGCGCTTCGGGGCGCTCGTATAACCGTCAGCGCCTTTGAGTAGCGCAGGCTCGAGCGCCTCCCCCAAGGACGCTTGCCTGCATGCAGCCGCCGCCTGGCCCAGGACGATCCTGGCGCCTGCGGCGGTTTTCTTTTGCCGGTAAAGCCATTCTCCGACGCTGGCCAAATTGCGACCATGTCGCAAATTTAGCGACGACGCCCAGCCCGCACCCATTGACAAGCAAGGGCTGTTGATGGCGCTGTGCTGATAGCGACATCCTGTTCGCGTCATCGTATCAGCTGGGAGCCTAAGGTGAACGCCGCGAAACAGCCGAACAAACGGTCGTTTGTCTTCTTCCTGGTGCCCGATTTCACCATGATCGCGTTCGCCACCGCGCTTGACCCTTTGCGCTCCGCGAATCGGATGCTTGGCTATGACGCCTACAAGTGGCGCCTTGCCAGCATCGACGGTCGACCCGTCAGGGCTTCGAACGGGGTCGAATGCGCCGTCAACGCGTCGCTCGACGACGAACGGCGCAAGATGGCCGGGCCCGACCGGCCGGACATGGTGATCGTCTGCACCGGGCTGAACGTCGAGAGCTACAACAACCGCACGACATTTGCGTGGTTGCGCGAGGAGTATAATCGCGGCGTCGCGCTCGGCGGCCTTTGCACCGGCGCCCACGTTCTGGCAGCGGCGGGCCTGTTGTCCAACAAGCGCTGCGCAATCCACTGGGAAAACCTGCCCGGCTTTTCGGAGGCTTTTCCGAAGGCCAACGTCTTTGCCGACCTCTTCGAAGTCGACCAGAACATCTACACCTGTGCAGGCGGAACCGCGGCGCTCGACATGATGCTGAAGCTTATCGGCGACGATTTCGACGAGAACCTCGTGAACCGGGTCTGCGAGCAGGTCCTGACCGACCGCGTGCGTAACCCGACCGACCGCCAGCGCCTGCCGCTCAGGGCCCGCCTCGGCGTCCAGAACGGCAAGGTACTCTCCATCATCGAACTGATGGAGGCAAATCTTTCCGAACCGCTGTCGCTGATCGAGGTTGCCGATCACGTCGGGCTCTCGCGGCGGCAGATCGAACGGCTGTTCCGGACCGAAATGGGCCGTTCGCCGGCACGCTACTACCTTGAGATCCGGCTCGACCGCGCGAGGCACCTGCTGATCCAGTCATCCATGCCGGTCGTCGAGGTAGCCGTCGCCTGCGGCTTCGTCTCGGCGTCGCATTTCTCGAAATGCTACCGCGAACTTTATTCGCGATCGCCACAGCAGGAGCGGCTGGACAGAAAGCAACTGCTCGCGGCCTAGCGCTGCTCCCACATCCAGCTTCGGTCGCGCCACATCTTTTCGCCGATCATGCAATCGGCGGCGGGCCGCGCCTGCGCAAGGACGACGGGAAGGCTACCCGTCTCGATCTCCGCCCGCCATGCTGGCGAGTCGGCGCCGGCAAGTTCCAGCACCAGCTTGCGTCGGATCGCTTCGGGGAACTGCGACCAGTCGTTGACCGGCACCATGAAGGCTCCAGGGCCGCCTATCACGCAATCGCTGTAGTAGCGGTCCAGATTGGTGACGTCATAGGTGCCGGAAACGCCGCCGGTCGTCATCAGGGGAAGCCCGTTGACGACAATGCCCTGGGCCACAGCAGCGTCGCGCGCCGCCTCGACTGGGACGCCCTGATTGTTGGGACCGTCGCCGGAAATGTCGATGACGCGCTTCAATCCGCGATACTCGCTCTCCGCAAAGAGATCCGCACCGAACTCCAGCGCTGCAGAGACGGAGGTACGCCGCGCGCTGTTGGGCGCCTGCGCCGACAGCATGGCGGCGACGCGCTCGGCGTCGGCCCGGTTTGCGATGATCGTCCACGGCACGACGATGTGTTGCGAAGTCACGCCCGCCCATTCGAAATAGGTGACGGCGATCTTGCCGAAGCCGCCATCCGATATCGCCTGGAGCACCCGGTCATCGGTCAGCGCGGCGGCATAGCCGTCGCGCTGGATATCCAGTTCCGTGGGCGACATGGATAGCGATACGTCGACGGCCAGCACGAGTTCGACATCGACGGGCTCGACGGCCGATGCCGGAGCGGAGAAAATGGCGGCGGCAGCCGCAAAGATCGTGCGGGCAATGCGTTGCATGGCCCAAATGTGCGCCAGTCGAGCGGGCAGCGCCCCTCACAATGACGTGAATCCACCGCTTTGAGCGATCGATGGAACAGCGCTTCGGATCCTGCCCTGGCTCGGGACGACGCCCAAAGCGTGCCGGCGAGTGTTCGAAGGGTGCGCCGGTCAGCTCCTCGGCTTCAGATTCTCGGGGTCGTACAGCGGCTTGTAGCCCACGCTTGCGACCTCGACCGGGAAGGTCTCGCCAAAATACTCGACCGCGAGCTTGCGGCCCTCCTGGCAGTAGGCCCACGGCAGATAGGCAAGCGCGATGTTCCGGCCGATGGTCGGACCATAGGCAACCGAAGTCGTGAAGGACCGGCGGCCGAGTTCGTCGACCAGCGTCTCCCCGGTTTCGCGATCCATGACGGGCATGTTCCCGACCGGATAGCGCGCGACCCCTTTCGAGTCCGTATTGTCCGTCATGACCAGCGTGCACAGCATCGCCGGCTGGTGCGCACGCGCCTTGTATTCGAGGTGTTTTTCCCTGCCCCGGAAATCGACATCCTTGACCTTTGGCCGGGCAAGGTCGGACTCGATCAGGTTGTACTCCGTCAGGAGATCGGCGTTCTGGAGGCGCAGGCTCTTTTCCATGCGGCGCGAGTTCGCATAGGTTTCGACGCCGAAAGCCATCACGCCGGTCGCACGCAGCGCGTCCCAGACGGCGAGCCCATCCTCGTAGCGCATGTGCAGTTCCCAGCCCTGCTCGCCGACATAGGAGATGCGGAACGCGGTGACGGGCCTGCCGGCGATCTGGATCGGCTTGATCGCAGCGAAGGGGAAGTTCTCGATATCGAGGCCTGCTGGATCGGCGACGGCCTTCTTCAGGGTGTCGCGGGCGTTTGGCCCCCAGATGCCGATTGTGATGTACTTCTCCGACGTGTCGGTAATGGTGACGTCGAGGCCGCGATCTTCGGCCACGCGCTTCATGTAGTGGAAGTCGCGGGGGCCGGCATCGGCGCCATTGACCAGGCGGCAGCGGTCGGCGAGCCGGAAGACGGTGAAATCGGCGCGAACCATGCCCGCGTCGTCGAGGAAGTGCGTGTAGATGCCCTTGCCGATGTTGGCGTCGCCGCCGATCCTGGCCGCGCACAGCCATTCGAGCAGCTCGACATGATCCGGGCCTTCGATGTCGACCAGGTGGAAATGGCTGAGGTTGACGATGCCGCAATCCTCGCTCATCGCCAGGTGCTCGGCATTCGAGACGCGCCAGAAATGTCTGGCGTCCCACTCGTTCTCGCGCACCGGCACGCGGTTGCCGTACTTCTCCAGAAGGTGCTCGTTGGCGGCGTAGCCATGCGCGCGCTCCCAGCCGCCGAGTTCCATGAAATGGCCGCCGAGTTCCTTTTCGCGTTCGTAGAAGGGCGAACGTTTGATGTTGCGGCCGGTCGCATAGGGTTCGCGCGGATGGATGGCGGGGTTGTACACTTTCTGCGCCGCCTCGCCGCAGCGACCCTCGATGAACGCTTCCGTGAGTTGGTGCGGGTAGAAGCGCGCGAAGTCGATCGAAGCGTGGTCGACTTCCGTACGCCCGTCCGTCATCCAGTCGGCAACGAGTTTTCCGTATCCCGGAGCGTCCTTCACCCAGATGCCGACGGCATACCAGAGGCCACGTACCTTCTGGCTCTCGCCGATCGACGCGCCGCCCGCCGCCGAAACCTGCAGCAGGCCGTTGAACGAGCGCCGTTCGTCATAGCCGAGTTCGCCAAGGATGGGCGTCAGTTCGATCGCCCGCTCAAGTGGCTCGATGATCTGTTCCATGTCGAGGTCGCGCTGCGACGGAGAGAGCCGGGCCTGGTGCTTTTCGAGCAGGTCGCGCGGATGGCACAGGCGCGGGTTCATCTCCTCGTAGTACCCCCACTCGATCATGCCGCCCTCGGCGGTGGTCGGATCGCCGGTGTCGCGCATATAGGCCGAATTTCCCTGATCGCGCAGCAGCGGATAGCCAATGTCCTTTCCGGTGCCGGCGAACGTGTCGTACGGCCCGAAGAAGGTCAGCGGATGATCGACGGGCATGACCGGCAGGTCTTCGCCCGCCATCTCCGCGATCAGGCGGCCCCACAGGCCCGCGCACACGACGACGCAGTCGGCAAGGATCGTGCCGCGGTCGGTCACCACGCCCTTGATACGGCCGTTCTCGATGACCAGCGATTTCGCCGGAGTGTTGGCGAACGCCTTCAGCTTTCCGGATTTCTCAGCCTGATCGACCAGCTTTCCGGCAACCGTCTGCGAGCGCGGGATGACGAGGCCAGCATCCGGGTCCCACAGGCCGCCCTGCACCATGCTCTCCTCGATCAGCGGGAACTTCTCCTTGATCTCGGCCGGCTCGATCAGGCGCGCGCGCGTGCCGAACGCCTTGCCCGATGACACCTTGCGCTTGATCTCGTCCATGCGCGTATCGTCGCCGACGCGGGCGACCTCCAGGCCGCCAATGCGCTCGTAGTGACCAAGCTTGTCGTAGAAATCGATCGAGTAAAGCGACGTCCAGCACGACAGGAAATCGTGGCTGGTCATGTAGCAGAAGTCGGAAGCGTGCGCGGTAGAGCCGATATCCGTGGGGATGCCGGACTTGTCGATGCCGACGATGTCGTCCCAGCCGCGGTCGATCAGATGATGAACGACCGATGCGCCGACGATGCCGCCAAGCCCGATGACGACGACCTTCGCCTGTGACGGAAACTCTGCCATTGTCCACTGCTCCGACCGTATTTTGCGGGCAGACTATAGGGCGGCGCAGCTTGGCGGTCGAAGCCTGTTTGCGACATCGCCGGAAGGGCCCGCGACCACCTTGCGCCGGCAACCCCGGGCGGCGGCCTGCGCGCATGAAAAAGGCCGGGCGACGGCCCGGCCTTCACTACCAGATGCGGGATGCTACTTGATGCGGGCGACGCCGCCCGAAATCTCGACCGTCTCATTGCCGGTCAGCGCTTCAATATCGCCATTCGGCATGGTGACAAAACAACCGGTCGAGCAGAAGTCGACCGTCTCGCCGCCGCCGATCGCGAGTTCCGACTTGTTGCCGCCCTCGGTCACAATCAGCGTCCTCTGCTCGCCGTCCAGATTGACTGCGCTTGCCGCCTCGGCCGACACGCCTGCCGCGAGCAGGGCAACAATGGCTACGATGGTCTTCAACATGCGGGTTTCGGTGGATCCCACCGCCTCTGTTTCAGGGCTTCAGCCCTTTTTCACGAACCTTATAGGAGAACCTGTCTGAACGGCAACTGAATGCCACGTTCATGCCGCAATTGGCATGCGCTTGCCGCGCTCAGCCCGGATCCGGGCGACGCCGGCGACGCTTGGTCCTGGCGGCCTGCTGCTCGGCCAGCGCCCTCTCCTGCCGGGCCTTTTTCTCGATAAGGCCCGCCTCGTCCTTCTCGTCGTCCGTCGGCCAGTGCACCAGGGGCGGTTCCGAGTGTAGGCTGACCAAGTTTTGCGGGAACGGTATGTCGATGCCTTCGGCCTGAAAGCGATCGAGGATCGCGAACCTCAGATCGTTCTGCACGATAATGCTGTTGTTGATGTCGCCCAGGAATACCCTGACTTCGAACTCGAGCGATGACGCGCCGAAGGCGGCGAAAAGCACGTACGGTTCGGGGTTCTTGAGCACGAGCGGGTGGCTGCGGGCGATCTCCAGCAGGATGGCATGGACATTCCTGGCGTCCGAGCCGTAGGCCACGCCAATGGGTATCTCGACGCGTCCGAGCTTGTTGCGGTGGGTCCAGTTGCCGACGGCGGAGTTGATCAGTTCCGAGTTGGGAAGAATCACGCTCTGGCGCTGGAACGTCTCGATCTCGGTGGCCCGCACGCTGATCTTCTTGACCGTACCCGAGACATTGCCGGCGACGATCCAGTCGCCCGCCTTGAACGGACGCTCGGCGAGCAGGATGAGACCCGAAACGAAGTTCGAAACGACATTCTGGAGGCCGAAACCGATGCCGAGCGACAGGCCGCCGGCAACCAGCGCAAAGCTCGAAAGGTCGATGCCCGCCGATGAAATCGCAATCAGTCCGGCGAGCGCCATGCCGAGATAGCCGACTACGGTCCGTATCGAGTTGCGGACGCCGGTATCGAGCCGCCCGCGCGCCATGACCGACCCGTCCAGCCACGCCTGAAACCAGCGCGTGACGAAATAGCCGATGATGAAAACGACGATGCCGGTGAGGATACCGATCGGCGAGAATCTGAACGAGCCTATGCTGAAGCCCGCACCCACCCGATAGGCCCAGGCCTGGATGTCGCCGGGCTGGAAGCCCCACATCAGAAGAACGAGCGGCAGGAAGACCAACACGATCATCAGGTTGATGGCCAGGCTGACGATCAGCCCGAACTGATCGAGCGTCGTCGCCTCGGTGCCGGATTTTGCCGTGAGCCAGCGGCCCACGGACGTTTCCGCGAACCCGCCCTCTGCGCCGATGGCGCGCGACGACAGGAAGCCGATATAGGCGGTGATAAGGGCGGTGCCGGTTACGACCACCTGCATCGAAGCGAAGGTTGCCAGGCCAATGTAGCCGAGCAGAGCCGACAGGATGATGAAACAGCCAAAGCCGATCGCGGTATAGCGCAGCCATGCGCGCCACGGCCGCCAGAGCCCCGCGTCATCGCGCAGGAGACCGATCAGGATCAGCAGCAGGCCAACAATGAAGGCTGCGAGGAAGCTTCTCGCTATCGTCAGCGACAGCGGCGAGCCCATGGTGTCGTTGATGACCGTCAGAAGGCTGTTTGCGCCTATCACCACGGCCATGGACGTCGTCAATGCGACAAGTCTGCGCGCGGTTCGCGACTCGATGGAGATCAGGCGCCAGTTTGGCAGACCGGGCGCCAAGACCGCGTTCGCCAGCCTGTTCACGCCGAACACGATACCTACGACCGAAAAAAGCGACGTCAGATAGACGCCGATGTCACCGCGCAGGACGTTGAAATAATTGAAGAAGAATAACGTGGCGGTCAGGAAGACGCCGACAGCCAGTGTCGGCAGCAGGGTCGACCAGAAGGCCACCGAAAGCCGGCTGAGATAAGAGGGTTCCTCGATGCTCGCGTCGGTGTTGAAGACGCGATGAAAAGCACGCCGCCCGCCAAACAGCAGAACGGCCGCGGCCGCCAGCGCCATGAACGCCGCCGCAAGCACGGACTGAAACTTGAACTTGACGACGAAATTCAGCCAGGACGAGACTGCCTTGTAAAAGCTGGTATATTCGTGGTGGACGTCATCCAGAAGTTCGCTGTCGAACGCCTCTGTCAGCGAATAGCGTTTGGTCAATACGTTGCGGAACAGCGCGCTGCGCATCAGGCCGATCTTCTCGACCACCCCGTTGACGCGGATTGACAGGGATTCGGCGACGCCGAGCACCGCGTTGATCTCCGCCTTTTCGGCGACAAGCCCGGCACGCTCGCTCGCGACTATGTCGGGTTCGGGCTTGTTATCCGCAGGCGCCGGCCCAAGCTGCTCCAGCCGCGCGTTGATCTCCGAAAGGCGTGGCCGGAACGCCACCGAGCTGGCCAGCAGGTCGCGGGCGAGCGCCTCAAGCTTAAGCCTGATCTCGACGAGCCTGCCGTCCTGCTCACTGGCGGCGTCGATCTGGCTCTCCAGATCATCGGCCTGTGCCGAATATTTCTGGAGCGCGGCGCGCTGCAGGCCGATCTGCGCATTTTCGCTGTCGCCAACGCCCTGCGCGGGTGCGCCGGTCGCGAAAACCGCGACGACGAGAAACGACAGCGCTATCGCGCGCCAAAGGCGGAAAAACGGCATGATAACGGCGACTCGCGGAGCGATCGGACAGCCTCCCTGCGCAGCCCTTGATAAAGGCCGCGATCGACACGGGCAAGCCGCCTTGATCCGCGAGGGTCGGCCATGCGAAAGGCCATGGCGCAATCCTGGCTTTAGCGCAAAATGCGGGGCTATAGTCTGCGCCTCGCATAACGGACCATGGTTTCATGCGCGAATATTCTGCCTACATGCTGCTCAGGAACGCGCTCACGGGCAACCGCGACTGGAAACCCGCGTGGCGCAAGCCCGACCCCAAGCCCTCCTACGACGTCGTCATCATAGGGGGCGGCGGACACGGACTTGCCACCGCCTACTACCTCGCCAAGGAGCATGGCATCACCAACGTGGCGGTGATCGAGAAAGGCTATCTCGGCTCGGGCAATGTCGGACGCAACACCACGGCCGTGCGCTCCAACTACCTTTTGCCCGAGAACCATCGCTTCTATGAGCATTCGATGGACCTGTGGGAAAACCTCTCCCACGACCTCAACTATAACGTGATGTTTTCGCAGCGCGGCTGCCTGAACCTTGCCCATACGCCGGCGCAGTTCGACGACTACGCGCGGCGCGGCAACGCTCTGCGCCACGAAGGCATCGACGCCGAACTGATGACGCCCACCCAGATTGCGCGCGAAGTGCGCGGGCTGGACCTGTCCGGCTCGCAGCGCTTCCCTGTTGTTGGCGGGCTGATGCAGCGAAGCGCCGGCACGGCCAGGCACGACGCGGTCGCCTGGGGCTACGCGCGCGGCGCGGACCGGCGCGGCGTCGACATCATCGAGAACTGCGAAGTTACCGGCTTCCTGCGCGACGGCGACCGCGTGACCGGCATTTCGACCACCCGCGGCGAGATCCGGGCGCCCAAGGTGGCTGTCGCGGTCGCCGGCAGCACCAGCCGTGTCATGCAGCTTGCCGGCATAGAGCGCCTGCCGATCGAGAGCCAGGTGCTGCAGGCATTCGTGTCGGAATCGCTGAAGCCAGTCCTCGACACCGTCATCACCTTCGGGATGGGCCACTTCTACGTGGCGCAGTCCGACAAGGGCGGGCTGATCTACGGCGGCGCGCTTGACGGCTACAACAGCTATGCGCAGCGCGGCAGCCTTCCGCTGGTCGAGGAAGTGCACGCCGAGATGCTGGCGATGTTCCCGGGGCTCGCCAGCGTGCGGGTGCTGCGCTCCTGGGGCGGCATCTGCGACATGTCGATGGACGGCTCGCCCATCATAACGACCGGGCCGCTGCCGGGCATGTATCTCAACTGCGGCTGGTGCTACGGCGGCTTCAAGGCGACGCCGGCGTCCGGCTGGTGCTTCGCGCATACGATAGCCAGGGACGAGCCGCATCCGCTCAACGCTCCTTTCACGCTCGATCGGTTCCACCGCGGCATGGTGATTGACGACAAGGGTCAGGGCGCTACGCCCAACCTGCATTAGGCGGTAGCAAACATGATCATCACCTGCCCTTACTGCGGTCCGCGAGACTCCTCCGAGTTCGTCTATCAGGGCGAAGACGGGCGCACCCGCCCCGACCCCGCCTCGACCGATCAGGCAGCATGGAACGCCTATGTGTACGACCGGGTGAACACCGCCGGCGAACACGAGGAGATATGGCAGCATTCAGGCGGCTGCCGCGCGCATCTGCGGCTGGTGCGCAACACGCTGACGCACAAGATTTCAAGCGTTTCGATGGCCCGCCACGCCACCGTGCCGCGCCGGCGGCGCAAGGCGGAGACGCCTGCATGAGCCCGCGCCGTGCAAGCAGTGGCGGGTTGATAGACCGCTCGCGCTCGATCCGTTTCAGCTTCGACGGCCAGGACTTTACCGGCCATCCCGGGGACACGCTGGCATCCGCGATGCTTGCCAACGGCGTGTCGCTGTTCGGCCGATCGTTCAAATATCACCGGCCGCGCGGCGTTCTCGCTGCAGGCGTCGACGAGCCGAACGCGCTGGTGACGGTGCTGCGCGGCGAAGCGCGCGAGCCGAACATCCAGGCGACGATGCTGGAGATTTACGACGGCCTGCAGGTCGTCAGCCAGAATCGCTTCCCGTCGCTGGGATTCGACATCGGCGCGCTCAACCAGCTCGGCGGTAAGGTTCTCGGCGCTGGCTTCTACTACAAGACCTTCATGGGGCCGGTGTTCGGGCCGCTGAAGGGCACGCGCTTCTGGATGTTCTGCGAACACTTCATCCGCCACGCCGCGGGCCTTGGCCGCGCCGGTACTGTGCCTGACCCATCGCGCTATGAGCGCATGAACGCTTACTGCGATGTACTGGTGGTCGGTTCCGGACCCGCCGGCCTGGCGGCAGCGAAGGCAGCGGCGGCGACCGGCGCGCGCGTGGTGCTGGCAGAACAGGATGCGCGGCTCGGCGGCTGCGCCAACTGGAGCGGCGGCTCGATCGACGCGCAGCCGGCGACCGAATGGGCGGCCGGCGCTGCGCACGAACTCGCCGGCCTCGCAAATGTGACGGTGCTGTCGCGCACGACCGTTTGGGGCTACTACGACGGCAACACGATCGCCGCGCTTGAACGCGTCGCCGACCACAAGGCGACGCCGCGCACGGGTGAGCCCCGCCACCGCCACTGGACGATCCGCGCCGGCAAGGTGGTGCTGGCCACCGGCGCGTTCGAGCGTCCGCTGGTTTTCCCGGGCAACGACCGCCCCGGCGTCATGCTGGCCAGCGCCGCGGCGCGCTATGCAGCTGAGTTTGGCGTGCTGCCAGGCGAGAAGATCGCCGTCTTCACCAACAACGACGGAGCGTACGCTTCGGCGCTTGCGTTGCGCGAGGCCGGCTGCAGCATCGTTGCGATCGTCGATGTGCGCGGGGAACTGTCGGCCGCAGCACGGGAACTCGCCGTGCGCACCGGCGCGGAAGTCCTGACGGGCCGCGCAGTAACCGGCACCGAAGGCGGCAAGAAGCTCCACTGCATCCAGGTTCAGGGCTTCGACGTCGTGACCGGCGCGATCACAGGCGATGCGCGCTCCATCGACGCCGACTGCCTGCTGGTGTCAGGCGGGTGGTCGCCGGTCATCAACCTCGCCAGCCAGGCGGGCGCGAGGGCAGAGTGGAATGACCGTCTGCAGGCTTTCCTGCCGCCGAAGGAAGCGGAGGGCTGGGTTGGCGCTGGCGGCTTCAACGGCACGTTTGCCCTTGATGCGGCGCTCGCCGAAGGACTTGCCGCCGGTTCGGGCGAAGCTGGCGAAACCGCCCCCGACCCCGCCGGCGATCTCGACATGTCGCCGGCGCCTGTATTCGAGGTCACGGCGAAGGGAAAAGCCTTCGTCGATTTCCAGCACGACGTGACGGCCGACGATGTCAGGCTGGCGCACCGCGAGGGCTTCCAGTCGGTCGAGCACCTGAAGCGCTACACCACGCTTGGCATGGCGACCGACCAGGGCAAGACATCGAACGTGCCTGGCCTGGCCATCATGGCCAACGCGCTCGGCAAGCAGATTCCGGACGTCGGCACGACACGCTTCCGCCCGCCCTTCGCGCCGGTGTCGATCGGCTCGCTGGCGGCCGAGCGTTACGGCGAAATCAGGCCGGAACGGCTGACGCCGATGCACGACTGGCACCTCGCCAACGGCGCCAGAATGTACTCGGCCGGCCTGTGGCACCGCACGATGATCTACGGCCTGCCCGGTGAGACGGTGGAGCAGGCCTATGTGCGCGAGGCCAAGACGACCCGCGAGGCGGCCGGCATTGCCGATGTCTCGACGCTCGGCAAGATCATGGTGCAGGGACCGGACGCAGCGGATTTCCTCGACCGTGTCTACACCAACATCTTCTCCACCCTGCCGGTCGGCAAGGCGCGCTATGGGCTGATGCTGCGCGAGGACGGGCTGGCGCTCGACGACGGCACGACGTGGCGGCTCGGCGAGCTGGATTTCCTGATGACGACCACCACGGCCAACGCCGGCAAGGTGATGCAGCATCTGGAATTCCTGCTGGATGTGATCTGGCCCGAGCTCAGGGTTCATCTGACCTCGGTCACCGACCAGTGGGCGGGCGCATCGATCGCCGGGCCGCGCTCCAGAGAGATTCTTGCGGCTTGCGTTTCCGGCACTAAGGTCGACAACGAGACGCTGCCCTTCATGGGCATCGTCCATGGCGCAATATCCGGTGCGCCAGTCATGATCTGCCGTCTCTCCTTCTCCGGCGAACTTGCCTACGAGGTCTATTCCGGCGCCGGCCATGGCACCCATGTCTGGAAAGCGCTCATCGAGGCAGGCAAGCCGTTCGGACTGGTGCCCTACGGGCTGGAAGCGTTGGGCACGATGCGCATCGAGAAAGGGCACGTCACCGGCGCCGAGATCGATGGACGCACGACGGCGCGCGACCTCCATCTCGACTGGATGCTGTCGAAGAAGAAGCCCTTCGTCGGATCGATGATGATGGATCGCGAAGGGCTGATCGCGCCGGACCGGCTGCAACTCGTCGGCATCGTCTCGCTCGACAACCAGCCCTTGAATGGCGGCTCGCATATCGTCGAGCAACTCGACCGCGACAGGCCGCACGGCTCCGTCGGGCATATGACGGCGGCATGCTATTCGCCCGCCCTCGGACGCCACATCGGGCTGGCGCTGGTGAAGGCTGGCAAGGACCGGCGCGGTCAGCGGGCGTTTGTCTCCGACCCGCTGCGCAGGCGTTTCGGCCCGGTCGAGATCGTCAGCCACCATTTCTACGACCCGGAAGGGAAACGCATGCATGGTTGACCAGCTTTCGCCCCTCGCCCCGGTTCTGACGCCGGGTCGGCAGGGCCAGGGACCGATGGGCGTTGTGCTCGCCGAGATTGCGCCAGGTTCCATCGTGCAGGTGGCTGCCTGGGCCGGCCAGGAAAGCGCATTGATTGCAATCGTAAGGGACGCCACCGGGTTGGCGCTGCCCGACGGCGCCGGCGGCGGCATCGCAACCGACACGAAGGCGGCTTTCGGCTTCGCACCGGGAAAATTCTTGTTGGCGGATCAGGAAGAAGGACTTGCAGCAGCCCTGCCGAAGGCCGTGACTTCAGCGTTAGGCACCGTGACCGACCTGTCGCATGGCCGCACGGTCATCAGGATATCGGGAACCAGGGCCGAGTGGGTGCTGGCAAAATTTTTCGCCATCGACTTTTCGCTGCCGGCCTTGCCTGTTGGCGCGGGGCTGTCGACTGTTCATCACGACATCTTCGCCCAGATCCAGCGCTCCGGCGCGGACCAGTTCGACATCTATGTCTTCCGCTCCTTCGCGCGGTCTTTCTGGAAGTCGCTCTGCCATGCAAGCGAAGAGGTCAACTACGAGGTACGATAGTCGGCGCCTTTCGGCCGCGCAGGCAGTCAGCGGCTGAACGTCACCCACTCGTCCAGCGGCGCGCGGTCGGTGCGCAGCCTGTTCTCGGGTTTCGATGCATCCTCGTAGCCCAGCGACATGCCGCAAAGCACTATCTCTTCGGCGGGAATGTTCAGCACGGCCCGGATCTCCTCGTGATACGGCGCGAAGGCGGCCTGCGGGCAGGTGTGCAGACCCCTCGCCCGCGCCGCGACCATGATGTTCTGCAGAAACATGCCGTAGTCGACCCAGGAGCCCTGGTTGAGCCGGCGGTCGATGGTGAAGATCATGCCGACCGGCGCATCGAAGAACACGAAGTTGCGCTCGTGCTGCGCGCGCATCTGCTCGATATCGCGCTTGCCGATGCCGAGATGGCCATAGAGCGCGAAGCCGACCGCGCGGCGTCGTTCCTGGTATGGTTCGAAAAACTTGTCCGGATAATACTTGTACTCGCCGTGCGCCTTCTCGGAGCGCGGGCCGGCATCGAGGATGGCGCGCGAAAGACGCTCCTTCTTTGCACCCGTCGCAACATAGACCCGCCACGGCTGCATGTTGGTGCCAGACGGCGCCCACGATGCGACATCGAGAATTTCTCGCACGGTTGCCTCGCCGACCGGATCGGGCAGGAATGCCCGCACTGAACGTCGCGACGCGATCGCCTCATCGACGGTTTCGGTGTCATCGAGCAGCGGTTTGTTCTTGTCGCGTGCCAGCATGTCGTTCCGCCCCGGACGCAGATGCAGATTGCCATCATCCGACGAATTCAAGGGATGACATCGTGACCGGCATTGCGGCAAGTAAATCTTCCCGCACCCGGTGAAAGGATACTTGATTTTTTCACCGCTCCCGCGCTACGTGAAATTAACGCACATATTTTCATGGAATTGGCTATGGCACCCGGCACTGCCGTGTATCGCGACGCACCACTGTCGGCCGGGCATCTCCTGGCCAACGACCTGCGCGCGCTGAGAAAGGCGCGCGGCCTGACACTTGCGGAGATTGGCGGGCGACTGAAACGTTCCGTCGGCTGGCTGAGCCAGGTCGAGCGCGGCATGTCAGTGCCTTCGCTCGCCGACCTCAGGGCGTTCGCCGAACTGTTCGGCGTGCCGCTCAGCCTGTTCTTCGGGCATGAAACCGACACCGAGGAAGAGCGCGGCGTGATTGTGCGCTCTGGCCGCCGCCGCTCGCTTGGCACAAGCGAATCCGGGCTGGTGGAAGAGCTTCTGTCGCCCGACCTTGGCGGTAGTTTCGAGATGCTGCGGTCGGTGTTCGCACCGGGCGCTGGACTTGACGACGCGGCCCTGCGCAAGACCGAGGAAGCCGGCTATATCGTCTCGGGTCGCTTCGACATCGAAATCGAGGGGGTCTGGCATCGTCTCGGCGAGGGCGACAGCTTCCGTTTCGCAGGCAAGCCGTTCCGCTGGAAGAACCCGGGCAAGGAGCCGGCGGTGGTGATCTGGGTCATTTCCCCGCCGGTCTATTGACCTGATCGAACATGACACTTCGGAGAGACAGCTTGAGCGAGATACCTTCCAGCGCACGCGTGGTGATCATCGGAGGCGGCGCCGTCGGCGTGTCCTCGCTCTACCACCTTGCAAGGGCCGGCTGGACCGACTGCGTGCTGCTGGAGAAGAACGAACTCACCTCCGGCTCGACCTGGCATGCGGCCGGCAATGTGCCGACCTTCTCGTCGTCGTGGTCGCTGATGAACATGCAGCGCTATTCGACCGAGCTCTATCGTGGGCTCGCCGAAGCGGTGGACTATCCGATGAACTACCATGTGACCGGATCGCTGCGGCTTGCGCATACCAACGAACGCATGCAGGAATTCCAGCGCGCCAAGGGCATGGGACGCTACCAGGGCATGGATATCGACGTCGTCGGGCTGGACGAGGTCAGGCGGCGCTACCCCTTCCTCGAGACACACGAATTGAAGGGAGCGCTCTACGACCCCAATGACGGCGACATCGACCCCGCCCAGTTGACCCAGGCGCTCGCCAAGGGCGCGCGCGACTTGGGCGCCAAGATCATCCGCTTCTGCCCGGTGACATCAGCAATGCGCGAGAACGGCGAGTGGGTGATCGAGACGGCGAAGGGCGTGATTCGTTGCGAGTATGTGGTGAATGCCGGCGGCTACCGCGCCGCCGAGGTTGGCGCACTGTTCGGTCGCAAGGTGCCGATGATGGTGATGAGCCACCAGTACATCTTGTTCGAGGAAATTCCCGAACTAGCCGCATGGTCCAAAGAGGTCGGCCACAAGCTGCCGCTGCTGCGCGACGTCGACACGTCCTATTACCTGCGCCAGGAAAAGGCCGGCATGAACCTCGGCCCCTACGAGCGCAATTGCCGCGCGCACTGGGCAACCCACAACGACCCGATGCCCGACGATTTTTCGTTCCAGCTCTTCCCCGACGACCTGGAGCGGCTGGAGCATTACCTCAACGACGCAATCGCACGCGTGCCGATCCTCGGCACCGCCGGCCTGTCCAAGGTGATCAACGGGCCTATCCCCTACGCGCCGGATGGCAACCCGCTGATCGGGCCGATGCCGGGCGTGCCGAACGCCTTCGAGGCGTGCGTCTTCACCTTCGGCATCGCGCAGGCCGGCGGCGCCGGCAAGGTGCTCGCCGAATGGGTCACGCAAGGCCAGACCGAATGGGACATGTGGTCGTGCGACCCGCGCCGCTTCACGGCGTTCGCGGCCGAGCCGGACTATGCCGTCGCCAAAGGCATGGAAATCTACGGCCACGAATACGCCATCAACTTCCCGCGCCACGCCTGGCCCGCCGGCCGCAACCGCAAGCTGTCGCCGATCCACGACCGGATCGCCGCGCTCGGCGCACAGTTCAACGCGTACAATGGCTGGGAGCGCGCGACCTGGTACGCCAAATCAGGCGACGACACGTCGGAGGAAAGCACCCTCACCTTCCGGCGCGACGGCCCATGGGAAAAGCGCGTGCGCGAGGAGTGTCTAGCGGTGCGCGATGCGGCCGGAATTCTCGACCTGCCGGGGTTCTCGCGCTACCGCCTTGCGGGCGAAGGCGCGCGCGATTGGCTCACGACCATGATCACTGGCGTCGTGCCCAAGCCCGGCAAGATAGGGCTCGGTTACTTCGCCGACGACAAGGGCCGCATCGTCACCGAGATGTCGATCATGGCGATCGAAGAGAACCTCTTTTTCCTGATTACCGCTTCGGTTGCCGAGCTTCACGACTTCGAGTGGCTGGAGAAGCATCTGCCGCAACCGACTCGAATGACTCTGCAAAATGTCACGGACGCCTTTGCCTGCCAGATCCTCACCGGCCCTAAGTCGAGAACGATCCTGGCTGAAGTATGCGACGCCGACCTCGCCCTGCCCTGGCTGTCGCATCAGTCGGTCCAGATAGCCGGGCATTGGTGCCAGCTGGTTCGCGTGTCCTTCGCGGGAGAACTCGGCTGGGAAATCCACTCCAAGGTCGCCGACACCGGTGCGATCTTCGACGCGGTTGCGGCAGCCGGCCGGAAGCACGGGCTGAAACCCTTCGGCATGTTTGCGCTGGATTCGCTGCGTCTCGAAAAAAGCTACCGCGCGTGGAAGGGCGACCTGTCGACCGACTATACCGTGCTGCAGGGCGGGCTCGAACGCTTCGTGAAGTGGGAAAAGCCGGAGTTCAAGGGCAAGGCGGCGCTGCAGGGCGAGAAGCAGCAGGGCGTGAAGAAGCGCTTCGTCACGCTGGTGGTCGACGCCGGCGATTGCGACGCGCCCTACATGTCGACGCTCTGGCACGACGGAAAGATCGTTGGCGAAACCACGTCGGGAGGTTTTGGCCACCGGGTGGACAAGTCGATCGCGCTCGGAATGCTCCGCGCCGATCTTGCTGAGCCCGGCACCGAAGTCGCAGTCGAGATATTCGGCGAGCGCTATCCTGCGACCGTCCAGAAGGACGAGCCGCTCTGGGACCCCAGGAACGAAAGACTGAGAGTATAAAGATGCCAGGCCCATCCAGACGCCTCAGCGGCATCCTCCCCTCCGGCAAGGACGGCTGGGAGGTCCATTTCGAAGCCATGAACCGCAAGCGGGCCGGCCAACCGATCATCATGCTGTCGGTCGGCGATCACGACTTCGACACACCGAACGAGACGGTCGAAGCCTGCGTTGCGGCGGTTCGCGCAGGTCACCATCACTACACGGAGCTGCCGGGCGCACCGCGCCTCCGCGAAGCGATGGCACGCGCCTCGACCCGCTGCACGGGCGTCGAGACCAGTGCAGCCGAAGTGATCGTCACGCCGGGCGGACAGCTCGCGCTCTATGCCGCCGTGCAGGCTACCCTCGACAAGGGCGACCATGCCGTGGTGGTGGCGCCATACTACGCGACCTATCCGGGTACTTTCCGCGCAGCGGAAGCGGAATTCACCGTCGTTGAGGCGCAAGCGGCGGACGGCTTCCAGCCGCGCGTCGAAGCCGTCAGGGCGGCACTCAGGCCGAACACCCGCGCGATCCTCATCAATACGCCCAACAACCCGACGGGCGCCGTCTACTCACGCGAGTGCCTTGAGGACATCGCAAAGCTGTGCATCGAACGCGATCTCTGGCTTTTGTCCGACGAGGTTTACTGGACGCTGGCGCAGGGCCATCACGTCTCGCCACGCTGCCTTTCCGGCATGGCTGAGCGCACGCTGGTGATCAATTCGATGTCCAAGAGCCATGGCATGACCGGCTGGCGCATAGGCTGGATCACCGGCCCGCAAGACATGATCGCCCTATTGTTGAGCCTGAACCTGGTGACCACCTACGGCCTGACCGATTTCGTGCAGCAGGCGGCGGCGGCCGCACTCGAGAACGGCTACGGCGTCGACATGATCGCCGACACCTACAACGGCAGGCGCAAGCTGTTCCTCGATGCGATCCGCGGACTGAACGACATCGTCGTGCGCGGCTCGGAGGGCGGCATGTATGTGATGCTCGATGTGCGGGCGCTGGAGCCGAATTGCGAAAAATTCGCCTGGGCCTTCCTCGACGCCGAGAATGTGGGCGTCATGCCGGGCTCGAGTTTCGGCGACGCGGCGGCCGGGCATATCCGCATCAGCCTCTGCCAGCCCGACGGCGTGCTCCTCGAAGCGGCCTCGCGGCTGCGCCGCTTCGCTTCCTCCTACCGCAGCAAGGCGGCATGATCCATGGCTGAACTCCCCAAGAAAGCCCGCGCTGTCATCATAGGCGGCGGTGTGTCCGGATGCTCGGTCGCCTACCATCTAGCCCGGCTCGGCTGGACCGACGTGGTCCTTCTCGAACGCAAGCAACTGACATCAGGCACAACCTGGCACGCGGCAGGACTGATCGGCCAGTTGCGCGGCTCGCAGAACATGACCCGGCTGGCGAAATACTCGGCCGATCTGTACGTCAAGCTGGAGGCCGAAACCGGCGTCGCAACTGGCATGCGGCAGGTCGGCTCGATCACGGTGGCGCTGACCGAGGAGCGCAAGCACGAAATCTATCGCCAGGCGACGGTGGCGCGCGCGTTCGACGTCGACGTCCGCGAAATCTCGCCTGCGGAAGTCAAGCAGATGTATCCGCACCTCAACACCGACGGCGTGGTCGGCGCGGTGCACCTGCCGCTCGACGGCCAGTGCGATCCGGCCAACATCGCGATGGCGCTCGCAAAGGGTGCAAGACAGCGCGGCGCGAGGATCGTCGAGGGCGTCAAGGTGACCGCCGTGCACCAGAAGGACGGCCGTGTCACCGGCGTGTCGTGGGTGCAAGGCGAGGAGCGCGGCACGATCGAGGCCGACGTCGTGATCAACTGCGCCGGCATGTGGGCGCGCGACCTCGGCGCGATGTCGGGCGTCAACATCCCGCTGCACGCATGCGAGCACTTCTATCTCATCACCGAGCCGATCCCGGGGCTCACGCGGCTGCCGGTGCTCAGGGTCCCGGACGAGTGCGCCTACTACAAGGAAGACGCCGGCAAGATGATGCTTGGCGCCTTCGAGCCGGTGGCCAAGCCGTGGGGCATGGACGGCATCCGCGAGGATTTCTGCTTCGACCAGTTGCCGGAGGACATGGAGCATTTCGAGCCGATCCTCGAAATGGGCGTGAACCGCATGCCGATTCTGGCCACCGCGGGCATCCACACATTCTTCAACGGCCCCGAGAGTTTTACGCCCGACGACCGTTACTATCTCGGGCAGGCCCCGGAGCTCGCCGGCTACTGGATGGCGACCGGCTACAACTCGATCGGCATCGTCTCGTCAGGCGGAGCGGGCATGGCGCTGGCGCAATGGATCAACGACGGTGAAGCGCCTTTCGACCTGTGGGAGGTCGACATTCGGCGCACGCACCCGTTCCAGAAAAACCGCAGCTACCTCAAGGCCCGCGTGACCGAGACGCTCGGCCTGCTGTACGCCGACCATTTCCCCTATCGCCAGATGGCTTCCGCGCGGGGCGTCCGGCGCTCGCCGCTGCACGAGCATCTCAAGGCGCGCGGCGCGGTGTTCGGCGAGGTTGCCGGCTGGGAGCGCGCCAACTGGTTCGCCAAACAGGGCCAGGAGCGCGAATATCGCTACAGCTGGTGGCGGCAGAACTGGTTCGACAACCAGCGCGAGGAACATCTTGCCGTGAGAAACGGCGTCGGGCTTTTCGACATGACCTCGTTCGGCAAGATCCGCGTCGAAGGCCGCGACGCGCTGGCCTTCCTGCAGAGGCTCTGCGCCAACGACCTCGATGTGCCGGTTGGACGGATCGTCTATACGCAAATGCTGAACGCGAAGGGGGGCATCGAGAGCGACCTGACGGTGACGCGTCTGTCGGAGACGGCGTTTTTCCTCGTCGTGCCGGGCGCAACCCTGCAGCGCGATCTTGCCTGGCTGCGGAAACATCTGGGCGATGAATTCGCTGTCGTCACCGACGTGACATCAGCAGAAAGCGTGCTTTGCCTGATGGGGCCGAGCGCGCGGAAATTGATCCAGCGCATCAGCCCGAACGATTTTTCCAATGAGGCTTTTGGCTTCGGAACGGCACGGGAAATCGAGATCGGCATGGGGTTGGCGCGCGCCCACCGCGTGACCTATGTCGGCGAACTCGGCTGGGAACTCTACGTCCCGACCGAACAGACAGCGCATGTCTTCGAGGCGATCGAGGCTGCAGGCGCGGATGCCAGCTTGAAGCTCTGCGGGCTGCACACGCTGGATTCCTGCCGCATCGAGAAGGCGTTCCGCCATTTCGGCCACGACATCACGGACGAGGACCATGTGCTGGAAGCCGGCCTTGGCTTCGCGGTGAAGACCGGCA
This sequence comes from Hyphomicrobiales bacterium, assembly GCA_026400435.1. Taxonomy (GTDB): domain Bacteria; phylum Pseudomonadota; class Alphaproteobacteria; order Rhizobiales; family Rhizobiaceae; genus Mesorhizobium_K. The sequence continues at coordinate 7,113 of JAPLOZ010000105.1, read as the reverse complement.
AGGGTGACTTCATCGGCCGCGACGCAGTGCTGAGGATGCGCGAAGCCGGACTTGAGCGCCGCATGGTGCAGTTCCGGCTGAAGGACGCCGCGCCGCTGCTGTTCCACAACGAGGCGATTGTCCGCGATGGAAAAATTGCCGGCACGGTGACCTCGGGCAATTACGGGCATTACCTCGGCGCGGCCATCGGCATGGGTTATGTGCCCAGCAAGGGCGAGAGCGAGGCGGACGTGCTCGCCTCGTCCTACGAGATAGAGATAGCCGGCCAGCGCTTTGCTGCTGAGGCCAGCCTCAAGCCGATGTACGATCCGAAGGCCGAACGTGTGAGGATGTAGGGCTTACCACCGCGCCAGCTTTCGCCTGGCCGGCGTTTCGCCGCCGAGAGGAGCCTGAAGCCGATGTACGATCCGAGGAGCGAGCGGGAGAGGACGGAGGCGTCCTCCCCCGCTCGGCGGTCGTCCTCAAAGATACTGCTTGAACCATTCGCGCTGCGCAGCTGACGATATTGCAAATGGTTCGCCGGTATAGGCCTCGAAATGCCCGCCCGGCAGAACTACGAGTTTCTTGGGTTCGAGCGCTCGCTCATAGGCCTTCGCAGTCAGGTCGAACGGCGTTAGATGATCGCCCGAAGCCACGACGACCAGCAACGGCGTCGGCGCGATCCGTTCAATATAGGTCGCGGGCTCGTATTCGGTGAACATCTCGATCGAGTGCAGCGTCACCTCGTTCTTCCAATTGGTTTCGTGCTCCGCGGCAAAGCGGGTAAAGAAGTCGAATGTATCGGCTGTCGGCAGAGCGCATGGCTGTCCTTCGGGCGCGGTGACGGGTATCAGCGCCCCCGCCTCGCCACGGGCGCGCGCAGCGCGGTCCCCCTCGAACGCCGCGCGCAGCCCGGCCCAATGATCGCCGCGGATCAGCCGGCGAGCCGATTCGAAGCCCCAGGTCAACGGCACCTGCGACACGACGCATTTAACCCGCCGATCGATTGCGGCAACGACAAGCACGTGCCCGCCCGAATAGCTTGAACCCCAGACACCAATGCGTGTCGGATCGACATCGGCTTGGGTCTGCGCCCAGGTGATGGCATCGCGATAGCCGTTGATCTGCGCCCACGGATCGGCATGTCCGCGCGGCGCGCCATCGCTGACGCCGAAATTGCGGTGGTCGTAGACGATGACGCCGAGCCCGGCATTCGAGAAAACGTCTGCGAAACTATCAAGAAAGATTTCGCGCGTGGCAGAAAAGCCGTGCGCCATGATCACGGTCGGCGCCGGACCCGCTACGCCCTTGGCCGCATAGTGCCAGCCGCGCAGTGTTGTCCCGTCCTCCGTGGTGAATTCGATATCGCGTCTCATGCTGTCCTCCCAGACACTGGATGAACCGAAATTCTGGACCGAACGGGATACTTGCTCTTGCACGTCAGGGAAGCAGTCTTGTTCGACAGGGAAGTCCATCTGCAATAAAGTCCGGTCCTTGTGTGCGACGGCGGGAGGGTCGTTGCGGGAGGAAGCCATGGAAACCGGAACCTGGAGATCTGCCGACCAGCCTGACGCGCAGCGTGCGGAAGCCGCCCGCGCAATGCTGAGCGCCGTTCACTTGCCTTGGTCGCTCGCACTCTCCGACCGGGTCCGCTATGACTGCGACCTGACCTGGCACGATCTCGGCGGTTGCTCGCTCGTCGAATGCCGCAGTGCCCCGCTGGCGGGCTATCGAGACACGCGCGACGTTCGCCGCACCGAAGGCGACTATGTCGGCCTTCTGCTGGTCCTCTCGGGAAGGGAGAGCGTCCGCCAAGGCGGCGCGGCGACGCTGCTCGGCCCGGGCGACATGATGCTGTGGGACGGATCGCAGCCGATCGAGTTTGAGGTCACAGCACCCCTACATAAGGTGACCATGCTGGCCCCGCGCGAAAGGCTCGGACGCAATCTCGCGTCGCCGGCGCCGCGCGGCGCCTTGCGGCTGGAAAGCCGCAGCGGGCTGGGCGCGCTTGCCGCTGGTCATCTCGCGGCGCTAGCGCAGGTAGCTCGCGACCTGCCGCCGGGCGATGCCCCACTCGCTGCCGACATTCTGATCGATATGCTGGGCCGGCTGGTCAACCCCGACGCGCCGGCCGCGACGTCGGGCGACCTGCTGTCACGCATTCTGGCCCATGTCGAGCACAACCTGGCCGACCCGGCGCTTACGCCCTCGCCCATCGCGCGGCGTTTCGGTATTTCGCCGCGCTATCTGCACATGCTGTTTTCGCCCACAGGCACGACTCTCTCGGCCCATATACGGGCGCGGCGTCTTGCCGCCATGCGTCGTGACCTCGCCGACCCCCGTATGTCAGCTCGATCGATCACGGAGATCGCGCTGAACTGGGGATTTTCTGACAGCGCCCATGCCAGTCGGGCCTTCAGCGCTGCCTTCGGCCAGTCGCCCAGCCAATTTCGCGCGACTTTCCGCCAATAGGGCCGGCCAAGCGGGAGCAGCTGGCCATGGCCACCGAAGGACCGCTCAGAACGCCGCCAGCCTATTCCTCACCTTCTCCATGAAGGCCGCGCGGCTCTCGGGCGTCGACCGGTCCATGTCGTAGTGGGCGAGGTAGAGAGTGCGGGCCGTCGGCGCGCAAAGCGCGCGCATTCCGCGCAGGATGGTCTTGCGGCCCGGCTGTCCCATCAGGAACGAGATCCAGCGCGTCGCCCCGCAGGTCGTGACGACGCCGATCTTGCTGATATGCGAAACCAGCGAGACGATGCGGCCCCCGTCGGCCGGAAGTGTGAAGGCGACGTCGGTCGCCCAGACCCGGTCGAGCCAACCCTTGAGCATCGCTGGAAGGCCGTACCACCAAGTCGGATAGACGAACAGGACGGCCTGCGCCCATCTGACGTTTTCGATATGAGGAGCAAGCGCGGGATCGGTCGGCGCATGGTGCATGTTGCGGCGCTCCTCGGCGCCAAGGACCGGGTCGAAACCTTCGGCGTAGAGGTCGATCAGCCGCACCTCCCACCCCCGCGCGGACAGCGCGGCGACTGCGGTATCCCGCACCGAGGCTCCGAAGCTCTCCGGCACTGGATGGCAGAAGACAACGAGGCATCGCATCAGAACGCCTCCATCCTCGCGGCTACCTTCGTCATGAAGGCCTTGCGCGACTCCGGCGTCGACAGGTTCATCGAATAATGCGCGAGATAGGACACTGGCGCACCCGGCCTGACGGTCAATCGCAGCATGCGGTTGACGAGCTTTTTCGGCGGGTTTCCCATTAGTGCCGCGCGAACCCAGCTGCCGCCATAGGTGGTGACGGCCGCGACCTTGCGGATATTGTGCAGCGAGGGCGTCGCCTTGCCGTCGACCATGCGAAACGAAACGCCGGGCAGGAACACGCGATCGAAGAAACCCTTCAGGATGGCCGGAAAGCCATAGTTCCAGGTCGGGTAGGAAAGCACCAGCGCCTCCGCCGCGAGCAGGCGTCCGACATAGGGATCAACGGCATCCTGCGGCCCGCGCTGATCATGATAGGCAAGGCGCTCCGCGCGGGTCAAGCGCGGGTCGAAATCCTCGGCGTAGAGGTCGAGGTCGTCGACCGAATGGCCGGCAGTAGTCAGGCGCTCGACGATGAGTTGGTGAAGCGCTGCGTTGTAGCTGGTCTCGACCGGATGCGCGTAGAGGACGAGGATTTTCATCCGCACGCCATCACGAAACACGCTCCAGCCCCTTGAACAGAAAGGTCTTGCCGGAGCGGAAATCGTAGTCGGGGTTTTCCCACGCGATCATCTTGCCGGGGTTGAGCAGGCCCTGAGGGTCGGCTTCGCGCTTGAAGGCAAGTTGCACCTCGTCGGTCTGCTTCATGCCACCCTCCTCCAGCGTGTAGCGGTGCGGGTTGAAGATCGGGCAGCCGTTTTCCTCGAACGCGCGGATGATCTCGTCGAGGCGTTCCTCCGTGGTGAAGCGAACGAGATTGAGGCCGAAACAGGTGATGTTGCCGTCGAAACGGACGAATTCGAGATGCGAAAAAACCTCGCCGGGAAACAGCCCGTCGATCTTCTCGATCAGCGCGAGATGATCGGGAAACGGATAGAGCGACTGGAGGTAGGTGATCGCTGGATCGACGCGCAGCGCGCGCAGCGTGGTGTGGTTCCAGGCAAGCTCATAGGCCGGCGGCAGTCCATTCCTGTCGTCTGCGCTGGCAGTCGCGGCATTGTAGACGACATCGCCGCCGGCGCGCCGCGTGAAGGCGAGGAATGCGTCCAGCGATTGCGGAGCAACCATGACAACGCAAACGCTCATGGCTTCGCTGAAGAACTTCTGGTGGCGCTTGAAATAGAGCCAGGGCACGGGCGCGGCGATAGGCGTTACCAGCTTGGTGAGCAATCCGTCCTGGCAGGCCAGCGCGTTGCCGTAGCGCGCCGCGCCCATGAAACTGTCGAAGCCGACGATGACGTCGACCCAGTCATAGGCGGCGGTAAGCGGCATCTCGACCTCGGTGATGACGCCGTTGGTGCCGTAGGCGTGCGTCACCTTGTGCAGGTCCTCGCCGGTCAGTTCGAGGACGCGCGGTTCGGCTTCCATGGTGACGACGCGCAGGCGCAGCACATTGCCGAAATCGCGCAGTCCGCCGAACTTGATCGAGCCTACCCCGCCCGACCCGCCGGCGATGAAGCCGCCGATCGACGCGGTTGCGTATGTCGAAGGGTGAAGCCGGAGTTCCTGACCCGAATGAGCGCGCGTCGCCTGGTCGATGGCGGCGATGATGGCGCCCGGGCCGGCAACGACGCGTCCGGTCGAAATGGCGGTGACGGCATTCATGTCGGCCAGGCTGAGTACGACGCCGCCCGATAGCGGCATGGCCTGGCCGTAGTTGCCGGTGCCGGTACCACGCGGCGTGACGGGAATGCCGTGTTTGTGGCATGCGGCGAGCACGCGGATAACCTCCGCCTCGCTCTGCGGCGAAACGACCAGATCGGCGGTGACGTTCTCGAGCTGACGCTTCAGGACGGGGCTGTACCAGTAGAAGTCGCGGCTCTTCTGCTGGACGATCCTTGCGTTGTCCTCGATCTTGAGGCCCTCGAGGTCGCGGCGCAGCGCAGCTATGTCCATTCACGCACCCATCAGATCGTCGAGTTCGGCATAGTCCGGCAAGTCGCTTTCGATCGCCTTGCCGTCGCGGACCACGATGCGATCCGATTCGGGCCGCGAGAGCAATTCCGTCCAGCTTCGCCCCTTGAAGATGAGAAAGTCCGCAGGTCCGCCAGTTGCGAGAAGACCAGCTCCGTCCAGGCGCATGATGTCGGCGGGCGTCGAGGTGACGGCCTTCGGCCAGTCGGCGACCGGGTGATCGAAATGGAGGATGCGCGTCGCCATCCGGTAGACCTCCAGCATGTCGAGATCGCCGTAGGCATAGAACGGGTCGCGCGTGTTGTCGGATGCAACAGCGACCGCAATGCCCCGCGCCTTAAGCTCGTGCAACAGCGTAACGCCGCGCCAGCGCGGCGTCGTGTGGTCTGAGCGGCGGTCCTGAAGGTAGAGGTTGCACATCGGCAGCGAGACGACGGAAAGTCCCGCCTTGGCAACCTTGTCGAGCGTCTCGAGAACGTCGCGGTCGGCCTGTCGCGACAGCGAGCAGCAATGACCAACCAGGATGTTTCCCTCGAAATTGTTCCAAAGGGCTGCTTCGGCGATCTTCTTCAGCGAGGCGGCCGCGACATCGTCGGTCTCGTCGGCATGAAAGTCGAGGTCGAGGCCATGCTCGATAGCAAGCGCAAAGACCCGGTCGAGCAGTTCCTCGAGATCGGGCACCATGTAGGTGACGCACCCGAGCACGCCCTTGGCGGCGGCCACGCGCTTGGCGAGCGCCGAGAACCATGCCTTTTCGCGAACCGCTTCAATGCCGACAAGGCAGCTCGCTTGTAGCTCGATCCGCCCGCGCCAGCGCTCGCGCATGGCCTCGAAGACCGGCCAGGAGATGGCTTCCTGCGGCGCGATGCTGTCGAGATGGGTACGCAGCGCCCGGGTGCCATGCGCGTAGGCGCAACGCAGCGAAAAATCCATGCGGCGCGCCACGTCATCGGCCGTCCAGCGTGCGACGCGGTCCTCGCCGTTGGCGTTGAGCGCGCCCGTGAAAGTCCCGTCGGGATTGGGTTTGCGCGGCCATATGTGACCCTTGTCGATGTGCGTATGGCAATCGACGAAGCATGGCATCACGATGCGGCCGGCGAAGTCGATCGCGGCGGGCGTCGCAGGATTGTGCGGGATGATGGAGACGATGCGGCCTTCTGCAATCGACATGTCGGCGAGCACGAAGCCGTCGGCATCGGCGGGCGTAGACAGGCCAGGCGTCAGCGAGGCGTGCAGGCGCGCGCGGGTGAGCGTGTAGCGGCCGGAGGTTGGGAGAGCCAGCGGCATCACCGTTCCTGCCTCAGCGCGCTTTCGTGCCAGCGGCGCAGCATCAGGTGCGAGAAAAGCGACAGCACCAGGAAGATCACGATGCCGGTGAACGAGATGAGGATCAACGCGGCGAACAGGCGCGGCGCATTCAGCCGGTAGCCGGCCTCGATGATGCGCGAAGCAAGTCCCGACGATTGTCCCGTCGAGCCCGCGACGAACTCGGCGACGACCGCGCCGATCAGCGACAGGCCGCCTGCGATCTTCAGGCCGCCAAGGAAATAGGGCATCGCGGCGGGCAGGCGCAGATGCCAGAGCTGCTGCCATTTGGTGGCGCCGTTCAACTTGAACAGGTCGATGAGATTGCGGTCGACCGAGTTGAGGCCAAGGGTGGTGTTGGACAGGATCGGAAAGAACGCGACGATCCAGGCGCACAGCAGCAGCTTGGCGGTCTGGTTGTCGACATAGATGTTGATGAGCGGGAAGATCGCCACGATGGGCGTCACCTGCAGGATGACGGCGAAGGGAAAGAACGACATCTCCACCCACTTCGACTGGGCAAACAGCACCGCCAGCCCGACGCCGCCTATAACCGCCAGCGCAAGCCCCAGGAAGGTGATGCGCAGCGTCACCAGGAGCGAGCCGAACAGCAGCGCCGCGTCGGTGTGCAGCGTGGCAAGCACCTCGCCGGGGCGCGGCAGGATGTAGCGCGGGATTCCGTTCCATACGCAGATGCGGTCCCAAAGCCAGATC
>JAPLOZ010000004.1 GCA_026400435.1 Hyphomicrobiales bacterium | reverse complement strand
CCTGGAAGAGAAACTTTGAAGCAGCGCCTGTGAGGGGGGGTGCAATCGGCAAAACACCGCCGCATTGGTGACATTGCGCCGCCGCCACCCTATCTTCGGCTCCAGGATGGAGTATGTGATATGGCCCTGCAGATCGATCAGTTTATGTGCCGGACGGACAATTTCGGCGTCCTCGTGCACGATTCCAGGAGCGGCGAGACGGCGCTGATCGATGCGCCGGACGAAGCGGCGATCCTGAAGGCGGTCGAGCGCACCGGCTGGACGCCGACGGTCATCCTGACGACGCACCACCATCAGGACCATGTCGAGGCCAACCTGGCGCTGAAGAAGAAGTTCGGGCTGAAGATCTACGGTCCCAAGGCCGAAGCCGCCAAGATTCCTGGCATCGACGTCGAACTGTCGGAGGGATCGAAGCTCGAATTCGCCGGTGAGCCGGTGGAGGTGATCGAAACGCCCGGCCACACGGCGGGCCACATCTGTTACTATTTCCCTAAGTCCCACGTCGCCTTCGTGGCGGACACCATCTTTGCAATGGGCTGCGGCCGGCTCCTGGAGAAGCCGGCTCCGGTGATGCAACATTCGCTGCAGAAGCTGCTCGAACTGCCGGCCGCGACAAAACTTTACTGCGGCCACGAATACACGCTCGCCAACGCGCGCTTCGCATTGACCATCGATCCGACCAATTCCGCGCTCAAGGAGCGCGCCGCCACGGTCGAGAAGCTGCGTGCGGCCGACAAGCCGACGCTGCCGACCACGCTTGCCGAGGAACTCGCGACCAACCCGTTCCTGCGCTGGCATGACCCGGCGATCCGCAAGAACCTCGGGATGGAAACGGCGAGTGACGCCGATGTGTTCGCCGAGATCCGCAAGCGCAAAGACAATTTCTAGAGGCATGACGTCCCAGGACATCATTGCCGCGCTCGGCATGGTCCGCCACCCCGAGGGAGGCTGGTATGTCGAGACTTTTCGCGACAACCAGGCCGGCGGGCGCGGCCATTCGACGGCAATCTATTTCCTCTTGGAGCGCGGCGATGTGTCGGAATGGCACCGCGTGAGGGACGCCGCGGAGGTCTGGCATTTCCATGCCGGCGCACCGCTCGAACTCAGCATCTGCGCACAAGGCGGGACGATCGCAGCTTCCTTGCTCGGCATCGACCTGGCGACCGGCGAGCGGCCACAATTGGTCGTGCCCGCGGGCTGCTGGCAGACCGCGCGCAGCCTGGGCGACTGGACGCTGGTCGGCTGCACGGTCGCGCCGGGCTTCGACTTCGCGGCGTTTGAGCTGGCTGCGCCGGGTTGGCAGCCGGGCGAAAACTAGTTCACGCGGCCACCCCGGCGGTCTTTTTCGCAAACAGCATCGATTTCGCGGCAAGCACCGCGCCGGCGGTGATCAGCACGCAGGCAGCAAGGATGCGCAGCGAAGGCTCCGCAACGCCGGCGGCGACCAGCACCAGCGTCGACAGCAGCGGTGCGGCGTAGCTGGCCGCGCCAAGCACCTGGATGTTGCCGCGCTTGACCCCGATGTCCCAGGCATAGAAGGCCGCGCCGACAGGCATCAGGCCGAGGCCAATGACGGCCAGCCATTGCCCTGGCGTGGCGGGCAGGATGGTCTGCTCGAGCGCGAAATGGCAGGCAAGCGAAAGCACTGATGTCGCCGCGCAGAACCAGGTGACTATGCTGGTCGGAACCGCCGGGAACCGGCGCGACAAGAGCGAATAGCCGGTCCAGAGGAAGGCGCAGACCACCGCCATGGCGTAGCCGAAGGCGTAGCGTGCGTCGAAGGCGAGCCCGCCGCCCTTGGTGACGATCAGCACCGTGCCAGCAAGCCCGAGCAAGGCGCCGGCGACATGGTTCCAGCGCAGCCGTTCGCCCGGCATCAGCGCCGAGCCGAGCACGATCAGCAGCGGCCACAGATAGGCGATCAGGCTGGCCTCCACCGCCGGCGCGTTGCGTAGCGCGGTGAAATAGAAGAAGTGGTAGCCGAACAGGCCGCCAATGCCGACGATCCATACCTGGAAGGGTATTTTCACCGGCCGGGGCGGCGCGGGCATGAACGGCCGCGCGACCAGCCCGACCGCTGTGCCTATGGCGAAGGTGAGCGCCAGAAGCAGGAACGGCGGCGTCCTGCCTGAAGCGTCGGTCAAAAGCGCCAGCAGCGCCCACATGGCGATTGCCGAAAAGCCGATCAGGGTCGCGCGCGCCATATAATGTCTCCGGCGTCAGCCGGACCGGCTCACGACGCCTGCAGGGCCTCGAAGCGCCGCGCACGGACCGTGATCGTGCCGATCTGGGTGCCTATCGTGGCGAAGATTGGCGCGTATACGCCGGTTTGGCCGATCCGTGCAAATGTAACCTTGATCCGGCTTTTGGTGCTCAGATATTGCAGCGAGCGGCGGCCCTTGCGGTAGCCGGCGGCCGGCGTGAACTTGAGGGCGCAGGTGACGGTCGGGCCGTCGAAACCCTTGACCGACATTGTTCCGGTCGCAACGAAGGAGAGCGTCAGGTCCGCCCGCAATTCGCCGTCGAACATACGCGCTCCGCCGTTGCAAACGTCCTCAAGGCGATCGGCCTTGATGAGCGTGGCGGCTACTGGATCGACGACCGACTTGAGGTCGCCGGGGCGGATCGGCACCCAGTCCATGCCGCGCTTCTTCAGCGGCGGGTCGTTGACCACCTTGACCACGTTGCCATCGGAAAAGCCGATGTCGACGATCGTCGGCTTGTCGTTGTAGCTGTATTGCGCGCGGAAACCCTCCGCCAAGACCCTCTCTCCAAAGCGGCCGGTCGCCGTCAGCGTGCCGTGCGTGTCGTAGAAAAACGCGCCAAGACCGGCGCTAGCCACCTGCCCCTTGATGGAGTAGCCGTCGATGTCGATGCGGCTGTCGAAGTCGACCTCGGCGACGGTTATCCCGAGGAACGTCAACGCGTATTCCGCCCGGTAGGCCGGCGCGTCGGCGGCCGCCGGCGCGACCAGTGCCGCCACGGCGAAAGCCGAGCAAACCAGGGCTCGCAGGGCATGCAACATCGACAATCTTCTCACGGCAACGGACAGCGGCTGCGCCTCAATGCGACCCGTCTGGCATAGTGACGGGAATTCTGGCCATTGTGTGGACTACGCCCGGTCAGCGGGCAATCCGGCTGCAATGCTTGACGCCAGCGGGAAATGCCACTATGCAACGCCGACTTTTCCATGAGGCCGCTATAAGCGACTGCGCGCCATTGTTCCGGTGCGCCGCGTTGTTGGCCGTTGAAGACCGAAGGTAACCGAAATGTCCCGTACTTGCGAACTGACCGGCAAGGCCGTCATGACCGGCAACAATGTCAGCCACGCCAATAACAAGACCAAGCGTCGCTTTCTGCCTAACCTCGTCAGCGTCACGCTGATCTCGGAAGCGCTGAACCAGAACGTGCGCCTGCGGATTTCCGCCAATGCGCTGCGCTCGGTCGAACATCGCGGTGGCCTCGACGCGTTCCTCGCCAAGGCGGACGCGGCGGAATTGTCGCAACGCGCCCGGCTTCTGAAGAAGCAGATCGCCAAGAAGACTGTCGAACAGGCGGCCTGATCGGCTGACCTGGGCGGATTTTCCGCCTCGCTGGTTCCATTACCCAGGATAAAAAAATGCCTCGCTTGACTTCATACCTGCCCTTCGTGGCCGCCATGGCGCTTGTCGTGGTGGCGTCCAACGTGCTCGTGCAGTTCCCGGTCGATGGCCAGATCGGCGGCCTCGCGCTTGCCGACCTGCTGACCTGGGGCGCCTTCACCTATCCCTTTTCGTTCCTCGTCACCGACCTCGCCAACCGGCGCTACGGCCCATCGGTGGCGCGGCGGATCGTGTTCGTCGGCTTCATGCTCGCCGTGGCCTGTTCGATCGTGATTCCGCCCCTGCTGTTTCAGCACGGCCTGATCGAGTTCGAGACAGCGGCCGATCGTCTGGTCCGGATTGCCATGGCTTCGGGCGCCGCATTCCTCACCGCGCAGTTGCTCGACGTGACGGTGTTCAACTGGTTGCGCAAGCGCTCCTGGTGGCGCGCTCCGGTCTTCGGTTCGCTGACCGGATCGCTACTCGACACCGCGGTGTTCTTCAGCGTGGCATTTTCCGCGGCCTTCGCCTTTGTCGGTCCGGGCGATGCGTTCGCGCAGGAGAACGCCCCGCTGCTGGGTCTGCTGCCCGTGGAGGCCGCCCGCTGGATTTCCTGGGCTATCGGCGATCTCAGCGTCAAGCTTCTGATTGCAGTTTTCGCATTGATCCCCTACCGGCTGATCGCGGCGAAGTGGTCGCAGCCGATCGCGGCCTGATCCGTAAACCCGGCGTTAAGCCTAATATTCGCACCGGCGCCGGCAATGCCAAACATAGTGGCAGCGCGCCCAAATTCTATGCAATATCAACGTATTAGTTTTTTTAGAATTTTGTGAAACGATCCCGTCTTGTTCAAGCGGCGAAGGCCGGCCGGGGCACGCGGATGGACGTCAGAAAAAACAGGGATGCCACAACCGGCATCGAAGGACTTGAGCCCGTCGACGACGAGGATTTCAAGACCCTGTTCGTCACCCACCCGACGCCGATGTGGGTCTACGATCCTGCGACGCTGCGCTTCCTGACGGTCAACAATGCCGCAATGCGGCTCTACGGCTACAGCCGGGACGACTACGACCGCATGACGGTGCTGGACATCCGCCCCGAAAGCGAGCGCGACCGGATGCGCGCCGCGGTCAAGTCCCGTTCGGACCTCGGCCGGCCTGAGCGCTGGCAGCACCTCAAGGCCGGTGGCCAGGTGATGGAGGTGCTGACCTACGGACGCAACGTGCGCTTCAACGGCCACGACGCGATCCTGGCGATCGTCACGGACCGCACCGAGGTCAACCGCGCCTACCGCCAGGCAAGCGACACACGGTCGCTTCTCGACAGCATCGTCAGCAGCCTGCCGATCGGCGTTTTCGTCAAGGACATGGAAGATAGCGGCCGCTACATCCTTTACAACCCCGCCTGCGGCGAGATCGTCGGCTTCGAACCGAACTACATCATCGGCAGGACTGACGAGTATGTCTTCGTGCCCGAACAGGCGGAGCAGTTCCTCGAACAGGACCGCCGCGCCATGCAGAGCGCCGGTGTCTTCTCATTCGAGGAAGACGTGGTTCGTTCAGACAGCAGCAAGCGCACAATCCGCACCCTGAAGCGCGCCATCCCGAGCATGGACGGCGGCCCGTCGCGCTACCTCGTGGGCATCTCCCAGGACATTACCGAACGGCGCAGCTACGAGGAGCGCATCGCGCATATCGCCATGCACGACGCCCTGACGGGCCTCCCGAACCGCAGCTTCTTCACCCACCATATCACCACGCTGCTGGCACAAGGGGCGCCAACGCGTTCGTTCGCGCTGATGTACATCGACATCGACCATTTCAAGCACGTCAACGACAGCATGGGACACCCGGCCGGCGATGCGCTGCTGGTCGGCGTCGCCAAGCGCCTGAAGCAACTGATGGGACCCGCCGACATCGTGGCGCGGCTCGGCGGCGACGAATTCGCGCTGATCCTGATGCTGGACGGCGCCGCGCGGCCGCAGATCGCCGGGCTGGCCGCCGCTGTGATGAACGCGTTCGCTACGCCCTTCGACCTGGACGGAATCCAGGAGCACGTCGACTGCAGCGTCGGCATCGCCCTGGCGCCGGACGACGGCGACGACGTCAACATACTCCTGCGCAACGCTGACCTGGCGCTGTACGCCGCCAAGGCGGACGGCCGCTCGACGTTCCGCTTCTACGACGGCGCCATGCGCCAAATCGCCGAGCGCCGGCACGAGCTGACGCTCGAACTGCGCCAGGCGCTCGCCTCCAACGAGTTCGAACTGCACTACCAGCCGCTGCTGTCACTGGTCGACGACCGGATATCCGGCTTCGAGGCGCTGGTGCGCTGGCGCCACCCGCAGCGCGGTCTTCTGGCGCCCGCCGAGTTCATCCCGGTCGCCGAAGAGACAGGTCTGATCGCCAGTCTTGGAGAATGGGTGCTGCGGCAGGCGTGCCTGACGGCCGCAAAATGGCCGAGCGAGATCAAGATCGCCGTCAACCTTTCGCCGAGCCAGTTCAAGCAGGTCGGCCTGCTCGCGACAGTGGTGTCGGCGCTTGACGAAGCCGGATTGCATCCGAGCCGGCTGGAGCTCGAGATCACGGAAACGGTGCTGCTTGCCCACAGCGGCCAGAACATGCAGCTTCTGCATGCCCTGCGCGATCTCGGCGTTCGCATCGCGATGGACGATTTCGGGACCGGCTATTCGTCCCTGAGCTACCTGCGCTCCTTCCCCTTCGACAAGATCAAGATGGACCGCAGCTTCGTCTCGGGCATCGGCATCGATCCTGGCAGTCTGGCCATCGTCAAGGCGGTGATCGGTCTCGGCTCGGGCTTCAACCTCACCACAACGGCCGAAGGGGTTGAAACCTCCGACCAGCTCGCCAGGTTGCGCCGCGAAGGCTTCGGCGAGATCCAGGGCTACCTTCTGGCCAGACCGATGCAAGAGAACGACGCTCTTGCATTCCTTGCCAATCACGCGCGCGGACAATTGGCCAAGGCTTCCTGACCGCAATGGGCGCGGGACGCCCTAAGGCGCCTTGGCCGACTGCGGCTCGGCCTCGTCGTGCAACACGAATTCGAGATAGAGATTGCGTTGCAGGATCGAGTGGTTGTCGTCGGAGATCAGCGACACCATCTGGGCTCCGTCGGCGCGCGTCCAGACATCCAGCCCTTCCATATTGTCGATCTGGTAGGTCATGTCGGCCTCGAAGAGGACCGGGCCGTCGGCAATTGAGCCCTTGGCGATGCTTTCGCCGTAGATGCGCCTCAGCCGCATCTTCACGCCGGTCGCCATGGAAAAGCTGCGCTCGAGCAGGAGCAGGTCGCCGTTTGGCAGGAAGGCGCCGTCGGTGATATCGAACTCGCCGTTGCGGCGGACGGTAAATATGCCCTTGTTCGGGCCCTCGATAACAGCGGCGAAGATGTTGCCCTGTTTGTCGAGGCTCTTTTCCGACACGATGACAAGGCCGCCTTCGTGCTGACCGTGCGGATGGGCGTGCGCGACCGTTTCAAAGCCGCGGTTCTGCCGCAACTCGCGCACGGGCACCAGGAAATCCAGATCCCTGATCGCGGGTTTCATGCCGTCCGGTTCGATCCGGAACTGCGCGATGCGATGATCGCGCTCGAAGCCGACGGTCGCGACACCGTCCTTGACGGCCAGGCCCTCGGCATCCACCTGCCACTTGCGGCCGGACATGGTGCCGGCGCGATCGTACATCTGCTGCATGCGGAAATTGTCGATGCCGGTCGGTCTGCCGTCGGCGGAGCGCGCGATCGTTCCGAAGAACCAGAAGCCGGTGTCGGCAACGCCGATGAAATCCTTTCCCGGCGTCAGGAAACGCAAGGCCGACAGCGCGCCGAGATCGCCGGACGACGACGTCAATTCGAGCCCGCCGGCGAATTCGAGCGGACCGAAGCGGGTTTCGACGCTGCCGATGCGAAAGGTGCGGATCGGCCGCGCGGAAATCTCGATATGCTCGACGCGGCCATCAGTCCCGGCGCGTACCGGCCCTTGGCCGGTGAGGACGAAGGGGGCGGCCACGCCCAAGGCGGCGAAAAGCGCGAAGGCCAGGCCCCGTCGCAGATGAACACTCATCCAGCGCGCCTCAGCGCGGTGCGGCGCGTATCGCGCGCGCTCTCCTCGCCGAACAGCGAGGCGAGCTGTTCGGTCATCGCGCCGGCCAGTTCCTGGGCGTCGACAATGGTGACGGCCCGCCGGTAGTAACGGGTGACGTCGTGGCCGATGCCGATGGCGAGCAGCTCGACCGGCGAGCGCGTCTCGATCAGCTCAATGACGCCGCGCAAATGCCGTTCGAGGTAGTTGCCCGGATTGACCGACAGCGTTGAATCGTCGACCGGAGCACCGTCGGAGATCATCATCAGGATCTTGCGCTGCTCGGGGCGCGCGATAAGCCGCTGGTGGGCCCACAGCAGCGCCTCGCCGTCGATGTTTTCCTTGAGCAGGCCCTCGCGCATCATCAGGCCGAGATTGCGGCGCGCGCGCCGCCATGGCTGGTCGGCGGACTTGTAGATGATGTGACGCAGATCGTTGAGCCGGCCGGGGTTGGGCGGCTTGCCGTCCTTCAGCCATTTTTCGCGCGCCTGCCCGCCCTTCCAGGCACGGGTCGTGAAGCCAAGAATCTCGACCGAGACGCCGGTGCGTTCGAGCGTGCGCGCTAGAATGTCGGCGCAGGTCGCCGCGACCGTGATCGGGCGGCCTCGCATCGAGCCGGAATTGTCAAGCACGAGGCTGACGACGGTGTCGCGGAATTTCGTGTCGCGCTCCTGCTTGAAGGAGAGCGGCTGCATCGGATCGATGACGACGCGCACCAGCCGCGCCGGATCGAGCGAGCCTTCCTCGAGGTCGAAGTCCCAGGAGCGATTCTGCTGCGCCATCAGGCGGCGCTGCAGGCGGTTCGCCAGCCGTCCGACCACGCCCTGCAGATTTGCCAGCTGCTTGTCGAGAAAGGCGCGCAGCCGGTCGAGCTCTTCCTCCTCGCACAGTTCCTCGGCGCCGACCGTCTCGTCGAAGGCGGTGGTGAAGACCTTGTAGTCGACCTGCTTCTCCAGATCGGAAAACGGATTGTCCTTGCGCTTGGCTTCGCCGGGCGCCTCGGCGTCGGGATCGTCGTCGTCGGAGGATTCGTCCGACGTTGCGTCGGCGGCCTCCATCTCACCGGCCTGCTCCTCCTCGGAAGAGGCGTCCTGATCGTCCGACTGCGACTGGTCGGCGCCGGAATCATCCTCGCCGCCATCCTCGCTCTGGTCCTCGCCCTGCGGCTGCGGATCCTCGCTGTCTTCCGATTCGTCCTTCTGCTCGTCGTCGCCAATATTCTCGGCCATCTCCATGGAGGCCAGCATCTCGCGCACGACGCGGGCGAACGCCTGCTGGTCTTCGACATTGCCGATCAGGTGATCGAGGTCGGCGCCAGCCTTCTCCTCGACCCATTCGCGCCAGAGGTTGACGACGCGCTGGCCACTCCTGGGCGCCGGGCGGCCGGTCAGCTTCTCGAGAACCATCAGCGCCAGCGCTTCCTCGATAGGCGCGTCGGTGCGGTCGCGCACGTCTGTCAGGTTGGCCTTGGCGTATTTGTCCTCCAGCATGTGGCCGATGTTGTCGGCTACGCCGGTCATGCGCAGCGCCCCGATCGCCTCGACGCGGGCCTGCTCGACGGCGTCGTAAACGGCGCGCGCCTGCTTGCCCTCGGGCGCGAATTTTGTGTGGATGCGCAGATCATGGCAGGCGCGCTTCAGCGCCATGGAATCGCCGAGCCCACGCGTGACCGCGACGTCCATGCCCGACGGTTTCTTGGGCAGTTCAGGCAGCCGGGCGCGGTTGCCCGCGAGCGCCGGCTTGTCCTTGGCGAAGCCGACCTCCAGCTCGTTGTCGCCGGAGATCGCGCGCATGCACACCGTCACGGCGCGTTTGAAGGCGTCGTTGTCCGAGCCGCTCTTCGGCCTGTTGCGCGTGTTGTCGCCGGGACCGGCCATCTTACCTCGCTACTCGGCGGCCAGAGGATTGTTCCGCACCGGAGCGGGAATCGGATCGCCATTCGCCGCCGCCGCGTCGGCCCATTCGTGCGCCGCGAGCCTTACCTCGTCGATTGCGGCCATTTCAGTCGCACCGTCTCCCGTACTTCCGGGAAGAGCAGGAACTGTAGCTAGCCAGCCGCCGCCTTCGCCGGTGCCGAGCGGCATCAACACCACTTCATACGCTGCCGGATCGAACGAGGAGCCGCCCGACACAGGCCTATCCCAACACCACGTTGGCCGCGCTCTCCGGCAATTCCTCGCCGAAGGCGCGCTGGTAGAACTCGGCGACGATGGAACGCTCGAGCTCGTCGCACTTGTTGAGGAATGTCAGCCGGAAGGCGAGACCGATGTCGCCGAAGATTTCGGCATTTTCGGCCCAGGTGATGACGGTGCGCGGGCTCATCACGGTCGACAGGTCGCCGTTGATGAAAGCCTGGCGGGTCATGTCGGCGACGCGCACCATCTTGTTGACGATCTCCTTGCCCTTGACGTTGCGGTAGTGCTTGGCCTTGGCCAGCACGATGCCAACCTCGTTGTCGTGCGGCAGGTAGTTGAGCGTGGTGACGATGGACCAGCGGTCCATCTGCGCCTGGTTGATCTGCTGCGTGCCGTGGTAGAGCCCGGTCGTATCGCCGAGGCCGACCGTGTTGGCGGTGGCGAACAGGCGGAAGGCCGGGTGCGGCCGGATGACGCGGCTCTGGTCGAGCAGCGTGAGACGGCCCGACGATTCCAGCACGCGCTGGATGACGAACATCACGTCGGGTCGGCCGGCATCGTATTCGTCGAAGCAGAGCGCGACGTTGTGCTGGTAGGCCCAGGGCAGGATGCCGTCGCGGAATTCGGTGACCTGCTTGCCTTCCTGCAGCACGATCGCATCCTTGCCGACAAGGTCGATGCGGCTGACATGGCTGTCGAGGTTGACGCGCACGCAGGGCCAGTTGAGCCGGGCAGCGACCTGCTCGATATGGGTCGACTTGCCGGTGCCGTGATAGCCCGACACCATGACGCGGCGGTTGAAGGCGAAGCCGGCGAGTATGGCCATCGTGGTCTGCTTGTCGAACAGGTAGTCCGGATCGAAGTCCGGTACGTGTTCCGTCGCCGCGGAATAGGCCGGCACGACCATCGTGGATTCGAAGCCGAACGTGTCCTTTACCGACACAGTGGTGTCCGGCAGATTGGCGATATCGCGGTCGACCTTGTTCATACTTTCCTCACGCGGCGCGTTTGCGCCGGCAAAACATTGTCCAGTCCGGGGGCGTCTTTAGCAGACACTGCGCCTAGCACAAACCGGCTTGTTTGAGCACGCGATAGGCCTGCAGCACATCGCGAAACCGGTCCTCGGAACCCCTGTCGCCACCATTCGCGTCGGGATGGTGGAGCTTCACGAGTTCTTTATAGCGCGCCTTGATGGCCTTGCTAGTCGCGTTTGCGTCAAGGCCAAGCGTTTCCAACGCCTTGGCCTCAAGCGGCTTGGCCTTGCGCTCGCGCGGCGGCTGGCGCGGGTCCTTCGGCCCGTTGAACAGGTTGAACGGATCGCGCATGCGGTTGTAGTAGCCGGCGCGGCCGGATCGCATCTGCGCGGGGTCGGGCGCGGATCGCAAGCTGCCGTTGACGCCCATCTTCCAGGTCGGCCGGTGGCCGGTCAGCGCCTCCTTCTGGAAGCGGGCGATTTCCGAATCCGGAACGCCGGAGAAATAGTTGAAGCCCTTGTTGTACTCGCGCACGTGATCGATGCAGAAACGGAAATACTCGCCTTCCTTGAGGCGCCCGACCGGCGCGCGATGCGTGCCGGCCTCCTTGCAGCCGTCCCACTGGCACCCGGGCGCGCGCGACTTCAGCTCGGCGTCCTTGTCGGGACGGATCCGGATCTTCTCGAAATATTTCGGGTACGGCTTCATCTGCAACCGTTATGGGCGCATCGCTGTGGCGATACAAGAATTGACATTTCCGGGAAACGTACCCTACCGGGGCAAATCACCGGATCGGGGATCGAGGTGGCGCTTTCGCGGCGACCAGCCATATATGGGAACAGGAGACGCCGATGTCGATACAGGCAAGGATCGAGGAGAAGCTGAAGGAGACGTTCGCACCCGAACGGCTATCGGTCCTCAATGAGAGCCATCTGCACGCAGGACATCACCATGCCGAGTCGGGCCACGGGTGCGGCTGGTTTCGCCGGCGTTCGCGGGCATGAGCCGCATCGACCGCCACCGTGCCGTGAATGCGCTGCTTGCCGACGAACTCAAGGGCGGCGTCCATGCCCTGGCGATCGAACCCGCGGCGCCCGGAGAAGCGACGCGCTGGTAGCGGCTACCAGATCGTTTCGACGTGCGGATAGTTCTGTATCTTTCCGTCGGCGGTAACCAGCGGGGCAGCAAGTTCGCGAGCCAGCGCTACTATGATCCGGTCTGCAGGGTCGGGATGAAAATCTCCCGGCAGGAATTGGCTCTTCGCGGCAATTGTATTGTCAACGGGCACGAATGACAGGTTCTCTACCGCCTCGGATGCTTCGAGCCAGTCCACCACATCCATCGACAGGTCGAGCTTGTTACGCCGCGAAAGCATGGCGATTTCCCACGCGGAAATTGAAGACACAAAGACGGTGCTAGCCGTCAACTCGCGTTCTATTGCCAGCAAGGCAGGCGGCGACAGGCGTCTGTCGGCTCCGAGCCACCACACAAGAGCGTGCGTATCGAGCACGATCACTTGAGCGCTTCCCAATCATCCACACCAACCGGCTCGAAGGGGTCGTCATAACGCAATACCGACCCCTTCAGCTTGTCCCGCGGGTTGGCATGTTGTTGGGGAAGCCGTCGAATTTCCAGCTTGGGCTTGCCGTGCTCGGTGATGATAATGGGCTCACCGCTGGCTTCTATCTTGCGGAAATACTCGAGGGCTTTCGCTTTGAATTTCGACTTCGAGATGTGGGCGCTCATGACCGTTCCTCAGCGAGCGGCCAAAATAGGCAGCAAAATGACTATGGTCAATGACCATAGTCATTTTCGTCAATCCACCGGCCTGATCCTGATCCGCGCGATGCGGTTCTTGTCGCGCTTCATGACGACGAAGCGCTTGCCGTGGAAGGTGAACGCCTGGCGCTCGTCCGGGATCGACTGCGTCTCGTGGATGACCAGCCCGGCGATCGTCGTCGCCTCTTCGTCCGGCAAGGTCCAGTCGAGCGCCCGGTTGAGGTCGCGGATCGATACGTTGCCTTCAACAACAACGGAACCGTCCGCCTCCTGCTTGACGCCCTGAATATCCACGTCGTGCTCGTCGGCAATGTCGCCTACGATCTCCTCGATGATGTCCTCGAGCGTCACCAGACCCTCGACCTCGCCGTATTCGTCGACGACAACGGCAAAATGCGCCTTGCGCCTCAGGAAGGCGTTGAGCTGGTCCTGCAGCGTGGTGGTGTCGGGCACGAACCACGGTTTCGTGGCGATCTTCATCACGTCGATCTTCGAGAAATCGTTGCCGACATCGTTCAGCGCGCGCAGCAGGTCCTTGGCGTGGAGCACGCCGACGATGTTGTCGAGCGAGCCCTTCCAGAGCGGCATGCGGGTATGCGGGCTCTGCAATATCTCGCGCACGACCACCTCCGGCGGATCGTCGGCATTGACGGAGCGCATGTTGGTGCGATGGACCATCACGTCGGCGAGTTCCAGTTCGTCGAGGTCGAGCAGGCCGCCCATGCGGTCGCGGTCCTGCTTGACGAACGCCCCTTCCCTGTGGAGCACGGCGACGGTGCCGCGGATCTCCTCGTGCGGCGAAAGCATCGCCTCGTCCTTGGACAAGTTGACGCCAAAGGCAGCCAGGATCAGCCGCACGGCGCCATTGGCGAGCGCCGTCAGCGGACCGAACAGGAAGACAATCAGCCTGGCGAAGGGCGAGACGAAAAGCGCGAACTGTTCTGGCCGCGCCAGCGCCAGCGATTTTGGCAGGATCTCCGAGAATACGACTAGCGTGATGGTCATGACGATGGTGGCATAGACCACGCCGTTCTGTCCGAAAATGCCGAGCAGGACGCTGGTGGCTAGCGCCGAGGCGAGGATGTTGACGAGGTTGTTGCCGATCAGCAGGGCGCCCACCAGCCGGTCCTTGCGTTCCGTAAGCCTTTCGACGGCGCTCGCTCGCTCGTCCCCGTTGGCCGCGAGCGCATGCAGACGCGCCTTCGACGACGCCGTCATGCCGGTTTCGGTGCCGGAAAAGAAAAAGGAAAGGATGATCAGGGCGAGGATGATTGCCGTGGTGATCCAGAGTTCCGGTGTCATCTGGAAAGACTTTCGCTGAGAAACGATACCACCTCGGAGGAAGGCACATCCCTGGCAATGAATGCCTTGCCGACGCCGTGCGTGAGGATGAAGGTCAGCGCGCCGCGCGTGACCTTCTTGTCCTGCGCGATATAGCCAAGCAGCCGGTCGGCGTCTGGCAGGTCGCCGGAGATGTCGGCGATCCTCCAGGGCAGGCCGACGGCGCGAAGATGCGCCTCGACCCGCAAGGCGTCGTCCATACTGCAAAGGTTGAGCCGGGACGAGAAGCGGTGCGCGAGAGCCATGCCGATGGCGACGCCCTCGCCATGCACCAGCCGTGCGCTGTCGTAGCCGGTTGCCGCCTCGAGCGCGTGGCCGAAGGTGTGGCCGAGATTGAGCAGCGCGCGGTCGCCGGTCTCGAATTCGTCGCGCGCGACGACATCGGCCTTGGCGCGGCACGATTGCGCGATCGCACGGGCTCGCGCCGGCCCGCCGGCGAATATCTCGCGCCAGCTGTCCTCAAGCCAGGCAAAGAAATCCGGACGGTCGATGAGGCCGTACTTGGCAACCTCGGCATAGCCGGCGCGAAACTCGCGCGCGGGCAGCGTGTCGAGCACCTGCGTATCGGCAAGCACGAGTTGCGGCTGATGGAACACGCCGATGAGGTTCTTGCCATGTGCGCTGTTGATGCCGGTCTTGCCGCCGACGGAACTATCGACCTGCGCCAGCAGCGAGGTCGGTATCTGGACAAAGCGCATGCCGCGCCGGACGATGCCTGAAGCGAATCCGGCGAGGTCGCCGATCACTCCGCCGCCAAGCGCGATCACCGCATCGCCGCGTTCGAGGCGGGCAGCGAGGATGCCATCCACCACCTTCTGGAGCGCATCGAAGTTCTTGGTCTTTTCACCGGGCGGCAGGATGATCGAGGTGGAGCCGACTTTGCTCTCCTCGAGACTGGCCACCAGCGGCGCCAGATGCGCTTCGGCGACGTTTTCGTCAGAGACGATAGCGACACGGGCCCCCGGCAGGCGGCTTGAAATTTCAATGCCGGCGCGCGCGACAAGCCCGCCGCCGATCAAGATGTCGTAGGTGCGGTCGCCGAGGTCGACCTGGACGGTTTCCACGCTCACGGTGAAGCCTCCAACGACGCACCGGACTGCATCAGATGGCGACCTAGCGCATCGATCACCTCGCTGGCGATGACCTCCTTGCGTTCGTCGCGCGTCGGCACGGTGACATCGGCAAGGGCGTAAACCGGATAGCGCTCGACCATCAGCTTTTCGAGAACGGCGCGAGGGTTTGCGTTCTTGAGGAGCGGCCGGTTCTGCTTCTTCGAAACGCGGTCGAGCAGGATGTCGACGTCGGCCTTGAGCCAGACGGAAAGTCCGTGCGCGGCGATGGCCGCCCTGGTCTGTTCGTTCATGAACGCGCCGCCGCCGGTGGAGAGCACCTGCGGCCCGGCTTCCAGAACACGCGCGATCACGCGTTGTTCCAGTGCCCGGAACTCAGCCTCGCCATAGCGCTCGAACAGGTCCGGTACCGTCATGCGCGACACGCTTTCGATCTCATGGTCGCTGTCGGTGAACGGCAGGTCGAGCAATGACGACACCCTGCGCCCGATCGCCGTCTTGCCGGCTCCCATCAGCCCGACAAAAACGACGGATCGCGTGCCCAGCCTGGATCTCAGGCCGGCCACTTCGTCCGCAGCCAGTGTCGGGGTCCCGATCATCGCTGCGTTTCGACATGAAAAGGGAGTTTGCGTCAAGCGGCGCGGATGAATACCGGGTGCGCCCTTGTCTTGGCCAGATTCGCGTCCCATAAGGGCGCGGGACCGAAACAGGTGCGGGCGACCCCGGATTCGATGCCTACGCTTTTCAAGTTTGTCATCACCCTCTGCATTCTTGCGGCAATCGGCTACGGCGCCATGCTGGCGCTTGTCATCCTTGTCGAGCCGAACACGGCCGAAATCAGCGAGCGGGTTCCCGCCGACAGGATCAATCCCAAGCCCCAATGAACAGCGCGGCGCGCATCGAAGCATTTCTGGAGATGATGAGTGTCGAGCGCGGCGCCTCCCAGAACACGCTGGCAAGCTACCGTCGTGACCTTGAGGATGCCGCCCAGGCGACCGGCGGCAGGCTCGCCGATGCGGGCGCAACCGACATCCGCGCCTACCTTGGCGAGATTGCGCAGCGCGGCTTCGCAGCTTCCTCGCAGGCGCGAAAACTCTCGACGCTCAGGCAGTTCTTCAAGTTCCTCTATGCCGAAAATCTTCGGCCCGACGATCCTACCGGAACACTGGACAGCCCGCGCAAGGACCGCTTGCTGCCCAAGACCATGACCGAGGCCGAGACCGGGCGGCTGCTCGACCGCGCTGCGCTCGAAGCACGGGAGGCGGCGCAAGACGGCCTTGCGGCAAAGCGCATGCACGCGCTGGTGGAGGTGCTTTACGCCACCGGCCTGCGTGTCTCCGAACTGGTCGCCCTGCCGGCGTCGGTGGCGCGGCGCGACGAGCGGTTCTTTGTCGTGCGCGGCAAAGGCGACAAGGAACGCATGGTGCCGCTGTCTTCGAAGGCGCGCGACGCAATGCGCGTATGGCTTGCGGCGCGCGAGACCGATGCGGCCGCTGCGCGCAGCGTCTATCTTTTCCCGGCGCCCTCGCAAAGCGGTCACCTGCCCAGGCAGGTCTTCGCCCGCGATCTCAAGGCTTTGGCGGCGCGGGCAGGGATTTTGGCCGCGGACGTTTCACCCCATGTGCTCAGGCACGCGTTCGCCAGCCACCTGCTGCAGAACGGCGCCGACCTGCGCGCGGTCCAGCAACTGCTCGGCCACGCCGACATATCGACCACCCAGATTTACACCCACGTGCTTGAAGAGAGGCTGTTGCGGCTGGTCAACGACCATCATCCGCTTGCCGACCCGCCGCAGTGACGGTATGTCAGGCATGATTTCACAGCCCGGATCCGCGATTTCCGCGGTTTCGCCAGTTTTCCGGCGCATCGGTTCGATCACGCATGTACAACTATCTCGATTTCGAAAAGCCCGTTCAGGACCTCGAGGGGAAGATCCTCGAGCTTAAGAAGCTTGCCGACGGCGGCGAGGCGGTCGATGTCGCCGACGAGATTTCAAGGCTCGAGAAGCGTTCGACCGAGGCGCTTCGCGAAGTCTATAAGGCGCTCACTCCATGGCAGAAGGTGCAGGTGGCGCGCCATCCGGACCGGCCGCACTGCCTGGACTATGTCAGGACGCTGTTTACCGACTTCACGCCGCTTGCAGGCGACCGCAAATATGGCGAGGACGCAGCGATCGTCGGCGGTTTCGCCCGTTTCCGCGGCGAACCGGTTGCGGTGATAGGCCAGGAGAAGGGCTCCGACACCAAGAGCCGGCTCAAGCACAATTTCGGCTCGGTGCGGCCCGAAGGATACCGAAAAGCGGTCAGGATCATGGAGCTTGCCGACCGCTTCAAGGTTCCGATGATCTCGCTTGTCGACACGGCTGGCGCCTATCCCGGCATCGGCGCTGAAGAGCGCGGCCAGGCAGAGGCCATCGCCCGCTCGACCTCCGCCTGCCTGGGGTTGCGGATCCCGACCATGGCGATCGTCATCGGCGAAGGCGGCTCCGGCGGCGCCATCGCCATCGCCACCGCCAATCGCGTCTATATGCTGGAACACGCGATCTATTCGGTGATCTCGCCCGAGGGAGCGGCATCGATCCTCTGGCGCGACACGACACGCTCCAAAGATGCCGCCATCAACATGAAGATAACCGCGCAGGATCTTCTAGATCTCAAGATCATCGACGGGATCGTTGCGGAGCCGGTCGGCGGAGCGCATCGGGCGCCCGAGACAGTGATGAACGCGACAGGCGACCTGATCGCCCGCACGCTCGGCGATTTCGCCCAGTCCAATGCCGATTTCCGCGAGCACCGCCGCGACAAGTATCTTGCCATGGGCAGATCGCTCTGAAAGGTCCGGCGCAGACACGAAATTGTGACGTTTTCCCCGAATCCCGCCACAAATTTGCCGAAGCTTGGCTGTCGGTTGCGGCGGGGATCGGGACAGCCGCTCACGCCTGTAGTAATGAATTCTCAAGGTTAACGGGCCTAACCTGCCGGCCGATTTGCCGACCGCTGGCGGTTGCTCCAGGAAACGCCGGCCGCCAGAGACAACGACAGACGCAATGATCGCAAGTTTGTTCCGCATGATTTTCCTGGCCGCCGCGATTGCCGTCGCGGGCTGCAACGCCTCGGACCTCGAACAGGTCTCGACCAGCGGCGGCGCGAAGGCCAACAAGCAGCTGTCGGGCAAGATCCTTGCCGAGATGAAGTCGCGCGGCATGTCGCGCACGTCGCCCGTCATGGCGCGCATCTTCAAGGAGGAAGGCAAGCTCGAGATCTGGAAGCAGAAGAACAACGGCCGCTACGACGTCATCGCCACCTACGACATCTGCAAGTGGTCTGGCCAGCTCGGTCCCAAATACAACGAGGGCGACCGCCAGGCCCCGGAAGGGTTCTACACGGTCCGGCCCGCGCAGATGAATCCCAATTCGAGCTATCATCTCGCATTCAACATCGGCTATCCCAACGCCTATGACCGCGCCAATG
The DNA here is from genome assembly GCA_026400435.1 of Hyphomicrobiales bacterium. Lineage (GTDB taxonomy): Bacteria > Pseudomonadota > Alphaproteobacteria > Rhizobiales > Rhizobiaceae > Mesorhizobium_K. The sequence continues at coordinate 11,849 of JAPLOZ010000004.1, read as the reverse complement.
GCCGGACCGGCGCCAACCTCATGGTGCATGGCGCCTGCTCGTCTTCCGGCTGCTATTCGATGACCGACGCGCAGATCGAGGAAATTTACGCGTTCGGCCGCGACGCCTTCAAAGGCGGTCAGACCGAGTTCCAAATCCAGGCGTTTCCGTTCCGTATGACCGCCGCCAACATGGCGCGCTATCGCAACGACCCGAACTTCGAATTCTGGACCATGCTCAAGGAAGGCTATGACCAGTTCGAAGTGACCAAGGTGCCCCCCAAGGTCGACGTGTGCGAGAAACGCTATGTGTTCAACCGTGTTGCGGACGGCGACGCAACGTTCAGCCCGACCGGCGCTTGCCCCGCGACGACGCAGCCCGGCACGCTGGCGACCGCCTATCAGTCTTACCAGAAGACCTACGACGCGGCCTTCTCAACTGCCGCCAGGAAAAGCGACAAGAATCCGCCCAAGCCCACGATCGATGGCCTGAAAGAAGCAAACATCGTCGCGGAGTGGACCAAGAAACGTGCACGCGGCGAACGCATTTCGATCGAGCCGCCGTCGCTCAACCCCGACGGAACGGTTACGCAGACAGCGCAAATGGGCAGGATCGACTCGCCCGCGGGCCGCCGCCAGGCCGCCGCCGACGAAGCTGCCGCCAAGAAGGCCAGGGCCGAGGAAGAGAAAAAGGCTATCGAACTTGCCAAGGCCGAAGAGAAGCAGCGTGCGGTCGAACAGGCCAAGGCTGACGCCGCCGCGCCCGCCGTCGAACCCGTCGTGGCGACCGGCGCCGTCGAGCCGACCGATGTGCCGGCGGAAGCCACCGTCGCGGACAAGCCAGGCCTTCTGGGCGGCGCGCGCAAGCGCTTTGCAAACATTTTCGGCAGTTGATTGTCCTTGGACGATGCCGATATCTATGACCTCAAGGGCCTGAAGTGCCCGCTTCCGGTGCTGCGGGCGAAAAAGCGGCTGGCCGACATGCGGCCTGGCGCCAGGCTCTGGCTTGAAACCACCGATCCGCTCGCGACAATCGATATCCCGGCCTTTTGCGCCGAGGACGGACATATACTCGTCGAGAGAGCGGCGCTCGCGAACGGCCATCGCTTTCTTGTCGAGCGCGGCGCGTTGAAAAAAGCCTGACCTTCGAAAAAAAATTGCGCCCAGCGGAACCTTTTCCGGCGCCGCCTGTTGACTGCACAGACGACGGGCCGTCCCCGACCCCCATTGGCACGTCGTTCAAATTAAAGCCGGCCGCGAGGCCGGCTTTTCTTTTCAGCGAAATCCAGCCACCGACAACGGGTTGTGGTGCAGCGCGTTCCGGTCTGGCGTGTCTATAGACGGCGTGTCGGTGAAGGCATGGAACATCCGCCGCACATAGTCTTGCGGCATGTCCAGAGTGATCAGGACGAGCCGCGTGCCGCGCGTGCCGTCGGGCCACGAAGGCAGGCGCACCGGTGGATGCAGCAGCTTCTGCACGCCGTGGACAACGAGTGGGCGGGACGGGTCGTCGGCGAGCTCGACGATGCCCTTCATGCGCAGCAGCTTGTCGCCATGCGCCGAGCGCAGCAGATCGAGAAACATCTCGATGGCCGCATACGGAACCGGCCGGTCGTGAACGAGCGCATAGCTGGCAATCCGGGCATCATGGCGGTGATGGTCGTGGCCTTCGTGACCGCCGTGATGATGATCGTCATCGTGATGATGGTCTGCCTGATGGGAAGCCTCTTCGCCAAGCCAGCGCCGCACGTCGGCTGATTTGGTGCGCGGATTGTAGAGCCCGCAGTCGAAAAGCGATGCATAGCCGGCTTCCGGCGCGGCGCCGTCGATGATCGGCGCAGCCGGGTTCAAGCTCTTCAGGCGAGCCTTCAGCGCGGCCAGCTGGCGCGGGTCGCTCAACAGGTCAGTTTTCGTAAGGACCAGGCGGTCAGCCACGGCGATTTGTTTGACGGCCTCGACATGGCCATCGAGGGTAGCCTCGCCGTTGACCGCGTCGACGAGCGCGATCACGCCGTCAAGGCGATAGGACTGGACAAGCGCCGGGTGGCCCATGATCGACTGGAGGACCGGCGCCGGGTCGGCGAGCCCCGTCGTCTCGATGACGACACGCGACAGCCTCGCGATGCGTCCGGTCTGCAGACGATCGACGAGATCGGCTAGCGTATCGACGAGGTCGCCCCTGACGGTGCAGCAGAGACACCCGTCGGCAAGCTGGATCACGCCATCAGAGGAGCTTTCGACAAGCAGATGGTCGATCGCAACCTCGCCGAACTCGTTGATGATCACCGCGGTGTCGGCAAGTGCGGCGTCCTTGAGCAGGCGGTTGAGAAGCGTGGTCTTGCCGGCGCCCAGGAACCCTGTCAGCACCGAAACCGGGATCGGGCTCATTGATCCAGCGTGGAAATGGCGGCGTCGGGCGACGCGGCGTTCGGCGAGGCAGCCTCGGGCTCGAGCGCGGCGGAATCGCCGACGTCCGCCGGCTCGGCGCCCTCGGGAGCCGGCTTGTCCGGGCGCCATGCAGGCAATGGAATGCTCGGATCGACTCCGGATGCAATGGCGGCCTGCTTTTTGGCGTCATCGGCCGCCCTGGCGGCCTTGTCGGCCGCGTCCTGGATGAGCAGCGCGGCGACGGATGGGGTCGCAGGCCCGGTGGCGGTGCCGATGCTGACTGGCACGAGGTCGCGCGGTGCGTCACGCTGGGCAAGGTAGGATGCGGGTTCGGGCTTGCCTTCCTTCTTGCGCTGTGCGGCCAGGTCCCGCTCCTTCTTGCGCAGCGCCTGGCTGCCCGCCTTGGTGCAGAGCGCATCGCGCATGTTGGTCACCTGGTCGATGCCCGCGCCCGAAGGCTTCAGCGTGGCCAGCGTGAGCGAACCGGCGCGCGGTTCGGAAAAACCCTTGGCGAGAAGGCCGGCAGCCTTTTCGTTGCGCGACTTCACCGAAGTCGCGCCGATGACGACGGCGACAAGCGTGCGTCCGTCGCGTGTCGCGGACGCGACGAGATTGTAGCCGGCCGGGCAGGTGTAGCCGGTCTTCATGCCATCGGCCCCGTCGAAGCGGCCGATCAGATTGTTGTGGCTGGGAATGACCTGCTTGCCGAAGGACAGGCCCTCGATGGAGAAGTAGCCGGCGAATTCGGGGAATTCGCTGCGCAGCGCCGCGGTTAGCAGGCCAAGGTCGCGGGCGGTCGTGTATTGCCTGTCGTCGTGCAGCCCGTTGGCGTTGACCCAGTGCGAGCCGGTCATGCCGAGCCGCTTCGATTCGGCATTCATCCGGGCCGCGAAATCTGCCTCCGAGCCGGCGATGCTCTCGCCTATCGAAGTGGCAATGTCGTTGGCGGATTTAACCATTATGATCTTGATGGCGTCGTCGAGGGTGAGAATGGTGCCGGCCGGAAAGCCCATCTTGCTCGGCGCTTCGTTGGTGGCATTGACCGAGACGCGCACCGGCGACTGCATCGTCACTTCGCCCGCCTTGACCGCACGGAATGCGACGTAGGTCGTCATCAGCTTGGAAAGAGAAGCAGGATACCAGCGCGCAAACGGATTTTCGCTTTCCATCACCTGCCCGGTATTGGCGTCGAACAGCAGTATCGGTCCGGCAGCGGCCGACCCGACCGCCATCGCGGCCGCCAGGAGTGTCGCCAAAACGATAGAAAGCTTACGCTGCATCGATGAGTCCGCCTCTGCCCATCGTCCGGCTGCGACGATGGTGTACTACATCCAGTGAAATCGGCAGAGCGCCGTTGGCGCCAGCCCCGCATTTTTCGTGCTATCTAGCCTATGTGACGTCAAGATGGCAAAAAGCCTTCGAGCGGGCAACCGCGCGACACACCAAACGACGGGAAACCTGATGCCGATTTTAAACCGCGCGGCCGAAATGCAGGACGAGATCGCGGCATGGCGCCGGCATATCCACAGCGCGCCCGAACTCGGTTTCGAAGTACACAAGACGGCCCGCTTCGTCGCTGAACGTCTCGCTGAATTCGGCTGCGACGAGGTAGCGACCGGCATCGGCCGGACCGGCGTGGTCGGCCTGATTCGCGGCAGGCTGGGAGACGGCCCGACGGTCGGCCTGCGCGCCGACATGGATGCACTGCCGATCCGCGAGGCAAGCGGCAAGCCGTATGCCTCGACCGTGCCTGGCAGCATGCATGCATGCGGCCATGACGGCCACACCGCAATGCTGCTCGGCGCCGCGAAATACCTCGCCGAAACGCGCAATTTCGCGGGATCGGTGGCGGTCATCTTCCAGCCCGCCGAAGAGGGCGGCGGTGGCGGCCGCGAGATGGTCAGGGACGGGATGATGGACCGGTTTGCCATCGACAGGGTGTTCGGCATGCACAACATGCCCGGCCTGGCGGTCGGCGAATTCGCGATAAAGCCCGGTCCGATTATGGCCGCGACCGCCGAATTCACGATCCGCGTGCGCGGCCACGGCGGACACGCGGCGATGCCTCATCTCGGCGTCGACCCTGTCGTCGCCGCCAGCCAGATCGTGCTCGCCTTCCAGACGATCGCGGCACGCACGGTCGATCCGACCGATTCGGTGGTGGTCTCGGTCACCAAATTCCACGGCGGCGAGGCCTACAACGCCATTCCCGACCATGTCGAACTGGCCGGGACGGTACGCTCGCTGAAGGGCTCGGTGGCGGAACTGGCGGAGGCGCGGATGCGGGCGATCTGCGAAGGCATCGGCCGCGCCAGCAGCACCACTGTCACAATGGATTTCCATCCGAACTACCCGGTCACCTTCAACGACCCCGAGCAAACGGCGTTCGCCGGCGACGTTGCTGCCGCCGTGGCCGGGGAACCGGCAACACACAGGGCGATACAGCCGCTGATGGGAGGCGAGGACTTTTCCTACATGCTGCAAGCGAGGCCCGGCGCCTTCATATTCGTCGGCAACGGCGACAGCGCCAACCTGCATCACGCCGCATACGACTTCAACGACGAGGCGATCCCGCACGGCGTCAGCTACTGGGTCAGGCTCGCGGAAACCGCGCTCTCGGCGTGATGGCGCAAAATGCGGTTGGCGACAAAGCCGGAAGCGGCTATGTGTCGTCGCGGCTGGTCCCGTAGCTCAGTAGGATAGAGCGGCAGATTCCTAATCTGTAGGTCACAGGTTCGATTCCTGTCGGGATCACCAAATAACCTTCTGTAGTGGCTTAGTTATTCTGTAGGCAAACGATGCAATCCTTGCCTCGGGGCGTCGCCGGGGCGTAACGGTTCTAAACAAGTGGGAGAACCGTCATCCGCGCCGCAGGCCATCATTCGTAATGATGGGGTCAGGTTCGAGTCACCTAAGCGGCACCAAAATAACCCCCTGATATATCAGCGGAATTTTCGAACGGTAGATCGCCTTGGCTCAGTCCGAGAGGGCTGAAATCGCCACCTGGTCGACACGCGACTGCGAATTGGCGAGACGATCGTGATGAATGGCAGGGCCGTGATGACACGGTGACTAAGCTGACACGGCCACTACGAGTGATCACTCTAGGAAGGATCGATTACAATGTGAATCGCCCACACACGAGCCTTAATGGGCTCACCCCAAACGAATTTGCAACCCGGTCCAGATCGGACCACAACATGAATAGGGCTAACCTATAGACGGGGACAAAACGGGAGCAGGTCACGCGGGTTGCAAGCGTGTGCACTGACAAGCAAGGCTTTGCAAAGACAGGCAAGCTCTTGCTGCAACATGGTGGCAACAAATTTCCGTTGACCTTGACGTCACGGAAGCAACCCTCACCTGACGTAAAATTTGGAACCTTGACCAGATTCCTTCATGGGAAGATTTGATGCTGCTGGCCGTTGGATGGAGCTTCGGCGCCAGTGATCGACATCTGCTGGCGTGCAGGCGGCCCCCTTGAAGGTACGACTGCCTATCGCCACATCACAGTAACCGGGTCGGCAGCGTATTTCTTCGATACGGATTGCTAGTGCGGATCGCTGCGCGTGCCCTGATCAGATACCCGCGTACCAGTCGTAGGACCCGTCGTCCTCCCAGAACCCGCCGCGCCCGCCGGCAATTGGCAAGAGCGAGGCGACCGCCTCTATCCCCATAACGAACTTGGCCTGCTTGTAGCCCAGCTGGCGCTCGACTCGCAGCCGCAGCGGTGCGCCGTGGCCGACAGCAAGATTGCCGTCGTTCATGCCATAGGCGAGAATCGTCTGCGGATGGAAAGCGTCCACCAAGTCAATGCTCTCGTAATAGGGCTTGCCACCAAAGTCGTCCGCGCAGTGGAAGACGATGAAGCGGGCGTCTGCGCGCAGACGGACCGTGTCAAGAATCGTCCGCAGCGGAACACCGGTCCATTTGCCAATCGCGCTCCAGCCTTCAACGCAGTCGTGTCTCGTGATCTGGGTGCGAGCGGGGAGTGACCGGAGGTCGGCCAACGAGTAAGCGCGCGGCGCCTGGACCAACCCGCCAACCTCAAGGCGCCAGTTGGCAAAACCCTCGGCCTGGTGCGCCCGGTAGTCGGCCGAGCGCGGCTGCGTGTTGCCGTTTGTGCGAAACGTCGGCGAAAGCTGCGAGGGGTCGAACTCGCGGGCCAGCGTGTTCGACGCGAACAGGCGATGGGTTCGGTAGGCGAGGGTCTCGCCGGTCGAAAGCACCAGGTCGCGGAAGCTCGGGCTGGCGCCGAGTCGGTCACAGCCAACCAGCAGCGCGGGTGCCGCCAGCGCCATGCCGGTAAGCAGGCCACGACGTGAAATCAGGGAGGCCATCAGCTTTTCTCCTCGGGAAGACGGAACCAGCCCGTTATCATCGAGCGGATTTCGTTGAACGGACCGGCAAGCACGACCATCGACAGGTGGACCACGACGAACAGAACCAGCAGGGTCGCTGCGATGAAGTGGATCGAGCGCGCGGATTGACGGCCGCCGAACAGGTCGAGCAACCATGGCAGTGCGGCGTCGAGCCCGGGCGACATTGTCATCCCGCTCAAGATCATCGCCGGCAACAGCAGGCCCAGAACGCCCAGGTAAGCGGCCTTCTGCAGTATGTTGTAGCGAAGGGCGGCAATTCCCTTGGGGAAATTCAGCGTGGCGTGATTGCGAATGTCCTGCCAGATGTGGCGGGGATGAAGTTCGCCCTCGCTGGGCAGAAGGTCGCGGCGCAAGTGCCCGTTCATGAGGCTTCGTAGGGCATAGACCCCGAAGGCGACGGCAAAGAGCCAGGCAAAACTCAGATGCCAGCGCCGTGAAAGACCCAGGTTGTAACTTGAGGGAATCGTTGCCCAGTCAGGAAAGGCTCGGCTTCGCGGCTGGCCCGCGTGATCGGTCCACTGACCGAGGAAGCCGGTCGTGGGAACGCTGCGGTCGCCGACGCGCAGGAAGCCCTGTCCGCCGGCGCTGCCGATCTCCAACCATGCGTAGTCAGGGTTGGCGCCGTACTGGCCCCAGTAAAGCCGCGGATGAGCGTTGAAGATCATCAGACCGCTCATCAACAAGATCACCATCGTCGCGGCGCTGATCCAATGCCACAGGCGGGTGGACAGACGATGCCGGCGGACCAGGTCGCCGCCTTGCAGCGACACGTCAGTGCGAGCGATCGAGGTGATGCGCATTTCGATGGTCCTCGCGAAGGGGTTGAAGCGCAGGCGGCGGCGGCACTGGCCAGCGCCGCCGCTAACAAGCTCAGTGGGCAACGGCGGTGTGCATTGCGTCCGCCGCCATCATGTCGGCGTGCCCATCGCAGGCAGCGACCGCCGCCTTCAAGTGATCTTCATCGGCCATGGCGCCCTCATTGGCCATTGCCCCGGCAGTCGTTGCCTCTGTTGCCATTGCATCCGATGCCATTGCGTCGGGGGCAGCTGCCATGGTCGCCATGGCTTGCATCTGCCCGTCAGTGTCCATCGCAGAGAACTCCGCGCAGGTCATCTCCGGACCGGTCGACATCGCACCGGCATCGGCGCGAACCGGCATGCCAAGGCTGGCGGTCAGCACCACGGCCTGCAGCAGCAGAGCGGCAGCCCGCAAGGCGGGACGGGGGTTGGCGGGAGAGAGCCAACCTTCCACGTTTCGCAATGTCGCACGGTGCACGGCGGATGGCGCTGGCGGGGACGGCCACCGTGCCGCCGACCGACCTAGCCCGCAGCCTGTTGGATTGTTGCCTTGAGCCGCGGCACCGCGAAGTCCAGGAAGGCGCGCAATTTGAGCGGCAATTGCCCTTGGGCCGCGTAAACCAGACTGACCGGCCAGGCTGGCGGCTGGAAATCGACAAGCACCGGTTCCAGGCGACGGGCACGGCGGGATTCCAGGCTTTGGTATGACAGGACACGGGTGATGCCCAGCCCGCTTGTCGCGGCATCGATGGCGGCTTCGGCGGTATTGACCACCAGCCGCGGCGTGACCGGCACGAGCCGGTCGCTCCCGGACTCGCGGAACAACCAGCCTTCGGGCGAGGTCAGGACGTCAAAGGAGATGCAGTCGTGCCCTGACAAGGAATCCGGCGTCTCAGGAACGCCGCGCTGCGCCAGGTATTGCGGACTGGCACAGGCGACGCGGTGCACTTCGCCCAAGCGGATCGCCATTTGGCTGCTGTCCGGCAGATTGCCGATCCGCAGGGCCACGTCGATGTGGTCTTCCAGAATATGCGCGTTGCGATCGGACTGGATCAGGCGCACGTCGATTTCCGGATAGGCCTTGAGGAATTCCGTCACGGCCGGCAACACATGCAGGCGACCGAACACCACGGGCGCGGCAATGACCAGGCTACCGCGAGGTGCGCTGTATTCGCCGCCCGCAGCGCGTTCCGCCTCATCCACCTGCTCCAGTATCCGCTGGCAGGCCAAGGTGTAGCTGCGCCCTGCCTCGGTGAGGCTCAACTGCCGGCTCGAGCGGATCACAAGGCGCGCACCGAGGTGATCCTCAAGTTCCGAAAGCTTGCGGCTGATCGTCGGAAGCGGCATCCCGAGCTTTCGCCCGGCGCCTGACAGCGAACCTTCCGAGACAACGGCAAGCAGGACTGCCATGGCGTCGAGTCGATCCATCTTGGTTCCATGGAATGAAAGGATAGTTTTCGAGAATACCCGATGCTCACAAACAACGAAAGATGGCAAGTGTCGCTCCCAAGGAGATACCTCATGACTAGACCACCAATCCCTCCGTTCACACGCGAAACCGCTGTCCAGAAGGTGCGGCTTGCGGAAGATGGCTGGAACAGCCGCGATCCGGCGCGCGTGGCGCTCGCCTATACGGCCGACAGCCAGTGGCGCAACCGCTCTTCGTTCATCCAAGGCCGCGCGGCGATCGAGGTCTTCCTCGCCGCCAAATGGCAGCGCGAGCAGGACTATCGTCTGATCAAGGAAATCTGGGCATGGCAGGACAACCGCATCGCGGTCCGCTTCGCCTATGAGTGGCACGACGGCAACGGCGATTGGTTTCGCAGCTACGGCAACGAGAACTGGGAGTTCGAGGACGACGGCTTGATGCGTCGACGCATCGCAAGCATCAACGACCTAGCCATCGAGCCGGCCGACCGCCTGTTCCATTGGGCACTCGGGCGCCGTCCCGACGACCACCCGGGCCTTGGCGACCTGGGTCTGTGAGTTGGCGACCATGCACGATCAACCCGCTTATTCCAGTGACGTGGCCTTTAGCGACGCGGTCAAGGCGATCCAGAGCCGCAAGGGCTCGCGGAACGCTTATGCGCATCAGGAACAACGCGGTGGTTGGGCCACCAAGATAGACGCTCCACTGAAGACCTTCATAGAGGCCCAGACGAGCGTGTTTCTTGCCACGGCAAACGCTGAGGGCCAGCCCTACATCCAGCATCGCGGCGGCCCAGCCGGATTCCTCAAGGTGCTCGACGACCAGACCATCGGCTTCGTCGATTTTTCCGGAAACCGGCAGTACATCACGAGTGGAAACCTGGTCGAAAATCCGAAGGCCTACCTGTTCCTGATCGACTATGCGCAACGGAGCCGCGTAAAGCTCTGGGGCACCGCGCGCGTGATCGAGGGCGATGCGGAGAAAATAGCCCAGTTGATGCCAGGCAACTACAAGGCGCGGCCAGAGCAGGTCATCCTCTTCACGCTAGCCGCGTGGGACGCAAACTGTCCGCAGCACATTCCGCAACGGTTCGAAGCAGCGGATGTCGCTAAGGCCTTGGCGGCCAAGGACGAAAAAATTGCGGCACTTGAGGCCGAACTGAGCTTGCTCAGCGCGGCCAAGGGGTAAGGCTCAATATCGTGTCGTCGCATCCAACGAGGGAAACTTGCCATGTCACAATCATCCCGTACTGCCTTGGCCGACTTCTTCCCACACATGGCCGACGGACAGCGCATTGACGGTCTCGCGCCGTCCAATGCCCGTCTGTCCAATGCCCGTCTGATGATCCTGCCCACCCGGATCGTGGGAGAGCCATCATGACCCTTCATTTGATCAGCCACACACTTTGCCCGTATGTTCAGCGTGCAGCGATATCGCTTGCGGAAAAGGGTGTCGCCTTCGAGCGCAGCTACATCGACCTTGCCAACAAGCCTGATTGGTTTCTTGCCATTTCTCCACTCGGCAAGACACCGGTCCTTCTGGTCGACGAGGTGCCGATATTCGAATCGTCGGCGATCCTTGAATATCTCGAGGACACACAACCGAACCCGTTGCATCCGGCAGATCCGCTTGAACGCGCGCGCCATCGAGCCTGGATTGAGTTTGGCTCGGCCGTACTAAACGATATTGTGGGATTTTACGCGGCGCGCGACGAATTGACCTTTGTCGCAAAACGCGATGCTTTGCGCGACAAATTCGTGCGGCTTGACCGTGAACTGGGGCCTGGTCCCTACTTTGCCGGGGAAAGCTTCAGCCTGGTCGACGTCGTTTTCGGGCCGGTATTCCGGTATTTCGATACCTTCGACCGGATTGAAGAATTCGGGATATTGACGGGTCTGGCCAGTGTTGATGCCTGGCGATCTGTACTCGCCGGTCGGAGTTCGATCGCTTCCGCCGTCACGCCCGACTATCCCGATCTGCTGGAGCAGTTCATCGAACGACGCGGCTCCAGGCTATCCGAACGATTGGAAGCCCGCTTGTTACTCGCGCAGTCAGTACTAGCATAAACCGTCGCCCATTTGCGAGCGACGGCGGACGCCAAGTCGCACTGGGCAACGATCCTTGGCCAGGGCTGAAACGGTGTCGACATGCACTGCACCCGCACACGTTGCCAGTGGTCCCGCATTCTCGTTAGACATTGCAGGCGATATCTCAATCGCTCGACCGGACCATGACGTCAGCGTATTTGCTGAGCTGGTCACCTTGCCTATCTTCTTACCCGACCTTCGCCGCGCGCTTGCCCGCACCGGTTCAGAACCTTCCAGACATGATCGAGGAGAGGGACGCCTTGATCTGGTTTGGTATATGTTCGCCAAATTCTGAACGGCGAGGGCGGCCCCATGATCATGTTGTGCGGCTTTGGAGTGAGCAACTACTACAACAAGCTCAAGCTGGTGATGCTCGAGAAACGCATCCCATTCAGCGAACGCCTCGTTTATCCATGGGAGCGAGATAGCTTCACGAAAAAATCGCCTCTCGGTAAAATCCCCTTTATCGAGACCGAAGAGGGCGGCCAAAAGGCTATCTCCCCTGTTCTGGGGCGCCCTATGACATATCCCACCCCTTGCTCCCGCAGCATAATTTCGATCAGGTCCACCCGCCCTCGAGGCGTCGGATAATTTCTCAGCTCATCCCAGGAAGGCCTCGTGGACCAGGGAGCCATCTTTTCGGGACGGACCCACTTTGAAAAAGGATTGTGTCTGAAACTGAGGAAGGCGTTCCTCCCGTTGTTCGCCATGATGACTTCATAACGATTGTAGTATCTCTCCCGCAGGGTTGCGGACTTCAGATGATCTATCTTCCGGTGCCCGAACAG
>JAPLOZ010000012.1 GCA_026400435.1 Hyphomicrobiales bacterium | reverse complement strand
TTCTGCAAGGACCAATTATGCTGACACCCTACTGGCCAGCGCTCGGCGGCGGCATGCTGCTCGGCGTCTCCACCCTCATGCTCCTGCTGCTCAATGGCCGAGTCGCCGGCATCAGCGGCATCGTCGGGCGGCTCATCGCCGGCCATCAGCTTGCCGCCAACGCTGCCTTCGTCGTGGGGCTGCTCATCGGCCCGCTGCTCTACGCCGCCGCCTACGGAAGGCTGCCGGCCATCGCCATTGCCGCCTCATGGCCCGTGATCATCGCGGCCGGCCTGCTGGTCGGGGTCGGCACCCGCATGGGATCGGGCTGTACGTCCGGCCACGGCATCCTTGGCCTGGCGCGCCTGTCGAAACGATCGATCGCCGCGACCGCGACATTCCTTGCGGCCGGGGTCCTCACCGCAACCCTGATGGGAGCCCTGTCATGACCATCAACGCAGGCACGGCCGACCACGTCACCACCTTCCATGCCCTGCCGCGCGCGCTTGTGGCGCTCGCTGCCGGCGCGATCTTCGGCTTCGGGCTGTCGCTGTCGGGCATGGTCGACCCAGCCCGCGTCATCGGCTTTCTCAACGTCGCCAGCGGTCACTGGGATCCAAGCCTGATGTTCGTGCTGGGGGGCGCCGTGCTCGTGACCATGCCCGGCATCCTCCTGCAGCGCCGCCTTGCACGGCCGGCGCTCGACCGCGTCTTCCACCTGCCGGGTTCGAACGTCATAGACCGGCGCCTGCTTGCCGGCGCAGGGCTCTTCGGCATTGGCTGGGGGGCGGCCGGCTTCTGTCCCGGCCCGGCCGTCTCGGGGCTGGCGCTCGGGCTGCCTCCCGTTTTCCTGTTCGTCGCCGCGATGGCGGCCGGCATGTCTATCCACGACCGCCTGATCGCCAAAGCGTCATGACCCTCGCCGAATTCCTCCCCGCCGTCGGCTCAGGCAGTCTCGTCGGCTTCACGCTCGGGCTGGTCGGCGGCGGCGGCTCGATCCTCGCGACGCCTCTGCTGCTCTATGTCGTCGGCGTCGCCAGTCCGCATGTTGCCATCGGCACCGGGGCGCTCGCCGTCTCGGTCAACGCCTACGCCAACCTCGCCTCCCATGCACGCAAAGGCCATGTCTGGTGGCGCTGCGCGGCCGTCTTTGCGGCAATAGGCACGCTCGGCACCATCCTCGGCTCCAGCCTCGGCCTGGTCGTCGACGGACGGCATCTGCTTCTCCTGTTCGGGCTGGTCATGGTGGCGGTCGGCCTTCTGATGCTGCGCCCGCGGGCGGCGCCGCACGGCGGGTCGCGTCCGGTCGACCGCCGCATGTGCATCGTCACGGCAGCGCTTGCGCTCGCCACGGGTGCGGCCTCCGGATTTTTTGGCATTGGCGGCGGCTTCCTCATCGTGCCGGCGCTCATTTTCGCGACCGGCATGCCGGTCATCAACGCCGTCGGCTCATCGCTGCTGGCCGTCGGCACGTTCGGGCTGGCGACAGCGCTCAACTACGCCAGCCAGGGTCTGATCGACTGGCCGGTTGCCGGAGAGTTCATCCTTGGTGGCGTCGCAGGAGGCTTCATCGGCATGCTGTTGGCAACCCGGCTCGCCACCCACAAGACCGCGCTAAACCGAATTTTCGCAACGCTGGTGCTTGCAGTCGCCGCCTACGTCATCGCGCGCAATTTTCCGGGCGGGTAGGGGACATTTTTTTCATTGATTGTTACAGCGCTTTTCCCTATATCCGCCGTGCCCAAAGTCGCACGTGCCTGTGGGTGTCCGCCGATCCTCGAATGGTGAGGGCAATCGGTAAGGTAACCGGAGCTAACCCCTCCGGTCGGTTCAGCGGCCAACCGCCAAACCGAGGACACCTTGAAGCAACGACGGTGCGGGCCTTTCTGGTTCTCTTCCGGTTGTCCAAAGACCGGGGTTACTCAAAGAGGCACACCATCATTGCCGGCAGTGCGGTAGGGGTCTCCCTCCAAGCCAAGGCAGACAAAGCGAACCGAAGCCGGGCTGGCCAAGGTTCATCGCCGCGAGACGGCGCTTCATGGTTCCGGGGTCTCCACCGGCTGGTTCCATGAAAGACCGTCCCGCCTTTGTTTGACCACATGCGATCGCGTGGCCTGCGGGTCCGTGCGCATGAGCTCGCGTCCGACTCCGGATGCGTATTGGAGAGACCGATGGCCACGCAGCGCATTCTCGATTTCCTCGCCACCCGACGTCCGACCGGCCCCTGCCTCGTTGTCGACCTCGACGTCGTCGGCGACAATTTTCGCGCCTTCCAGAAGGCGCTCCCCGATTCGAAGATCTTCTACGCGGTGAAAGCGAACCCGGCGCCGGAAATCCTGCGCCTGCTCGCCCAGATGGGCTCGTCGTTTGACACCGCGTCCGTTGCCGAAGTCGAGATGGCGCTGGATGCGGGGGCTCCCGCTGACCGTATCTCCTTCGGCAACACCATCAAGAAGGAGCGCGACATCGCGCGCGCCTTCTCGCTCGGCATCCGTCTGTTCGCCGTGGACTGCGTCGAGGAAGTCGAGAAGATCGCCCGCGCGGCGCCCGGCAGCCGCGTGTTCTGCCGCGTCTTGACCGATGGCGAGGGCGCCGAGTGGCCGCTGTCGCGCAAGTTCGGCTGCGTGCCGGCGATGGCCGTCGACGTGCTGCGCCGCGCGAAGGCGCTCGACCTCGACGCCCATGGCGTGTCGTTCCATGTCGGCTCGCAGCAATGCGACCTGACCGCCTGGGATCGCGCGCTCGGCGATGCGAAGTCGGTGTTCGCCACGCTTGCCGATGAGGGCATCGTGCTGAAGATGGTCAACATTGGCGGCGGCTTTCCGACCCGTTACCTGAAGGACGTGCCGGTCGCGAAGGCCTATGGCGAGGCCATCTTCTCGGCCCTGCGCAAGCACTTCGGCAATAACATCCCGGAGACCATCATCGAGCCCGGCCGAGGCATGGTCGGCAACGCCGGCGTCATCAAGTCGGAAGTAGTGCTGATCTCCAAGAAGGCCGACAACGACAATGTGCGCTGGGTGTTCCTCGACATCGGCAAGTTCGGCGGCCTGGCCGAGACGATGGACGAGGCGATCCGCTATCCGATCGTGACCGCGCATGACGGCTCCGAGACGGCGCCTTGCGTGCTCGCGGGACCGACCTGCGATTCGGCCGACGTGATGTACGAAAAGACGCCCTATCCGCTGCCTCTGTCGCTCACCATCGGCGACGAGGTGCTGATCGAGGGAACAGGCGCCTACACCACGACTTATGCCTCTGTCGCCTTCAATGGCTTCGAGCCGCTGCGATCCTACGTGATCTGACGGGATTTTCCGTCAGATTGGGCACAAAGCCGGCGGTTTCGCCGGCTTTTATATCCCGTGTGGAAACAGTCTTCTGCTCGCGAAGGATTGGGTAAATGAAAGCCTTTGAAGTTAATACGCAAGATCCCGTCGTGGTCGCCATTGCGGCCGACGCCGATGCGCAGGCCGGCGAACGCGAGGCGTTGCTCGCCCGCGCCATGGGTTTGAAGTGGAAGCGCAAATCCTCGCAGAAGCTGCGCCGGGGCCGGCGTCCGTCGGAGGGGCTCGCCTTCGTTGCGCGGACCGTCGATGGCGCGCTCGCCGGTACGGTCCGCCTATGGGATGTCGCGACCGGCGACGGCCGGCCGGCGCTGCTGCTCGGGCCGCTTGCGGTTGAACCTTCGTTGAAGAACGCCGGCATCGGCAAGGCCTTGATGCTGCACGCTGTTTCGGAGGCGATGCGCCTTGGCCACGCGGCGATACTGCTGGTCGGCGATGTGCCGTATTACGGTCGTTTCGGCTTCTCGGCGGAAAAGACGGGCGCGCTGTCCATGCCCGGCCCCTACGAGCGCCACCGCTTCCTGGCGCTTGAGCTTGTGCCCGGCGCGCTCGACGGCGCGCACGGCACCCTCAAGGCAACCGGCCGCAAATCGGCGTCGGTCCGGATTGCCAGCGCGGCTTGAAAAAGCTCTTCAGATGAATGGGTTAATGGCGCTCAGCCGATCAAGGAGCTGAGCGCCATGGCGACCGACATGTCGCCTTCGATCTTGATCTTGCCGGTCATGAAAGCCGCCGTCGGGCTGAGATCGCCGGCGATCAGATCCTCGAGATCGCCGAGCGAAAGCTTGATCGTGCAGTCGGCGGGCGCGTCGGTCGTCGAGATCGTCGCGCCATCGATCACGATCACGCCGTCCGCGCCGGTATCGAATTTCACGGAACGGTCGAAGCCGGCTGCTTCCACCTTCGACTTGATCTGGTCGGCGATTTTCTGGACGCCCATGGGAATCTCCTGACCTTACAGAATGTTACGGGCCGCCTCGGTGCGGCGCTTTCTGGCAGGATAGCCCGAAACCGCGCGACCTCAAGCCTCGTTTTGCGTTACGGTGGGTGAGCCTGCCCGCCCGGCTTGCTCAGTGCGACTTAGCTGGCGCGTCCTTGAAGCCCTTGGCCATCGCGCGCGCGGTCGCGCCGGCCTGCATCTTGCGGCGGATCGCGTTGTCGCGGATCTCTTCCTTGGAGAGGAAGTCGACCTGCTCGATCAACACCTCGTGGATCACGTCCTCGCCAACCTTCTTGTTGATCTGGTCGCGGATTCCTGCCCGAAAAGCGTCCAGGTCAAGCGTCTCGTGATTGACGAAATCGAGGTCGCGATTGCCAAAGATGTAGGAATAGACCTGATCGACGATAAGCGTTTCGGCGGGTACCGAGAGCTTGGCGATCTTGTCCGGCTCGACCATGTAGACAAGGCGGGTCAGGAAATAGCCGTTGATCTGCCCGTCGCTGAGGACCGGCACCGACACGATCTCGGTCTTGATGTAGTCGAGCCCTCCAAGCAGGGGCGGCGCGGCCGGCGCGTCCATCTTCGCCACCGCGCTCTGGAACGAATAGAACACCGCGCCGATGGTGACGACGCAGAGCCAGATAGCGGCGACGATGAATTTGATCACCGCGCATACCCGAATTCGCCGGCCGAATAGGTGCCGTCGTTCTCCGCGCGCTGGATTACGTTCCGCACCAGGGTTGCGACCTCGTTGACGGCGCTCAGATGTGCGCGGATCGCGGTCTCGTTGTCGGCCAGCCTCTCGCGCAGCTTGACAAGGCCGGCGCGGTGTTCGGCAGGCACGCTTCCTTCTCGCGCGCCCTTCAGTGCACGGGTGAGTTCGTAGAGATAGCGGCTCTTGCGCGCGTTCGAAGCCTTGATGTCGAAGCGCAGGTCGGTGCGGATCGACGCGGTCTCTTCGGTGACAGCCTCCTCGATGCGCGCGATCAATGCACCGAGATTGACCGTCGGGACCGCCGGTTCGGTGGCCGGCCGTGTGGCAATGCTCTGACTTGTAGGAGGGTAGTAGGACATCTGCTGTCTATCCGCGCTGGGTGATGGTCGAGGCCAAGTCTCCAGGAGACTGCCGGAGGTCGTCGGTCAACAAGTCGGACAGCGAGCGCTGCATGCTGTCGAGAATGGCCGGCGCGATGCCCAATCGCTCGCCGGCATCGGGCTTGCTTTCGATTTGCGGGATCTGCGCGCCCGTGGCCGCTTTGGCGGATGCACCACCCGCGGCGGAATACTGGCCCAGCATGCGGCCGGCGATACCGATGCCGCCGCGTTCGGCCATCACCTGAGCCATTTTCTCGGCCATCAGCGATTTCCACATGTCGCCGGCCATGCCCTTGCCATAGACGGCCGCACCGTCCTTGGGCAGCATGTTCTGGATAAATGTCTGCAGCACCATCGCCTCGAACTTGCGGAAGCTTTCGGGCGAACCCTTTTTGGCTGCGGTATCGCCAGCCTTGCCGGCATCGCCGGTTTCGACGCTGAACTGGTCCGTCGCGGCAGCCTCGGAACGACGCGCAAGGTCGCTGCGCGCGGCATGGATGTCGGCCAGCGCCGGCGCGCGCATCAGCTCCATGCCAATCTGGCTCGGCGGGGATATGGGCAAGACGCCGTCTCCGGTTTCTTCCCGCCGATAATGACCCGACAACCTTGTGGCAGCCTTACTTGCCCGTTGGCGACTTGAGGCGTTGGCCTATGATGTCTAGGCGCTCGCGGTCGCCGCGCTCGCGTTCGTCTGCGGCTCTTGCGTCCCGCCAGTTGCGCTGGACCAGGTTGGCGCGCGCTGTCGCGGCGGCCACCTTGTTGGCCTCGCCGCCGGCAAGTCTGAGATTTTGGTCGGCCCGCGAAAGCGCCGAACCGATGCCGCGATGATAGACCTCGGGGAACAGGGCCGACAACGAATCCTCCGCATTGAACCGATCGACGAGCTCCTCGGCTTCGGTCCTTGCCGCCGCTGCGCCGGCAACGAAGCCGGCGTGCCGCAGCTCGTGCATCGCCTTCAACTGCTCCTGAAGGGTCAGCAGCTTCTTCAGCCGCTGTACGCGTGTGACCATGCCGCTACCTGCCGATCGTTATGCCGACAAAGCCGTCGGCGAAAAGGCTGAGCATGGTTCCGATGGCGAAATAGAAGATGATGAGCCCGACCCCGATGACGAAGGGCAGCGAGATGAAATAGACGGGAATCTGCGGCACGAGCTTGTTCACGAAGCCGATCGTCAGGTTGACGAGCAGCGAGTAGGCGATGAATGGGCTGCCGAGCCTCAGCACCACCAGGAAGGATTCCGACAGCGTGTCCGTGACGTCGACCAGCGCCGCCTGCGGGTTGAACATCACGTCGAGCGGCGCGACCTTGTAGGACGTGACCAACCCCCTAATGATCTCGTGATGGAAATCGAAGACAAACAGCAGGAGCAGCGCCGAAAAGGAGATGATCGCGCCAAGCGCCGCGTGGGGCTCGCCGTCCTCCACGCCCGGTCCGCTGGTACCGCTAAAGCCGATCAGCATCGCGATGGCCGCGCCGATGAACTGAAGGGAAAGAATGTAGAGTCGTGCAAGCAGCCCGATCAGCGAGCCGATCATCAGTTCAGACGCGATGCGCGGCACCAGCACGGCTGGTCGACGGTCTGCGAAGGGATGTATCTGGTCCCACAGCAGCGCCAGCAGGCCGCCGGTCGCTGCGATCGCCACGAAGAGGCGCACCTGCATGGGTACGCGGGCGCTAGAGAGGCCGGGCATGATCAGGAAGCACGCGCCGATGCGGCAGAATGCAAGGAAAGCGGCGATCACGGTGCTTTCGGCGGCGGCGCTCAAGAGATGGTCCCGAGTATGCGCAGTTCGACGCCCTTGGCGATTTCGACATGCGACAGCACGGGTAGCGTCGGGAACAGCCGCTCGATGATCATGCGGACATAGGGTCGCGCGTCGGGCGCGGTTACGAGTACGAAGCGCTCGCCGGCGTCGAGATGCGTGCGGATCGCCTTGGAGGCGTCCTGGCCGAACTCCTCGAGCTGGCGCGGGTCGATGTCGAACTCGCGGATATCGCCCTTTGGGTCGCGCTTGAGCGCCTGGTGGAAGGCGAGGTCCCAGCGGTTGCCGAGACGCAGCACCTTGAGCGCTCCGCCTTCGGAGAGATCGCCGCAGATCTGCTGCGCCATGCGGATGCGCACATGTTCGACGATCTGCTCGGTGCGCCTGACATGGGGAGCAATCTCGGCGATAGCTTCGATGATCAAATGCAGGTTGCGGATCGAGACGCGCTCGGCGAGCAGCAGTTTCAGGACCGCCTGAAGTCCGGGATAGGTGATGTGCGAGGTGCAGATCTCGTCGGCGAGTTTCTTGTACTCGGGATCCTGGCGATCGAGCAGCGCCTTCATGTCCTTGTAGGACAGGAGCTGCGGCAGGTTGTTGCGGATGACCTCGGACAGGTGGGTGAGCAGCACCGACATGTTATCGGCGAAGGTGTACTGCTCGCGCTTGAGGTCTTCGGAAAACATTTCGGGCACCGACCAGGCGCGCATTCCGAAGGCTGGCTCGCGCACCTCCTCGCCGGGGATATCAGGGGCAGGCCGGTTGCCCAGAAGCACCATGATCTCGCCAACCTTCATGGCGTGTTCGGCGACCACTGTGCCATGAACCTTGATCTGGTAGCTCTTCGAGGGGATGCCGAAATCGTCGGTCAGCTTCACCTCGGGCACGACGAAGCCGTACTGCGTTGCGAACTTCTTGCGCATCTTCGACATGCGGAACGCAAGCTCCTGATGCGCGACGATCAGCTTGGTCGAAAGCTGCTTGCCGATGAGAAGCTCGATTTCGGCGGTTGCCAGCGAAGCCTTGACCGAGTTCTTCTCTTCGTCCGCCTTGTTGGCGGCGTCCTGCTTCTTCACCGCCTGGGCTGCGGCGGCGCGGCGGTTGTTCTGCAACGGGATGAAGTATGCAAGCGACACCATCGCGCCTGCCAGCGCGACGAAGGGCAGCATCGGCAGGCCGGGCATGATCGACAGCAGAAGGAGAAGCACGGCTGCGACGTAGAGCGCGCGTGGATAGGCGCCGAGCTGGCCGAAGACAGCCTTGTCGGCCGAACCGCGCGTGCCGCCCTTGGAGACCAGAAGGCCGGCAGCGAGCGACACGACGAGCGCGGGGATCTGCGTCACGAGACCGTCGCCCACCGACAGCTTGATGAACACGTCGGCAGCCTTGCCGAGATCCATGCCGTGCCGGAAGTAGCCGATCGTGATGCCGCCGACGATGTTGATGAAGGTTATGATGAGGCCAGCGATGGCGTCGCCTCGAACGAATTTGGAAGCGCCATCCATCGAGCCGAAGAACGAGCTCTCTTCTTCAAGTTCGCGGCGGCGAAGCTGCGCGGTCTTGTCGTCGATGACGCCGGCAGACAGGTCCGCGTCGATGGACATCTGCTTGCCGGGGATGGCGTCGAGAGTGAATCGGGCGCCAACCTCCGCGATGCGGGTCGCGCCCTTGGTTATGACGATGAAGTTCACGATGACGAGAATCATGAACACGATGAGGCCGATGACAAAATCGCCGCTCATGACGAGGTTGGAGAAGCCCGAAATCACGTAGCCGGCGGCATGGGTGCCGTCATTGCCATGCGACAGGATCATGCGGGTCGTCGCGATGTTGAGCGACAGGCGCAGCATGGTGGCGATCAGGAGGATCGTCGGGAACGACGAGAAGTCGAGCGGCCGCGCGATCCACAGCGAGACCATCAGGATCAGGACGGAGAGTGCGATCGAGAAGGCGAGCCCGACATCGATGAGGAAGGCGGGAATGGGCAGGAACAGGACCGCCAAGATGACCACGATGCCAAGCGCGAAGAAGACATCGCGGCCGTTCTTGGCTACCGGTTCGGCGCTGAGGGTTTCTGCGATCGCCATGCCATTCCAAATCCGATGCTGCCCGCGCAGGCGCAGGCGCGATCAGACTAGGCGGTCAACCTTGCGTGAGGGTGGGTCCCAATCGGGAATTGGTGGCCAGGCCGCCCGTCCGCCAACGGCGACGGGGCGGCGGGACCCGTCAGAACACCTTGTCGACCGACAGGCCGAGGGCCATGGAGCCGGCGTAGGTTGCCTGCGGACCCTGCTGCAGCGGGTGGAAGCGGGCGCCCTGTATGTCGCGGAAGCGGCGCTCCAGCCCGCTCGACCGGTAAAATCCCGCGCCGCCGCCGAGTTCCAGCGCCAGCTCGACAGCCTTGATGGCGTGTTCGGCAACCAGCGCGCGGCCCATCATTACCTCGTTGACCGACTGTGCCGATGGGGCGTTCATCTCTACCGTCGCCACCATGTGGCGATGGGCGAGTTGCGCGGCCCGCAGGCTGGTGTCCATGCGCCCGGCGAGACTGACCGCGTGCTCGTTGGCCGGCTTCTTTTTGGCCAGTGCGACAGCGATGTCGCGTGCACTTTCGGCGACGCCGAGATAGGCGGCATAGACCAACGGGAAGGCGATGGTCGAGATGATCTGAAAGAGCGGATGCCACTCGCCGCTGGTGCGGGCGAGCGCGACGTTGGCATCAGGAATGAAAAGTCCGTCGATGACGACGTCGTTGGAGCCGGTGCCGCGCATGCCCAGCGTATGCCAGGTGTCGAGCACTTTCACCTCGGGCGCCCTCATGGGCACGCCGAAATGCAGCACCTTTGCTGGCCCCTCACCTTCGAGGACGGCGCCAGTCATGAGGATATCGCCTGCCTGCGCACCGGAGGTGAACACCTTGCGCGCGGTGATGCGGTAGCCGCCCTCTACCTTCTCCGCCTTGCCCGATCCGGCGATCCAGTCGGAGCCACCGCTCGACAACAGAACGATCCTCTCCGTGGCGACCCGCTTCAAGAGCGACTCGACGGCCGCGACCTTCTGGTGGCGCCAGCGCCAGGCAGGAATAGCGACTTGATGCGTGTGCATGGAAAAGGCCAGTGCTGTCGATCCGCAGGCCTGCCCGATGGTGCGGATCATGTCACAGAGCTCGGCGATCTCGGCGCCACGTCCGCCGAGTTCGACCGGCACTGCCGCCGCAAGCAGGCCGACCGCCTTCAGGGCGTCGTAGTTTTCGGCGACGAAGCGATCATTGTCATCGGCAGCCGCAGCGTTGGCTGCAAAGCTGGGTGCGAGCCGGATCGCAGTTTCGACGACAGTCTCGCTGCCGGTCTCGGTCTTCTTGGCTGCGCTGGTCATGGTCATGTCAGTCTCTCGTTTCCATTGGGATGCGGGAAAATCCTCCCACGCAATGCAAAGGTCCAGTTCCAGAAGTGTACTGGCCTTATCGGAGGCCGGCGCGGCGGAGCGGCGTTTGCAGGGGCTGTAACAGCCGCAAACACCGCGGCGACAAAAAATGGAAACCAGGGCCGAAGAGAGTATAGTGACTTGAAGAGGAAGATGGTGGCCGATGCCTGAACACAGCGGTTATGGGCAGTTCTGTCCGGTCTCGATGGCGGCCGAGGTGTTCTGTTCGCGCTGGACGCCGCTCATCATGCGCGAACTGCTCTGTGGCACGACGCGTTTCAACGACCTCAGGCGAGGGGTGCCTCGCATGTCGCCGGCGCTGCTATCCAAGCGATTGAAAGAACTGGAAAAAGCGGGGATAGTTTCAGTCCGGCGCAGCATGGGCGGCGCGGTGGAATACACGCTCACGCCCGCCGGCGCGGACCTGCGCGAGGTCGTGATGGGGCTCGGCCTGTGGGGCCAGCGCTGGATCGAATCACAGCTTTCGTTGCGGAATCTCGACCCGACCCTGCTGATGTGGGACATGCGCCGCCACCTCGTTCTGCAGCCGCTACCGCCGCGCAAATGCACGATACAGTTTCAATACCCCGAATTGTCGGCCGCCAAGCGGAATTATTGGCTGGTGGTGGAAGAGGCGGTGGTCGACCTCTGCTATTTCGACCCTGGCTTCCAGGTCGACCTGCTGGTGCGCTCGCCGCTGAGGGCGATGACCGCGGTCTGGATGGGGATTGCCAAGTTGAGGAACGAACTCAACGCCGGGACGATCGAACTCGATGGCGATCCCGCGCTTGCAGGCGCGATGCAGAACTGGCTGGGGCTCAGCCCGTTCGCGAAGGAGCAGCGGCAGGTAGCGTAGTCTAGAACCCGTTCTGGATGCGCTCGAAGATGACGTTGGTGAATGCCGAGATCTGGGCGCCGATGAAGGGACCGGTCAAGGCGACGACCAGCATGATCGCGACGATCTTCGGCACGAAGGTCAGCGTTATTTCCTGGATCTGCGTCAGCGCCTGAATGAGAGCGATGCCTACGCCAACCAGCATGGCGGCGGCGACCGCAGGGCCCGAGGCGGTAAGCACGGTCCAGATAGCATACTGGACAATGTCGAGTGCATCAGCCTCATTCATAACACGCGCCCTTGGCCAAGCCGCTGCCTAGGAAATCGTGACACCGGCGCCGACCGTGATCTCCTGGCCGTCTTGGAGCACTGCCACGATGCCGTTCGAGATCAGCTTCACCTCGGCGACCTTGCCGGACGTAGCGCCATCGGCCGAGGTGATCGTACGGCCTATGATGGCGCTTGCCTGGTCGAGAGTCGAGGACTGCAACATCTGGTCGAGCTTTCCGTTCATCTGGACCGACTGTTCGACCTGGCTGAACGCCGCGAGTTGCGCCATATACTGCGTGGAGTCCATGGGATTGGTAGGGTCCTGGTTCTTCATCTGCGCGACGAGCAGCTTGAGGAACGACTGGTAGTCGACCTGTGTCTTGGAAACTGCGTCGGACTGGGTCGCGGAGGAGGAGGCGCCGGTCGCCGGAACGGTCATGCTCATCGGGCTGCTCCAGCGCTTGTCCGCAACTCCATGGGCGGATTGTCGTCGTTCTCGCCGAGCGCGCGATTCTCGAGCGGATAAAGCCCGCGCAAGGCCTTCAGCGCTTCATAGACATGGCCCTCTGCGACCATGCGGTCGATGTGCTTGAGCGTGCCGGTGATCTCTGGGTCGCTGAAGCTCGCGATCATCAACGGAAGCGAGCGACGGAACAGGTCTTGCGCGTCGTTGGCGCCGGTCGGGTTCATCAGCATCACCTGCAGGATGAAATAGAGCTGCCGCAGCGGGGTGGAAGCGTCGTCGAATTGCATCACGTGGCTTTCGAGCAGGAACTGCACGTCGTTCAGCAACTCGAGCGTGACCTTGCGGTCGACGCGGATCACCGCGCCGTTGAGATAGATTTTCTCATTGGGCTTCAGGGAAATCTTCAGCGTGTTCTTCATTGGATGCCATCCCGTATGATCTGAGAAACCTCGATAAGGCCATCGAAATTCTCCGAGCGGCCCTGGCGAACGTCCTCCGCTTCGCGCAGCAGCCAGAGGCCAATGGAAATCAGATTTGCCCTGAGTTCCTTGGGCAAGGCGTTGTCCGGGCTGCCCAAGTCCTCAATCAGCGAAGCCCAGACACGATTGAGGAAATGAATCGCCTCGATGGCCTCCATCGAGTCGCTTCCGATCGCGCGTGCGGCGGTCAGCAGGTCGATGGAGCGCGTGAGGAGCTGGCGCTCGCGGTCCTTGGCGTCGGCCACCGAGTCGGTCTGAATGTCGGCGTAGGAGAATTGGTACATAGGTTTCCCGTCCGGTGCGGCTGTTGTTTGGTCAGGCGTTCGAGGCCGAAAACGATGTGACTGCTACCCCTGCCATGCTCTAGCCCAGGTACTTGAGCAGGCTCAGTTGCTGGATGCGTGCGGTAAGCGCGTAGGATGTTTCGATGTGCGAGAGCAGATCCTGGACGCGGCTGGCGGCCTCGTAGGGATCGACGCCCTCGGTGTCGATCGTCATGCGCTCGAAAAGATCCGCCTGGACCTTCATGCGGTCGCTGGCTGCGCTGACGCGCTGCTCGACGACACCGGTCTGAGACTGCTGTTGGGCGATCGAGCTGATCGCCTCGCCCACGACGCCGACCATGCGTTCGACGAGCGCCTTCTTGCCGGCGTCGCTGAGGTTGCTGTCGAAGAGATCGCCGATCGCTGCAGCGGCCATTGCGAGCTTGCGCATGCCGTCGGTGTTTGCGCTGACCGATGTCTCGGTCGTTTCGTTCATCGCTATTCTGCTGACGATCGGCTCGTCGGTGGCGTTCGACCAGTTGGCCTGCCAGCCGGCACCGAGGAACTGCGGCTCGAGAGTGTTGGTCAGAAAGTCGTCCATCTCGGCCGTCGTGATTCCTGCCGCCGCGGCGTCGGTCTGCGCAAAGCCGAAATGGGTCTGGAACGCCGTGTCGAAGGCGGTCTTGGCTGCCGAACCCGCCTCGAACCCTTCCATCGGCTTCACGTCGGTATTGATGCCGGCGAAGATGTACTCGCCGTTGATCGGCGTGTTGAGGATTGAGGTCAGCATGCCGAGCGCCGTACGGCCGCTGTCGCGCGTCACAGAGGCGGCCGCATCGCCAGACGAACTCGCAGTCAGGACGCCCAGCAGATCCTGCGCGGCGGCGGTGATGTTGGTGAGCGCGTCCTGCGTGGCGGTAAGGCGTGCGGAAACCAGGCTGTTGGAATCGACGATACCGTTCAGGCGGTCGATATCGCGTGTGAAGGTGACGGTCTGCGCCGTCCTTGCGCCAAGCGCCAGGCCGCTGTCGAAGACCTTGCCGGTGTCCAGCTCCTTTTGAGCCTGCACCAGATTCGACTGCGTGCGCATGGTGGAATTGCGCAGCGCCTGCGAGACCGAGAGCGAAGAAATGGATGACGTTGTCATGGGCCTACCTCACCGCGTCGAGCAGGGTGGCAAGCATCTCATCGACCGCGCGGATGAGCCGCGCCGACGCCTCGTAGGAATGCTCCAGATCGAGAAGCAGCGACATCTCGTTGTCTATGTTGACGCCTGTTTCGTTGGAAAGCGCCTCGGCCGTGCGAACCGCGAGCGCTTCCTTGGAACTGGCGGCGTCCGACGCCTGCTTGCGCAGTCCGTCGAACCAGCCGACGGACGCGGTCGAATAGTCGCTGAGGCTCGAGGTGGCGTCGATGCCAGCGGCCGGGTCGAACGTCATCGGCGTGTAGATGCGGGTGCCGTAGCTCAACAGGAGGTCGGAATAGGCGGCGTTGTTGGCCGTGTTGTGCACATAGCCCGCGCCGTTGGCGCCACCGTCGCGCAGCAGCACGGGGTTGCCGCCCTGGCTGGAATCCAGCGCCGGGTTGAGCTTGATCTGGCCGGCAAGTCCGGCCACCAGTGTGCCGGCCGCCGGCACAGCTGGAGCACCGAGCCAGGTGAAGAGCCCGGGCGCGTCGGGAAGTGCGTTGGTCGGCGAAGTTTCCGCAAACGCGGAAATCAGGCCGCGCGAGATCTCGTCGAGCTGGCCCTGCATGGTAACCGTGACGCTGTCGCGGAGCTGGATCATCGCGGCTATGCGGCCGGACCCCTCGGTGTTGCCGCTGGTCGCAACGGCAACCGGCACGCCGTCGATGAACACCTTGTTGCCGGTCGCGCCAGGCGAAAGGACGCCGGTCGGCGTGAAGCTGACGCTGCGTGGCACGGTTTCGAAAAGGGTGTTGCCCTCCTTGGTATTCACGACCAGATCGTTGTCGCCGCGGGTATAGGTCGAGATCGGAACATATTCGGCGATGCGCTTCAGCGTGGCGTCGCGCTGGTCGAGCAAGTCGGATACGTCGCGTCCCGACCTCGTGCCGGAGATCACGGCGTTGTTGGCCTTCTCCAGATCGGCAAGCAGATTGTTTAGGTCGCCGACCGCAGTGGAGATCTCCTGGTCCGCCACCGTCCGGAACGACTGAATCGCGCTGGTTCCGTCGTTCAGCGTGCGAACGACTTCACGCGCCGCGTCAAGCGTGGTCTCGGCGAGATTGCTGTTGGACGGCGCGGCGGAATAGAGCTGCAGCGCCTCCTGCAACTTGCCGATCGCCGTGGCGGGCGAGGTCGAATTCTCGACGCCGTTGATAGAGAGGTTCAGTCGCTCCAGGCCCGTGGACAGCGTGCTCTGGCCGTTGAAATCCGCCACTGCCTCAAGGTTCTGGCGAAACAACTGCTCGTTGGCGGCGCGCTGGATCTCGACGGCGCGCGCTCCCGTGCTGTTGGTGAGGACGGCGGTGCGCCGGTTGTAGTCGGGATTGTTCGCTTCCAGGACGTTGCGCGAAACGATGCTTGTCTGCCGGGCAGTATTCCTGATCGACGATTGTGCGATACTGAGGGCGGAAGACAGCGACATGCTAGCTTTCGGGCGCCATTAGGGGTTCCGTAACCCGGCTACCTCTTGAGGTTGACGAGGATGTCCATCAGGTCGGCGCCGGTCTGGAACACCTTGGAGTTCGCAGTGTAGCTGCGTTGCGCCTCGATCATGCTGGTCAGCTCCTCGGCGATATCGACGTTGGAGTTTTCGAGCGCGCCAGAGATCATCGATCCCAGACCGCCGCTGCCCGGGAATCCTATCTGGAGATCGCCGGACTCCGAGCTTGGCGCGTAAACGTTGCCGGGCAGCGCCGTCAGCATGTCGGGGCTCGGAACATCGGCGAGCGGAATCCGGTAGAGTTCGCGGAAGGAGCCGTTCTTGTACTGCGCGTACATGGTGCCGTCCGCGCCGATCTCGATGCTCTCGATGCCGGACGGCGCGTTGCCGTTCACCTGGACCTTGAGCTCGGTATACTCCATGCCGAGCTGCGTCATCTTGGAAAGGTCGACGTTGAAGGTGCCGCCGTTCGGCACGGGAATGTTGACGCCTCCGGCCGGGCTGGTCAGCGCGCCGGTCGTGCCGTCGAACGTCAGCGTCTGCGTGGCAAGAAGCGAGCCGGGCGTGTAGGGGAACGGCGCACCGGGCGCCGCACCGGCCTGGTTGAAGACAGCGACTTCCCAGGTGTTGGCGCCGGTCTTGGTGTAGTGAATGTCGAGCATCACCTCGGAGCCAAGATTGTCGTAGACGACAAGGGAGGTCTTTTGGGTGGCTGTCGCGTTCGCGGCGTTCGCCGAAGGCAACTGGCCAGCGGCAACCGTAGCAGCGTCGACGGGCAGGTTGGCGGTGAATGTTCCCTGTGTCGAGGGGACCGCCAGCAATTCCTCCTGCGCGATGGATACCCTCTCGAGACCGCCAAAACCGTTGGCCGTGGCGGCGGGAGGGCCTGCATCAAAGCTGTAGCCCATCAGGTAGAAGCCGGATGCATTGACCAGATTGCCTTCGCCGTCAGGCACGAATGACCCGGCGCGCGTGAGAAATGGCGTGCCGCCCGCATTTTCGACGACGAAGAAGCCATTGCCGTTGACGGCGAGGTCGCTGCCCGAAGTCGTGTATTTGAGGTCGCCTTGCTGCGAGACGGAGGTGCGGACCGTCGTTGTCACTCCGCCCGACGTGTAGTTGCCGCCGGTCGAGGGGATGATCAGAGACGCGAATTCGGTGCTCGACCGCTTGTAGCCCGTGGTCCCGGAATTGGCGATGTTGTCGGCGACCGTCGACAGGCGATTGGCCTGCGCGTTCATGCCGGACACCCCGGTCCGCATCATCCCGTAGAGACTCATCGTGGTTGCTCCCCACTGTGCACTTCACCGCACCGCAGACTACAATGCCGGACTTGCGCGAAACTGGCGCGAAGGCTGCCCGGAATGTACAGCCGGAAGCCCTCGGCCATCGCCGTCAAACGACCAGCCGATAGCCAAGGAAACGTTTGGAATCGATAGGATCGAAGCCGATCTTCTCGCGCAGCTTCTTGCGCAGCTTCGAAATGTGGCTTTCGACAACGTTCTCCTCGACCTCGTCGTCGAAGATGCCGTAAATCGCATTGAAGACCTGGGTCTTCGTGACACGGCGGCCACGGTTCGCGGCGAAGTATTCGAGGATGCGGCGCTCGCGGCGCGGCAGCGGCAGCGGCACGCCGTCGATCTCGGGCTCGCGGCCGTCCATGAAGATGCGCATCGCTCCGATGTCGACGGACTGCTCCTCCTCCTGGACACGGCGACGGATTGCAGTGATGCGGGCAAGGATCTCGCGGATGTGGACCGGCTTGCGGATGACGTCGTCGACGCCGGACTCAAAAAGCATCAGCGTGTTTTCGAGGGAGTGCTGGTCGCTGAGTGCGATCACCGGGGCACCGGTACGATCGCGTATCTTGCGCGGCGACACGCCGGACTTGCCGCAGTCGCCTATCAGGAAGGCACGCACCGATTTCAGATCTTCGTCGGCCGCGCTTGTCACCCATTCGTCGAAAGCGCCGGAACCGAACGATGCGGTTGCCACACCCTCACGGTCAAAAAGTGAATGATATCCCTCTTGTACGAGCTGACGCTCGTCTACGATCACTATCATCGGCCCGCCCTCCGAATCAGAAGTCTTTCTGATGTGAAAGGGGTATCGCGAGCAGCGAATCCTGCCTAACCGTCATTTATTAGGGGTATTTTTTTGGGAGTCGTTCAAAATCGGAGTTTGAACGCGATCGACCTGCGCACGACAGGCATCCGTCGAACGCCGGCGGGTGCCGTCAGGACAGGGAATGAAGTTGCACCCGAACATTCTAGGTTGTGGGATGTGACAGACCCGCTT
The DNA here is from genome assembly GCA_026400435.1 of Hyphomicrobiales bacterium. Classification (GTDB taxonomy): domain Bacteria; phylum Pseudomonadota; class Alphaproteobacteria; order Rhizobiales; family Rhizobiaceae; genus Mesorhizobium_K. The sequence goes on along the minus strand of JAPLOZ010000012.1, from coordinate 32,207 downwards.
GCCTCGCCTAAACGCTCCTGCAAGGCTAGATGTAGAGATCGTCGTCTGCAGTCTCAAGCCGTGAGGGCGCGCTATGTTGCGAGCTCTGGCCTTGTTTTCCGCCGTTTCCAGAAGGCCGTTCGCCGGAGCCCGCGCTGCCGCCATTCGATGTTGCGGAGCCGAACTGGTCTCCCGAGCGGCCCGACATGAGAGTCGGAGCCGTAAGGGCTTCAGTGCGCGACGCAGATGCATTTGCAAGTGAAGGTTGTATGACAGAAACCTTGTCTATCTCGTAACCGAGGTCACGCAACGACCCTATAATGGTGTCGCTGTCGCTGGTCAGGCGACGGTACGCGTCCTGATTTTCAACCCGAAGTTCGATGGACAGGCGCTCACCGGCGAAACGCAACGTCGCAGTGACCATTCCCAGTTCCGCCGGATGCAACTGGATCTTAAGCGACTGTGCGGAAGCATGTGTCGCGGAAGCATGAATCGCGTTCAGCGTTGTTGCCGCGGCCGGCGGGGCCAGGAGGTCACCGGAGGCGATCGACTGGACCAGGGCGACGGCCGTTGATTGCATCGGAGCCGGAATGTTCTGTTGCGCGACCACGGTTGCGCGGGGCGCTGGCTTGGACGGTTCCGGGGTTCGTTCCGGAATGATTTCCGGCGTCGAGTCGCCCGCCGATGGCATATTCCGCAGAATGCCGGGTCCGTGACCAAGCGCGGGTGTCTGATCGAGCTGTAGCGGTGCGGCCGCTTCGCCGGCGCGGATCGCCAGGGTCAGGCGAGACTTCGGCGTATCGATCGTGCGTGCCGCGGGAGGGGCTGGGGGCGCCGCCTCACCGGATTCGGCGTTATCTCCCGCGAACAGCTGCGGGGACGGCGCGACATTGATGTCGGATGAGACGCCAGCGCCGTCTGCATCCCGGGAGGTGTCAACCCGGTCGGTTTGTACGAACCTTTCCCGCAAGGCCTGCAAGACCGGCGCTGCGAGATTTGCCATAGCGTCGCGCAGACCGACGTGCTGGGTGTGCTTTTCGCCGGCCAAGTCCTCCGGCATGTCTGGCTGCTTGGCGGTGAAGTCGTCCTCCTCGGGTGCGCCATCGGGTTCCGGCTCAGACCCGGCGGCCGCGATTCCGACTTCCGACTGCCGTGGGTGCAGGCCACCAATCCGGCTAGCGAGATGTGGCCATGCCGGGGCCGGGCTGGCCTCCCCGGAGTCCGTCTTCATGTTGCTCGATTGTGCCTGCCCGGACCGCTTGCCGATGCCGAGCGCCTCTGCGAAGTTTGCCTGCGGAGCCGAGCTGCGCTCGGCCTTGCTCTGGATGCCGGCCTTCGGCGACAGCACCGGCGGCAAGGATTGCGACACTGCGCGCGTCATTTTGGCATGTCTCCGATCAATCGGTCGATGTCGGCCAGCTTTTCGCGCGTCGCGGCAACCATGGCTTGCACCTCCGCGGCCCCATCGCCTGCCTCGGGCTTGGAGTCTCCTTGAGACGGGGAGGCGACTTCAGCGGTTTCGGGCGTTGCGGCCTGCGGCGGCGTGGCGGCGGACAAAGGTGCCTGCTCTTCGTCTGAAGGCGCCAGGGCCGACTCCGAAGCGGCGGGAGCGAGGGTGTCGGGACTGTCGGAAGGCGTGGAGACAGCTTGCGGCCCGGCCGGGCTCTGTTTCATTCCGGCGGGCGCCAGCGTCAAGCCTGCGGCGATGGCGCCGGCCGCGTCGAGCAGCTGGCGATCGTTGTCCGAGAGGCGGTTGCGGTCGATCTTGGACAGCCGGTCGGCAATCTCGCCCACATTGCCTGAGGTGACGGACGAAAGGCCGGAGTAGAGTTCAGCGCGCGGGTCACCGTCCACGGCCTGGGCCTCGGAAGCGGCGAAGGCTGCAAGGTCGATGAGGCCGTCGATTGCGGCGCGCCGCGCGATGCGAAGATAGATGGTCTTCTCCTGCTCGACCGCCATCAGGGAGGTGATGTCCTTGATGCCGCCTCGATCGATCGTGCTGTCTAGCAGGACGACACCAGCGACGAAGGCGTCGGCAAACTGCCCGGCGTATGGCGAACGGAGATAGGCGCGAACATAGTTCTCCGAGAGCGTGAGGAACCGCCCGGCGTCTCCGAGCGCGGCAGCTATAGCGAGCGAGCGGCGCAGTGCCGCTTCCTCGACCAGTGTTCCCGGGCCGAGAAGACGCGCCCGGTCGAGCAGCGCCAGGGCGTTTGCCGGCTCGGCATCGGAGAGCATCGATCCCTTGACGAGGGCAAGGTACATGCCGACATCGGGCGGGTAAGCCATCGGATCGACCGAGGCGAATGCTTCCTGGGCTTCGGTGGGCTTTCCATCCACATAGAACAGGATCTTTTCACCGAGCTTGCGGCTGGGGTCGTCCTCGCCCAGATGCTCAAGCGCGGCTTTCACGGTGTCCGGGTTGCCGCCTGACATGGCATAAACCAGCAGAGCGCGGCGATTGAGTTCGTTGTCGAAACGCGCCCCTTCCCTTGTCGCGAAGCGGGAATCGATCATCTCGAGCAGCTTGCGCTGCATTGGCTGCGAAGCGTTGTCTCCGCCGGCAAGCCGGTCCTGGACGAGTTCGAGGGAACGCACGATCTGGTAAGGCTCCAGCGCGCCGGACGCGTCGGTGCCGCTCGCGGCAGCCGGCAGCGCGGCGCCGATCACCAGCAGACCTGCCATTCCTGAACGCAGGATCGTCATCCGTTGACGTCCAGGAGAATCTCAATGCGCCGGTTGGCGGCAGCGAGCGGGTCCGCCTTGTCCTTCAGCTTGCGCGCGGCGTGTCCGGCGACCGTCGTGATGCGGCTCTCGTCGAGGCCGCCGCGCACCAGCATGTAGTAGGCGGAATGGGCGCGCGCGGTGGAGAGGCGCCAGTTGTCGTAGGCATCATTGCGGAACGGGCGCGCATCGGTGTGCCCCTCGATCGTCAGAGTGCCCTTCTGCTCGGCGAGGATCTTGCCGATCTTCTCCATGGCAAGCACAAGGTCGCGGCGGGGCACCGCGGAGCCGACCTCGAACATCCCGAAGTCGAACTGATCGGTGACCGAAATGGTGACACCATTCTCGCCGGCGACGACCGTCAGGCCCTCTGCGAGCTTGCTGTCCGGGCCCAGCGCGACGGCAAGCTTTTCACGAATGTCGTCGGCGGCCTTGGTGGTTGCGGCGCCTGGCTCTCCCTTCAAAGGATCGGACGTCCCCGAAGCGACGGTTTGCGCCGGCGGCTCAACCTTCGCCAGGGGCTCCAGCGGGGCTGCGTCTGGCTCCAGCGGGGTTGCGTCGGGCTCAAGCGGGGCTGCGTCCGCCGCAGACCGTTCGACCGGCTGGCCCGGCTTGTCGGGACCGGCGGGAAGGCCCGTTCCGGAGGCCTTCACACCCTGCGCGGTGTCGCCACGCGCAACCATCTGTTCGGTCCAGAAGTCCGGCGCGAACGGATCGCGATAGGCCTGGCCGCCGGCCGCGCCGGTCGACGGGCCGGAAATCTGTGCGCCGCCGTCGCCTTTGGCGCTGATGTTCTGAAGCACGCCGGTTTCCTCGGCAATCTCCGAGAGGACGGCGTATGGATTGGCGAACAGGTACTCGTCGGATTGCGTCTCGCTGCGGTCCTTGTCCGCGGCTTTGGTCTCCGAAATCTCCTTGGCGTCTCCCAGACCCTCCTCACCGGCTTTTTCCTGGGGGACCGCAGGATTGTCCTTCTCCAAGCCAGCCGCGTTCGGACCGTCACCAAGGTCTTCCAGACCCTTCTTGGAGGAGTTTCGGTCGATGAGCTTGACCGGGTTGAAGTAGGAGGCAACCGCAGCCTTGGTCTGTTCGTTGGCGGCATTGATCAGCCACATGACGAGGAAGAAGCACATCATGGCCGTCATGAAATCGGCGAAGGCGATCTTCCAGACGCCCCCGTGGTGACCCTCCTCATGGTCATGGTTGCGCTTGACGATGATGATCTCGTGCCTGGGCTCGCCGTCTGCGGTCACTGCGCTCATTCGAGTATTTCCGACAGGGCCGCCGACCATTCGGTCAGTCGTGTTTCCAACAGATTTCCGTCTATGCTGACGGAAAGATCGAAGCCAGGGGCCTCGACGTAGCCGAGATGGCCGGACTGATCGCCCAACGCCGACAGCAGCGCCTCGTAGAGCGACTGCGGTCCCCTGATCTCGAGGCGAAACGATTCGCGCCCGGCGACTGCCGCGCGAATCGTTTGCGCGAGGCTGTCCATCGAGCGCCGCTGAAGTTCGTCGCTGAGGAAGCTTCCCAAAATTCGCGCCGCGGCGGTCGCAACCCGGGCGCCGATGCGCTCTTCCAGTTCGCCAAGACGCAACGCAATCGCCGCGCCGGCAGTCTCGCCAATGTTGCGAAGGGCGGAGTCCATCTCGGCGGCATGATACTGCCGCATCGCTTCCAGTTCGGCTGCGTGGAGCAGGGCAAGCCGCCCTTCGGTCGCTGCTTGGGCCTTGGCCACCTCGGCGGTGACGATCTCATCGATGCTCGGCAGCTCCGGCAAGGCAGGTTCGGCAAGAAGCGAAGCTGCCGCGTTCGCGGCCTGCGTTGGCCGCGTTCCGAAATCCTTGAGGACGTCGAACAGAGCGAGCGCCGTCATGATGCCGCCGCAGCCTCCTGGTTCGCCCATTTGCGCAGGATAAGCGCGCTGCGTTCCTCGTTGAGGTCAACCATGCGTGCGAGTCGGTCCTGCGGCGCCGGGCGCAGTTTCTGGCGCAAGTCATCGAGCGGCGTCGAGCCCGCCGACGCCGTGGTATGCAGGGGACCCTTTTCCCCGCCGGTTTCCGGGCCAGGCAGAGAGCGCTGCACCTCCTCGAAGCTCGGGCCGGGAAGAGCATCCGTTGCCGGCCGACCGAGTGCGGCGACCATCGGCTTCAAACCGAAGAAGGCTACGAGGAAGACGACAACGATGAAGGCCGCGGCGTTGATCATGGTGCCGGCATGCTGGCCGACCGAGGCCATGATGCCCGGCGCTTCTATCTCCTGGCCATCCAGGCCATCGATGAATTCCACGGCCGAGACGTCGATCACGTCACCGCGCGCCTCGCTATAGCCAGTTGCCGATGACACCAGCTTCTGAATCTCTGCGACCCGCTCGGCTACCTGCTCGGGCGTGGCCTTGTCGCCAAGGATGGCCATGATGCGGTCCCGATTGACCACCACGGCGATGGACATCTTCGTTACCGAGTATCCGTTGCTGACGGTGGCGATACGCTTGGAGTTCATCTCGTAGTTGGTGGTCTCTTCCTTGCGCTCGCTTTGCGCGGAAGATTGCGGGGCGTCGGTCGGGGTAGCAGCGGCCTCGGGCAGATTCTGCTCGACGCTGGCTGTGCCGCCGGCAGACGTCTGGCTGTTGTTCTCGTTAGCTCGCACAACCTGTATCGACCGCTCGACGCGCGATTCCGGATCGAAGATCGTCTCTTCGGTCTGCCGGGTATCGGTGTTGACGTCGGCCTTCACGCTGGCACGGAAATTGTCGGGGCCTAGATAGGGCGCCAGCGCGCGCCGGATGTTGTCCTCTATCTGCGTCTCGACGGTGCGCTCCACTCCGAGCGAGCGGCTGACGCTGGTGTTGTTCGGATCGTCGCCGGCGGCAAGCAGCGTGCCGCTCGAATCCAGCACGGTGACGTCCTGCGCATCCAGTCCGGGGACGGCGGCGGCGACGAGGTAGCGGATCGAAGATGCGGAACGCGTTGCGTCCATCTCGGAAGCGCGTATGACGACTGAGGCCGACGGCTTCTGCTCGTCGCGGCGGAAATTGGCGCGCTCCGACATCACGATGTGAACGCGGGCTGCGCGGATGCCGGAGATCGACTGGATGGTGCGGGCGATCTCGCCCTCCAGCGCGCGGACCCGGGTGATCTGCTGCATGAAGGAGGTCAGTCCGAGCGAGCCGACATTGTCGAACAGTTCGTAGCCGGCATTGGCGCTTGTAGGCAGGCCCTTCTCGGCAAGCAACATGCGCGCCTGCGCTGTGGTGCCAGCGGGGACCAGGACCGTAGTGCCGTCGGCGCCGACGTCGAAGCCGATCCCCGCCTCGCCAAGTACAAGGCCGATCTGGTTCACGTCGGAGCGCTCGAGCCCGACGTAGAGCGTGTCGTAGGCGGGGCGATTCAGATAGATCGAACCGACGACGATGACGGCCATTACCAGAGCGACAATGGCGCCCATCATCGCGATGCGCCGGGGGCCGAAATCCCTGAGGTTCTGGAAGACCGCGTTCAACTGCTCGGGCACTGACTTTCGCTCCCGTAATCGCTTGCGCCTCGGATTGTTCGGGAGCCTGAAGGCGCAAACCGATCCGATGCCTCGACGTAAGTAGCGAGCCTATGGTCCGAAGCTTGTGCGAGGATGAAATCGGCCACCCGCGAGGCAACAAAATGAGCGTGCGGGCGGTTGGGAAAAATGCTTTTGTAACAAAAGATTAGAGCCTGATCCGCTTCCCTGTGGGGAGCGGATCAGGCTCTTGTCAAGCTGTCCGGTGTGACGAATGGCCGGAGGCTTGGTTCCGGACCTAGTTCTGGAAGAGAGCGAGGATCGACTGCGCGTTGCCGTTGGCTATCTGTAGCGACTGAATGCCGAGTTGCTGCTGAACCTGCAGGGCCTGCAGCCGGGTCGATTCCTTGTTCATGTCGGCATCGACGAGCTGGCCGACGCCACGCTCGATCGAGTCCATCAGGCTGGTTGTGAATTCCTTCTGCAGATCGATCTGCTTCTTGGCGGCGCCGAGCAGGGTAGCGGCGTCTGCGATCTCGGAAAGCGTCTGGTCGGCGACGGTTATCATCTGGGTGACCTGGGCATCGGTGAAGCCGACCACGGTCAGCGTGGAGACCGAGTAGCCGTCGAGCGCGGCAACCGTGCCGGCGACGCCAGCAGTCGCGGTGTCCTCGCGTACGCCGGTGGTGGCGAGTCGCAGGCCCTCGGTGATGCCGCGCGTCTCGGCGGTGGTGGCGGCCGAGTCGTAGAGCTTGATGTCCTGGACCTTGATGTCGATCTTGGAGAGAACCACGTTGCCGGAGGCGTCGCGGCTGAAGGAGGAGACGATCTCGGCGTCGGCGTGCGTACCGGCCGCAGGGTTGCCCGCGGCTACCGTCGAGGCGACGGAGAGCCAATTGGTGCCGGAGAAGCTTGCCGAATCAGCGAAGCTCTTCAACTGCGACTGCAGGGCTGAGATTTCGGCCTGGATCTTGTCCTTGTTCTCGGCGCTGGCGCCGACCGCGGCGACAAGCTTGACCTTGATCTCGTCGACACGCTCCATGACCTTGTTCATGGCGGTGTATGCGGTGTCGACCTTTGAGGCGCCGAGACCGAGCGCGTCCTGGACGACGGAGAGCGCCTTGTTGTCGGACCGCATCGTGGTCGCAATCGACCAGTAAGCGGCGTTGTCTTTCGCCTCTGAAACCCGGTAGCCGGTGGAGATGCGGCTCTGCGTCGTCTCAAGCGCCTTGTTGGTCGCGCTGAGAGTCTGAAGCGCCGTCATCGCCGAAGCGTTCGTCATGATGCTTGACACGATACTCACCCCTTCTTCGAACAGCCTGCCCGGCCCCTCGAGCCGGCTCTTGTCGCCTGGAGCGGTAGGTCATGTCGGCGTCGGCATCATGCCCCTGTCCGCCATGGTCAACCCGCATAAGCGATTGGTTAACCATGACTACAGCGATATGGTTAACAGCCGATTAAGCGGAAGGCGATCAGGTAACCTTTGAAGAAGGAAGTTTGCCGGCGCTGATCAGGCGAACGCAAGCAGCGTCGCAAATGCCATAAATGGGCCTGGCCCAAAAGCGAAAACGGGCCGCGCTTGGCGCGGCCCGTCTCGGCGAAGTCCCCGGTTTCGCGATTTTTCCTGGGACGGATCCCGCCTGGATGCCGAGCTGCTGCTGAACCTGCAGGGCCTGGAGGCGGGTCGATTCCTTGTTCATGTCGGCGTCGACCAGCTGACCGACGCCACGCTCGATGGAGTCCATCAGGCTGGAGGTGAAGGTCTTCTGCAGGTCGATGCGGCTCTTGGCGGCGCCAAGATTGGTGGCGGCCGTCGTCATTTCCTTGAGCGCGGATTCTACCACGGTCAGCTGCTTGGTGATCTGGGCGTCGGAGAAGCCGACGACCGTAAGGGTTGAAACCGAGTAGGTGTCGGCGGCGGCGTCCGTACCGGCAACAGGAGCAGACACGGCAGCCTGACGTGCGCCGGTGGTGCCGAGACGATTCGCGTCCAGGATACCGTCGTTCAGGCCGGTGGCGCTGGCGTAGGCATCATAGAGCTTGATGTCCTGCACCTTGACATCGATCGTCCCCAGTGAAACCGAACCAGCGGCCGAACGGTTGAAAGCGGAGACGATCTTGACGTCGTTGAAAGTGCCGGCCGTGGTTTGGCCGGTGGTCGTGTCGACCGACAGCCAGTTGGCGCCCGAGAAGGTTGCGGCGTCGGCGTAGCTCTTCAGCTGGCCCTGCAGGGCCTTGATCTCAACGTCGATCTTTTCCTTGTCGGCGGCACTTGCGCCGTTGGCGGCAACGAGCTTGACCTTGATGTCGTTGACGGTGTCGATCGCCTTCTGCATGCCGGTGTAGGCGGTGTCGACTTTCGAAGCGCCGAGGCCGAGCGAGTCCTGCACGGTCGAGAGCGCCTTTTGGTCCGAACGCATCGTGGTGGCGATCGACCAATAGGCGGCGTTGTCGGAAGCCTCGGCAACGCGGTAGCCCGTCGAGATGCGGGACTGGGTGACTTCGAGATTCTTGTTGGTGGAATTCAGGCTCTGAAGAGCCGTCAACGCCGCAGCGTTGGTCATGATGCTGGCCATGGTACTCGTCCCTTTGCACAAACTCTGTTTTGCATACCGGACCGACCGGTATGACGGAGCGGCATCATGCCAATGACCATGCGAACTGGATCAACCCGCCATCTCTTGCGACTATCGCAGCCAGTCCCTGCAAAATGGCTAAGTGATATGGTTAACGGATTATTTCTGCTGCTTTTTTTGCACAGGCAAACCGTCAAGATGGCACCGACATTCCCAGGAATCGCAAGGGGCCGCGCTCGCACGCGGCCCCTTGAATTGTCTGAAAATGTCGGCTGTAGCTGCGCCGTCGACCAGCTGACCGACGCCACGCTCGATGGAGTCCATCAGGCTGGAGGTGAAGGTCTTCTGCAGGTCGATGCGGCTCTTGGCGGCGCCGAGACTGGTGGCAGCCGTCGTCATGGACTTGAGCGCTCCTTCGACCTTGGTCAGCATACCGGTGATCACAGTGTCGGTGACACCCGCTGCGGTAATGTCGAGGTTGTGAACCGAGGAGGCATAGCCAACCGCGGCCACGTCCGCGGCAAATGCCGCCAGCACGCCGGCTGTGTCCGCGGTGGAGTCTGACACTCCGCCTGCGAGCTGGGTATTGTATGCCGTATCGTACGCGGTTTGCGCCGCTGTCGAAGTCCAGACATAGGCCGAGCGATCGAGGATACCGTCGTTCTTGACTGCTCCGTTGGCGCCGTTGTCAAACAGCTTGATGCCCTCGATCTTGACGTCGATGGTGCTGAGCGACACCGAACCGGTGGCCGAGCGGTTGAAGGCGGAGACGATCTTCACATCCTGCTGGACGGCGTCGAACGCGCCTGCGGCCGTGCCGGCTGCGGTCTTGTCCGACGTCACCGAAAGCCAGTTGGCGCCCGAGAAGGTTGCGGCGTCGGCGTAGCTCTTCAGCTGACCCTGCAAGGCGGTGATCTCGACCTGGATCTTCGCCTTGTCGGCAGCACTTGCGCCGTTGGCGGCAACGAGCTTGACCTTGATGTCGTTGACGACGTCGATCGCCTTGTTCATGCCGGTGTAAGCGGTGTCGACCTTGGAAGCGCCGAGGCCGAGCGAGTCCTGCACGGTCGAGAGCGCCTTTTGGTCCGAACGCATCGTGGTGGCGATCGACCAGTAGGCGGCGTTGTCGGAAGCCTCGGCAACCCGGTAGCCCGTCGAAATGCGGGACTGGGTGACTTCGAGATTCTTGTTGGTGGAATTCAGGCTCTGAAGAGCCGTCAACGCCGAAGCGTTGGTCATGATGCTGGCCATGGTACGCGTACCCCAAACACTGGAAATGTTGCATACCGGCCCGACCGGTATGACGGTACGGCATCATGCCCGTGATCGCGTTCGAGGATCACCCGCCATAGTCTGTGCGGACAATGCGGTCCCTATGCCTGCAAATTGCATAAGAAACGTGGTTAACGATCCATGATTTTATTAAAGTCCTAGTTAAAGGACCTGACTAGGCTGCCGACCAGCAGGTTCCAGCCGTCGATCAAGACGAAGAACAATATCTTGAAAGGCAGTGACACGACGGTCGGCGGCAGCATCATCATGCCCATTGCCATCGTGATGGTCGCCACGATGAGGTCGATGACCAGGAAAGGCAGAACGATCAGGAAGCCGATCTCGAAGCCGCGTCTTATCTCCGAGATCATGAAGGCGGGAACGAGCACGCGTAGGTCGACCGTCTCGCGCTCGACCGTGTCGCCGCGTTCTCTCGCCAGGTCGGCGAACAGATTGAAGTCCTCGTCGCGGACGTTGCGAACCATGAAGGTACGAAACGGATCGGAAATACGCTTGAAGGCCTCGGTTTCGTCGATCTCGTTGTCCATCAGCGGGCGGACCCCATTGTTCCACGCCTGATCGAACGTCGGCGCCATGACGTAGAACGTCATGAAGAGAGACAGGCTGATGATGATGAGGTTTGCCGGCGTCGTCTGCAGTCCGATGCCGGCTCGCAGTATCGAGAGGGCGATGACGAAGCGCGTGAAGCTGGTCACCATGATAAGCAGGCCGGGCGCCACCGACAGAATGGTGAGCAGGCCGAACATCTGGATGATGCGGCCGATGGTCGTGCCGTCGGCCTGCCCGATTGCGCCAAGGTCGAGCTGCTGGGCGAATGCGGCGGAACCGCCGGCGAGGAGCAGGAGAAATGCTATGCCGATGCGTTTCATTCGAACAGCAACGTCCTGATGAGAACCTGCTTCACATGGCCGTCGCTGCGGATGGCGGCACGCTCCTCGAGATTCTCGCGCAGATGCCGGAATCCGCTTGCGCCCTCGACCTCGTGCATCTTGACCGTGCGCATGTACGTCAGGAGGTCCTGCTGGATCGTGCCGGGCAAATCCACGTCTTGCGGTTCGTCCAGTACGATCGAAACTTCCATGCGAACCCACACGTCTTTCGGTGATGCGATATTGGTGGTGATGGCGGACAGTGGAATGACCGTTTCGCTCGCCGCGACCGCGCCGTGATCGCCTCCCGCCGCACCATGTTCGCCCGGCTTCGCGCCGCCGCCATGAGCGGTTCCCGTCTGTGCGTGGTCAGCTCCACCGGCTGCCAGTCTTCCACTGGTCAGGAAGCCGCCCGAAACCCAACCCATGCCTCCTGCCGCCGCCGTCATTGCCAGTAGAAGTCCCAGTTGCACGACGATCGACGCGCCCCGCTTGGCGGGCGGTGCGTCGCCCGCCTCGACGCTTTTGGCTGCGGCCGCCGCCGCCATCAGAACGGCAACACGCGATCGAGGATCTGCTGGCCGTATGGCGGCTGCTGAACCTCGGTGAGGCGTCCGCGGCCGCCGTAGGAGATGCGCGCCTCGGCAATACGCTCGTAGGAGATCGTGTTCTGGGGTCCGATGTCGGTGGGTCTCACAATGCCGCCGATGGTCAGGATACGGAGCTCTGCGTTCACGCGAACCTCCTGCGAACCCTGGATGACCAGATTGCCGTTGCCGAGCACTTCTACGACAACGGCCGCAATCGAGAGCTCCAGATCCTCGGAACGCTTCGTCTCACCGTCGCCTGCGCTGGCGGTCGACGAGTTGACGCTGCCGTCGAGGCTGCCGCTCGAACCGACGCCATCCCATTCGTAGTCGAGCGCGCCGCCCAGCGACCTGGTCGCGGTGCGCTGCCGGTCGGATTCATTCTTGAAGCGGGCGCGGTCGTTGATATTGATCCTGACGGTCAGGATGTCACCGGGCGAAAGCGCGCGGGGATCGGTGAAGAGGCGGCTCTGGCGGTCGTTCCACAGCGAGAAGCGTTTTTGCGGCGGGGCCGGATAGCCGGCGTAGGCGGGCGGCGGCGGCGTCGGTGCACCAGCCAGCCCGGCGCCGACCGGCGACAGCGCCGGTTCTACGCCGATCTCGTGCAGGCCGTTGCCGCAGCCGGCAAGCAGCGATGCAAGAATGACAAGCACGCTGGCCCGGATCATGTCGGGTCGGTCCTGCGCGAAGCCGCCGCCATGATGCCGGTGAGCATGGCTGCGGCCTTGCGTTCCATCTCGTTGAGGATCACCCCGGCCTTGCGAGGCTCGATCTTCATCAGGATGCCGGCAGCCAGCGACGCGTCCATCTCCGCCAGCCGCTCGGCGGCGGCGTCCGGTCGCATGCCCGCATAGATCTTGACGACGCCGTCATTGGCCTTGGCGAGGAAGTCCTCGCGGCGCTTCATCCAGGCTTCGTATTCGGCGCGCTTCTCCTCCAGAAGCTTGATGCGTTTGTCGACCTCAAGCTGGAGCGCCTGCAGTTCCTCCGTTTGCAATGCATAGCGGCGGTCACGCGCCGCGTCGGCAATGTTTGAGCAGAAGCGTTCGATTTCCGTGCCCGTCTCAAGCGGCTTGTGGGCCGGCTTTACAGCCCCGGTCTGCGCGGCGTCGGTGGACAGGCCGTCGACAAGGGTGTCCTCCGGCGCCAGCAGGGCGGGCTCGTCGATGTGCTGGACTACCGGCTCGGTGGAGCCTGCGATTCCGGCCGGCACCAGAACGGCGAGGGCGGCCAGGACTGCCAGGCGCTTCGCTGGCGTGGCGAGGGTGCGGGAGATAGCCATGCACAAGCTCATTGCAGCACCAGATCGGCCTGCATCGCGCCGGCGGACTTGATGCCCTGCAGGATGGCGATGATGCCGTCCGGCTTGACGCCGAGGCGGTTGAGGCCGGAAACGAGCGTCTCGAGATCGGGGCCTTCGAGTACGGCGACCTTCGCGTCGGGCTGGGTTGCGTCGATCACCGTGTAGGGTTCGACTGCTGTCTCGCCCCGCGAGAAGGGCTCAGGCTGCACGACCTGGGGGGCTTCGGATATACGCACCGTCAGCGCGCCATGGCTGATGGCGACCCGGGAAATACGCACGTCGTTGCCGATGACTATGGTGCCTGTCCGCTCGTCGACCACAACCCGCGCCGGCGTGTCGGCGGCGACGACGATATTCTCCAGCTCGGCGAAGAACCGGGCAGGGGAGACTTTGTCCGGCTTCTTGATGACGACAGTGCGCGAGTCCTGCTCGAAGGCGACGCGTTTTCCGTAGTGCTGGTTGGAGAATGCGTTGATCGCGTCCGTGATCCTGATGGCGGTGGAGAAGTCGGCGTTGCGCAGCTGCAGCACCAGGTTCGACTGGGCGGCGAAGCTTGCGTCGACCTCGCGCTCGATGATCGCACCGTTCGGCACCCGGCCGGCTGTCGGCACGCCCTGGGTCAGCGTCTCGGCGTCGCCCTGGGCGGCGAAGCCGGAGATGAAGACCGGACCCTGGGCCACCGCGTAGATCTCGCCATCGGCGGCCTTGAGCGGCGTCATGATCAGCGTGCCACCGCCCAGCGACGTCGCATCACCGAGCGAGGATACGCTAACGTCGATGCGGGACCCCGACTTGACGAAGGCCGGAAGATTGGCCGTCACGACAACGGCCGCGACGTTCTTGGAACGCGCCCGGCCACCCTCGCTGGCGATGCCGAGATTCTCAAGCATGGCGCGGATCGACTGTTCGGTGAATGGCGAATTTCGAAGGCTGTCGCCCGATCCCTTCAGCCCGATCACCAGACCGTAGCCGACGAGCTGGTTGTCGCGCGCGCTCTGCAACTGGGCAATGTCCTTGATGCGCGCGGAAGCGCCGTGCTGCGGCAAGTCGCTGCCCGCCGCTGGAAACTGCGCATAGGCGCCGGCGCCTTCCTGCCCGACAGGCACGCCATCCATCGGTGGTGGAAATCGCGGATCGCTGTAAACCGTATCTCCCGGAACAGGCGGCTCATAGTCCTGAACGAGATCGGCGCCGGCTGCCGAGGAGGCAGCCAGCGTGAGGGCCAGCAGCAATGCGCGAGGGCGAAGGCGCGTCATGAGTCTCCGACCCTGATCGAGCCGTCGGCCATCACAACGCCTGACAACACCTTTCCGCTGTCGATGTTGCGGACCCTGACAAGGTCTCCGGCTGCGCCGGACTGCAGCGTGACTGCGGATGCCGATATGGTCAGCACGCCCGAGACATAGGTGACCTGAACGGCGGCGCCCTGTTCGACCAGCCAGGCCTCGCGCAGCGAACCGGTCGGTATGTAGCGTCCGGGCAGCAGCGTACGCTTCGCCACTTTGCCCTCGATGTCTGTCGCGCGGATGGCGACAGCGGGCGGGACGACCTTGCCCGGCTTCAGCGTTACTTCCCGCAGGGCCGCAAGGTCCACAGTCTCGCCAGGGTAGATGACACGGTTCGGGATGAGCACCACTTCCTGGGCACGGGCGGTCGCACCGCCGGCAACCAGCACCAGCACCAGCAGGAATAAGACCTTGGCCGCAAACCGCTTCGTCATTGCATCACCTGATGTTCTTGGAGACCACGGCCGCCATTTCGTCCGCCGCCTGAATGACTTTCGAGTTCATCTCATAGGCGCGCTGGGCCGAGATCAGCTCGGTGATTTCCTTGACCGGGTCGACGTTGGAGTTCTCGAGGTAGCCCTGCTCGATCGTCGCGAAGCCAAGGTCTCCGGCCGCGCCGACATTTGCGGGGCCGGATGCCGATGTCTCCTGGAAGAGATTGTCGCCAAGCGGCGCGAGGCCGGCTTCGTTGGCGAAGGTGGCGAGCGTCAGCTGGCCGAGTTCCTGCAGGTCGGCCTGGCCATCGATGCGCGCGTAAACCTGACCGGTCTTGTTGACGACGACATCGATCGCATCGGTGGGGATGGTGATGGCCGGGCTGACGGCGAACCCGTCAACGGTCACCAGCTCGCCGGTGGCGTTGGTGTTGAAGGAGCCGGCGCGTGTGTAGAGCGTCTCGCCATCGGCGCCTTCGATCTGGAACCAGCCGTTGCCGGTCAGCGCCAGGTCGAGATTGTTGCCGGTGCTGGTCAGCCCACCCTGGATGTGGACGTTGCGGACGGCGGCGGTTTTGACGCCAAGGCCGATCGATACGCCTTCGGGCACCAGGCTTTCGTTGGCGCGGGAAGGCACGCCCTGCATGCGATCGACCTGATAGAGCAGATCCGAAAATTCCGCGCGCGCACGCTTGAAGCCCGTGGTGTTGATGTTGGCGATGTTGTTCGCGATGACCTCGAGGTTGGTCTGCTGCGCGTTCATGCCGGTCGCTGCGATGGCAAGTGCTTTCATGACTGGCTACCCTTCTGCACTGTGGCTCAGATCGACATCCGGCTAATTTCCATATAAGCGCTGACGATCTTGTCGCGGATGGCGACTGCCGCCTGCAGCGCCTGCTCGGCGCTCATCACCGCATCGACAACCTCGCGGGCGTCTGCCTGCCCTTGGATGCCCTGCACGGACATCTTTTCGGCATGCTCGAGCGTGTCGACGGTACGCGTGGCCAGATCGTTCATCACCGAGGCGAACGACATTGTAGGCTCGGTCGCCGCTGTTGCCGGCTTGGTGGCGGTATCGCCGAATGCCCCGCCCAGCTTGCCGAAATCTATAGCGCCGAGGCCCGCAATCATCACTGGCTCCGCATCAGGTCGATGGTCATGGAAATCAAGTCGCGCGCCTGCTTGATGACTTGCAGGTTGGCTTCATAGGAGCGGTTGGCCTCGCTCATGTCCGCCATTTCGATGAGCACGTTGACATTAGGCATCTTTACATAGCCCTTCTCGTCGGCCGCTTCGTGACCTGGAATGAACTCGACCGGGAACTCTGAATCGTCGCGGCCGATCTTGTTGACCTCGACAAGCGAGCCGCCTGTCGCACGGTCGAGTTCGGCGGCAAAGCTGATGGTCTTGCGACGATAGGGTTCCGAACCCGGCGTGCCGCCAGTGGACTGGGCGTTGGCGAGGTTCTCCGAGACGACGCGCAGCCGTTCGGATTGGACGCCAAGGCCGGAAGCGGCAACCTTGAGGGCGGCGGCAAGCGGATCCATTGTCAGCTCTTCGAAGTCAGCATGAGCATGCGGTGGAAGGCCTTGACGATCGCCGTATTGAGTTCGAACTGGCGGCGGATGTCGCCTGCCTTGAGCAGCTCGTTTTCAAGCACGACCGAATTGCCTGACGGCAGGATCGACGGCTCGTTCTGGTCCTCGCTGACCGCAAAGCCGCTTTCCATGCCGGCGCCGGTGAGATGGGCGGCCTGGGTTGCGGTCATCTTGACGCCGGTCTTGTCCAGCACCTTCTCGAAAGGCTCTACATCGACGGAGACATAGCCAGGCGTGTTGGCGTTGGCGACGTTGCTCGCAACCGCCGACTGACGCACCGCAAGCCATCGCGACTGCTGTGCGGCAAGGTCGAAAAGGTTGACGGGCTCCATGCAAATCTCCGGGCAGGTTTGCAGAGAGTAGGTTGCCAGTCTTGCGTGGGCCTTGCGCGAAAACTATTGGGAGATTTCAAGCACCACGCCGGCGTCGGTCACCAGCACGGGCTTTCCGTCGCGCTCCCCTATCGTCTCGACGCGGGTGCTGTCTGGCAGGATGGATCCGGGTTGAACGACGAACAGGCCGGTGTCGTCCTCCATCATCGCACGGCCGTTGGCGATCTGGACGACCCTGAACGAAATGACCGGCGGCGGGAATGGCTGTTCGGCCATTGCCTCCGCGCCTTCATCCACCGGCTCTTCGTGTTCCTTGACGGCAGTGCCCGTGGCTATCAGATCGAGTTCGGCCGGGGGTCCGTCCACATCCGGGGCGGGGGCGCCGGCGCGTCCAGGTTGTGCGCCAAGGACGATTGGCATGGTGCCGTTGCCGCCGGCGCCAAGGCGCATCGCCCTGACGCCGAACTCGTCGGGATTGAAGAAGATGTACCATGGGAAGAGGGCGCAGATCAGCCAGAGCGTGATGCCAAGGGCGGCCACGGTGAGGTCGCTGCGGCGGTCGCGTTTTCTGGCGGCGAGGGCGGCGCTCAAGCGCCCGGCCCGCTGCGCGCCTCCCGCCAGCTCGCCTTGCTGGGCAGTACCGTCATGCAAGCGATCAGCCATGTGGCGCCACATGCGGCTTTTCCCTCGGCTTCAGATGGCGGGCCAGGTCGGCGAACGGATCGGCAGACGGACGGTCGCGCGGGGTTTGCGTCATCGCCTCGTAGATCAGGGGAACCTGCTTCACGGCGGTGTCGAGTTCGGCGTCCGCGCCGGGCTGATAGGCGCCGAGCAGGCGAATGTCGCGGGTCGATTCATAGCGCGAAATCATAGCCTTGAGCTTGGTGACGAGCGCACGCTGGTCGTCGCTCCAGGCTTTTGGAGCGAGCCGCGAAATTGAGGCCAGCGGATTGACGGGCGGATAGCGGCCCTGTTCCGCGATCGATCGGTCGAGCACGACGTGTCCGTCGAGGATGCCGCGCACGGAATCGGCGACCGGGTCGTTGTGGTCGTCGCCATCGACAAGCACCGAGATGATCGCGGTTATCGAGCCCGAGCCTTCCACGCCTGGGCCCGCTCGTTCAAGAAGTTTCGGCAATTCGGTAAACACCGACGCCGGATATCCGCGCGCTACCGGGGGCTCGCCGGTCCCAGTCGCGACCTCGCGCAGCGCGTGCGCGAACCGTGTGATGGAATCCAGCACAAGCAACACCCTGTCGCCCTTGAGGCGAAAATGCTCGGCGACCCGCATCGCGGTGTCCGGCGCGCGACGGCGCATCATGGCGCTCTCGTCGCTGGTCGAGACGACGGCAACTGTCTTGACCATGCTTTCCGGGCCGATGGTGTCCTCGAGAAACTCGCGCACCTCGCGGCCGCGTTCGCCGATCAGCGCCACGACAACTGTGTCGAAAGCGGGCGCCGCGGCCAGCATCGCCAGCAGTGTCGATTTGCCTACGCCCGAACCGGCGAAGATGCCCAGGCGCTGGCCAAAGCAGATCGGCGTGAAGATATCGATGACCTTGACCCCTGTCGCGAAGCCATCGCCGACGCGCTGGCGCGCCAGGGCGGGTGGCTGGACAAGGCGGGCAGCATCCTCCAGATCGCCGTGCGCGAGATGCGGGCCACCGTCAATCGGCCTGCCCAGCGCATCGATGGCTCGGCCGCGCCAGGACGAGTGCGGCAGGATCGCGAAGGGTCCGAGATCAATAACGGGGTCGCCGACGCCGGCGTCGCCGGCGCGTTCGAAGGGCGCGATCAGGACCTCTTCGGGGTAAATCTGCACGATCTCGCCGTGGCGCAGTCCGGCACGGCTGCGGTGCTCGACCATGTCGCCGAGCCGGGCGACCGCGGAGAGACCGCGAACGCGGTAGTGGGTCGGCGAAACCTCCGTGATCCGGCCGCCGCGGCGGATCAGGGCGCGGTCATCGGCGAGACGGCGCCAGGCGCGTTCCAGCGCCTCGAGCGGATTGTCTTGCGTGTGCCGCGCGATGTGCGAGCTTGGGAGCGTGAGCGTCATCGCCGGCCGCTATTTCGCGCCCAGGGTCTTGATCGCCTCGTCGTAGGACGACTCGGTGTCGCGCAGCAGCGCCGCGCCGTTCTCGAACGCGCGCTGAACCATCACGAGACGGGTGATCTCCAGCATCGGGTTGACATTCGATTCCTCCAGGAAGCCCTGTACGACGCCGGCTTCCAGGCGATCGACCAGGGGTTCGGGTTCGCCGGAGGGCACGACGCCCGAATTTCCGTAACGGACGAAATTCTTGCCGGGGTCGAAGCTGAACAGCCCAAGCGCTCCCACCAGCTGATCTCCCTGACGCAGCGATCCGTCGGCGCTGGCGGTGGGGGGGCCTTTGCTCGGATCGAGCTGGATCGGGGCGCCGCCGGCATCGAGCACCGGATGGCCTTCGAGCGTCACCAGGTCGCCATTGTCGGTCAGCGTGAAGCGCCCGTCGCGGGTCATCACCGTGCCGGCGGGTGTCTCCATGCCGAACCACGCGCTGCCCTTGATGGCGAAGTCGAATGGATTGCCGGTCTCGCGCATCGGGCCGCTGGCTGTCGACAGATAGGTATCGCCGCTCGACACGAAGGACACGGCCTTGTCGTCCTGACCCGACACCACGTCCTCGAAGCTTACCCCGGTCGCCCGAAAACCGACTGTAGAGGCATTGGCTACGTTGTCGGCGATGGTGTTGAGCCGCTTTTCAAGCGCGACCTGCGAGGATAGCGCGACATAGAGACCGTCCTGCACGATTGCCTCCCTAGCGCTTCATGGACTGGATGGCGGACAGGATGTTGTTCGACACGCCGAATTCGACAGGCTGGCTGAACAACACGCTGAGTTGCGTCTGCGCGGATGCCGTGGGGTTCGATATCTCCCACAAATTGGTGAAGCGCGTCAGGAACTTGCCGAGCTTCTCGGGATCGGTGAAGTCTTCGATGTCGAGCTTTTCCTCGAAGAACTTGACCTGACGGTCGATGTCGGCGGAGGCAAATGAATCGGGCAGGCTGAGAGCGGTGCGAACCACTTTCGCCAAGGCCGGATCGGCGAGGATTTCGTAGAAATTCGTCAGGTTCGCCGCCTTGCGGTCGAAATAGAGAGCAAGGCGCACGCCCTCATTGTCGTTGCCTGCGTTCTCCTCAAGGGTCTGGCGCAGATACTTGTCGATCGATGGCTGCTGCGCCCGGCTGAGCGTGGTCGCCTTGTCGCCGAGGCCCTCGAAGTCGAAGGCCGCGACGAAGCCCGTATAGCGCTTGTCCTCCTCGACATTTGCCGGGCTTGCCGGGTCGCGCACGCCGCCGGCGAGCAACTCCTCGATATAGTCGGGGTCTTCACTGACGCTGTCGAGACCGTAGGCGGCCATCGCATAGGTCAATAGCCGCTCATTGGACATCAACCCCTCGATCGAGGTGACCTTGCCGATATTGGCGCGGTAGTAGGCTGTCTCCTGCTTTACGAAGTCGGAGTCGGGGGCGAGGCCGGCGATCTGCGCCTGTATGATGTAGTTGCCCGGCACCTCGTGCTGCGCCTTGTTATAGACCGTCGCGAGATCGCCGTATTCCTCGAAGTTGTAACTTGTGACGAACTCGGCGTAGCGTTTGTCCTGCAGCTTGTTGGCGAAGCTGTCCGGGTCCGACACGCCTTCCTTCAGAGCCTTGACCATGAAGGCTTTGGCGTAGGTCATGTCCTCAAGGCCATGGGCCTTCATCGCATAGCGAAACAGGCGGTCGTCCTTGACGAACTCGTCGATGGTTTTCACCTTCGAGATGTTCTCGAGATAGTATTTCGTATCGCGGTCGACAGTCGGCTGGCTCTCGACGCGGTCGAGCGCCTTGGTCATGTCCCGGGCGATGAGCTGATAGCTGAGATAGGTGCCTATCAAGTTGTGGCCTCCGGCCCGGGCGCGACCGCCCCGCGCATGGCTCCGGGAATGCGGAAGACCGGCCCGGAATCTCGCTCGCGATCTTGCCTTGTGCAAAACGCTCCGCATCAGGCGAAGGTAGGATGACTTCCTTGTGCGAAGCTGAACCTGCGGCGCGGCCCGATTCAAGCCTCACACAAGGCACAAGCGATACTTGTTGAATGTCGTAGCGTTTGCGAAGGACTCGCGCCTGTGGGAATTCTGATCGGACTGGTGGTCACGCTTGGCTGCGTCCTCGGCGGCTTCATGGCGATGGGCGGCCACCTCGAAGTCCTCATTCAGCCCTGGGAAGCGGTCATCATCTGCGGCGCAGCGCTGGGCTCCTTCCTGGTCGCCAATCCGATGAAGGTGGTCAAGGACACCGGCAAGGCCTGCATGGAGGCCTTCAAGCAGGCGGTGCCCAAGGAGCGCGACTACCTCGAAACACTCGGCGTGCTTCATTCGCTGATGCGCGAGCTGAAGTCCAAGTCGCGCAGCGAGGTCGAGGCGCACATCGACAATCCCGCGGAATCGGCGATCTTCCAGGCCTTTCCCACGGTTATGAAAAACCACGACCTGATGAACTTTATCTGCGACTACTGTCGTATCATCATCATCGGCAATGCGCGGTCGCACGAGATCGAAGCGCTGATGGACGAAGAGATTCAGACGATCCGAACCGACAAGCTGAAGGCCTACCACGCACTGACCGCGGTGGGCGACGGGTTCCCGGCAATCGGCATCGTCGCGGCTGTCCTTGGCGTGGTAAAGGCGATGGGCGCACTTGATCAGTCGCCGGAAATTCTCGGCGGCCTGATCGGCGCCGCGCTTGTCGGCACGTTTCTCGGCATCTTCATGTCCTACTGCGTCGTCGGTCCGATCGCGACAAAGATCAAGACGGTCCGCGAAAAGAAGAACCGGCTCTACATCATCGTCAAGCAGACGCTGCTCGCCTACATGAACGGGGCGCTGCCCCAAGTTGCGATCGAGTTTGGCCGCAAGACGATTTCGGCATACGAGCGTCCTTCCATCGATTCAGTCGAGCAAAGCACGATGAATACCGGCGGCGCCGAGAAGAAGGCTGCGTGAGCGTTCGATGAGCATGGGTCTCCCCGCCACACCGGCAGAAATGCGGGCATACATCATCGAGCGGCTGGTTGGCGAAACCGGTGAGCCCGACCGCGTGACCGAGACGGCGAACGGCCTGATCGACGGCGCGCTACCGGCGATCGTCGAGGGACTGAAACAGAGACTGGGTCTTGAGCTTTCCATCGAGGCGCACAAAGTCGAACTGGCGCGCATGGCGGATGCCAGGCCCGAGGGTATGGGCTGCGCCATGACCGTCGCCACCTCCGGCGCGGCGCAGGAAGCACTGGTGCTGTCGATGGACGCGGATGCGGCAGCGCTGATTGTCAGCGCACTTTTTGGCGGCGATCCGGGCATCGCGGTCGCCGGGATCGACCGCAACCTGTCGCCCACCGAAACGGTCGTCGCCTCGAGGGTGTTCGAAGAAATAGCCGCCGCATTGTGCGAAGCTGGCGACAAGCCGCTCGACCTCACGCGTCCACTGCCGCGCGCAGTCAGCGGCGAAGATCTCGCGAAGCTTGTTCTTCGGGACGGACCCGGCGTGCGGATCGTGCTCACGGTCTCGGCCCCCGCTGGCAGGGGAGCAATCACGCTGACGATCCCCCAACGCGTTCTGCTGAAGGGCCCGGCGCCGGACTTGCAGAACGCTGGACCGGGCAATCAGTGGCGCCAGCGCTTCGGCGAGGAAGTGATGCGCTCCGGCGTCGAACTGCAGGCGACGATGCCACTCGGCCGCATGACGCTTGGCCAGATTTCGGGGCTGCGGGCGGGGCAGGTGATTGAATTCGAGGTCGAAGCGCAGTCGCAGGCGAAACTCTCGGCACGGCAGAAGACACTATTCGTGTGCGAATTCGGCAAGCTTGGACAGAATTATACCGTCCGCGTGCGGCATCCCTACGATGCCGGACAGGAGATCATGGAAGGACTGGTAGCGAGCCGCTAGGCCCGCCGCCTCAGGAATTGGAGAGCACCATGACACAAGCCGCTCTGGATGAAGGCGCCTCGCAAGAGCAGCTCAATCGCGCAATCGAAGAGCTGCGCGGCGTGTTGCACGAGGAGGAGCAGCAGCGTCCGTCCGAACAGCCAGCCGTGTTGCCTTCTGGCCCCAACTCGTCGCTGATCATGGACATTCCCGTCGAGGTACAGATCGTGCTCGGCAGCACCGAGATGGCGGTTTCCGACCTGATCGGCCTGCAGAAGGGATCGACGGTCGCGCTCAACCGCCGCGTCGGCGAGGCGGTCGATGTAATGGTCAACGGGCGCCGAATAGCGCGCGGCGAAATCACCGTTCTGGAACACGATCCTTCGCGCTTCGGAATCAGGCTTACAGAGGTAAGCACTTCGGCAAAGCCGGCCTGATGCGGATCGGCTTGAGAGCGCCCGCATGAGTGCGACAGCCGACATGACGCGGACACAGAAGGCCGCGGCTATCCTGGTCGCGATGGGCAAGCCGTCCGCCAGCAAGCTGCTGAAATTCTTCAAGCAGGAGGAACTGAAGGCTCTGGTTGAAGGCGCGCGGCTTCTTCGCACCATCAGCCAGTCCGACCTGGAAAAGATCGTCGCGGAGTTCGAGGCGGAGTTCACCGAGGGCGCCGGGTTGATGGATTCCGGTGACCGCATGGACACCATCCTCAGCGAATCGCTGAGCCCGGAAGAGGTCAACGCGCTGATGGGAATCGACCAGCCGGCGGCTGTCGAAGAGGGACCGCCACCGGTCTGGCCGGATGTCGAGAAGGCCGACCCGGTCAGGCTCGGCGCATTCCTGGGCGAGGAACACCCGCAGACTGCGGCGCTTGTACTCTCCAAGCTGTCGCCTTCGGCTGCCGCGAACGCGCTTCTCGTCCTCGAAAAGGATGCCCGCAACGAGGTCGTGAAGCGGATGATGTCGATGGCCGCGATACCCGATGTCGCGACCGGCATCATCGAGGAGCAGCTCAGAGCGCGCCTGCTTGCCGAAAGCGCTACGCGCGATACGTCCGCGGGCCAGATTCGCGTCGCGAGCGTGCTCAACGAAATGGACAAGGACAAACTTGACGAGGTCATGCAGGACCTGGAGCGTTCTGGCGCTCCCGACATGGAAGCTCTGCGGTCGCGCCTGTTTGCCTTCGAGGACGTCGTGCAGCTGACGCAGAAGGCGCGGGTGGCGTTGTTCGACAGCATTTCCACCGAACTGGTGACGCTGGCGCTGCGCAACGCGCCGCCGGCCCTTACCGAAGCCGTGCTTTCGTCGATTGGCGCACGCGCGCGCCGCATGATCGAATCCGAGCTCGGCCAGGGCGCCGACGGCGTCAATGCCGGCGATATCGTTCGCGCGCGCAAGGCGATCGCGGCCGGCGCCATCCGCATGGCGCGCGAGGGCGCGTTCGAGCTGCCGACCGTGCAGAGCGCGGCGGCCTGACGCCACGCCCGATCGCGTCGCTCTTCCGCGAGCGACGCGAACACCTGAAGAGGCCCGACCGCCATGGCGGATGACGTCGACAAGGAAAGCAAAACCGAAGCCGCGACAGAGAAGAAGATTCGCGACTCCATCGAGAAGGGTCAGCTTCCGCATTCACGGGAAGTCGGCATTCTCGCCTCGTTCGTCGCCATACTCCTCTTTGCCGTCTTCTTCGCGAGCGGTTCGGTCGTCGAACTGGGCACGTTCCTGTCGATGTTTCTCGAGAAGCCGGACGCCTGGCCGATGGACACGGCAAGCGACGTTGTCGAACTGTCGCGCATCGTAACCGTGCAAATAGGCAAGGCGGTGGCGAGCCTGCTCGTCTTGCTTGTGGTTGCCGGCGTCGGTGCTTCGGCGTTCCAGAACATGCCGCAATTTGTCGGCGAGCGCATCCGGCCGCAGGCCTCCCGCATCTCTCTGGTCAAGGGCTGGAAACGGCTGTTCGGCCAACAGGGCTTCGTCGAATTTCTCAAGTCGCTTGCCAAGCTCGGGTTTGTCGTCGCCGTGCTTTGTTTTGTGCTGTCCGACAGCCTGAGACAGTTCCTGGCCGGCATGCTCACGCAGACGACGGACTACGTGGCCGTCATACGCAGCATGGCAATTCACATCTTAACCTCGATCGTGGTGGTGATGGGCCTGATCGCCGCCGTCGATCTGGTCTGGTCCCGTTTCCACTGGCGCCAGGACCTCAAGATGACCAGGCAGGAGGTCAAGGATGAGATGAAGCAGTCCGAGGGCGACCCGATCGTCAAGTCGCGACTGCGCTCGCTGGCGCGCGATCGCGCCCGCCGGCGCATGATGACGGCGGTTCCTCGCGCCACGCTCATCATCGCCAACCCGACCCACTATGCAATCGCACTGCGCTATGCCCGCGATCAGGACAGCGCCCCGCTTGTGCTTGCCAAAGGAACCGATCTTGTCGCGCTCAAGATCCGCGAGATCGCCGAAGCCAACAACATCCCCGTCTTCGAGGACATCGCGCTTGCCCGCTCCATGTACAAGCAAGTTTCGGTGGATAGCGTGATCCCGCAGCAATTCTACCAGGCGGTCGCGGAACTGATCCGCGTCGTCTACGCAAACAAGTCCAAGCGCAAGGTCCAATGATCCGACAGCCGCATTCAGTATCGCGCGAGGCAATCGTGGCGGAGGCCATCAAGGAGGTCGTCGGCGAACTGCGCCTCGTGGACGCCGCCGACTACATCGCGTTCATCAAGCTGGAGCACTTCGCGACGGTTTCAGACATCGTCGATTCCGCCGCCGAACTGTTCTTCATGCCGGGAACGTTCAAGCTCGGCCACGGCGGTGAGGCACAGGTGACGTGGTCCGACCCGCC
Source organism: Hyphomicrobiales bacterium (assembly GCA_026400435.1). Lineage (GTDB taxonomy): Bacteria > Pseudomonadota > Alphaproteobacteria > Rhizobiales > Rhizobiaceae > Mesorhizobium_K. The sequence continues at coordinate 6,940 of JAPLOZ010000012.1, read as the reverse complement.
ACGCGTGGTGCTCGACATGGAACTGAGGCCGCCAGGCGCGACCGTCTATTTCGCGCTTATCCTTGAAAGCACCCGTGCCGCTGTGGAAGTCAACTACGTCGCCTTCGACCGGCCCGACCCGGATCCGACCCGCAACACTGCCTTTCTGGCCGATGCGATCGAGCGATCGCGCATCCGCAGAGCCGAGACAGTCGGCGGTCGCTGACGGCTGCGCCGGTCGGCCGCCGATGTCTTGTCTATTCTATCAGGCCAAGACGCAGGGCCTTGGCGACGGCGTGCATCCGGTTAACCGCGTCAAGCTTCTGCGTCGTGTTGGTCAGATACTGGTTGGCGGTATGCACCGACAGCTTCAGCAGGCGGGCGATCTCGTCGCTGGTGTAGCCGTTGGCGGTCAGGCGAAGGCATTCGAGTTCGCGCTTCGAGATCGAAGGCAGCCCGTCCACCGCACGGATGCGGGTCACCGCTTCGAATAGCGAAAAGCAGCGGGCGTGGATGTCGAACAGCCCGGCCGGCGAAAGCGCAATGGCGCTTCCCATGAAGATCGCAAGCCCGCATTGGCCGTGCTCGGCGTGGACCGGGAATGCCAGCCCCGCCGTTCCTTCAACAACGGGCTCCGTCGCGACGGCCCAGTCGAGCTTGCCGAGGCAGGTGTCGGCGCCGTCCAGGTCGCTCCATCGGAGCGGCACGCTCGAGGTGCGGATGTGCTTGACCAGGCCTGGCCTCCCCTGGCCGGCGACAAGCCTGGTTTCCGCCGCGGTGCTTGGATAGCTTGAATCGAAACAGGGAACGAGTAGCCCTCTTTCGGCCGACGGGCCGACGAGATAGAGGCCGAACACCGACGCGCCGATGTCTACGGCAATCCAGCGCGCGCGGCGGACGGCGTCGGGGATGCTCGTGGTGCGCGTTTCGGAACCGGGCGTAATGCCAAACAGCGTTCTGCGCCCGGCGGAGAGCGTCTGCTGGACTGCCCTGACTTCGGGGATGCCGCTCAAATGATGCCGCTCCTGATGGCAGTCGCGATTGCCATGGCGCGGTTGCTGGCCGACAGCTTCTGGATAGCGTTGGTGACGTAACTGTTGATCGTGTTGCCCGAAACGCCGAGGATCAGCGCCACTTCTTCCGTCGTCTTTCCTTCGGCCACCCACAGGAGGCATTCGCGTTCGCGATCCGACAGCGGATCGCGCGTGATTGCTGTGCGCAACATGTCGGGTATCTGCGAGAGCGCGTAGCAGCAACGCATCTGGACAGCGACCAGCGCATTGGGGTCGATCCGGTCCGCGTGCTCCGATGAAAGAAGCAGGAAATAGCGATGGCGGCCGACCTGCACGCCGAGCGGGTAGATTTCGCGGTGCCCGAGCACGTCGAGAAGGGCCGCCTCTTCGCCGTCGAGAACGCCAGGCAGGTCCGGAGCGGCGGAGGAAACCAGGCTGCGTGGCCTTGTGCCAGGCGGGGTTGCCGGGGCCTGCGCCAGATTGGCTATCAGCCTCAGGCCGGCAAGCTCGATTGCGTCGTGGATCCAGTTCGAAGCCAGGATGCGTGCGGTGTTGCGATCCTGGTCGTGGACGATCGCCACGAGCATATAGGCGTCCGCGCCGGCATCCGCTGTGATTTCCATCAGGAAGCCCGTCAGGTCGCCCCGGGAGCCAAGGCGAATGGCGACGCTGTCTGACGTTGGTTGGGCGACGTGGAGGTTCATCGATCGTTCGGCCGGAATCGTCCCATTTCCGCCTGGGCAAGCCATGCGGGGGTTGAAATTCTTCACATTTTTGAAGACGCGAGGGTACTGAACGCTGCAAGCGATCCGCCTTGGATCGGAAGGCTTGCAGAAACCGTCAGGGCCCAGGCCGGTCGGACTGGAATTGGCAATTCTGGCGGTCGGCCGGCCCCCCGAGGATCGGCTGATTCGGGTCTAATCTAGCCGCAGACGAATCCGACATCAAACCCCTATTGACAAAAGTTAATGGCGGAGTCCTCTGACAGACTCAGAACGGGTGCAGCCGCAGCCGGTCAGCGCCCATTCCTGAGGTCAGGCAACGTTTCGGGTACGCCCGCTTTTGGGCGGTGAGATATCCTCGCTGCCGATGTCGTCGTCCCAGATGTCCTGGTTGACGAAACCATCCCAGCCTCCGGTTGCGTATTCGGCGCGCCGCAGATTTGTGTCCAGCGCACCGCAACGGCGCAGTATGGCTAGCGCCTCGGCGGCGTCGTCGTCCTGAACGCGCGCAGCAACGAGCGTCGCGCCCCGTCGCGCGCCTTCCGCATATAGATGTGCTTCGGCCTCGGGAATGCCGGCGCCGGTCAAAGAACCGATAGTGCCGCCTGCCACGCCGCCCGCCGCCGCCAGCAGCAACGGCGCCAGCCAGCCGATGCCGAGAAGCAGACCGGGCCCTGGAAGGGCGACGGCGCCGAGGCCGGCTAGAACGCCGCCGACGCCGCCAATTGCCGCGCCAAGCCCTGCGCCCTCGGCAATCTTGGACGTTGCGGGGGGACCACGGGTAACGACTGTTATTTCGCGGCTGTCGATTCCCATGTCGGCCAACTGGTCGACCGCTGCAACGACTTCGTCATAGGTGTCGAAGAGCGCACTGATTGTTCGCATGGATACACACTCCCTTGCGTAGCATGTATGGACAATCGCCGAATGTCCGGGGTGGTTCCTGCAACAACAATAAAAGGCCCGGCTGTGCGCCGGGCCTCGCTTGGACGAAACCCGCCTGTGCCTAGCGGCTGGCAGTCTGTACCAGCTTGCACAAGGCGATCAGGTCGCTGCCGAAGGCTGCGCGATCGGCCATGATCTGACGGCACTGCTTCTTGGTCTGCGCCAGTTGATCAGGGCTCATTCTGGCAACGACGCCCTGGATGCCGGGAACGCCAGTTCCGGGAGTTCCGGGAATTCCCAAGACTACGCCAACCCCGGCGCCAACTTCGTCGCCGACGGCAACGCCAACGCCCGCGGTCGCCCCACCGGATCCGCCAACAGTTGCTCCCGCGCCGGCGTTGACGCCACCACTGCCGCCTATCGATGCGCCTGCGCCGGCGTTGACGCCGCTACCGCCGCCAATGGAGACGCCTGCGCCGGCTTCAAGAGCGCTTGCCGGAATTGACAACGTCAACATAAGCGCACCAGCCGCCAGAGCGCTGGAGAAAGTGCAGGTGGTCTTGGTCATGGGTCTATCCTCGTTGGTTCAACAGCCTGCCTGAATGGCTTGCTACCGCAACTACGAGTTCACCCAACCTCTGGTTTCCTAATAGATACTCCGCTTGCTAGATAGTCTGATCAATACACTTCAGAAAAATCTTCGATTTAAAGTTCAATTTACCTTGAAAGAATTCCGTATTAACAAATGATAAGTCAATGGTACTGTCCAATATGCAAATTTTTGACTATGAGCAAGGTGTATGACGTCGAAAAGATGTTTCAATGTGTATCGGCTGCCGACGTCGAGACTTGGGTTCATGCGTTTCGCCAGGCAGGACGATCGCGTTGGAGCGAGGGCGCTGCCGGCGTTGCCCTCGGCCGCCAACACGCATTATTGTGGCCCTGTTCGGCCGGCGTCGATATGGCCGTGCCGGCTTGCCGCCACGGAGGACTGCGTGAACGAAGTTCGCTGGAATCACATGTCGAGCGCTCCGCGAGATGGGAGCCGGATCCTCGTGACCGTGCGACCCTCGGAGCAGGGTCCAGCCGAAGTCGATGTCGCCTATTGGTCACGTTCCGACCAGTTCGGCATCGAAGGTTGGAGGGCAGCCGATTCGCATCCGGGGCAGATCGTCGGCTATGCCGAACCGGAGCTCAAATGCTGGATGGCGCTGCCGTCGGCAGGCGACGATGCCGATTTTCCCGAGCCGTGGGCGGGCGACGATGCCGAGGAGCTTTTCGGGTCAGGGATCTGACGTCAAAGCGGCAGTTGCTCTATTCGGCGCCGACAAAGCGCGCGAGTTTGCCCAGCGTTTGCATGCCCAGTTCGACCGCTCCAAAACCCATCGCCTGCTGGAATTCCGCGGTCGTGCTCATGACCATGCCGAGCGTTACCTTCGTTGTATCTCCGATATCCTCGAAAGAGGCCCATGCATCGGCGTGTTTAGGACCGTTTTCTCCCCACAGCAGCGTATAGCCGAGACGGTCTTCGTGCCGGACCTCGCCATAGACGTGGTGGTTCGGGAAGACCGTTCCGTCCGGCCCGATCATGTCGAAAACCCACTCGCCGCCCGCCCGCAGGTCGATCCGCTTTGTCCTGCATGAGAAGCCCTGCGGACCCCACCACTGCGGCAGCGTCTCTGCGTCCATCCACGCGCCCCACACCACAGTGCGCGGAGCCTTGATTACGCGCTGCAGCACCATGGTTCGACCCGCGACACCCGAAAGGTTGTCCAGCCCCGCGCCGAAGCTAGAACGGAAGTCAGCCGCCATGTTGTGGGCCAGAGATGCGAGTTGCACCGTCACCGCCACCCGGCTGCGTTCGCCGGCCGCCTCGAAATCGGCTGTCACCAGGGCCGCCGACTGCGCTGCGCCTTCGCGTGAAACCACCTCGTGGCTTACGCTGCGTTGCTCAGGCTGCAAGACCATCCAGCCACCCTCGCAAAGGATGTCCGGCTGGCCCTCCACCTTGCAAAGGGAGACCTCGCGGCCGCCGACCCGTGTGTCGGCCCCGAGAAACTCCACGGCGACCGATGGCGTCGGCGCGGCCCACACCGCCCGGGCGGCAGGGGCGGTCCACGCCTGCCATAGCACCGACACCGGCGCGGCCACCTCCCGCTCGAACGTCAGTGTCGCGAAACGATCCGCATGCGCCGCATGCGGCTTGCTGGTCGGCCCGGGATCCGTTGTCATGTTCCACGTTCCTTCATTATGTCGGTTACGAATGCGTCGAGCCGGTCTAGGCGCGCCTCCCAGATGGTCCGCTGTTCGTCGATCCATGTTCGCACCGGGGACAGCGCCTCGGGCACGATGGCGCACGTGCGCACCCTTCCGTCTTTCGACGTCGCGATCAGTCCCGCATCCTGCAGCACCGCAAGGTGCCGCATCACCGTCGGCAGACGCAGCCCGGTGGGTTCGGCAAGTTCCGTCACCGGCGCCGGCCCCTCGGCAAGCCGCGTCAGGATCAGGCGCCTGGTCGGGTCGGCCAGGGCATGGAAGAGCAGCGAGAGGTCGGGATCATGCTTAGCCATGTCGCTAACTATCAGTTCCGATGGCGAGAAGCAAGGAAAACTTTGCCAAGTGGCTAAGTGTTATGCCAGTCGCCAGCCGCCGGGCGGTTCGGTTCGATCGTCGATTGGAAATAACGCAGGCACCGCGCCCGTGAGTGTCTGACTGGGTGTTCAGGAGCAATGGTAGCGGGAGAGGGAACCGCCGTCGTTGCCGCCAGAGCACTGATTTGTAACGGATTTTTTTATCGCGAAGGTACCGATAGGTACCACCATCTATCACCGCTTGATCTCAGTCAACACGTTATGATTTACGGATACCAGACCGGATAAGAGCGTTGGGCGGCCAACAGGAACGCAGTAAACATTGCTCGTTTCGCCAAGGAAATCGACTTCGACCTACCTGGGCAAAGGCTGTGTTGCCCGAAGGAGATAGACACTCACGGCGGATGCGACTGTCACGACCAGCTCCGCTTCTTTGAAGCCAGGATTACGCCCTTCTTGCAAGTGTCGCCCCTCCTGTGAGGTAAATGCCCAAAGTTTAGTGAGCGCCTCGTCCAAAGGGCGGGGAAGGCCTAGGGTAGGAACAATCTGACTTAAGTTCTTGCTGTGCTGGCCACTTACATCTCTTGCGATGCATTCGAGTGATGCCATCGCATGTTGGATTGCTCCGGTAATATCAGCAGGCCGTCTTGAAATATCACGAAGAGCTTCGTGCATCTCGTTTTTTGCCGTGGTCTTTCTTGACGCTGCCATAACCAGCTGTGCTTCGTTGGAAGCAATAGAAAACACCTCTGATCCTCGTGCAATGATTAAGCCATCCTGCATAGCATATCCAACTCCATGTTCCCAGAACAATTCGTTCAGTCTAATCTGAAGTTCTTTGGCTCTCTCAGGATGATATGTCTGTCCGAATTTCGCGTACAGTCGTTCTGCAAGGTCATAGACCTTGAACCAAGGAGCGTCTCCCACAAGGTACTCGACCTCGCTTGCGACATTTGACGCGCTCCAATTTCCCCGGTCAGGCTGTCGAAGCAGAACCTTGCAAACTTCAATGCGCATTTCATCAGGACTAAGCCCTAAGTCCCTGCCTAACATTACTAGTCCTTCCCTGACCACATCGGGGGCATCGTCGTGGACAGTGATTTCCGCATCCGGCAACTTGAAGCCGTGTCGTCTCGAAAAGGGTCCATTGTGTTCAGACAAGCGCAAATTCCTCTGTCTAAAGTTATGCGAAGGACAAGACGTCGCTATCATTGCAACTGGGCAAGTCTGGCCACGTAAGCGGATTTATCGGTCTACAGTCGCGGGCATAAATACGCAGTTTCTCTGGCGCTATCGCATCGTAGCTAACCACCGACCCGAATTCATGCGCGATGTAGGAAGCAAATTCTCCGCTTGTACGGGTCTGGTTACGAGCCAATCTGTCAGAGACAATTTCCCAAGAATATGACCAATCCAGACCCATCCGCCGTGGAAAGTCCTCGCTGTGTATCGCGAAACAAATAAGTCTAGTGGGAACTTGGAAATCGAAATCAGGCCCTGATGCCTGAGCACCTGTAGGACTTCGTTTGGCCCCTAGAGGATGCAGGCAAAGGATTTCACTGCTGAGACCTGGCACTTCCGTGACTTCTAGGGGCGCTGGCTGGTCCTTCTTCGGCAGCAACCCACTGCCACGTATCCCAGGAAGATTTTGCAATGGGGTAGTGTGAACGAGAAATTTAAAATCCATTTAAAGCGCTGTTTGTTATTTTATTATGATATTTATTAAGTGGGTGTTTTATTTTAATATTTT
>JAPLOZ010000035.1 GCA_026400435.1 Hyphomicrobiales bacterium | reverse complement strand
CATTCAGCGAACGCCTCGTTTATCCATGGGAGCGAGATAGCTTCACGAAAAAATCGCCTCTCGGTAAAATCCCCTTTATCGAGACCGAAGAGGGCGGCCTGTCCGAGTCGCAGGCGATCCTTGAGTATCTGGAGGAGTGCTTTCCGGCGATCCCGCTCTATCCGAAGGCGCGGTTTGCGCGGGCGAAATGCCGCGAGTTGATCCAGCATCTTGAGCTGAATGCAGAATGGGTTGCACGCCGACTCTACAAGGAGTGTTTTTTCGGCGGCAGGGTCTCCCAGGAGACCAAGGATGAGGCTAGAGAACGGCTCGTCAAGGGACTCCAGGCCGTGTCGAAGCTGACGCAATTCGCGCCTTTTGCTTGCGGTCCCGAGTTCACCGCTGCTGACTGTGTCGCTTTCGTGCACTTCACCATGATCCGGAAGGCGACGCTGGCGATCTACGGGGAGGACTTTGTGGAGCAACTGATTCCGGAGGTCGCGGCATACATGATACGCATGGATGCCCGGCCCCACTTCCGAACGATCATGGCTGATCGCGACGTTGCGCTGGAGATATTCGGTCGAACGGGCGTGGCCTATGAAGGCTAGAACGCACGGACGAGTAGCCGGCAAACCAGATACCGGAAGCTCAGCTGGCGTGGAATTGCCTCGGGGATGGCACAGGTGACCCAGCCATTTGCACCGTGCAATGTCTGCCCACGCCACAGTCGGGTAGCCGGCCGGCTTGGCTCGCAACACCGATTTGGTTTTCGACCAAGTATCAGATTCGCGGTGATGTCGGGATAGTCCTTAGAATATTAACGATCACTGGCTGGACTTGCGGGCGACCAAACTTAACCGTGCTGTGACTGAAAGGTACCCGCGTGTCGCTCGGCACTCGCCCACCATGCAGAGGCGTTGTAGTGATCATCGAGGACCCCCAGCGAAGCTGCTAGCGGAGCGCAGCCTGTGTCGGTTAGCGAGAGGCGCGGGCTGACCAGAACTTATTTTGAAACTGTACCTCGACATTCCCGGACTGCTCGCCGCTCGCCAGGTTCGAGGGTAGCTCGGCGCTGCAGACATGCAGCCGTCAGCATCCGCATAGATCGGATCCATCGATGTTCCCGAAAATGGAAGGATGATTCCCATATTGACCGGATACCGCGAGATGAATGTCCCGCCTATTCGTCTGTGATCAGCCAATGTTGGCTGCTCAGACCGAAGAAGGAACGTTCCCATGTCCCGTATCCCGACCCCCGCCTCGGTGGCCGATGCCCCTGAAAAAGCGCGGCCGCTGCTCAATGCCGTGAATGCCCAGCTCGGCCTCGTGCCGAACATGTTCCGCCTGATCGCGACCAGCCCCCAGGCGCTGGAAGGCTATCTCGCCATGTCAGGTGCGCTCGGCAAGGGCGCACTGCCCGCCGCGACCCGCGAACGGATCGCTCTGGCCGTCGCCGAAGTGAACGGATGCAACTATTGCCTGTCGGCGCATGCCTATCTCGCCAAGAACCTGTCCAAGCTCGATGATGCCGAGATTGCTGCGAACCGCACGGGGGCCTCGAATGACCCAAAGGCCGACGCCGCCGTCCGCTTCGCGGCCAAGGTTGCGCGCCAGCGTGGCAAGATCGGTGAGAGTGATCTCGCAGCCGTCAAGCTCGCCGGTTACGCCGATGCGCAGGTGATCGAGATCGTCCAGCATGTCGCGCTCAACACGTGGACCAATTACTTCAACGAGGTCTTCAAGACCGACATCGACTTCCCGGTCGTTGAGGCACGCAAGGCCGCCTGATCTGCACGCGCCGCTGCTCCCCGGCACCCGAGGTATTCGTCCCCTCAAACATCCATGAAAGGATCTAGGCCGTGAACAATATTCGATTCTCCAATCCGCTGCGCGTCGCGCTCTTGGCGGGTGCGCTTTTAGCCGGCGTCCCCTTTGCGGAATCGGCGTCCCTTAGCGCCGCACCCGCCGACGTCTACACACCGTCGGTGTCGTCCCGTGATGTCACCTACGGTTCGATGAGCATCGATGGGCTTAACATCGCCTATCGCGAAGCGGGCGACGCCGAGGCGCCGAAGATCGTGCTGCTGATGGGCTTCCCCGCCTCTGGCCATCAATACCGCAAACTGATCGACGAGTTGTCCGACCAATTCCACGTCATTGCGCCGGACTATCAGGGTTTCGGGGCCAGCGACGCACCCGACCCGGCAGAATACGCGTACACATTCGACAAGCTCGCCGATACGACCAAGAAGCTGTTGGCCGCCAAGGGCTTCGACCATTTCGGCCTCTATGCCCAGGACTACGGTGGCCCGGTAGGCTTCAGGATCGTTACCGAAACGCCTGCCAAGCTCGACTGGCTGATCATCCAGAATACCAACGCCTACCCGGAAGGTTTTTCCGCGGCTTGGGATGGTTTTCGCAAGAAGCTATGGCTCGATCTCTCGGCCGAGAACGAAAAGCCGTTGGCTGCATTTCTGACGTTCGACGGCATCAAAGGCATCTATCTTGCTGGCGCCGCCCATCCTGAACTGATCAGCCCGGACAATTGGGAATATGACTATGGCATCATGTCCCGCCCCGGACACGTCAGGCTGAACCTCGACCTGTTCTACGACTATCGCAAGAACGTCGAGCTCTATCCGGAGTGGCAAAAATTCCTACGCGACCGGCAGCCCAAGACGATCATCTTCTGGGGCCAGCACGATCCATTTTTCACCCCCGAAGGCGGCGAAGCCTTTCTGCGCGATTTGCCCAATGCAGAGATGCATCGGCTGAACGCCGGCCACTTTGCCGCCGAAGACAACGCGCCGTTCATCGCCGCCCACATGAAAGCCTTCTACGACAAGACGGTGAAAGCCGCAGAGTAAGCTCTCCCGGGGCCGTCGATCTCTCCCAGGTCGCCGGCCCCGCCCCGCTCGAAGTTCCATGTGCCTCCGGTCGCAGGAGACCCGGTGCCCGATTGCATGGTGCGGAGAGAGCGTCTCCGCACCAGCCGGCTATTGCGCGGTGCTGTTCGGCGGATCGGCGGGGACAGACGCCAGAACAGACGGCGCGGCTAGCTAGCGGGGCGGCTTTACAAATGCTGTCGACTTGGATCGAGCCTCGTATTGATCACGATAGCGGCGACTATGATCAACCCACTCACCGCATCCTGTAGATGCGGTGAGACAAATGGAATGTTCGTGAGGTTCGATAAGCCCACCAGTAAGAGCGTGCCGGCGAAAGCGCTGAGGACAGTGCCTTTACCGCCTGCCAGGCTGACCCCGCCGATGACGATAGCGGCGATCGTCTCAAGCAGCAGGTTGCCGCCGGAATGGGCAGGTACCGAACCGGTGCGGGCAAGGAACAGGAACCCTGCTATCCCGCCAAACAGGCCGCTCGCGGTGTCGGCAAGGATGGTGATGCGCGAGACGGGAATGCCCGGCAGCGTCGCCGCGCGCGGGTTGCCTCCAGCGGCGTAGAGTTGAACGCTGAGCTTGCTGCGCGACAGGAAAAAGCCCAAGGCAAAGCGTTAGCCCCAGGAAGACGTAGACGGGCAACGGTAGACCGAGCAACTCTACGACGTGCAGATGGCCGACGCAGCGACTTTGGCGAGACAAAATCCTGATACGCTTATGATTGTGAAACATGCTGGGATGCCTTCGGATCGGAACGCCGACGGTCTTGCGCGTTGGCGGGACGGGATGAAACGCCTTGCCGCGCAGGATAATGTCGTCGCCAAGATTTCTGGCCTTGGGATGGTGGATCACGTTTGGACGCAGGCGAGCATTCGCCCTTTCGTGCTTCACGCCATCGACTGCTTCGGAGTTGACCGCGTCATGTTCGCCAGCAACTTCCCGGTCGACCGGCTCTACAGCTCGTTTACGGCGGTCTTGCGCACTTTCGAGGCCATCGTCGCGGATTTCGACGGCGACGAGACAGACCGGATGTTTCGCACCAACGCAATTCGCCACTACCGCATCTAGGGCCGAACGGCCTGCGCGCCGCGCCCACGCAAGGACCCAGTCATGGCCCACTTCAGACTTCTCACTCCCGACGCGCAATACGCCGATGATGGGCTTGTCGAGCGGCGCACCGCCGGCGACGATGTGGATTGGGACATACTTCGCGAACGCTCTTCAAGCCGGCTCGGCCCCGAGACGCTAGCGGCATGCGACGCCATGGTAGTGTGGCACGAGATGCGGGTCGATCGCACAATGCTCGGGTTGCTGAAGAAATGCCGCATCATCGTGCGCGCCGGCGTCGGCTTCGATCACATAGATCTTGATGCCGCAGCCCGGTTGGGCATCCCAGTCTGCAACACCCCTGACTACGGCACCAGCGAGGTGGCCGACCACGCGAGCCCGGAAAGCGTGGCCGACGCCCGGCGCCTCTCGGTCGAGACGGCGATGCTCTATCTGCGCGATGGCAAGCTGCGCAACCTAGTCAATGTGCCCTCGCCCGGCACATCCCGGGGAGCGGCATGACAAGACGTCAGGCGACACAAGACGATATCAACCACGACTTCATCATAGTCGGCGCAGGCAGCGCGGGCTGCACGCTTGCAAACCGGCTAACTGCGTCCGGAAAATACTCCGTCCTTCTGCTCGAGGCCGGCGGCAGGGACAACTGGATCTGGTTCCACATACCCGTCGGTTATCTCTATGCGATGGGAAATCCGCGTGCAGATTGGTGTTTCCGTACCGAGCCCGTGCCGGGCCTGAACGGACGTTCGCTCGATTATCCGCGCGGAAAAGTCATCGGCGGATCGTCGGCCATCAACGGCATGATCTACATGCGCGGCCAGTCCGCCGACTACAACCACTGGCGGCAACTGGGCAACGTTGGATGGAGTTGGGACGACGTGCTGCCCTACTTCGTTCGCAGCGAGGACCGCGAGCCATACGAAGACGCAACGCACGGCCGCGGCGGCGAATGGAGGGTCGAGAAGCAGCGCCTCTCCTGGCGCGTGCTCGACTTGTTCCAGCAAGCCGCGGCGGAGCATGGCATTCCACCAACGCCGGATTTCAACCGCGGCGACAACGAGGGCACCGGCTATTTCGAGGTCAACCAGCGGCGCGGCCGGCGCTGGTCGACTGCATCGGCCTTTCTCAAGCCGGCGCTTGGCCGCCCCAATCTGACGCTGTGGACCGGAGCGCAGGCTACCCGTCTGGTCTTCGAAGGCAGCCGGGTCGCAGGCGTCGAGCTTCGCCACCAAGGGCAAATCAAGGCCGTGCGCGCCGGGCGCGAGGTGATCCTTACGGCGGGTGCGGTGAACTCGCCGCATCTCCTGCAGCTTTCGGGCATCGGCGATCCCGGCATGCTGCGCTCTCAAGGCATCGCGGTCGCCCATGCCGCGCCCGAGGTCGGCGAAAACCTGCAGGATCACCTGCAACTCAGGATGATCTACAAAGTCAGTGGTCTGCGGACCCTGAACCGCGCCGCCAACAGCCTACCCGGCAAAGTTGGAATGGCGGCGCAATACGCTGTATTGAGGCGCGGGCCGATGACGATGGCTCCATCGCAGATGGGCGGCTTCACCCGCTCGTCACCGGAACAGGCGAGCCCCAACATCCAGTTTCATGTCCAGCCGCTGAGCCTCGACAAATTCAGCTCCCCCTTGCATCCCTTTCCGGCTTTTACAGCGACGGCCTGCAACCTGAGACCGCGCAGCCGTGGTTCCGTCCGCCTGAAATCCGCCGATCCCTTCGCAGCGCCGGCCATCCAGCCGAACTATCTTGACGATACCGTGGACCAGGAAATCGCCGCGGAAGCGATCCGGCTCGTCCGCCGCATCGTCCTGCAAAGCAAGGCATTCGCGCCGCATCGACCCGAGGAGTACCGTCCCGGCACCGATCTTCGCAGTGATGAAGACCTGAAACACGCCGCTGGAGATATCGGCACAACCATCTTCCATCCGGTTGGCACCTGCCGAATGGGCGTGGATGACAAGGCGGTCGTGGGCCCAAACTTACTCATACGCGGCCTATCCGGCCTGCGCGTCGCAGACGCCTCCATCATGCCGACCATCACGTCAGGTAATACGAATTCTCCCACCATCATGATCGCAGAAAAGGCGGCTGACATGATCCTCGCAGATTCACTTGGATAGGTCGGATAGCTGACCTCGACGAAGTCTAAAATATCTCGCCGCAGATGGAGCCGGCGCGGTCGATCTGGTCGGACGAGTTTGCCGCCGAGTAACTATGCCGTGGCCGCCGACCGCTCCTGGGCCGGCGGCCACATCCAGACCCGGGCAAATCGGAGCCACCCGGCAACTTCCGCGTTCGGCCAGTTCGAAGAAACGCACCCAAGCCGTTGTCACAACGAAACTCGCCCCTGCACCCAGCGGACCGGAGCGAGCTCTGGGGTTTCAGGCGGCGTTGTAGAGCCTGGGCTCGACAAAGGCGCTGCCTTTCAACGCATGGATCGCCTTTGCGGCCGCAAGCACCGCCAGATCGGCAATCGGTTCAACGATGATGACAAGCATGTAGGCGCCGCCGAAGGTTGCGATCGCAGAGAAATTCTGCGCGGTGAACCCATGGCCGTAAAACGCCCAGAACGCGACCCAGGCAACAATGCCCGCCTGGTATGTCGTCGAAAGCGCAAGCGCCTGGCGATACTTCAGATCGACATAGGGCGTAGACGGCCCGATCAGCCTACCGGCGATCCAGTGCAAGGCAAACAGCGGCACCAGAAGCGTGGTGACGTTCATGCCGTATTGCGGCAGATCAAATGGCGCGAAGAACAGGCCCTGGAGAAGAAGGCCCGCCGCCAGTCCGATTGCCGCCGGGGCCGCGCCAAAGATCAGGAACAGCGTGGAGCCGAGAATGAGATGCACCTCGGACACTCCGACAGGATAGTGGGGAAATACCTCGAAGAAGCAGAACACGAGAGCCGTGGTCACGATGCTGCGAACCAGCAGCGGCGCAGCGCCGCTCTCATGGATCGTATGCCGCGCGAGATTAAGAGCGTAGGCGCCCGCGCCGGCCGCCGTCACGTAGCTCAGCCAGATTTTTGACTCGTCCACGAGTCCCGGTTCGATATGCATGTCATGTCTCCTTTGCCGTCTCACCCGACGGCGTTGCAGGTTGGTCGAATGCGCATGGCCGGTTTCCTGACTCGCGGGTCATCGCTGCTTTCCGCCTTCCCAGCCCTTCGCCTTTCGGCCCGGACCAGTGGCATCGATGGAAAGCCGCTCTCCGCATACAGTCGCGGGGGCGGTCGGGGCTTCGGATCATCATTGCCGGTTCCCCATTCCCGTTTCATTCCAGTTGTGTTGCACCTCTTGCCTGGAAACCATTCGCGTCGTCATAGGCGCGTGAGGTCGCGCTTCGTGTCGATGACCCATGCGTGCGAAACGCATGGGTCACCGAAATCAGCTCTTGTGGTCGCCGTGCCCATCCGCCGGCGGATGGTGTCCCTCGCCGTCCATCATGACGACGCCGTCGAAGGTTGCGAACTTCGCAACGACGCTCGCCGGGAGTGCTGCCTCCGCGTCGACGACGGCTTTCGCCATGGCGGCGGCTTCCTCGGCGCTCAGGCCGAACTGCTGCAGCGACGTGGCGTCCTTGAGCGCGTCGCCGCTGCACAGCGTCAGAACCCAGTTCGCGTCCTTCTTGCGCAGCAGGGCGCGGCCGCCCATGTCGCCCTGCGACCATCCGGCCACCGCGATGTCCTCAAAGACGGTGACGGGCTCGACGGTGAGCGGCGCGTCGGGCTTGTCGAACGTGGCCATCATCAGATGGCGGATCGCGTCGGCGTCGCCGTGGGCATGGGCGGGCGCTGCCAGCATCAGCGCGGCGCCGATGGCGAGACCGGAAAAAAATCTTGAGAAAATCTGCATTGAACGGTTCCTTCCTTCTGTTTGAACTACTTGTGTCAGGGCCTGATCGTGATCTCGCCGTCGAGACGCACGATCTCGAAGTCGCTGATCAGGATATCGACGCGAACTTTCCAGGCGCCGGCGGCCGGCAGTAGCAGACCATCCACCCGCCACGTCCCGTCACCGGGCTTGAAGGCTTGCCGGCGCATCGGTTCGATGCCGGCCGCCGGGTTGGAGAACACAAGAGCTACTTCCTTCGCGTTCAGCGCGCCGAAGTCGCCGGTCATGATCGTTGCAGAAACATCGACGGGGCCTGCGCGACCAGGCGTGATGGCGATATCGGCCATGGCCCGGGCCGTGTGGATGTGGACAGATTCCGGTAGCGCGGCGGCGGCGGCGAGTGCGCGCGGCGGCGGCGTGAAGCGCCAGGCAGCGGCGGCTCCGAAAACCAGAATGGCGACAAGCGTTTCGACCGCGATGGAACGCACGAGGCGGCGTGCCGCCGGGCGTTCTCCCGCTCCGGCGGAAGCGGTCAGCGACCATCGGTTGAACGCGGCGAGGCCGAACAGGCCGGCAAGCAGGACAAGTTTCACCAGAAAGACCCGGCCGTAGGCTGTGTCGAAAAGCGCGGCCGTGTGCTCCACCTGGACGATTGCCAGCCCGATACCGGTGAAGATCAGCGCAGCGACAATTCCCGGGATCGCCCGCGAGAAGCGAGCGAGCGCGCGGGCTGCGCCCGGCGCGGCTCGCTTGAGGGCCAGCCCCAGCGGCGCGAGCGCACCGATCCAGACGGCGATGGCGGTCGCATGGAGGAACACCATCGGCCGCATGAGCCATTGCGGGCTGGCTGCGCTCGCATGGCCGCTCAGCGCCAAGGCGAGACCGGCGCACAGGAGTGCGATGCTGGCCGCGGCTTTCGCGGCGATGCCATCCGCCGCCAGTCCGATGGCTGCGACCGCAAATGCGACGAGCGCGGCGATCACCGTGCGGCCGAAGCTTGTCCCCAGTGCAGTCGACCACACAATTGGCTCCACGATGTGGCCGGCGGGAGCGCCGAGCGCGTCCAGCCCCTGAAACGCGAGCGAGAGCATTGCTCCGGCTGCGCCCAAGAGGAGCGCCGCGACAGTGACCCGGCTTGTCCCGGCGATGCCGGGCATGAAGATGTGGCGTGCGAAGACGCCCCCTACGCCGATGAAAAGGCCGACGTAGAGCGCGATCCTGGACAGCCACAATCCGCCGCGCACCGTCCAGTCGATCGACTCTTCCGCAAGCGGCGCCTGTGCGCTTGGCGCGCCGATGGAGAAGACGACGGACCCGCCAACGGGGTGTCCATCCTCGGACACGACGCGCCAGCTCAGCACATGCGTACCCCGGCCAAGCGCGGCCGGCGCTTCGATCTCCAAGGTTCTGTCTCTCAGCGCAAAACTGTCGAGAGGAGTTTTGGCGCCATCCGGCCGGATCAGTGTCAGCGACAGGGGAGAAACCGGCTCGCTGAACGTCATAGAAAAGCTTGACGGCGCCGTCGCCACGACAGCGCCATCGTGCGGTACGGTCGCGTTCAGCGATGCGTGCGCGAAAGCCGCCGCAACCCCCCAGAGCAAAGCGAGCGCCGCCAACGCGACGAGCTTCATCGGGCGCACAACGTCTCGCGCAAAGGTGCGGATCAAGCCCTCGTCCCCTCGATGTGACGGCGGCGCGCACCGGGCGCGCCGCCTTCAGCCAATTTCAATGCCCGCCACCCTTCTCGAGCAGCTTGATCCCCGGGGCCGGCAGTTCGAGATCGTCGCTGGTCTGGCCGTCGGCCGGAACTTCTATCCAACGCTCCGCCTTTCCTTCCGCACATTCCTGGACCACGGGGAAATAGAGCATAGCGCCGACCTTGAGATCGGGCGTCAGGAAGCCACGCAGCACGAACTCGTCATACTCGTCGTCGCCGAGGTTGCCGCCTTTCCAGACGATCTCCTTGACGCCTTCGCTGGTCGGCGTGCCGTAATAGTCATAGGATTTGGCATAGGGGCCCCTGACTTTTTCCAGCGTCCAGCCCGCCTTGGGCATCGGCTTCACGGAAATCACCCCCTCCGGCACCTGGACCCGCACGACATTGGTCGGCGATCCGTCGCAACCATGCGGCACGCGAAATACGGCCTTGTAGGCCGAGCCGACCGGAGCCTCGCTTTTTTCGAGCGTGACGTGCGCGAGCGCCGGGCCGGCGGCGAATGTGAGGGCCGCAGCCGCAAACAGGAACTTCTTCAGCATTGACTTTTTCTCCTTGAATGTGCCGGCATTCCCGCCGGCAGGGATTTCACGCGATCGAGCCTGCCATCGAGCCGGCTCTCTTCTCGAACTAAGCCGGCACTGCGCCGACCTCTTTGAATCGTTTCGGCAGCAGGAAATCGATGACGGCGAACGCGACTATCCCGAGACCGGTCAGGGGAAAGGCGATTGAAACCGCAACGGCGATAACCAGGATTGCCGCCGGAACGCGATAGTCCTTGGGATAGAGCGGAGCGCCGAGCCGTGCCGAGGGCCGGCGCTTCCACCACATGACGACCCCGGTGAGGCACATCGCGATCACCGACAGGCAAAACAGCACGTTGAGCGTGGTGTTCCACAAGCCAAGATTGCCCTGGTGGAGCGCGATGCCCACGGCCATCGCCTTGCCCGCCAGGCCGTAGTCGGCGAAGTCGACCTCCGCCAGGAGCTTGCCGGTGTACTGGTCGACATGGACGGTCCTGTCTCCCATCGGATCGCTGGTGTCGCCATCCATGGAATCCGCCGACACGGTGAAGACGCCCTCGTCGCTCTGGGGCACGTTTATGCGGAACTGTTGATCGAAGCCGATGGAGCGGGCATAGGCGGCCACGCTATCGAGATCGACGGGCTGGCCGGCCGGCAGTCCGGTCGACCCCGCGTCCGACCCCGACATTGGCATCGGGGTTTGTTCTAGCGTCCAGGGCACTTCTTTCAGCGCCCCGTGATTCATGCTGGCGTGCGTCTTGTCGGAGAGCGGAATATCGTCCCACTTCTGCGCGGGAAACGTGCTCCAGGCCTGCGTGATGTCCGAGCCCCACACGCCGGACCATGTTAGTCCCGACACAAGAAAGAACAGCATCGCCACGGACAGATAGAAGCCGAGCGTCACGTGCAATTCCTTCCAGAAGCCGCGGCCGCGCATCGCGAGGTTCGGAACCAGTGCACGACCGAGCGTCCGGGCGTTGCGCGGCCACCACATGTAGAGACCCGTCAACACCAGCACTATTCCGAGCCCCGCCGTTATCTCGATGAGCCTGTCGCCGGTGTCGCCGATCAGCAGCGTGCCGTGAATGTTGTCGGCCCAGTAGAACCAGGTGTCGTCCTTGACCACCGTTCCGATCACCTGCGAACCGTGCGGATCGACAGCGACCACCGTGTCGTTGCCGTCTCCCTCGACAATGAACACGGTGGCGAGGTCAGGTTGCGCGGGAACGACCATGAGCTTGAGGCTCGATCCCGGAATCGCCTTTCGCGCGGCCGCGGCCTGGTCGACGTAGGACTGGCCATTGCCGTCGGCGGCGACATGGTGCCTGGCGCCCAGAAACGTCTCAATCGAATTGCCGTAGACCATGACGAGGCCGGTCAAGGCCGAAACCAGGAAGAACGGAACCACAAAGATTCCGGCGTAGAAATGCCAACGCCAGATGGCTCGATAGAGACGCGAACTGAAAGCGGCGTCGTTCATCGCAGCGGTTGCTTGAAGTGTCATCTCGCCCTCTCCGGACCGTCACCGGAACGGCGACGGTCTCTGCTGAAATTGATGTCGGGTGCGGCCGCGCGTCGGCGCGGCGGCGCTTTCGTGTCAGACGCCTGCAAAGGGGTTCATGCGCTGTCCCCCCTGATCAGCCGGCGCAATTTTTCCAGCCGGACTTCCATCGACTCGCCGTAGGTGATGGTCCCCACGAATGTCCCCGAACCGTCCATCAGGAAGATCGAGGCGGTGTGGTTCATCGTGTAGTCGCCATCACCCGTAGGCACTTTTTCCCAGAAGGCGCGATATTCCTTGCCGACCGCCGCGATATCCGCCTCGCTGCCCGTCAGCCCGACGATGCGTCTGTCGAACGACTGGAGGTAACGGGCGAGGAATTCCGGCGTATCGCGGGTCGGATCGACAGAGATAAACAACACCTTCAGCCGTTCGGCATCCGGCCCCAGCGTCTTCAGCGCCTCGCTCATCTCCCAGAGCGTGGTTGGACAGATCTCCGGACAACGGGTGAAGCCGAAGAACACCGCGAAGGGCGTTCCCTTCAGATCGCCGTCGGAAAGTTCGTCGCCGTTCTGCGTGGTGAGCGTGAAGGGCCCGCCGACGCGGAACATGTCGATCGCTTCGTTCCTGCCGGTGCGAACCCAGGATTCGATGCCGAGGACGGCAAGCGTGAGCCCGAGCGCGGCGACCAGTCCGACGGCGATGCGGCTTCCGGCCGATCGCGCCCCCTCAGCCGCCATGGTCGTCGTGCCCGGTCGATCCGCCCATCGCATCGACGGCGAACTCGACCTCCACGGTTCCGGCCTTCTCGAAGGTCAGCGTGCCCTTGAACTCCTCGCCTTCCTTGGCCCCCTGCTTCAGGTCCATGAACATGATGTGAAACGAGCCCGGCTTGAGCTCTGCTTCGCCACCGGCCGGTATCTCGAGACCGCCCAGCACCGGACGCATGGTCATGACGCCAGCGGAATCGACCGACATTTCGTGGACCTCGGTCTTGCCAGCGATCTCGCCGGTGACGGCAATCAGGCGATCTGGCGACGCGCCGTTGTTCTTGATGACCGCATAGCCGGCGGCGACCTTTGCGCCTTCGGGGGTCGCGCGCGACCAGGGGTGCACCACCTCGATGTCGCCGGCCTTGAACTCATGCGCCAGAACGGACTGGCACAGGGCAAACAGCAGGGCGAAAGAAAAGGCGACGATGCCCAGCCGCTCCTCGAAGGAGCGGAAGCAGGACAGCGGGTAGGCGTTGAATGCGGCGCGCACGGTGGCGCGAATGGAATTGCTCATTGTGGATGCTCCAAAAGCCCATCGCCGCGCTGCGCGACGAGGGAAAAACTGACGGGAACGGCGCCGCGGCTATCGCAACGCCAGTCGGTTCACACCGTCAGAGGAGGAGCTCGGGGACTGCCCGGATCGTGATCGGGGGTGCGGACGCGAATGGTCTCGCGGCAAGCAAACAGGATGTCGGAGCGAACGAGCGGGCGCAACAATCCGACATCGGCCTCAGGCGCAGACGCCAGTACGGAAGAACCCATGCTGCAGCCAAGCGTGCAGCAATCCAACATCGTCGAATGGTCTTTGACGGGGCTCTGCGTATCCCGGTCGACGCTTGTTATGCAGAGCGGATTTCCAAAAGCATCCAGGTCCGGCTGGATCGGCATCGCGCCTGCGGCCCAGGCCATGAGCAGCGACTGGAGTACAAAAACGGCGGCCGCCAGAAAGGCGATCGTTCTGTACCTTGTCTCTGCGGCGAACCCCGACATCCTGCCTCCGGATGCTTTGCTAACATAACACGGCAGGGAGGCGCGAACGGAATCTCCTGCGGCCTTTTGCCGTCGCTAGGACCGCGGCTTGAGCTTCTGGGGATCGTAGTGCGGGAACGGCGTCACCCGCGCGGGCAGCCGCTTCTGCTGTCCGTCGAGCTTGCCGATTTCGACTTCGGCGCCGACCTCGGCATGCGCGACATCAAGCCGGGCGAGTGCGATGTTCTTGCCCAACAGCGGCGATCGCATCGAAGAAGTCACCACGCCGATCTGCGGCCGGCCGACATGAACGCAGTCGCCATGGCCGACATCGACATTGGCGCCAATTTCGAGGCCTACCAGCCTGCGCGCCGGCGTCTCCTTGCGGCGGATCAGCGCCGAGCGGCCGATGAAGTCGTCCGTCTTTGTCTTCAGCGGCACGGTGAAGCCTATGCCCGCCTCGAACGGATCGGTTTCGTCCGAGAAGTCGTAGTTGGCGAAAACCAGCCCCGCCTCGATGCGCACCATGTCGAGTGCCGCCAGGCCCATGGGCTTGAGCCCGTGCGGCTGGCCGGCTTCCCACACGGCGTCGAAGACCGTGGCAGCGTCGCGCGGATGGCAGAAGATCTCGTAGCCGAGCTCGCCGGTGTAGCCAGTGCGCGAGACAACGACCGGCACCCCTTGCGCATCGCCGATGCGGGCGACCGCGAAGCGGAACCATTCGAGTTCGCCTATCGACGGCTGCACCGGCGACGTCCAGATAATCTCCTTGAGGATGTCGCGGCTCTTCGGGCCCTGCACGGCGATATTGTGCATCTGGTCGGTCGACGAGCGCACCATGACCTTGAGGCCGAGCTTATCGGCCTGCTGGCGAAGCCACGTTCCGCCAAAATCGTCGCCGCCGATCCATCGGAAATTGTCGCGCCCGAGCCTGAGCAGCGTGCCGTCGTCGATCATGCCGCCATGCTCGTAGCACATGGCCGAATAGACCACCTGCCCGACCGCCAGCTTCTTGACGTCGCGCGTCAGCACATATTGCAGCAGCGCCTCGGAGTCCGGGCCGGTGACCTCGAACTTGCGCAGCGCCGACAGGTCCATCACCACGGCATTCTCGCGGCAGGCCCAGTATTCCTCGATGGGCCCTGCCTTGGCGAAAGAATTGGCCAGCCAATAGCCCTTGTATTCAACGAAATTGCGCGTGTGTTGGGCGAAGTTCGAATGGAAGGCGGTCTCGCGGGTCATCACGGGTTCTGCGTCGGGGCTCATTCTTCTTGCTACCGCTCGGGTGAATTTTTCCGCGCCATCATAGGTGCGGACATGGATGTCTGTCAGGTCCCAGCCATTAGCCGGCGTCGTGTCGTCCGGGCAGGCCGATGACACGCAGATCAGGTCGGTCAGCGCGCGCAGGAGAACATAGTCGCCCGGCCGCGACCATGGTTCGTCGGAGACGACGAGACCATGCGCGTCGATCGACGTGTTGAAGAAGAAGTTCACCGCCATCCATCCGGCGCGCGGCCTGACCCCCTTGTCGGCCAGCGCCATGTTGAAGTTGGTCGAGCAGTTGATGTGACCCGGATAGCCGATGTCGTCGTAGTACTTTGCGGCGCAAGCCAGCGCGAAGGCATCGTGACGGCCGCAGGTGTCCTGCACCACCTCGACCAGCGGTTCCATGTCCTGGTCATAGTACTTCGAGTGCAGTCCGGGCATCGGATAGCTCGACCCCATCAGCGTACGCGTGGTTGTCACGTCCAGCGGATGGTCGAGGCCGCGGTCGAGCTTGCGCGCGGAGAAGCACTGGAAGTCGGTGCACTGCCGGCCGTCGACGTCGATGATCTGGATATAGTCGCCTGCCTTGACGAAATAGGACTGGGCGGTGGACGACTTGATGCGCCGGTCGAGCACCGGATCGGCGAGCGGATCGGGCAGTTCGAACCTTGCCGTCGGCTTGGCCCTGGCGCGATGAATCGTCAACGTCAGCGGCGTGAGAGTATCCTGCGCATCGACTGCCATGGGTCCGCCGGGCGCCGCGACAACAAGCGAACCAGCGCGCTGCGCTACAAAACTCTCCAGGGTCCCGGCCGGCGTGGCGGCGCCGAAGATGCGAACCGCATGCGCGCCGCCGAGATCGATGCCACGCCGCTCCAGCTTCGCGCGAAACGGCCGCAGGTTGCCCTCGCCGGACGCGAGCAAAGCCTTCAACCCGGCCGCATTGCTGTTGCTTGCCACGCCAAGCATGGCGGGGTCGGATTT
>JAPLOZ010000077.1 GCA_026400435.1 Hyphomicrobiales bacterium | reverse complement strand
CTTGATGTCCTCCGGCACCAGGCCGGGCACGGTGTCGAGCAGGTAGGACTGCAGCATGCCCTCGTCGTGGATGATCTGCATGGCGCGGCCGCCGAGCACGTAGGAGGGGCGCACGACGATCGGGAAGCCGAGCTCGGAGGCGACGGTGCGCGCCTGCTCGACCGACCAGGCGATGCCGTTGCGCGGCTGCAGGAGGTCGAGGCGGTGGAGGAGCTTCTGGAAGCGGTCGCGGTCCTCGGCGAGGTCGATCATATCAGGCGAGGTGCCGAGGATCGGGATGCCGGCTTTTTCCAGCGCGTCGGCGAGCTTCAGCGGCGTCTGGCCGCCGAACTGCACGATGACGCCGAGAAGCTCGCCGTCGGCCTGTTCGGCGCGCAGGATTTCAAGCACGTCCTCTGATGTCAGCGGCTCGAAATAGAGGCGGTCGGAGGTGTCGTAGTCGGTCGACACGGTCTCCGGGTTGCAGTTGACCATGATCGCCTCGTAGCCGGCGTCGCGCAGCGCGAACGCGGCGTGGCAGCAGCAATAGTCGAACTCGATGCCCTGGCCGATGCGGTTGGGACCGCCGCCGAGGATGACGACCTTCTTGCGGGCGGAAACCTGCGCTTCGGAGCGCGGCTCGCCGACGAAGGGCGTCTCGTAGGAGGAGTACATGTAGGCGGTGGGCGAGGCGAATTCGGCAGCGCAGGTGTCGATGCGCTTGTAGACCGGGTGGACGGAAAGCCGCGCGCGGTGGGCTGCGACGAACTCGGCCTCCTTGCCTGCGAGCGAGCCCAGCCGGGCGTCGGAAAAGCCCATCGACTTCAGCATGCGCAGGTTCTCGGCGTCGGCGGGCAGGCCGTGCTCGCGGATCCGCGCTTCCATGGCGATGATGCCCGCGATCTGCTCGAGGAACCACGGGTCGATCCTGCACATGTCGTGCACCTCGGCGAGCGAGGTGCCCATGCGGATCGCCTGCGCCACCATGCGCAGCCGGTCGGGGGTGGGGGTGCCGAGGGCGGCGCGGATGGCGTTCTTGTCTTCGGAGTGGCCGAGACCCCCATGACTCAAACCCGGAATCTCGATCTCGTCGAGGCCGGTGAGGCCGGTTTCCAATCCACGCAAGGCCTTCTGCAGCGATTCCTGGAAGGTGCGGCCAATCGCCATCACCTCGCCGACCGACTTCATGGCGGTGGTCAGCGTGTGCTCCGCGCCGGGGAACTTTTCGAAGGCGAAGCGCGGGATCTTGGTGACGACATAGTCGATGGACGGCTCGAAGGAGGCCGGCGTCGCGCCGCCGGTGATGTCGTTCTCCAGCTCGTCGAGCGTGTAGCCGACCGCCAGCTTGGCCGCGACTTTTGCGATGGGGAAGCCGGTGGCCTTGGAGGCGAGCGCCGACGAGCGCGACACGCGCGGGTTCATCTCGATCACCACCAGCCGGCCGTCGGCGGGGTTGACCGCGAACTGCACGTTGGAGCCGCCGGTCTCCACGCCGATCTCGCGCAACACCGCGATCGAGGCGTTGCGCATCATCTGGTATTCCTTGTCGGTGAGCGTCAGCGCCGGCGCCACCGTGATGCTATCGCCCGTATGCACGCCCATCGGGTCGATGTTCTCGATCGAGCAGATGATGATGCAGTTGTCCGCCTTGTCGCGGACGACCTCCATCTCGTACTCCTTCCAGCCGAGCACGCTCTCCTCGATCAGCACCTCGGTGGTCGGCGAGGCGTCGAGGCCGGACGCCACGATGTCGAAGAACTCGGCGCGGTTGTAGGCGATGCCGCCGCCGGTGCCGCCCATGGTGAAGGACGGGCGGATGATGGCGGGCAGGCCGACATGGTCGAGCGCCTGCGCGGCGATGCCCATGGCGTGGCCGATGTAGCGCTGCTTGCGGTCGCCCTCGCCGAGGTTCCACTCGGTCTCCAGCGCGTCGAACTCGGCGTCGGAAGCGGCGGCTGCCTTCAGCTCGGCGCGGCGCGCCTCGTGCTTGATCTTGTCGGCGTCCTTGGCGTCGGACGCGTTGGCCAGCATCGACTTCGGCGTCTCCAGCCCGATGCGGGCCATCGCCTCGCGAAACAGCGAGCGGTCCTCGGCCATGTCGATGGCTGCGGCGTCGGCGCCGATCATCTCGACATTGTAGCGCTCAAGCACGCCCATGCGCCTGAGCGACAGCGCGGTGTTGAGCGCCGTCTGGCCGCCCATGGTGGGCAGCAGCGCGTCGGGCCTCTCGCGGGCGATGATTTTCGCCACGACCTCGGGCGTGATCGGCTCGATCTAGGTGGCGTCGGCAAGCTCCGGGTCGGTCATGATGGTGGCCGGGTTGGAGTTGACCAGGATGACGCGGAACCCCTCTTCCTTCAGCGCCTTGCAGGCCTGGGTGCCGGAATAATCGAACTCGCAGGCCTGGCCGATCACGATGGGGCCGGCCCCGATGATCAGGATCGACTTGATGTCGGTGCGTCTTGGCATGGAGCATCCGTGGCTGCGCGACGCACCGGAACGGGGAACCCGGCCGGTTGCGATCAACGATTCTGTATCAGGCTAAGGGCGCCTTATAGGGAAAGGGGAGTGGGGAGGGAACCCCGGAAATGCCGGTTGTGCCCAGCCCGGATGCGGCGCACGTTCCGGTTCCGGACAGGGCTTTACGTTCATTTCTCGATCGCGCGCAGGAGAACCTGGCGCAAGGTCAAGGAGTGGTCGAACCGCCCGTTGCGAAGGAATTCCATCACCTGCGCGATCACCAGCGGATTGTTCATCATGAAAGTGTGGGTGACCGGCAGCACGATGTGATCGCTCATGCCTTCCAGTCTCGTGCTCTCGACCGAAACCTTGCCATCGTTCGGGCCTTTGAGGATCTGCGACAGGATAGGGTTGACGCTACGGTTCCCGGCAATGATGCCCACCTCGAAGTCGGCCGGGCCCAGTGTGTTCGGAACGCTGTTGGAATCCGTGCCAAGCTCCAATCCCGCGGGACCGCCGATCATCTTGAACAGCGCAATTGCGCCAAAGGTGTCAATGAGTTCCGAGCCGTGGTTGGGCGGCGCGAGCATGACGGTGCGGCCAAGGTTTGTCGGGCGACGTTTCGCCAGCCATGCGCGCAGCAAGATTCCACCCATCGAGTGCGTCACGAAGTGGATATGATCGACCTGGCCGCAAAGGGCGACGGATGCATCGACATTGCCTGTCAATGTCTCGATCGGGGCATCCATTGACGGATAAGAGTGGCTGACGACGCGGTAGCCTGACGCCGTGAGCGCCTCCTTCATCAGCACAAGCGAATTGTCGGTTCGACCCAGTCCGTGCAGCAGGACAACACAATCCTGAGCAAAGGCGGCCTGACCAAAGGCGGCGGGAGCAAGCATCAGGAACAGCAGAGTTGTCAGCAGGCGCATTGTTGCACTCTAAGGGCCGTCCGGCCGCATGTCAGCCGCCCCGGGAGCGCAATAGTCTCCGGACAGCAGGGTTTCGACAGCCGCAGCCAAACAGCGATGCGACGATGCCACGAGCAAGCGATGATGAGAACCAAAACCCTGTGACTTGCCCGGCCGGTGCGCAAGAGGGGGAATCTGTGGGGCTAGGCGGGCTTTTTAGGGAAGGGCGGCGGGGATGGAACCCCGGAATGCCGGGCTGTCCTACGCTGCCTTGCGCAACCGCTCAAGCTCGGTCCTGAAGGCGGCGAGGATGGCGTCTCCCTCTTCCGGTCCGAGCAGGGCGGTCAGTTCGGGGAAACGCTCCTCCCAGCTTCTTGCTTCGCCATCACTCCAAGGCATGACCTCGGCGCGCTGTGCGGTGCGCAGGAGCCGCGTCAGGTTCTTGCGGATGTAGTCGCGGTCGGGCGCGCGCGGCTCGACGGTTTTCGGCTCGGGGATCCTCGGCTCTAGCGTCTCGATCCCCGCGAACAGGTCGCTCATCTCGCCACGATGTCGGCCCCGCCGTGCCAAGCCGCTAGCTGTCCTTGATCGTCGTCTTCGGGTGCTTCGCTGCGTATGAGTCGGTTACGAACTGCCCGGTCTTCGCGCTGCGATGCGTGCCGCCGGTCGAGCCGCCGCCTCGGGTCTCGCTTACCGTCGTCGAAGGTTTGCTTTTTGCCTCGGCCGGGGTCACGAACTGTCCGCTGCCCGCGCTGCGATAATTCTTGCCGCTCCCTTTTGCCATCGCCCCATCCTTTCGTCATGATGCGAATCGAAGCATTTACGGCGACAATAGTTCTTGATATGTTCCGTTGCGTCAAGAGGGGCAAGCTTTGACCAACAGGCTTTATTTCGTCGATAATCTCGCCATCCTGCGCGAGGGTAGTGTCTCAGTTTGAAATCTCGGCTTCGCTTGTCGCAGTCCGGCCCGAACCTCTATATGCTTAGCGCAAAGCAAGGGGAGTTATATGGCCAACCACTATGAAGAACTACCCGATGGTATGGGCTTCCCGACAATAGCCGACGTGCGGCAATGGCAAGCGCTCTTCGAGAAATCCGTGCCCGGCGGCAATGGCGCGGAACTGATCGGCTTCAAATTTTCAGACGCTCATGTGCTTGGGATTTGCCGGAACAAGGACGGGTCCGATGCCAACCGGACCTAAAGGACAGAAGCGACCCGCCGACGTGATCGGCAATGCCGTCCGCGTCATGCGAATTGCCACTGGCGAGGAAACTGAGACACTACCTGCGCGAGCATATCGCTGACGAAAGCGTCGATCTCGTCTATCTCGACCCGCCGTTCAATTCAAACGCCACCTACAACGTCTTGTTCAAGGCGCCGGACGGCGTTCAGAGCCAGGCGCAGATCGAGGCGTTCGACGACACCTTGCATTGGACCGGCAGCGCGGAGAACGCCCCGGCGATGTCGTGCTCGACCCGTTCTGCGGTTGCGGCACCACGGTGAATGCGGCGCAGAAACTCGGCAGGCAATGGATAGGCATCGACGTCACCCATCTCGCAATCTCGCTAAGGCATCCTCGACTTTCGAGAAGTCCCGCGCCTGCCAGTCATCGATGCCGGCGGCTTCAAAAAGTCTCCCAAGGAAAAAACCGACAAGCAGACCGGCTTCGAGTTCTAGAGCTTCCGCCCCGCAACCATCCCCCATCCCCGGCGTTGTCAGGTGCGCCGATCGCGCCCCGAAAAACCCTGTGACTCGTCTCGGCGCATCGGCTAGTTTCGGCTCCACCGAGCCGGATTTCATTTGAGGTAAGCCATGCTGTGGAAGGGCCGTCGCCAGAGCGACAACATCGAGGACATGCGCGGCTCCGGCTCCGGCGGCGGCGGCATGCCGGGCGGCTTCGGGCGCAGTCCGATGCGCATTCCCATGGGCCGCAGCGGCGGCGGCATGAGCGTATCGACCATCATCATCCTGGTGGTGATCTTCTTCGCGCTGAAGGCCTGCGGCATCGATCCGCTGCAAATCTTGGCCGGCGGCGACGGTCCCGCGACCGTGCCGGGCGGTGGCGGACAGGTCACCCAGAACCAGAAGCCGCCCCAGAATCCGGCCAAGAATCCTGGCCAGACGTCGGCCTCCGACGAGATGACGCAGTTCGTGCGCGTCGTGCTGGCCGAGACCGAGGATGTCTGGAACGGCATCTTCCAGGCCTCCGGCCAGAAATACGAGGAGCCCGCGCTGGTGTTGTTTGCCGGCCAGATCCGCTCGGCCTGCGGCTTCGCGTCGTCGGCATCGGGGCCGTTCTACTGCCCGAGCGACCACAAGGTCTATCTCGACACGTCCTTCTTCGACCAGCTCGACCGCCAGTTCGGCGCGTCGGGCGACTTCGCGCAGGCCTATGTCGTGGCCCACGAGGTCGGCCACCATGTGCAGAACCTGACCGGCATCCTGCCGAAATTCAACCAGATGCGCCAGCAGATGAGCGAGATCGAAGCCAACCAGATGTCGATGCGCGTCGAACTGCAGGCCGACTGCTTCGCCGGCGTGTGGGGCCACTACACCGCGCAGAAGGGCCTGCTCGAGGAGGGCGACGTCGAGGAAGCGCTGAACGCCGCCCAGAAGATCGGCGACGACACGCTGCAGAAGAAGACGCAGGGCTATGTGGTGCCCGAAAGCTTCAACCACGGCACCTCGGCGCAGCGCCAGCGCTGGTTCGCCGCCGGGCTGAAGTCGGGCAAGCTGTCGGATTGCGACACGTTCAACAACCCAATCTGACGGGCTTGCCATCTAGACGGACGTCATCCTGGCACAATGGATCCCCGGGACAAGCCCGAGGATGACGGCGGTGTGGGGTGTTGCGGAGCGTGAAGACTGATCCGCGCAAGCGAACCTAGAGCCGCGACGACTGCACCTTGCGCGCCGCGGCGTCGGCGTCCTGGTCGGGCTTTTGCGTTTTGGAAGCCGCCAGGAAGCTCTTGTAAACCCAGCCCTTGCGGCCGTTGTAGGAAATCTGGCACCAGCCGTCGCACGACAGGACGCTGACCGTCGTGCTGGCCGGCACCACGCCGAGCACGCTGGCGCCCTTCTTCGGGCTGGAGCGCAGGTTGACCGCCTGCGTGACGCGCGCCGACCCTTGCGTGACGGAGCCCCTGGTCGCCGCCTTGGCGGGCTTGGCGGCCGGTTTGGTGATCGTCTGAACGGTGCTTTCGGACGCGCCGCTGTCGTCGGACGGATGGCCGGCCAGCCCGCCGATGTCGACGCCGGGCAGCGAAGCGACCTGGGTGTCGCGCGGGGCAGGCGCGGACTCGGATTTCGCCCTGGACTTCTTCGGCTTGGCGACTGGATCCGCCGCGACCGGATCCGCCGCGACGGGTTCGGCTTCGAGTGATAAGCCCTCGTCGGGCTCGATTGCAGTTGTCTCAGTCTGGTCCGAACCCTCGTCGATCGCACTGTCTTGCTCGTGCGCCGCCTCGTCCAGCGAGGCTTCCTCGCCGCCGCCGAGTTCCTCGACGTGGACGATGGGGCTTGCGGTCGGATCGTCGGTCGGCTCCTCGATGGCGTGCTCAGGGCCCGCTGCCGGCACCTCGGCCACGGCAGCGGTGGGGGACAGGCGGGCCTCGATGGGCGCGGGATCGGGCTGTTCCTCCGGGGCGTCGGTCATGATTTCCGGGGCGAGCGACGCAACCTCGGTGGCGGGGGGGGCGTCGGTTGAGGTCTCGACCGCCTTGGCGACGACCGGCCTTGCGGCAGGCGCGTGAGCGTTGCGGGCGAGCGCCCGGTCGGCGAGGTAATCGACGAAAACGGCGCTGGCCGCGCCGATGCCGAGCATCAAGGCGGCGGCGGCCGAAAGGTTCGCGATACGCCTGGCCCTGCCGGTGTCAGGCCGGGCAGCGGCGATCGGAAGCCTGGTTTTCGGCGCGATTGCGGCGCCGACCCTCACGGGGTTCTTCACAACGCTTCTCCACGCAAGCCCCCACCCGCGTGTTCAACCATTGTTTAGAATTGTGGCAGAGCTGGGTCAACACGCCGGGAATCTGCCCGCGGGCGGTGCTTTGGTCTCACCGTTCCACCAGTGCCGGTTCGCCGCGCCGCTCGCGGATCAGGTTTGCGAAGCGCCGGAACAAATAGTGCGAATCCTGCGGGCCGGGCGACGCCTCAGGGTGGTGCTGCACCGAAAACACCGGCCGGCCGGTCAGCGCGATGCCGCAGTTGGAGCCGTCAAACAGCGAGACGTGGGTTTCCTCGACGCCCTCCGGCAGCGATTCCGCGTCGACCGCGAAGCCGTGGTTCATCGACACAATCTCCACCTTGCCGGTGGTGTGATCCTTCACCGGGTGGTTGGCGCCGTGATGGCCCTGGTGCATCTTTTCGGTCCTGCCGCCGAGCGCCAGCGCCAGCATCTGGTGTCCAAGGCAGATGCCGAACACCGGGATGTCGGTTTCCAGCAGGTCGCGGATAACGGGTACTGCGTATTCGCCCGTCGCGGCCGGATCGCCCGGGCCGTTGGACAGGAATATGCCGTCGGGCTGCATGGCGAGGATCTCGTCCGCCGACGTGTTTGCCGGCACCACCGTCACCTTGGCGCCGAGCCCGGCAAGCAGCCTCAGGATGTTGCGCTTGACGCCGTAGTCGACGGCGACGACATGCATGGACGTTTCCCCGCGCGCGCCAAAACCCTCGTTCCAGACCCAGGGCGTTTCGCGCCAAACCGACGACTGGCCCGACGTGACCTCGATGGCGAGGTCGAGATCGACGAGGCCCGGCCAGCCCGCGGCGCGGGCTTTCAGGTCGTCGACGTCGAAGACGCCGTCGGGCGCATGCGCGATGACGCCGTTGGGCATGCCCTTCTCGCGGATCAGCGCGGTCAGCGCGCGGGTGTCGATGCCGGACATGGCGATGATGCCGCGCCGCTTCAGCCAGTCGCCGAGGTCGCTGGTCGCGCGGTAGCTCGACGGGCTGGTGACGTCGGCCTTGAAGATAGCGCCGACAGCACCGTGGCGCGCCGCAGGCGTCAGGTCTTCCTGGTCCTCGTCATTGGCGCCGATGTTGCCGATATGCGGGAAGGTGAAGGTGACGATCTGCCCGGCATAGGACGGGTCGGTGAGGATCTCCTGGTAGCCGGTCAGCGCCGTGTTGAAGCAGACCTCGGCAACCGCGCTGCCGGCGGCGCCAAGTCCGCGCCCCTCGATGACCGTGCCATCGGCCAGCACCAGCAGCGCGGTCGGCATTTCGGTGGTCCAGGGGGCAGTCGTGGTCATGGCTTGTCCCGAATCCGAGAGATCGTGCAGCAAAAGCGCGGGCGGCAATCCGCCCCCGCGCAAGAGTTTTCAAGTAGGTCGTGCAAGGCCCGGTGAATAGGGGAAGCATGCCGGGGCGTCAATGGCGGCTGTTGCTCTGCCAGATAGATTGCAACAGGCCGCCCGGCTGGCTAGATCAACGGGGCGAGGAGCACGGCCACCAATGTTCAAACCTCTTGAGGGCAAGACCGCCATCGTCACCGGCGCCACCAAGGGCATCGGGCGCGGCATCGCCATGCGGCTCGGCGAGGCCGGGCTGAATGTCCTTGTAGTGAGCCGCACGCAAGCGGACGCGCAGGCCGTGGCGGGGGATATCGGTCTCAACGCCTCGGCTTTCGTAGCCGATGTCACGAACGCGGATGACTGCGCCGGAATGGCGGAAGCGGCCGTCAACCGCTACGGGGGCATCGACATCCTGTGCGCGAACGCCGGGATTTTTCCCTCGGCCCGACTGGGAGAAATGACGGCAGCCGACTTCGACCACGTTCTCAGGACCAACCTGACCAGCACATTCCTTTCGGTGTCGGCGGTCTTGCCGGCCATGAAGAGCAGGAAGTCGGGCCGCATCGTCATCACCTCCTCGATCACCGGCCCGATCACCGGCTTTGCCGGCTGGTCCCACTATGGTGCATCCAAGGCCGGCCAACTCGGCTTCATGCGTTCGGCGGCGATGGAACTGGCGCCCTGGAACATCACCGTGAACGCCGTCATGCCGGGCAACATCCGGACGGAAGGGCTCGATGGGCTGGGCGCCGACTATTTTGCAGCAATGGAAGCGTCCATCCCGCTGAAGCGTCTCGGCGACGTCAGCGACATCGCCAATGCGGTGCTGTTCTTTGCATCGGCGGAGGCGGGCTATATTACCGGCCAGACGCTTATCGTCGATGGCGGGCAGGTCCTGCCTGAAACGCTGACGGCGATGGGCTGACCACGCAACGGAGACTGCAATGCGCGACAAGATTACCGACGCCCTCAAGACGGCGCTCAAATCGGGCGACAAGCAGCGCACCTCGACCCTGAGAATGGTCAACGCCGCCATTCAGGACCGTGACATCGCCAATCGCGGCGCCGGCAAGGGGCCGGCCGGCGACGAGGAGATCCTGCAGATCCTGACCAAGATGGTGAAGCAGCGCCAGGAATCGGCAAAGGCGTTCGAGGACGGCAAGCGGCCCGAACTTGCCGCGCAGGAGAACGCCGAGATTGTCATCCTCATGGAGTTCCTGCCGAGCCAGATGGATGAGAGCGCCGCGAAGGCGGCGATCGGCCAGGCGATTCGCGACACTGGCGCCGCCGGCGCGCGCGACATGGGCAAGGTGATGGCCGAGCTGAAGACGAAGTATGCCGGCCAAATGGATTTCGGCAAGGCAAGCGGCTGGGTCAAGCAACTGCTGGGGTAAGGAGGCTTTCCATGCTGACACGTCCATTCGGCAATGCCGGCGTGGCGGTTTCGGTCATCGGGCAGGGCACCTGGCAGATGGACGGCCGCGACGATGCGGGCGCAATCGCCTCGCTGCGACGCGGGCTCGATCTCGGCATGACCCACATCGACACGGCCGAAATGTATGGCGAGGCCGAGCCGCTTGTGGCTCGCGCAATCGAGGGTCGCCGCGACGAGGTCTATCTCGTGTCAAAGGTGCTGCCCAGCAACGCTTCACGCGCGGGCACGATCAAGGCCTGCGAACGTTCGCTGGCGCGGCTGAAGACCGACCGGCTCGACTGCTACCTCTTGCATTGGCGCGGCGGCACCCCGCTCGAAGAAACCTTCGCCGCCTTCGCGGATCTCAAGCGCGCCGGCAAGATCCGCTCTTGGGGCGTCAGCAACTTCGATGTCGACGATCTCGACGAGGCGCTTGGCATCGCCGGCGAAGGCGAGATCGCCTGCAACCAGGTCCTCTACCACCTTGAGGAGCGCGCCATAGAACACGCAGTCCTTCCCTGGTGCGAGCAGTACAAGGTGGCGTTGGTTGCCTACAGCCCGTTCGGCAACGGCCACTTCGTGAACCCTTCTTCGCCGGGCGGGAACGTTCTGAAAGACATCGCCGACGCGCATGGCGCGACAGCCAGGCAGGTGGCGCTCGCGTTCTTGGCGCGACGGAAGTCCGTATTTGCCATCCCGAAGGCTTCGAAGGCCGATCACGCGGCCGACAATGCCGCCGCTGGCGATTTGCGGCTTGCGGCGGCCGAGATCGACAGCATCGATCGCGCCTTTCCGCTCGGACGGCCCAAAAGCCTGCCGATGATCTAGCGTCGAGAACGGGGAGGGGACCATGAGGCTTCGCGGCAAGCGCGCATTGGTGACGGGAGGCTCCGAGGGCATCGGACTTGCCATCGCCGAGGCATTCGCCGAGGAGGGCGCAGCGGTCGCCATTGTCGGGCGCGATGCAGGCAAGCTTGCATCGGCCCGCACGAAGCTCGCAGGCAGGGCCGAGACGATCCAGGCCGACCTGACGACAAGCGAAGGCATCGACAAGGTGGCAACGGTCGTGGCGGCGGCAGGGCGGCCTCTCGACGTACTCGTCAACAATGCCGGCGTGGCCTTTCTCGTGCCATTCGAGACCGTCACCGACGAACAGTACCGCAATTCCTTCGCGCTCAACGTGACGGCTGTGTTCTTCCTGACGCAGAAATTGCTGCCGCAGCTAGGGCCCGGCGCATCGGTGATCAACATCTCCTCCTATTTCGCCGGCAAGATGATCCCGAAGCGGCCGTCCAGCCTCTATTCGCTGTCCAAGGGCGCGTTGAACTCGCTGACCAAGTCGCTGGCGTTCGAGCTTGGCCCGCGCGGCATCCGCGTCAACGCGATTGCGCCAGGCACAATCGACACGGCCATGCGCCGCCGCTCGGTGGACAATCTGCCCGACGCTGCCAAGGCCGAGCTGAAAGCCTATGTCGAGCGCAGCTATCCGCTCGGCCGCATAGGACAGGCGGCCGACGTCGCCGGCATGGCGGTGCATCTGGCAAGCGACGAATCGGCCTGGACCAGCGGTGCGATCCTGGCGGTCGATGGCGGCTATACGGCGGGCTGACGGGCCTTATGTCGGCGCCGGCGGCTTCGCGCTGCTGCGCCGTTCCCAGGTATTGGACGCAATGGCGACCATTGTCGCGACGACCATCGCCGCGACGCCGACCAGCGGCAGGCTCCGGTACGAAAAGCCCGAATTGAGCATCATCGCGCCCAGCGATGCCGCGATCGCTATCCCGAAATTGAAACCTGACGGGATAAGGGAGGACGCAAGATTGGGGGCATCGGCCGTCCAGGTCAGGATGCGCGTCTGGATCGGCGTACCGATGGCGAAGTTGATGCCGCTCCAGATGAACAGCGCGGCCACCATCGGCACGGGGTACGGGCTGACCGCATAGATCACCGCCAGCATGACGCCCTGCAGCGCCGGCAGGATCATCAGCGAGGGCATCAGCAGGTGGCTGGACAGCCTGCCGCCGATGAAAACGCCGGCGGTTGCGCCAAGCCCATTGAGCAGCAGCACCCATGGCACCAGCCCTGCGTCGAGGCCGGTTACCTCCTGCAGCAGCGGGGCGATGTAGGTGTAGGGCACGAACTGGCACAGCATCAGCATCAGCATGATGATGAGGCAGGTCCAGACCTGCTGGCGGCCGAGCACGCGCACTTCGTTGCGCAGCCCCGCCGGCGTCGAGATCGCGCCGGTGCCGTGCGGAACCAGCAGGGCCATGGCAAGCGTCGCAAGAATGCCGAGCGCGCACATCGCCCAGAAGGTGGCGCGCCACCCCCAGACGGTGCCGATCGCCGTCCCGAGCGGCACTCCGACGATGCCCGAGACAGTCAGCCCGGCGAGGATGAGCGCGACGGCCATCCCGCGCTGGTCCGGTCGCACGAGGCCGATGCCCACAACCATGGCGACACCGAAATAGACGCCATGCGCGAACGCGATGGCGATCCGCAGTCCGAGCATCGAGGCGAAACCGGGCGCCACAGCGCAGGCTGCCTGCCCCAGGGTGAAGACGACCAGCAGCCCCACGAGCAGCGTCTTTCGCGACAGCCTTGACGTTGCGATGGTCAGCAGCGGCCCGCCGAACGCGATGCCGGCTGCATAACCCGAAACCAGATAGCCGGCGCTCGGCACCGAGACGCCAAGACCTGCCGCCACTTGCGGCAGCACGCCGGCAATGACGAACTCGGTCGTACCGAACGCAAAGGCGGCGAAGAACAGGGCAAGGAGCGGCAGCGGCATGAAATCGCAGGCTTGTTGGCGGAAGCGCGACAGACCACGAATGGCCCTGCCCGGCAACCGGGAAATCGTCCGGGCGCTTGTGGGCGAGGAGATTTGCGCCCCTGTGAATCACGGGCACGCGCGATCATTGCTGTCGCCCCGGGCCCCTCCAGTGCATATATGGATGGAAAGAGTCCCGCCCGCCCATGCGCTTCGAACCCAACTTTCTCGACGAGATACGCGACCGCGTGCCGATTTCATCGGTCGTCGGCGCGCGCGTTTCGTGGGACCGCAAGAAGACCAACGCATCGCGCGGCGACTACTGGGCCTGCTGCCCCTTCCATGGCGAAAGCACGCCGTCCTTCCACTGCGAGGACAAGAAGGGCCGCTACCACTGCTTCGGCTGCCAGGTGTCCGGTGACCACTTTCGCTTTCTGACCGAACTCGAGGGGCTGAGTTTTCCCGAGGCCGTCGAACGCGTGGCCGGGCTGGCCGGCGTGCCGATGCCGGCCCGCGACGAGCGCGCCGAGGCGCGCGAAAAGCAGCGCGCCAGCCTGACCGACGTCATGGAGATGGCGACCCAGTTCTTCCAGGACCAGCTTCAGTCGGCGGCCGGCGCGCGTGCCCGCGCTTATCTGCGCGACCGCGGGCTGACGCCGGCCACGCAGCAGTCGTTCCGGCTCGGGTTCGCACCCGAAAGCCGCAACGCGCTCAAGGAATTCCTTGCGTCCAAAGGGGTTGAAAAAGCGCAGATCGAGGCCTGCGGGCTGGTGCGCCACGGCGACGACATCCCGGTTTCCTACGACTATTTCCGCGACCGGATCATGTTCCCGATCCCGGATTCGCGCGGCCGCATCATCGCGTTCGGCGGGCGTGCGCTTTCGGCGGATGCGTTGGCCAAATACATGAACTCGCCCGAGACCGAACTCTTCCACAAGGGCAACGTGCTCTACAATTTCGTCCGCGCGCGCAAGGCGCTGGCGCGCGGTGGTCCGGGCGGTGGCGGATCCGTGATCGCGGTCGAAGGCTACATGGACGTCATCGCGCTTGCGCAGGCGGGCTTTGAGAATGCGGTCGCGCCGCTCGGTACGGCTCTGACCGAGAACCAGCTTGAGCTCCTCTGGCGCATGTCGGCGGAGCCGGTGCTCTGCTTCGACGGCGATGCGGCCGGCATGAAGGCTGCCTGGCGCGCCGCCGACATGGCGCTTCCCGCGATCCAGCCGGGCCGGACCGCGCGTTTTGCGCTGCTGCCAGAGGGCAAGGACCCCGACGATCTGGTTCGCACCGAGGGCGCCGAGGCGTTCCGGCAGGTGTTGGCGGACGCCAGGCCGCTGGCCGATCTTTTGTGGATGCGCGAGACGTCCGGCGGCGTTTTCGACACGCCTGAACGCAAGGCCGAACTTGAAAAGACGCTGCGCGAACTGACTGGCCGCATCAAGGACGAGAACCTGCGGTTCCACTACGCTCAGGAAATGCGCGAGCGCGTCCAGACTTTCTTCGGCCGCGCGCGGCCAAAGCCGCTGCGCGCCGGCGAATGGGAGCGCCGGGGTCAGCCCGCGCAGGGCCAGCCGCCGCAGGGCGGCCAATTCTCCCGGCCCGGCGCAGGAGCAAGCCGCTTCGCCGTATCGGAGAGTCTCGCCCGCTCGGCCATGGTCAAGCGGGCAGGCGGCGTAATGCCGCTACGCGAAGCCGCGATCGTCGTTGCGCTGGTCAACCATCCTTCGCTGATCGACGAGAATTTCGAGCACACGGAGTTTCTCGAGCTGTCGCATCCAGACCTCAGGCAACTCCACGCCACGGTGCTTGATGCAATGGCGCATGATGCGGCAAACGACCGCGCCGAGGTGCTGGCGAGGATAGAGGCTGTCGGACTGGCCGAAAGCTGGCAGCGCGCCGTGGGCCTGATCCGCAAGGCCAGGATCTGGCCGGTGCTGGAGGAAGCCGCCCTTGACGATGCGCGCGAGGCGTTCGCGCAGGCGCTCCACTTGCACCGCAGTGCGGGAACTCTACATAAGGAGCTGAAGGCGGCCGAGATGGCGCTCGCAACCGAACCGACCGATGAAAACTATCGTCATCTGGTCGATATTCAGACCCAGTTCCGCGACGTCCAGGCAACCGAAGCTCTGATCGAAGGATTTGGAATTTCGTCCGGTCGGGCCGGACGTAGCTTTTGAGCATTTGATTCGCTTTTTTAACGCGAATCATGTCACAGGCGCTTGACCTTTGGCGAGAATGCCGGAATCAGGACGATTCGAAACGTTAACCTGCAAAAGGCCGCGCCAGAATCATACCGGATTGTATGGCGGCCGGGTGGACGAAAGTGGGACACCGCCCCATTTGACAGTGTTATTCGGTAGTTAGGATACGCAGGCAGGCTGGCCCGGAGGCGCGGGTCAGGCGGATGCGTCGGTAATGCCGGTTCTGGCCAGCGGGGCTGCCCCGGACCGATTGGAGAAACTGAAAGAATGGCGACCAAGACCAAGGAAAAGGAAGAGGCGGAAACCGAGCGCGAAGGCACGACCGACGGACCGCTTCTCGACCTTTCCGACGACGCCGTCAAGAAGATGATCAAGGCCGCCAAGAAGCGCGGCTATGTCACCATGGACGAGCTGAATTCGGTGCTGCCCTCCGAGGAAGTGACCTCGGAGCAGATCGAGGACACCATGTCGATGCTCTCCGACATGGGCATCAATGTCGTCGAGGAAGAAGAGAATGCCGACGAGGGCGAGGCCGAGCCGGCGGCAGCCGACGCCGAAGAGGACGCCAACGAGCTTGCCGAGCAGACCGGCACGGCGGTCGCCGCTGCTCCCGCCAAGAAGGAGCCCACCGACCGCACCGACGATCCGGTCCGGATGTATCTGCGCGAGATGGGCTCGGTCGAGCTTCTGTCGCGCGAGGGCGAGATCGCCATCGCCAAGCGCATCGAGGCCGGCCGCGAGACCATGATCGCAGGGCTCTGCGAAAGCCCGCTGACCTTCCAGGCCATCATCATCTGGCGCGACGAACTCAACGAGGCGAAGATCCTGTTGCGCGAGATCATCGATCTTGAGGCGACCTATGCCGGCCCCGAAGCGAAGCAGGCGCCGGTCGTGGCGCCGCGCGAGGAGGAGGCCAAGCCCGCCGAGGAAAAGACCCGCGGGCGTCCGTCGCGCGACGACGACGACATCACCAATGTCGGCGGTCAGGACATGCGCGGCCTCGAGGAAGACGACGAGGACGAGGACGAGGCGAGCCTCTCGCTCGCGGCCATGGAGGCCGAACTTCGTCCGCAGGTCATGGAGACCTTCGACGTCATCGCCGACACCTACAAGAAGCTTCGCAAGTTGCAGGACCAGCAGGTCGAGAACCGGCTTGCCGCTTCCGGCACGCTGTCGCCGAGCCAGGAGCGTCGCTACAAGCAGCTCAAGGAAGAGCTGATCAAGGCAGTGAAGTCACTGTCGCTCAACCAGGCGCGCATCGAATCGCTGGTCGAACAGCTCTACGACATCAACAAGCGGCTGGTTCAGAACGAAGGCAAGCTGCTGCGCCTGGCCGAGAGCTATGGCGTGAAGCGCGATGCATTCCTGGAGCACTATCAGGGCTCCGAGCTCGATCCGAACTGGATCAAGTCGATCTCCAACCTTGCCGCCAAGGGCTGGAAGGAGTTCACCAAGAACGAGAAGGAAACGATCAAGGGGCTGCGCGCCGAGATCCAGAGCCTTGCCACCGAGACGGCTATCTCGATCGCGGAATTCCGCAAGATCGTCAACCGGGTGCAGAAGGGCGAGCGCGAAGCCGCCATCGCCAAGAAGGAGATGGTCGAGGCCAACCTGCGCCTGGTGATCTCCATCGCCAAGAAATACACGAACCGCGGCCTGCAGTTCCTTGATTTGATTCAGGAAGGCAACATCGGGCTGATGAAGGCGGTCGACAAGTTCGAGTATCGCCGCGGCTACAAGTTCTCGACCTACGCGACATGGTGGATCAGGCAGGCGATCACCCGCTCTATCGCCGATCAGGCCCGCACCATCCGCATTCCGGTCCACATGATCGAGACGATCAACAAGATCGTGCGGACGTCGCGCCAGATGCTGCACGAGATCGGTCGCGAGCCGACGCCGGAGGAATTGGCCGAAAAGCTCGCCATGCCACTGGAGAAGGTGCGCAAGGTGCTCAAGATCGCCAAGGAGCCGATCTCGCTCGAAACGCCTGTCGGCGACGAGGAGGATTCGCACCTCGGCGACTTCATCGAGGACAAGGGCGCGATCCTGCCGATCGATGCGGCCATCCAGGCCAACCTGCGCGAGACGACGACCCGCGTGCTGGCGTCGCTGACGCCGCGCGAGGAGCGCGTGCTCAGAATGCGCTTCGGCATCGGCATGAATACCGACCACACGCTGGAGGAAGTCGGCCAGCAGTTCTCGGTGACGCGCGAGCGCATCCGCCAGATCGAGGCCAAGGCACTGCGCAAATTGAAGCACCCGAGCCGTTCCAGGAAGCTCAGGAGCTTCCTCGATAGCTAAACCTCAGTCCTGGAAAGATCAGAAAAGCCGCCTTTCGGGCGGCTTTTTCTTTTGGCTTGATCAGAACTCGACCTTGCTGACGACGGCGCGGTGGTCGGACGGCCACGGCGTCACGACGATGTCCGCCTCGGGCTGCTTTTCGCCGACCACGGACGCGCTGATGACTTTCAGGCCGGCAGCCCGCGCGAACACGAAATCGATCCGGTCGAGGTGATCTTCCGGGTCGGAGGCGTCGGTGGTCGGGGTCCAGGTGATGCCGGGCTTGGCGGCGGCGTCAGGATAGACGGTCCGGAACGTATCGACAAATCCGGCGGCCTCGAGCTTGCTGGTGCCGGGCCAGGCGACCGCCAGCGGCTGCAGCTTCGCCGTAACCGTCGCGTCGGTCCAGTCGCGGTGCGATGGTTCGTTGAAATCGCCGGCGATGAATACAGCCGCCGCATCCTTGGCCTCGTTGGCGTCGGCGATCAGTGCGTCGAACGACTTGCCGCGCGTCTCTTCCGCAGCCTTGATCGCTTCGTCCGCGGTCTTGAAGAATGGCGCTGCGCCATACTCGATGTTGAGCAACTGGTAGGGCTGGTAGGGCGCGTCGTCGAGATTGACCGAAAAGACGTAGACGATGCGGCCGTCAACGTCGATCGATACGCCAAGATCGTCTTTCGTCGGCTTGACGATAGGATAGCGCGACAGGATGGCGTTCGCCCAGATGGCCGGGTTGCTCGCCGTCTGGTCGTAATAGTGGAAGCCTAGCGCCTGGGCGAGCTTGGCCGCGACCGACTCGCCTCTCGGCGGGCAGGAATCGGCAGTGCAGGGGTCGGCTTCAAGCCGCGTTTCGGAGACCGAGATGATATCGGCGCCAGCCGCCTTGATCACGGCGACCGTCTCGTCGATCGGCTTGCTCTCGTTGCCGCCGCCGCCCCAGATGTTGTAGGCCATGACGGTCAGTTCGGTCGCCTGTGCGGCTGCAGTCGTCGCAAGCATCGCAGCGATTGCGAGCGCCGTAATCTTTCCGGCCATTTCATCGAACTCCCAGCGGCAAATGTAAGCACCGATATTTCTGCTCGATTGCAAGTGTGTGACACGGGCAGGGACATCCACCCGCCTTCGACATGGCGACTTGCATCTGGTGCTTTACGGGTATATGCCCGCATTATGAAATCGCGGTGCTATTGCATAACGCTGCGCAGGGCTTCGCGCCGGCTGACATCGACCTATGACGCGGCTCTGGAGCCGTTTGGCATCAACCTTGCGCAGTACAGCCTGCTCAAGACCGTGGTGCGCTTGGGGCCGGTTTCGCTGACGGACCTCGCACACACGCTTGATCTCGACAGGTCCACCGTTGGCCGCAACGCGCGCGTCATGGTTCGGATGGGACTGATCGCGATGGGGCCGGGCAAAGATCAACGCGAACAGGCACTTGGACCGACCGCTCGGGGCCGCGCGCTCCTTGCAGAGGCCACCCCGATCTGGGCGAAGGTTCAGCATGACATCGATGCCCGGCTGGGGCCTGGCAAGGTCGAGCAGTTGCAGGAGCTGCTGGCCGAACTGTGATTTTTGGACGTGAAACGGGTATATGCCCGCAAATAGCATCGCTGCCGAATGGCAGCATACGGAGACTGCGATGATTTCGAACCGCCTCGCTGCGTGGCTTTCGGCCAGGGATATCCATTACGGCTGGGTTGTCGCGGGCGTCACCTTCCTCACCATGCTCGCCACCGCCGGCGCGATGGGTTCGGCCGGGGTGCTGATTCAGCCGCTCGAGCAGGAATTCGGCTGGACGACGGCCGAGATATCGATGGCGCTGGCGGTTCGGCTCGTACTCTTTGGCCTGTTCGGCCCATTCGCCGCTGCCTTCATGAACCGTTTTGGCGTGCGGCAGGTGGCAAGCGTCGCGCTTCTCATGATTGCGTCTGGAATCCTCGCCTCCTTCGCCATGACAGAGGTCTGGCAACTTGTTGCACTTTGGGGCGTCGTCATCGGCATCGGCACCGGCATGACGGCGTTGGTGCTGGGCGCAACCGTCGCGGCGCGCTGGTTCTCCGCCCGGCGCGGCCTCGTCGTCGGCATGCTGACCGCCAGCAATGCCACGGGCCAGCTCGTCTTCCTGCCGCTGCTGGCAAGCCTCACGCAGATGTATGGCTGGCGCAGTGCACTCTCGGTTTCCGTCGCCGTGCTGCTCGTGGCGCTGCTGGCAGTGCTGCTCCTGATGCGCGATCGTCCCTCCGACCTCGGCCTGCCTGCATATGGCGACCGCGCGGTGGCACAGCGTCCACCGGCTCCCCGCGCGCTGATCACCCTGCTGACTTCGCCGCTGATCGCGCTGCGCGACGCTTCGCGGACCTCGGTGTTCTGGGTCCTGTTCTTCACTTTCTGGGTCTGCGGCTTCTCGACGAACGGGCTCATCCAGATGCACTGGATCTCGATCTGCGGCGACTTCGGCGTCGCGCCGGTAGGTGCCGCCGGCATCCTCGCCTTGATCGGCGTCTTCGACCTGGTCGGCACCATCGCGTCCGGCTGGCTGTCGGACCGCTTCGACAACCGATGGCTGCTGTTCTGGTTCTACGGGCTGCGCGGCCTGTCGCTGATCTACCTGCCGTTCACAAATTTCGGCATCTACGAACTGTCGCTCTTCGCCGTCTTCTACGGGCTCGACTGGGTGGCGACCGTGCCGCCGACCGTGAAGCTTGCGGCCGAACGCTTCGGGCCGGAGCGGGCAGGGCTGGTGTTCGGCTGGATTTTCGCCGGCCACCAGCTCGGCGCGGCCAGCGCCGCCTATTTCGCCGGCGCGACCCGGACGGGCTTCGAGACCTACATGCCCGCGCTCTTCATCGCCGGCACGCTCTGCCTGATGGCGGCGGCCATGATCCTGTTGATATCGCGGCCGGCAAGCCGTCAGGCGGTGCCTCAGCCTGCTTGACACCGGATGGGGAGGGGTGGCTTGCTGTCGCCATGAGCGTCGAATTCCTCCTCACCACCCTCATCATCGTAGCGTCGCCTGGCACCGGCGTGGTCTATACGCTCGCCGCAGGGCTCTCTCGGGGATGGCGCGCCAGCATTCTGGCAGCCTTCGCGTGTACGCTCGGCATCGTGCCGCATCTGATCGCCGCGCTCACCGGCTTGGCCGCGCTGCTGCACGCCAGCGCGCTTGCCTTCGAGATCGTCAAATATGCCGGCGTCGCCTACTTGCTCTACATGGCCTGGCAGTCGCTGCGGGCGGATGGGGCGCTGAACGTCGAGGCCGGCGCGGACCAGCGTACGTCGCTGCGCATCGTCACCGACGGTGTGCTGGTCAACATCCTCAACCCCAAACTGTCGATCTTCTTCGTGGCGTTCCTGCCGCAGTTCATTTCGCCGACCGAACCGAGCCCGCTGTTGAGCATGCTGGAACTCTCAGGCGTGTTCATGGCCGCGACCTTCGTCATCTTCGCCATCTACGGCGTCTTCGCCGCCGCGATGCGCGACCGCGTCGTCGGCAGCCCCTCGGTGATGGCATGGATGCGGCGCTCGTTCGCGGCGGCCTTCGTCTTGCTTGGCGCTAGGCTGGCGCTGACCCAACGCTGATGCATTCGCGCGTCTCGACGCGCCTGGCCGAACGCACTATTTTGCGGGTGAAAACAGAAGCGGGTGCCCGATGTCATTTCTCAAGCGTCTTTTCGGCGGCGGCGGTTCCACTGACCGGGCCGACGCCAGGCCTGCAAAGCAGATAGAACACAAGGGCTTCACCGTCGCGGCCACGCCCTACAAGAACGACGGCCAGTACCAGACCTGCGGCGTCGTCTCGAAGGAAATCGGCGGCGTGGTCAAGGAGCATCGTTTCGTGCGCGCCGACCGTTTTGCCGGCCTCGACGACGCCGTCGAGGTGTCGCTGAGGAAGGGCCAGCAGATCATCGACGAACAGGGCGAGCGCGTGTTCGGCGCGTCCTGACCGGCGCTACTGCTGCGCCGGCTGTTCAGGCGCGACGGGCTCGGACGCCGATGGCGCAATGGGTTCCGGCGCCGTCGGTTCTGGCGT
Organism: Hyphomicrobiales bacterium; assembly: GCA_026400435.1. GTDB lineage: Bacteria > Pseudomonadota > Alphaproteobacteria > Rhizobiales > Rhizobiaceae > Mesorhizobium_K. Next base: position 31,632 of record JAPLOZ010000077.1, on the reverse strand, counting down.
TTCCGCGACCATCTTCAGCTTGGCGAGGCCCTTCTCGTAATCCGCGCCGATCCAGCGGTCGAACATCAGGCCGAACCATTTCGCGGGAATGCCCTCCAGGTTCGAGTTGAATGTCCATGTGACTTTGGTGCCGGTGGTCGAGGGGACCAGATCGAAGCTTGCGGTCGACTTGCCGCGCATGCCGAAAGCGAGCTGGCTTTCCACGAAATCCGAAGGCTCGAACTTGACGATCGTCTGCGAACCGCTGCCGACGTCCGTGTTGTCGCTTGACCATTTCATGGTTTGGCCGACGCCGCTTTCCGGCCCCTCGAAAGTGTATTTGATGTCGGGGTCCAGATCGGCCCAGGGCGAGAAATCGCGGAAGCGCCGGAGATCGCCGACAATGGCGAAAACCTTTTCGGGAGGTGCGGAAATGTCGATCGAGCGCGACACGACCGCCTGCGCCGGCAGCAGGAATGACCCGCCGACCACAGTGAGTGCGATCGCCGCGATGAGGTAGAAAAGCCATTTCAGGGCAGTCAGCATGCACGCTTCTCCCTCGGCGCGGCCGCGACGCAGCCGATTCCGGCAGGATCGCCCCGGCTTTCCGCAAGGTCAAGCCGTCGCGTTGGCGGCGATGTCGCAAACCGTCAGATTGACGAAACAGTGCTGCCGTGGGATTTTTGGTCTCAGGTCAGGGGAATCGGGACAATGAAGAAAATCTACCAAGCGCCGTCGCTGGTCCGCCGCGAGAGCCTCGGAAAAATCGTCGCGACGATGATCATCATTTCCGGCATACTGCCAGACGTGTGAGCTAACCTCATCGTTTGGGCGGCTGCCGGCCGTCGGAGTGCCTCGTTTTCTCGTTGTCGTCGGATGACTTCTCGGTATTGCCCACGCCGCCCGGTGGCTTTCGATTTTCAGCAGCTTTCTGCGACACGTCGTTGTTCGCATCTGGACGGTCTTTTCTCTGAAGCGATCGTGCGCCCGTCTCTCGATAATTATCTGAAGTGTTCATCTCAGGCCCTCGGCTCCGCCAAATATCAGAACTGGCTGGAGGCGGGCTGGTTCCCACGCAATGCAGTTTGACGCGGGCGCACCCGGGGCGGGGAGGCGGTTCGCTACATCTTGTCGATGACCGACTGCACGCCTTGCGTCGGCGCTCCGTCGCTTGATGCGGCCACAAGGATGGCCGGGACGATTGCCTCGGCGGCGTCGACAACCAGCGGCTGAACCAGATGGCCGGTGTGGATGAAACCCTCGCCCCGCATGTGGTCGAGCAGCGTCAGCATCGGGTTCCAGAAACCGGCGACATTGGCAAAGACGATCGGCTTGCGGTGGTGGCCGAGCTGCGCCCAGGTCATGATCTCGATGATTTCCTCCACCGTTCCGATGCCGCCCGGCAGCGCCACGAAGGCGTCGGATTTCTCGAACATGGCGTGTTTGCGCTGGTGCATGTCGTCGGTAGCGATCAGCTCGTCGAGGCGCTGCAGCGCCGTCTGGGTCGCTTCCTTGTTCATCAGGAAGCGCGGGATGATGCCGGTGACCTTGCCGCCGGCCCGCAGCGCGCCATCGGCAACCGCGCCCATCACGCCCTTGCCGCCGCCGCCGTAGATCAGGCGCAGGCCGGCCTGCGCGATCGAATGGCCAAGCAGTGTCCCGGCCTTGACATAGACTTCGCTGTTGCCGGGCGAGGAACCGCAATAGACGCAGATGGATCGAATCGTGTTCATGCGACAGATAGGTGATTTTGGACGTATGCAGGTCAAGACCCCCGACGCGTCTTTTCTTGTCGCTGCGGACGAAACAGAGTAGACCCGGACAGGGCCAAGGGGCTGGGAAAAATGGCGGCAACGACCAACAAGACGGTGCTTTTCCTCATCGGCGGGGTGGCTGCGGCGGCGGTTGTCGCATACGCGGCGGGCGTGCTGGGCCCTGCAAGCCAGCCGCCCGGCTCAATCGCGGCGCTTCCGGAGCCCGGTGCAGGGACCGGTGCTGCGCCAGCTCCTGAGTCCGGCTCGGCCGATTCGAAGGATGCCCGCCTGACGCCACCGGAGGCGCCTGCTGCGCAGGACGCTGTCGCGCCGCCGCCGGAAGCTCCGGCACAGGCAGCAGCGGCCTCGGTCTTGCCACCAAGCTTCGATGTCGTGCGCCTGGAAGGCGACGGCTCCATCGTCATCGCCGGCAAGGCGGCTCCCAACGCGATGGTCGATCTGCTGGTCGGCTCCAGTGTCATCGGCAGTTCGGTCGCCGGTCCCGAGGGCGATTTCGCTGTCGTCCTCGAGGACCCGCTGAAGCCCGGCGACTATCAGATCGTGCTGCGCGCCACCGCACCGGACAAAATTGTCGCCATGTCGGTCGAGACAGCGGTGGTTTCGGTTCCGGCGACGCCTGACGGACAGGTGCTGGCGCTGGTCGAGGAGCCCGGCAAACCCTCGCAGATGATCGTGGTGCCCAAACCGGACAAACCGGCTCCGGACGCCAAGCCGCAGGCGGCGCCGGAAATGCCCGCCGCCGAGACGCCGGCGGCTGTCGAGGCCCCCGCCGCTGAAGCGCCGCCCCCCGAGTCCGCCGGCGAGATGCAGGCCTCGCTGCCCGCGCAGCCGGAAGCCGCCCCCACCCAGGAGCCGCCCGCTCCCTCCATGCCTGCCGGCCCGGTCGTGCGGGTGCAGGCGGTCGAGATCGACGGCCGCAAGATCTTCGTTGCGGGTATTGCCGACCCGGGCCGCACGGTGCGCGGCTACGCCAACGAGATATTGCTCGGCGACGCAAAGGCTTCTCCCGATGGCCAGTTCCTGATCGAGGCCGACCGCGCATTGCCCGTCGGCGACTACATCATCCGTGTCGATGCGCTCGAGCCGGACGGCGTCAAGGTCGCGGCGCGTGCGGCTGTACCCTTCGAGCGCGAACCGGGCGAGACGATCGCGGCGGTCGCGCCGGAACCGGAACCGGTGACCCCGCCTGCCGTCGAGGCGCCAGCAGCCCCTGCGGCAGCGGCCGCATCGCCAGAGCCGGCCGCGGCTCCCGAACAGCCGGCTGCCCCGGAGCCCGCGCCCGCCGCGGAAGCATCCGCGCCCTCTGCTCAGGAGCCCGCGCCCGCCGCGCCTGAGCCAGCCGCACCCGCGGCGCCGGCGATAGAGGCCCCGGCCGCTGTCGCCGAAGCACCTGCCGCACCGGCCTCCGATGCTCCAGCGCCCGCCGCCGAGGAGCCCGCGCCCGCTGCCCAGGCTGCCGCACCGGCGTCCGATGCCTCCGCGCCTGCTGCCCAGGAGCCCGCGCCCGCGGTGGAAGCACCCGCGCCCGCTGCTCAAGAGCCTGCGAACGCCGCGCCGGAGCCAACCGCTCCCGAGGCGAGCCAGCAGGCGTCGACTGAGCAGCCGCCGCCTGCCCCGGAAGAGCCGGCGGCTTCCGCGCCGGCGGTTGAAGCTCCTGCCGTTGCGCAATCTCCGGCGGTTGAAGAAGCTGCCGCGCCCGCCCAGCCTGCAGCCGAAGCGGCTGCGTCAGCCCCCGCCGTCGCCGAGGCGCCGACACCGGAGCCGGCTGCAGTCGAGGAGGCCGCGCCTGCCGCCGCCGCCGCGCCGCCTGCCGTCGAGCCCGCGACCGACGTTGCGTCCGCGCCGGCGCAGGCCGCCACCGCGCCGCCCGCGGCCGACGGGGTCGACGAGGTGCTCGCTCCTAAACTCCAGTCCGTCGACAGCGCCGTGATCATCCGGCGCGGTGACACCCTGTGGCGCATCTCGCACCGCGTTTATGGTCGCGGTGTCCGCTATTCGACGATCTACCTCGCCAACCAGAGCCAGATCGAGGATCCGGACCGCATCTGGCCGGGTCAGGTCTTCAAGGTTCCGGAGAAGTCGAGCGACGGCAAGGCCGACGCCGACTATTCTCGCCTCGGTAACCGCCTGACCACCGTGCCGAAGGACGGCGAACCGGCAGCGCCTGCTGCCGAAACGCAACAATAGCGGTTCGCTCCCGCCCTTGTTCTGCCGCCGGCAATGGGGCGCGAATCGCGCCGGGATTTGCGCCGTGCCCTTGCACCCGGACAAAGCATCGTTTATCGCCGATGAACGATGAATTTGACTGCACCGAACCTCGCGCGTCCCTTTGATGCTTCCCGCCTTCTGGCGCAGCGTTTTGCGGCATTGTCGCATCCGGCCCGCATCGATATCCTGAAGCATCTTGCGCGCCTGGACGCCTGCTGCTGCGGCGACGTGGTCCAGAAGTTCGATCTGGCCCAGTCCACCGTCTCGCAGCACCTCAAGGTTCTGGTCGAGGCCGGGCTGGTCAGCTTCGAACCCGATCGCCGCCGTTCGCGATACAGGATCAACCGCGAGGCGCTCTCTGGCCTTTCGGAATCCGTCGCTACCCTTGTAAGCACCTGCTGCTCCAGCCGCTGACCACCATAGAGGCACGCCCCTTTGGCTACCCAATCCGTATCCGGTGATTCCGGTTCGACCTTCAGCGCCCTGAAAGCGCTCTGGCCCTACATGTGGCCGGCCGACAGGCGCGACCTCAAGCTGCGGCTTGTCTGGGCGACGCTGCTGCTGTTCGTCGCCAAGGCCGTACTCGTGATGGTGCCCTACTTCTTCAAATGGGCGACCGACGCACTGGTCGGCGACGCTGCGGCAAAACCGCCGCTGCCCGATTTCCTGCTGGCGCCGGTGATGCTGGTCATCGCCTACAATGTGCTGCGGCTCGTCCAACTCGGCTTCAACCAGTTGCGCGACGCCCTGTTTGCCCGCGTCGGCCAGCACGCCGTCAGGCAACTCGCCTACCGCACCTTCGTGCACATGCACCAGCTGTCGCTGCGCTTTCATCTGGAGCGGCGCACCGGCGGCCTGTCGCGCGTCATCGAACGCGGCACAAAGGGCATCGAGACCATCGTGCGCTTCACCATGCTCGCCATGGCCCCGACGATTCTCGAATTCGCGCTGACAGCGGGCATCTTCGCGTTTGCTTACGGCTGGACCTATGTCGCGGTCATCGCGGTCACGGTGTGTCTCTACGTCTGGTTCACGGTGAAGATAAGCGACTGGCGCATCACCATCCGCCGCGAGATGAACGACAGCGACACCGAGGCCAACACCAAGGCGATCGACTCGCTGCTCAACTACGAGACGGTGAAGTATTTCAACAACGAGAAGATGGAGGCGGAGCGCTTCGACCGCTCGATGGCGCGCTATGAGAAGGCGGCCACCCTGACCTGGGTGTCGATCGGCTGGCTGAATTTCGGCCAGGGCGTGATCTTCGGCGCCGGCATGACGACCATCATGCTGCTGTCGGCGCGCGAGGTGATGGCCGGGACCCAGACGGTCGGCGATTTCGTCTTCGTCAACGCCATGCTCATGCAGCTCGCCCAGCCGCTCAATTTCATCGGCATGATCTACCGCGAGATTCGCCAGGGCCTCACTGACCTCGAGAAGATGTTCGACCTGCTCGACGTCAGCCGCGAGGTTGTCGACCGCCCCGACGCCCGGCCGCTCGCGGTGACCGAAGGCCATGTCGAGTTCCGCGACGTGCATTTCGCCTACGATCCAGAGCGGCAGATACTCAAGGGCGTGTCGTTCGACGTGCCGGCCGGTAAGACGGTCGCCATCGTCGGCCCGTCGGGCGCCGGCAAGTCGACCATCTCGCGCCTGCTGTTCCGCTTCTACGATGTCCAGTCCGGGCAGATCCTGATCGACGGGCAGGACATCGACGCGGTGACCCAGGAAAGCCTGCGCGCCGCAATCGGCATGGTGCCGCAGGACACTGTGCTGTTCAACGACAGCATCGCCTACAACATCCGCTACGGGCGCGCGAGTGCGGCGGAGGCGGACGTGACGAGGGCAGCCGGCCTGGCGCAGATCGGCGCCTTCATCGACAGCCTGCCAGACGGCTACAACACCATGGTTGGCGAACGCGGGCTCAAGCTGTCGGGCGGCGAAAAGCAGCGCGTGGCGATCGCCCGCACCATCCTCAAGGCGCCGCCGTTGCTGATCCTCGACGAGGCGACATCGGCGCTGGATTCGCACACCGAGCAGGAAATCCAGGCAGCCCTCGACCTCGTGAGCAAGGGTCGCACGACCATTGTGATCGCGCATCGGCTCTCGACCATCGTGTCGGCCGACGAGATCATCGTGCTCAAGGACGGCAGCATCGTCGAGCGTGGCCGGCACGCCAATCTTCTGGCCCAACGCGGCCTCTATGCTTCCATGTGGGATCGCCAGCGCGAGGCGACTGAGGCGGAGGAGCGTCTGCGCATCGCCCGCGCGGCGGATGAGGAAGGCGTCATCGTGCGCCGCCGTACGCCGGAAGTCGCTGCTGGCCACTAGGTGGAACTGCGCATGACCTCAAGATTGTGCGAGGTCGGGTACCTGGCGCCGCCGGCGCTTCCGCTGCGGGAGTATTGCCGCGTTGCGGGGAGTGGCTGTTTCCGGTAATCAGGCGCCAACCCGAAACGGAGCGCGGCCGGCCGCGAAGTACCCCCCGAATGAGCCTGTTGGACACCGTCAAGAACGCATTCGTTCCCATCCACAAGGAGGGATACCCGTTCATTGGCGGATTCGCGGTGGTGACGCTGCTGCTCGGACTGTTCTCGACCAGCCTTTTCTGGATCGGCCTGATCCTGACGGCATGGTGCGCCTATTTCTTCCGCGACCCGGTGCGGGTGACGCCGGTCGACGACCGGCTGGTCATCAGCCCGGCCGACGGCGTCGTGTCGGCGGTTGGCCCCGCCGTGCCGCCTCGCGAACTTGGCCTCGGCGCCGGCGAGATGACGCGCATCTCGGTATTCATGAACGTGTTCTCCTGTCACGTGAACCGTGCTCCGGTGCGCGGCAGGATTTCCCGGATCGAGTACCGGCCCGGAAAATTTCTCAACGCCGAGCTCGACAAGGCAAGCCAGGAGAATGAACGCAACGGCGTGGTCATCGACAGCCCGAACGGCACGGTCGCGGCCGTGCAGGTCGCTGGCCTCGTCGCGCGGCGCATCGTCTGCTGGGCGGAGGCCGGGGGCAACATCGCCGTCGGTGAGCGCTTCGGACTCATCCGCTTCGGCTCGCGGGTCGACGTCTTCCTGCCCAAGGGCGCCACGCCGAGGGTCGCCATCGGCCAGACTTCGGTCGCCGGTGAAACGGTGATCGCCGACTTCGGCGGAGACGCCGCCACGCCTCTCGTGCGCATCGACTGATGGGCTTCAAACCCTTCCCGCACCATGACCGTGGCGGACCGCGCATCCGGGAAATTCCGCTGCGCATGGTGTTGCCCAATCTGGTCACGGTGCTGGCGATCTGTGCAGGCCTCTCGGGCATCCGCTTCGCCTTCGAGTCGCGTTTCGAGATCGCGGTCGCAATGGTGCTGTTTGCGGCGTTCCTCGACGGAATTGACGGCCGACTTGCGCGGCTGATGAAGGCTACCTCCAAATTCGGCGCGCAAATGGATTCGCTGGCCGACATCGTCAATTTCGGCGTCGCGCCGGCCTTGGTGCTCTATGCCTTCCTGCTCGACAGGGCGGGCGCTTTCGGCTGGATCGCCGCGCTGCTCTTTGTCATTGCCTGCGGGCTGAGGCTCGCGCGCTTCAATGTGCTCGACGAGGATCTGGAGCGCCCGGCCTGGCAGGCCGAATATTTCGTCGGCGTACCCGCTCCTGCCGGAGCCGTGCTGGTGCTGTTGCCTGTCTATCTTGCCTTCGTAGGCGTGTACGGACCCGATCGCATCACCGCTTTCGTGGCTACCGGCTTCACTGTTCTTTCGGCCTTCCTGCTGGTCAGCCGGCTGCCTGTCTATTCGGGAAAAAAGCTCCGGGTGCCGCGCGATTGGGTGCTGCCGCTCATTCTCGCGGTCGCGATGGTCGTGCTGTTGTTCTTCAACTATCCGTGGCAGACCCTGTCGGCCGGCGTCGTCGCCTACCTGATCTTCCTGCCCCTGTCGGTCCGCGCCTACGTCAAACGCGCGGCCATCGAGGAGGCCAGGTTGGCGCCGGCCAAGGCTGCGGATGACGCCGGCACCGGCTCTCCCGCCTAGGCCGCCAGTTCGAGCCCGAGGCTCTGCATGGCAAGCCGGCGCGCCGTCACATAGTCGGTCTTGCCGGAGCCGAGCATCGGGATCTCCTTTACCCTTACAACGTCGGCCGGCACCATGATCTCGGCGGCGCCCGCCTGCTTGCCGCAGCGGCGCAGCGCCTCGGCATCGACATCGTCGGCGGTGGTGATAAGCACGATGCGCTCGCCACGCTTCTTGTCCGGCACGGACACGGCGGCGTGGCTGTCCTCCGGCCAGAGCGATTTCACCATCATCTCGACCGCGCCCAGCGAAATCATCTCGCCGGCCACCTTTGCGAAACGCTTGATGCGCCCGCGTATGGTGAGGAAGCCCTCGCGGTCGACCGAGACGATGTCGCCGGTGTCCAGCCACTCCTCGTCCAGCGGCTGCAACACGCCGGGGCGCTCGGCGGTCATGTAGCCGCGCATCAGGTTAGGGCCCGACAGCCACAGGCGGCCTCCCTCGGTTATGCCTTCGACCGGGTCGAGGCGCATGCGGAGGCCGGGCAGCAGCCTGCCGACGCTGCCGTCGCGGCCGTGCGTGGCGGTGTTGACGGCCACGACGGGAGACGCCTCTGTCAGCCCAAAGCCCTCGACGATCTCGGCGCCGAAACGCTCGCGCCAGATCCGGCGGGTCTCGGGCTTGACGGCTTCCGCGCCCGCCACGACGAAACGCAGGCTGGAGAAGTCGCCCTCCTTGGCCGTGCGCGCATAGGCGGAGAGAAACGTATCGGTGCCGAACATGACGGTCGGGCGCACCTTGCGGGCGATCTCGGGGATGATCTTGTAGTGCAGCGGCGAGGGGTAGAGGAACAGCGGCACGCCGTTGAGGAGCGGCAGGATGGTGCCGCCGGTCAGCCCGAAAGAATGAAATACCGGCAGCACGTTGAGCAGCCGGTCGGCGGGCGAGAACGAGATGCGCGCCTCCGCCTGCATGGCGTTGGCGATGAGGTTGCGGCTCGACAGCACGACAGCCTTGGGCGTGCCTTCCGAGCCCGAGGTGAACAGGATCATGGCGGGCTTGTCGGCGTCCTGCCGGGACAGCGGCCAGCGCCACAGCAGGGCGGCCGAGAGCTTTTCCTGGGTGCTGACGCTGGCGCGGACATCCTCCAGCCAGAGCATCTTCGCGCCGGCCTTCTCGATCGCCTCGATCTCGTCGCCGATCCCAGCCTTCTCGACGAAGGCGCGCGACGACACCACCGTGCGGATCGCCGCGGCATTCACCGCCGCCGCGACATTGGCCGGGCCGGCGGTGTAGTTCATCATCGCCGCCACCCGCTCGCCCGAGGCCAGGCCGAGCAGCGTCAGCACGACGCCATTGGTGTTGGGCAGCACCACGCCGACCGCCTCGCCAGGTTCCGTGATGGCGGCAAAGCGGCGGCCGAGCACGCGCGCGCCGATCAGCATCCTGCGGTAGCTCAGCGCGCCGGCCACGATGTCCTCGATGATTGGCTTCGACGGCCCGAACCGCAGGGCGGCGTCGCGCACCGCGGCAAACAAGCCGCGGTCGAGGCCCGCGCCCGCCAGCCGCGCCTCCGCCAGCCGGTCGAACAGCGCGTTCGAGTTGGTCGTCACCGACGACCCGCCGGCGCGTTCGACAAGCTCGGCGATCGTCATCGGCGCTAGCGCCACGATCCCGAGCTTCTGGAACCAGCGGCGCGGCGCTTTGTCAGCCGGCGTCAGCGAGGAGGGCAGGAACCGTCCGCCGGATACGAAGACGGGCACGATCCGTGCGTCGGCCTGGATCGCGATGCGCGAAATCGCGCGGAACAGGCGGAACGCCTTCGTATCCGGCTCGATCGTGTCGGGCAGGTAGACCGCGAGCCTTCCCTTGCCGCGCAGAACTCTGGCAAGCCGGCGGCTGACGAAGACATGTTTCGCATTGAAGGTGATGGTGCGGGCGAGTTCGCGCCAGGGTTCGAGCCAGATCGATGTCGCCGCCCCCTCGTCGAGGATGTGCAGCGTCTGCTCCGGCAGCAGCGACAGCATCAGCGCCGGGTCGAGCTTCGACTGGTGCCAGACGGCATAGATGACCGGCGCATCGACCCTGGCTGCGGCCCTGATTCCGCAATCGTCGATCCTGTAGGCCAGTTTCAGCGGCGCGTAGAGAAATGCTTGCCGCAATCCGATGCCCAGCCGGTACGACTGCACGACGGCAAAGGCCAGCCAGAGGGCGAACAGGCCAAGCAGGATTGCTCCGGACAGGATCATGCCGCGTCTCCCGGCCCCCGTGCGGCTCTAGTGGCCGCTGCCAGCGTGAATCGTAGCGGAACGGACGCGAAGGTCAATCGCGGTCTGGAAACCGGTCTGCGAGCGCCGCAAACCGTTCGAGGCTTCTTCCCTGTGTTGAGAAGGAGTATGGGATAGCGCTGAAAGCATGGAGGCTCGAATGGATTCCGTCACGCTGAAGGCAATGCAGGCTCCGTTGAAGGAAGCTTATCGCAACGATGTCGCCGCGGCGATGATTACACTTCGCGCCCGCGGTTCGGTCGACGACCAGAACATTGCCTGCAAGGTTGAGACGGGCCGGGCGATCGTCCAGGCAGGCCTTCATCCGGCGACCGGCGGCAGCGGTATGGAGTTGTGCTCGGGAGATATGCTTCTCGAAGCGCTGGTTGCCTGCGCGGGCGTGACGCTGAAGGCGGTTGCTACCGCGCTGGATTTCAGGCTCGACGGCGCAGACGTCGACGTCGAGGGCGACCTCGATTTTCGCGGAACGCTGGGCGTTTCCAAGGAGGCTCCGGTGGGTTTCGCGGCAATCCGGTTGCGGTTCGCGATCCAGACCGACGAGCCGCAGGACCGGATCGATTCATTGATCAAGCTCACCGAGCGCTATTGCGTCGTGTTTCAAACGCTCAACACGAAGCCGGAACTCACGGTCAAGGTTGCGGCGGAGCGTTCCAATGCAACACTTTGAGGACTACTGCGCGGGCTGTTCGTCGGTCGTCGTCTCGTCGCTCTCGTCGCCGTAAGGCGATGTGCTTGGCAGGCAACTGGCGGACCAGCCGGCCGGGGCCGGCTGTTTCTGGTATTCGCTGACTGCGGAGGTGCATTCCTCGCGCCTGTCGAAATAGCCTGGCAGCGCGACCATTCCCCCCTGCGGGCCGGCAACCACGAGATACCAGACCAGAGTGACTGTGGGCGACATGGGCGTTTCCTTGCCTGGGTGGACGGAAGACGAATCTTTTGCGCCCGAGTCGAGGCGCAAGCGCGGCGGGCGTCGCGCTTTCACATTCTACAGCGTCGCGCGGCGTTTGTCGTCAGTTGGCGGCAAAGCAGTAGAGAAATCCGGCGCCGCCGGTCCCTTTGAGAGCGTCTTGGCTGCAGCCGCCTCGCGAGGCATGCGCCGCATTCCAGGACGTAGCGGTGGCGAGCGTGTCAGGCCCCTTGCGGTCGTGGTGGCCCAGCATGGCGGCGCCCTCGGCGCCGTCGAGCGTCCAGTCGCCGCAGGTCTGGTCGACGGCTTTCGTGCCGTCCGCCATCGTGCCGGTCAGGATGTCGTGCTCGTTGGGCTTGTCGCCGCGGCCAGGCACCTGTTCGCCCTTCTCGGTCAGGCCGGTTTCCTTGCTGATCTTGTTGGCGTCGCTGTGCAGCGAGGCAACATCGTCGGCGATCTTGTCGCCCTTGGCGTTGTACCAGGGACCGGCGCCGATGCGGTCCTTGGCGTCCACGGCGCTGGTCGACAGATACGCGCGCCAGGTTTTGCCGGTTACACCCGCGGCTTCGGCGAGCGAAGCGCAATGCGCGTCTGCACCGTCGAGACCGCCGAGGTTCGCGCCCTTGCCGAGCCCGGTGCTGGTGATGAAGAAGCTCATCGAGGTGTCCTGCGCGCGTGCGACGCCAACCGCCAACGTCAGCGCCGCAGCCGAAAGGATGAGTGCAGTCCGCATGATATTTCCTCCATTGAATCCATCTTGTGAAACGCTACGGTTGCGCCTGTTCAACCGCCAGTCACGACATTGTGTCGCTTGGGGACGGACAGGAAATACACCGCTGCGGCCGCATATAGCGCGCAGAGGCTGCGCGGCCAGAACGACGCCAGGGAGAATGTCTGCTCATGTCGGCGCGGCTGGACACGATAGGTTTCGACGCGGACGACACGCTCTGGCAGAACGAGCAGTTTTACCAGATCAGGCAGGCGCGGTTCCTCGATCTGCTCGCCGAATACGCCGATCCGGACGGCCTGCCGGATCGCCTGATTGCGGTGATGATGCGCAACATCAAGGCATACGGCTTCGGCATAAAAAGCTTCACGCTTTCCATGATCGAAACCGCCATCGAGGTGACTGAGGGCCGTGCGCCCGCGTCCCTGATCCAGGAAATACTGGCGGCCGGCAGGGAGATGGCGGCGCATCCCGTGGAGATCCTGCCGCACGCCCGGGAAACCCTTGAGGCGCTCGCCGGCCGCTACAGGCTTGTGCTGATCACGAAGGGCGATCTCTTCGATCAGGAGCGCAAGATCGCCGAATCCGGGCTTGGCGACCTGTTCGATGCCGTCGAGATCGTCAGCGACAAGAAGATCTCCACCTACGAGCGCATCTTCGGCAGGCACGGCGGGGGACCTGGCGCCGCCATGATGGTCGGCAATTCGCTGAAGTCCGACATTCTGCCGGCCATCGCGGCGGGGAGCTGGGGCGTTTATGTCCCCCACGACCTGACATGGGCCTATGAACACGCCGAGACGCCATCGGGCGAACCGCGGTTTCGCTCGGTTGCGCATCTCGGCGAAGTGGTCGGTCTGGTCGCGGAGATCGACCGCGGCTGAGCGTGGCCGCGGCCCGCGTGCGCCTATTCCGGCAGTCGGTAGGTCAGGAACTTGTTCGTCTTGGCTTGAAAGATGAGCCCGGTCTCGGTCAGCCCCGGGCTCACCAGCGGCATGATGCGCGCTGCTATGCCGGAAGGGTGGGGAACGGTCTCGGGGTTCTCGCCGGGCATGGCCTGCGCGCGCATGGCGGTGCGCGTCCTGCCGGGGTCGAAGGAGTTGATTCTGAGCGGCATGTTGCGTGTCTCTTCGGCCCATGATCGCGCCAGCGCCTCGACGGCTGCTTTCGACGCGGCGTAAGGGCCCCAGAAGGCTCGGCCGGCATGCGCCTGGCTCGAGGTGACGATCACCGCCCGGCCGGCGTCGGAAAAGCGCAGCAGTGGATCGACCGAACGGATCAGGCGCCAGGTGCCCGTCACATTGACGTTCATCACCTTTTCGAAGGTCTTTGCCTCGACGTGCCCGATCGGCGATATGACGCCCAGCACGCCGGCGTTGGCGACGAGGATGTCGAGCTTCTTCCAGCGGTCGTGGATGGCGCCGCCGAGCCTGTCGATGCCGGGCATGTCGGTGAGGTCGAGCGGAACCAGCGTCGCTTCGCCCTTGCCGCTGCGCTTGCGCTCGGCCTTGATCTCGTCGTCGAGTTCCTCGAGCCCGCCGACGGTGCGCGCCACCGCCACGACATGGGCTCCCGCCGCCGCCAGATGTTTGGCGATAAAATAGCCGATGCCGCGCGACGCGCCGGTGACGAGCGCAATGCGGCCGGTCAGGTCGGGAGTTTTGAGGTCGGGGGCAGGGGTCATTCGTCGATCCGGTGTTGCGATGCCTGAAGGCGCATCAGATAGGATGAAATGGACGCCGATGAAACCCACACCCGCCTGTCGCCTTCTTTTGACGGCTCGTTAGCCGAATTTTTGCAAAGCGGCGTCGAAACTCGGCTCAACCAATCGTCCTTCGATAACGGCGTTTGCCAACGATGGAGGAACTAATGGGAAAAACCGCGGCAATCCTGCTTGCCAGGCTGATCTTCGCCGGTTTGTTCGCGATGGCGGCGATATTCAAATTCGCGGGAATGGCTGAGACGGCAGCCTACATCGCCGCGGCCGGCTTCCCGTTACCACTGCTGCTTGCCTGGCTGGCCGCGATCTTCGAGGTGGCGCTGGTGCTGGCCTTCTTGACGGGCGCCTTCTTCTCGGAGGCAGCGCTTCTTGCCGGGGTCTACGTGATCTTCCTGGCCTTCGCCTTTCACGGCCCGTCGCGTTGGGAAGGCAACCAGGCTGAGTTCGGCTTCTTCGTCGACCATTTCACGTTTCTGGCTGGACTGCTCTATGCCGCTGTCCATGGTCCTGGAAAAACACTTGCAGTGAACACGGGGCGCATCTGGCGAAACAGAAGCGAGCGGTGATGGACCTCACTGCCCGCCGGAAGCCAGCACCGACAGCGTGCGCACGTTGTCGTGGCCTTCGTGGTCGAGCAGCCGCGTCGGATACTGGGCGGTGAAGCAGGCGTCGCAATATTGCGGCTGCTCATCGTTGCGCCTCGCCTCGCCGACCGCGCGGTAGAGGCCGTCTATCGACAGGAAGCCGAGCGAATCGACGCGGATGAACTCTGCCATCTCCTCGATCGACATGCGCGACGCCAGCAGCTTTGCCGTTTCAGGCGTATCGACGCCGTAGAAGCAGGACGAGCGTGTCGGCGGCGAGGCGATGCGCATGTGCACTTCCTTGGCGCCGGCCTCGCGCACCATCTGGACGATCTTCTGCGAGGTCGTACCGCGCACGATGGAATCGTCGACCAGCACGACGCGCTTGCCTTCGATCATGCGGCGGTTGGCGTTGTGCTTGAGCTTCACGCCCATGTGGCGGATGGAATCGGTAGGCTGGATGAAGGTACGGCCCACATAGTGGTTGCGGATGATGCCGAGTTCGAAGGGCAGGCCAGCTTCCTGGCTGAAACCGATGGCAGCCGGCGTGCCGGAATCCGGTACCGGCACGACGATATCGGCATCGACCGGGCTTTCGATCGCCAGTTCCGCGCCGATGCGCTTCCTGACGTCATAGACGTTGCGCCCCTCGACCGAGGAATCCGGCCGCGCAAAATAGACATATTCGAACACGCAGAAGCGCGACTTCTGCGGCTCGAAGGGGAACAGGCTCTCGATGCCCTTGGGCGTGACGACGACCATCTCGCCGGGCTTGATGTCGCGCACGAACCGCGCGCCGATGATGTCGAGCGCGCAGGTTTCGGAGGCAAGGATCCACGAGCCGTCGAGATCGCCGAGCACCAGCGGGCGGATGCCCATCGGGTCGCGACAGCCGATCATCTTTTTTGAGGTGAGCGCGACCAGCGAGAATGCGCCTTCGATCTGGCGCACCGCCTCGATGAAACGCGAGTTGATGTCGCGCTCCTTGCTGAACGCGACAAGGTGGAGCAGCGTTTCGGTGTCGGAGGTCGAGGAAAAGATCGCGCCCTGTTTCTGCAGCGCGCGCTGCACCGTCATCGCGTTGGTGATGTTGCCATTGTGGGCGATTGCAAGGCCGCCTTCGGCCAGTTCGGCAAACAACGGCTGGACATTGCGCAATCCTGATCCGCCGGTCGTGGCGTAGCGGGTGTGGCCGATCGCGCGCGTCCCGCTTAGCCGCTCGATGACGGCGGGCTTGGTGAAATTGTCGCTGATCAGACCGACATGGCGCTCGACATGGAATTGCGAGCCGTCATAGGAGACGATGCCGGCCGCTTCCTGTCCGCGATGCTGGAGGGCGTGCAGGCCGAGCGTGACGATTGCCGCTGCGTCCTGTCGGCCGAAGATGCCGAATACGCCGCATTCGTCATGGAAATGATCGTCGGCCTCGTCGAGCAAGGAATCGTCAGCCATCGGGGTTCTCGCGTAAGGAAACCGGAATATAGGGCAGCGCGGCTTGCCGCGCCACCATTACCAAGTCACAGGCTTATCGCCAGCTTACCCGTTCCACCGCTTATTCGGCGGGCGGCGAGGCGTCGTCGGGCGCAGCGTCGGGGACCACCTCGAGAGGTGCTTCGCTCGGCGCCGTCTCGGACGCGGCACCTTCCGGATCTTCCGCTGCCGGTTGGTCGGCTGGCGCATCGGCCGGCGGGGTCTCGGCGGCGGGCGTTTCCGGTTCTACCGCGTCGTCGCCGGTGGAGAGCCGCTTCAGGATGGAATTCTCGGGGTCGTCCGGCAGCAGGCCCTCGAGCGTCGCGCCGATCGATTCGAGCAGCGGCTTCGACTTTGCGTTGGCGATCCAGGCGGGTGTGTTCGCGCCGACCAGCCAGTTGAAAAACAAAAGGCCGACTGCGACGACAAGGACGCCGCGTGCCGCGCCGTACAAGAAGCCGAGCGTGCGGTCGAGCGCGCCGATGCGCGAATCGATGATCCAGTCCGCGATCTTCATGGTGATCAGCGTGACAATGATCAGCGCGATCACGAATACCACGCCTGCCGCCGCCGCCATGGCGATCTTCTCGTTGTCGATGTGCGGCTGCACGTAGGGCAGCACCAGCGGGTAGAAGAAGAAGGCCGCCGCCGCAGCAGCCACCCACGATGCGATAGACAGGATTTCGCGCGACAGCCCGCGCACCATCGCAAGCATCGCCGAAACCAGCGTGAAGCCGACTAGAATTCCGTCAAGCAGCGTTATCGGCATGTCTGAGGCCCCACTCCTTGGTGACCGCCGTCACTCGATGTCTTCAGCGCGGCTGCGTTTCGACCCGGCTATGCGAACTACAAGATCGGTCAGCGTCCCCGGCTGGAACGAACGTCCAGCCATCGAGCCCACCGGTTCCTCGCTGCCCTCAGGCAGAACCGCTTGCCCGAACCCCAGCTTTTCGGCCTCCTTGAGCCGTTGCTGCGCATGCGCAACCGGCCTTATGGCGCCCGAAAGGCTGATTTCGCCGAAATAGACGCAATCGGCCGGAAGGGCAAGACCGGTAAGCGACGACACAAGTGCGGCGGCGACCGCCAGATCGGCCGCCGGCTCGGATATCCGGTAGCCGCCGGCGACGTTGAGATAGACGTCATGCTGGCCGAAACGCACCCCGCAATGGGCCTCCAGAACCGCCAGTACCATGGCCAGCCGTGGTTGGTCCCAGCCCACGACGGCGCGGCGCGGCGTGCCAAGCGTCGACGGCGCGACCAGCGCCTGGATCTCCACCAGCACCGGCCTTGTCCCCTCCATGCCGGCGAAAACCGCAGCGCCCGGCGCCTTGGCGTGGCGTTCGCCCAAAAACAGCTCCGAGGGGTTTGAAACCTCGCGCAGGCCCTTGTCCGACATCTCGAACACGCCGATCTCGTCGGTCGGCCCGAAGCGGTTCTTCACTGCCCGCAGGATGCGAAAATGGTGCCCGCCTTCGCCCTCGAAATAGAGCACGGCGTCGACCATGTGCTCGACCACGCGCGGCCCGGCGATCTGGCCTTCCTTGGTGACGTGGCCGACCAGCACGACCGCCGCGCCTGTGGATTTCGCGTAGCGTATAACGCTTTGCGCGGAGGCGCGGACCTGGGTGACGGTGCCAGGAGCCGAATCGGCAAGGTCGGTCCACAGCGTCTGGATCGAATCGAGGATGACGAGATCCGGACGCCTGCCTTCCGAAATCGTTGCCAGGATGTCCTCGACATTGGTTTCGGCCGCGAGTTCGACCGGGGCCGCCGCCGCACCCAGCCGCTGGGCGCGCAGCCGGACCTGCGCGACGGCTTCCTCGCCCGACACATAGACCACCCGGTGGCCCTTGCCTGCGAGTGCGGCCGCCGCTTGCATCAACAGCGTCGACTTGCCGATGCCGGGGTCGCCGCCCACCAGGATCGCTGAACCCCTGACGAAGCCGCCGCCGGTTGCCCGGTCAAGTTCGGCGATGCCTGAGGCGATGCGCGGCGCATCCTCGATGTCGCCCGACAGCGTCGTCAGCGCGACGATGCGGCCCTTGCGGGGCGAACGCAGGCTCAGCGGCCCGCCGCCGATGCCGCCTGCCGTACCTTCCTCGACCAGCGTGTTCCACTCGCCGCAGGCTTCGCACTTGCCCGCCCAGCGCGAGGTGACGTTGCCGCAGGCCTGGCAGATGAACTGGGCGCGGGGTTTTGCCACCGGCTACTCGAACCTGTCCGGCAGGTGCGAGTCCTCGGCGAGATCGAAGAAGCGCGTGAACTCGCCCTGGAAGCCGAGGCCGACCGAGCCGGTCGGTCCGTGGCGCTGCTTGGCGATGATGACCTCCGCCTTGCCGCGCGCCTCGTTCATCTCGGTTTCCCACTGCGTATATTCGAGCGTGCCGGGCTTGGGCTCCTTGTTGCGCAGGTAGTATTCCTCGCGATAGACGAACAGCACCACGTCGGCGTCCTGCTCGATCGAGCCGGACTCTCTGAGGTCTGAGAGCTGCGGCCGCTTGTCGTCGCGGCTTTCCACTTGGCGCGACAGCTGGGAGAGCGCGATGATCGGCACGCCGAGTTCCTTTCCAAGCGCCTTGAGGCCGGTCGTGATCTCGGTGATTTCCTGCACGCGATTCTGCGCCGCCCGCTGCGACGTGCCCTGCATGAGCTGGATGTAGTCGATGACGAGCACGTCGAGCCCGCGCTGGCGCTTCAGTCGGCGCGCGCGCGCCGCGAGCTGGGCGATCGAGATGCCGCCCGTCTGGTCGATGTAGAGCGGTATCTTCTGCATCATCTGCGAGCAGGCGACGAGTTTTTCGAAATCGGTTTCGGTGATCTCGCCGCGCCTGATCTTGGAGGAGGGGATCTCGGTCTGCTCGGATATGATGCGGGTGGCGAGCTGCTCGGACGACATTTCCAGCGAGAAGAAGCCGATCACGCCGCCGTTGTTGGCCTTGAACGACCCGTCGGCCTGCTGCGCCGGTTCGTAGGACGACGCGATGTTGAAGGCGATGTTGGTTGCGAGCGACGTCTTGCCCATGCCTGGTCGCCCGGCAAGCACGATCAGGTCGGACGGCTGCAGGCCGCCCATGCGGCGGTCGAGGTCGCGCAGGCCGGTCGCCACGCCCGACAGATGGCCGTCGCGCATGAAAGCGGCGTTGGCCATATCCACCGCGGTCTTGACCGCATCCGTGAAGCTCTCGAAGCCGCCGTCGTAGCGGCCGGTTTCGGCAAGCTCGAATAGCCGCCGCTCGGCGTCCTCGATCTGCTCCGACGGCGCCATGTCCACCGGCGCGTCATAGGCGATGTTGACCATGTCCTCGCCGACGGTAATCAGCGCGCGGCGCGTCGCAAGATCATAGATCGCGCGGCCATAGTCGGCGGCGTTGATGACGTTGACGGCCTCCGCCGCCAACCGCGCCAGATAATGCGCGACGGTCATGTCGCCGACTTTCTCGTCTGCCGGCAGGAAGGTCTTGATGGTCACCGGATTGGCCATCTTGCCCATCCGGATCAGTTCGGCCGAGACCTCGAAGATCTTGCGGTGCAGCGGCTCGTAGAAATGCGAGGCCTTGAGGAAATCCGAGACGCGATAGAACGCGTCGTTGTTGACCAGCACCGCGCCGAGCAGCGCCTGCTCGGCCTCGATGTTGTTCGGAGCCTCGCGATAGAGCGGCGTTTCCGCCACGGCGAATTTTCGAACAGCCTCTGCCATGTCTTCCCGATCCCCGATCCGAGCTTTGCCGTATCAGAGTCGGCGACCGAAACATCCTTCTGTTCGGCGCGGACCCCGCTGTTCACAGCGGTCCACAGGCCGAATCTTTGAACCGACGAATCCGGTTGACTCGAATCGAACAGCCGAGGCTATCGCTTCTTGAAGAACAAAACAAGAAAATCGGCACCGTGGCGGCAGCCGTCGCTGCCTCCGGGGATCTATTTTCCGCCGCGCCTCCAGCGATGCCGCCACGCTGCCAGGCGCGTGGAGAGCCGCTTGCGGGCCGACAGCGGCAAGATCATTTCCGGGTACTTCTGGTCGCCCGGGCGCAGGATTGCGGGCGCCAGCGGCCTTCCCGCCACCGCGTCGAACCGCTGCCGCATCATCTCGGCCAGCACCCCATGCCCGAGACGCTCGGCGATTGCGATCATCCGCTCGCCATAGAGCACGACGTCGTCTCTAACCCAGGCGGAATCGCCGAAATAGAGCACGCCGTCGTCGGCATATTTCTCCAGATGATCGGCAAGGTCGGTCAACACCAGATGCCGCTCGAAACTGTCATATGAATCGAGCTCGGCCTCGATCCGGTCGATGGTGTTTCCGGTGATCCGGAAATGACGAAACCGATGCACCAGCGCCTCGACCTCCGCGCCGACAGCGGTGCGCACGCGCAGGCGGCGTGCTCGCGTCGACCTGTGCTGCCGCCCGTCCGCGAAGTCGCCGTTGCCGTAAACGTTGTGGATGAGACCGAACGCGACCACTTCGATGGGCAGGCCGCACTGGGACAGGATCGATGCGACGCCGACGGTATGGCATATGAAGGGCTTGCCGTCGGCCTGGTAGTGCGCCGAGTAGATCAGGGAGGCCAGGTCGTAGGCGCTCTTGGCTTGTGCCAGTTCCGCGACGCTCCGGCCCTGGGAAAGCAGTTGATTGTAAAGCTGGAGGTTGGTCTGGGCGATGTAGGCGGGGGGCATGGTCGAGGCTTTTTTCGTTCGTTTTCTCAACCTCTCACGCGCAGCCGGGTGCGTCGATAGCCGGTGCGCCAATTATGCGACGAGCCACGGGCGCACTCACGGGTCAATTGCGATCAAATGAAGGACCTGCAGCCATGCAACAAGCTGCTCCGCTGAGTGAGAGACGGTCATGAACCCCGTAGCCAAGGCGCTCTGGTACATCGAGAGCCACCTGGAAAAGGACTTCGCGCTCGACGACATCGCTGCCAGCAGCGGCGTGTCGCGCTTCCATCTGTCGCGCGCATTCGGCGCCGTGCTGAATTGCTCGGTGATGGAGTATGTCCGTTCCAGGCGGCTGTCGGAGGCGGCGCGCCGGCTCGCCGCGGGAGCGCCCGACATATTGTCGGTCGCGCTTGAGGCGGGCTACGGCTCCCATGAGGCATTCACGCGGGCGTTCCGCGACAGGTTCGGCAAGACGCCCGAGCAGGTTCGCGCTGACGGCCGCATCGAAACCCTGACAATATGGGAGCCGGTCCTGATGGAAAAGAAACTTGAGAATGAGCTTGCGCCGCCGCGCTTTGTCGACAGCAAGCCAAAGATGTTCGTGGGGCTTGGTTCGCGTTTCTCCTATAGCAACATGGACGGCGTGCCGGCGCTCTGGCAGCGCTTCCAGCCGCACATCGGCCACATCTCCAACGAAGTGAAAGGTGTCGCATACGGCATCGTGACCGCGAGCGACGACGAGGGTTTCGACTACGCGGCCGCCGTCGAGGTCACCGCGTTCCGGGACGAGGATCCAGGCCTGACAAAGCTCAGCATCCCATCTCGGCACTATGCGGTGTTTGCCCACCGCGACCACATCTCCGCGATCCGCACCACGATGCGGGCGATCTGGAGCGAATGGCTGCCGCGTTCCGGCCGCGAGGTCGTGCAGTCGCCGACACTTGAACGCTACGGTCCGAAATTCGACCCGCATTCGGGCAATGGGGGCCTGGAGATATGGCTCCCCGTGAGGAGATAAGCGGGCCGCACCGACGGTCGTGGAGGCGCCTGACCCTGGCGCTCAGGCCTTCTTCACGACCTTCTTGCGCTTGGGCGCCGCCTTCCTGGCCGGCGGCTTGGTCGCGGCTTTTTCTGGCTCGTGCGCCATGCCGTGCATTTCGAGCGCCTTCTCGGTCTTCTCGATATAGCCGCGGGTGACAGGCAGCGTGTCGTTCTTGCGCGTCAGCTGGATCTGGAAAACCATCAAGTCCTGCCAGCGGAAGGCCGCTTCGGATCCTGCGAGATAGAAATCCCACATGCGGCAGAAGCGCTCGTCGTAGAGCGCCTTCGCCTTGTCGCGGTTGGCGAGGAAGCGCGCGCGCCAGTGCTTCAGCGTGTCGGCGTAGTGGAGCCGGAGAACCTCGATGTCGTTGACCACCAGCCCCGACTTCTCGATCGACGGCAGCACTTCAGACAGCGACGGGATGTAGCCGCCCGGAAAGATGTATTTGCGGATGAAGGCGCTCGTGGCATAGGGCGGGCCGGTGCGGCCTATGGAATGCAGTACCATCACCCCGTCGGGCTTCAGCAATTGCGCGCATTTGTCAAAGAAGGTGCGGTAGTGGTTGAGGCCGACATGCTCGAACATGCCGACCGAGACGATGCGGTCGAACCGCTCCGATATGTTGCGGTAGTCCTTGATCTCGAAATGCACATGGTTTTCCAGGCCCTCGGCCTGCGCCCGCTCGGTCGCCACGCCGTGCTGTTCCGTCGACAGGGTCACGCCCAGCACGTCGACTTCGAAGGTCTTGGCGAGGTAGAGGCCGAGCCCGCCCCAGCCTGACCCGATGTCCAGCACGTTCTGGCCGGGCTTCAGCCGCATTTTGGCGGCAAGGTGGCGCTTCTTCGCCGTCTGCGCGTCTTCCAGGGACACGTCCGGATTTTCAAAGTAGGCGCAGGAATACTGCATGTCGTCGTCGAGAAAGAGCTTGTAGAGCTCGCCCGACAGGTCGTAGTGGCGCTGCACGTTCCGCTTGGACCGGTTGGTCGTGTTGACCTGGTGCAGGCGCCGGAATGCGTTGCGCACGCCCTCGATCGCCTTCGACCACATGGCGTCGATGCCGCCGGGACCCATGTTCTGGAACGCGACCCGGAGCAGATCGAGCGTGTCGCCTTCAAGGAAGTCCAGGTCGCCGTCCATGTAGGCTTCAGGGGCGGCCAGCATGGGGTCAAAACCGATGGCGCGTTCGGCGCGCGCGGTCTTGATCTGGATATGAACCGGATCGCCGGTTCCATCACCGAATGTGTGCTTCTGTCCGTTAGGCCCGGTTATGCTGAGATTTCCGGTCCGGACCAGGCCCGAAACGACGCGCTGCAACAATGTGTTCACGGCAAACAACCCCACTCCGATAGGAACGGATGCTTAGTCTGCCCAATTTGTCGCGGTTTGAAAAGTTCCCTTTGGCACAAAACCTGCCCAAGTCATCGGTCCACTGACAATGCCTGCCTCCCAGAAAAGAAAAAGCCCGGGCAAGAGCCCGGGCTTTTCGAGACAGTAGCGGCCTGGAATCAGGCTTCTTCGTCGCCTGCCGCCTCGTCCGAATTCGGATCGAAGAAGGCGTCCGGACGGGCGTTTTCGTTGATGTCGTCGCCGTAGATTGCTTCGGCGGTTGTCAGCGTCTCGCCCTTGGCCTGCCGCTCGGCTTCCTCGGTGGAGCGGGCGATGTTCAGCGTCACCGTCACCTCGACCTCCGGATGCAGGGCGATGGCGATGTTGGACAAGCCGATCGTCTTGATGGGCTGGTTGAGTTCGACCTGATTGCGGCTGACCGTGAAGCCCTCGGCCGTCAGCAGGTCGGCGATGTCGCGGGTCGACACCGAGCCGTAGAGCTGGCCGGTCTCGCCTGCCGAGCGCACCACGATGAAGCTCTTGCCGTCGAGCTTTTCAGCGACGGTCGAGGCCTCCGATTTGCGCTCCAGGTTGCGCGCCTCGAGCTGTGCGCGCTGGCCCTCGAACTTTTTCTTGTTGGCTTCGTTGGCGCGCAGCGCCTTGCCTTTGGGCAACAGGAAATTGCGTGCGTAACCGTCCTTCACCTTGACGGTTTCGCCCATCTGGCCGAGGCGGGAAATGCGTTCCAGAAGAATGACTTCCATGGTTCTGTCCTTTCGATCCCCTAGGGGCTTGAATCAAAAGACGAGGTCAGGAAGCCGATGCGCATTGGCGCCGTTCGCTGTCCTGCCCGTCCAGGCAGTTAGGGCGGCCCATGACCCCGAAAAGTTGCAGACTTTTCGGCTGCGATCATGGGCAACAGAGCCCAACTCGAGAAATCGTCCGCTCCCGAAGCGGGGTGCCGGGCAGCGAGCCGCCCGGCTGGATGGTTGTTACCGCACGACGTAGGGCAGCAGCGCCAGGAAGCGGGCGCGCTTGATCGCCTTGGCGAGTTCGCGCTGCTTCTTCTGGCTTACCGCCGTGATGCGCGACGGTACGATCTTGCCGCGCTCGGAAATGTAGCGCTGCAGCAGACGCACGTCCTTGTAGTCGATCTTCGGAGCGTTGGCGCCGGAGAAGGGGCAGGTCTTGCGGCGACGGTGAAACGGGCGCCGCGTCGGGATCTGGTTGATGTCGACCATTATTCTGCAGCTCCTTCAACAGCTTCGCGCGGACGGCGCGGCGGACGGTCGTCGCGATCGCCAAACGAGCGCGGTCCACGGTCGCCCCGGTCTCCCCGGTCGCGGTCGCCGAACGAGCGCGGTCCGCGGTCGCGGTCGCCGAAACCGCCGCGCTCGGAACGCTCTTCGCGCTTCTGCAGCATCGCCGATACGCCTTCCTCATGTGCCTCGACCTTGACGGTCATGAAGCGCAACACGTCCTCGGAGAGGCCCATCTGGCGCTCCATCTCCTTGAGAGCGTCCGGCGGGCAGGTGAGGTCCATCAGAGTATAGTAGGCCTTCCGGTTCTTGTTGACCCGGTAGGTGAGGGACTTCAGTCCCCAGTTCTCGACACGGCCAACGCTGCCGCCGCCTGCGGTGATGACGCCCTTGTACTGTTCGACAAGTGCATCGACCTGCTGCTGCGACAGATCCTGCCGGGCGAGGAACACATGCTCGTAAAGTGCCATTTGTTCTTTGCCTTTCGTTTCACGTCCCTGTCCGGTCCAGCGGCTAAGCCTCTGCAACTTGTCTTACCCGCCAGGGTCCGGCGGGAGAGAAAGGCGCATTCAGGACGGTCGAGAGCGGAGACACGGGAGGCCGAAGCGCATTTCGCTTCATAAAGGTGGCCGAAACCACCAACCCTCCGTTCAGCCCCCAGCAGGACCGGCAGATTGCGGCGGGCTATATAGGGGATGCGCATGGATGGCAACCCCGGGAGCCGGGCTCCCCGGGTGGGAAATGAAATTCAACCGAATGGTTGACGGTATCTGGCTGTGCGGCTATATTTAACCATGTGGTTTAATGACAGCCGCATCGCGCAACCAACCCAGCAGGGTGAATTCCATGGACGAACGCAGCTTCACGACCGCCTTCACGGTCGACCAGACGCCTGAACAGGCATTCTCAGCCATCAACAATGTCCGGGGATGGTGGTCCGAAGACGTCAAGGGAGGCACCGAAAAAGTCGGCGACATCTTCAATTATCGCTTCCGCAACGTCCACCGCTGCACCGTCAAAGTCAAGGCGTCGGTTCCAGGCGAGCGGGTCGTCTGGCGCATCCTGAACAACCACTTCAGTTTCACCGCCGACAAGACCGAATGGAAGGGCACGGAGGTGGTGTTCGACATCTCCCGCAAGGGCGACAAGACCCAGGTGCGCTTCACGCATGCGGGGCTGGTGCCCGACTACGAGTGCTACGACGTCTGCTCGGATGGCTGGACCACCTATATCAACGGCAGCCTCAAGTCGCTCATCGAGACCGGCAGGGGCGAGCCCAATGTCGGCGAGCCGATGAACGAAAGCGAGCGGGCTCTAGCCATGTGACCGTCCTTTCGGTCTTCCTGCTCCGCTGCCGGCCGGGCGCGCGGGACCAAGCTCGCAAAAGAAGGGATCTCGATATGCGCAAACTCATTGCCGGAATGAAGATGTCGCTCGACGGCAAGGTGGAGGGGCCGGATGGCGTCGCCGACTGGGTCGAGGCTTGGTCGGAGGACTATGGGTTGACGCCGAGGATCGGCGCCTGCCTGCTCGGCGCCGGCATGTATGGCGGCTACGAGCGCTACTGGAGCGGTATCCAGGCAGAACCGGAGAAGCCGGCGTGGATCAGCGGTACGCCACCCACGCAAGCCGAACGCGAGTGGGCGGACTTCATAACGCGTACGCCGCACTACGTGCTGTCGACGACGCTTGACGCGACGCTCTGGCCCGACACGAAGGTCCTGCGCGGCGAGGGCGACGTCGCCGAACTGAAACGAAAGCCCGGCAAGGATATCTATCTGGTTGGCGGCGCCCGCGCCGCGGCCGGCATGATCGACGCCGGTCTGCTCGACGAGCTCCATCTCATCGTCTATCCGCTCGTCGCCGCGGGCGAGGGGAGCGCGCTGTTCGGCACGAGCAGGCAGCGCCGCAGCCTGACGCTGATGACCGCCGCGCCGCTGCCCGACGGCCGCGTCAGGCTGGCTTACGCGATCGGTTGAAGCGCTAGACCCCCGCCGGTTTCGGCAGGTTCGGGAAGAAGCGCTTCACAGTCCTCTGCTTGCCAAACAGGGCGTCGTACTGCAGCAGGCGGAAATCGTTGATCAGCGGATCGACCAGCTGTTCCTTCGACCAGTCGGGCTTCGCGCCGCGCGGCGACATCAGCAGATGCCGCTCGATGACGTCGTACCGGGCGTCCACGCGTCCAAGGAAACCGGTATAGTAGGGATGCTCGATGCCGGCCGTCTGGAACAGCTTCAACGGGATGAGCGCCGGGCTGATGGCGCCGACATTCTGCAGCGTGCCCGTCCTGTTGGACCAGATGACTAGCGGCGTCTCGCGGTGGGTGGACAGCGCCTCGGGCGGCTCGCGGCGGTCGGGAACCGGCTCCTTCAGGAACCCCGTTTCGGTATAGCCCTGGTTCAGCGGCGGCAGATGGTCGCCGAAGAACACGATCACCGTGTGGCGCTCGCGCTTCTGCGCCCAGTCCATCAGCCGCTTCAGGTTGCGGTCCGCGTCCGCGATGCCTTCCGCATAGGAGCGGATCGACTGCCGCGTCCAGTAGCTGGCCGAGGACTCGACCTTAACATGCGGGTCCGAATAGCGGTTGGGCTCGTATGGGCCATGACCCTGCAGGCTGACCGCGAAGGTGAAGAACGGGCGATCGGTCGCATCGGAGCGCCTGATGATCTCGTCGGTCAGCGCGTCGTCGGACACCAGCGGCCCGCGAGAAGCCATCGGCGGCAGCTTTTCGATCGACAGGAAGCGGTCGAAGCCGAAGGCGCTGTAGACATGCTCGCGATTCCAGAACCATCCCTCGAAAGGGTGGATCGCCGTCGTCTCGTAGCCTTCGGCGCGAAAGAAGCTGGCCAGCGAAGGCACCGCGCCGCGCACATACTGCTGATAGGGGATGCTGCCATACGGCAGGAAAGCGTTCGAGAATCCGGTCAGCGCCTCGAACTCGACATTGGCGGTCATGCCGCCGAATTCCGGCGAGAACATCGACCCCGAACGCACCGCCCGCACATTCGGCATCGGGTCGGGCGTGATCGTGGTGTTGGGAAGCAGCGTCGGGTCCCAGAAGGATTCGCTCATCACCACGATGATGTCGGGCCTGTCCTTCGGCATCGAGATGCCCGTCGGGCCGGGACGGATCTCGTCCAGCACCTTGTCTTCGTAGCTTGGCGGCGCCTGCACCTTCGCCATCGGCACATTGAGCGCAAAGGCGATGGCAAAGCCGTTCGAGGCGTAGTTTTCCTTCTGGTCCCACATCATCGGGATGATCTGCAGGCGGTCGCGGGTCCAGGAGAAGGTCGCGAAATCCATGATCGATACGAAGAAGGCAAGGGCTGGCAAAACGATCGCCAGCCGGGCGCCGCGCATCCGCCAGCGGATCGGCGGGAAACGCCGACGCCAATGGCGCCACAGCGCCGCCAGCAGAAACAGGCCAGCCGTACCGCCGATGGCGATGATGGCGGCCGTCACCGGCCGTTCGCGGACCAGCAGGGGCGTCAGTTCGAATATCTGCCGCGAATAGAGGAAATCGGTCGGATAGAGTGGATCGCCCAGATAGTGGGACTTCTGGTGGCCGATCGCCGCCAGCAGCAAGGCGACCGGGGCGACGAACAGGATGCCGTTGTGCCGGCGTCCGAACAGGGCGTCGAAGCCAATCAAAAGCAGCGAAAAGAGGATCACCGTTGTCCAGCCGGGCCGGAACGGCTGTTGGAAGAAATCCAGCGTCGGCTGCAACGAGCCGCGGACGATGAGCTCGATCAGGAACACCAGCGATGCAGCCAGCACGACCGTGATCGCGATCGAGCCGGCACAGTCCAGCACGCGCCGCCAGCGCGATTGTCCCTTCTGCCTCGGGGCTTTGTCCGTTGGCGATATCGCAACACTCTGTTTTGCCAACTCAAGTCCTCGGGCAGGTAGAAAAAACGTCATTCAACTGTCATGGTTCCGTCACACAAAGCCAGCCCTTGTGTCGGAATTGAGAAGCCGGCGCAAAGTTTTTCACGCCTGATTGCTGGCATGGTGGCACGCTGGCGGCCGTGCACGCCCTTGACTTGACCAAGCTGCTTGTTTCACAGGCAGTCGCGAAGAAACCGAACCGGGTTCATAGAATGGCGATCGCATTTACCTTTCCGGGGCAGGGCAGCCAGGCTGTCGGCATGGGCAAGGACCTTGCCGAGGCTTTCCCCGAAGCGCGCAGGGTGTTCGACGAGGTCGACGAGGCGCTGGGCGAAAAGCTGTCGACGGTCATTTGGGAGGGGCCGGAAGCGACGCTGACCCTGACCGCCAATGCGCAGCCCGCGCTGATGGCGGTGTCGATGGCGGCGATGCGCGCGCTGGAATCGTGCGGCTTTTCCCTAAAGGACGAGGTCGCCCATGTCGCCGGCCACTCGCTCGGCGAATATTCCGCGCTTGCCGCGGCCGGCATGTTTTCGATCGGTGACACCGCGCGGCTGCTGCGCATCAGGGGCAACGCCATGCAGGCGGCGGTGCCTGCGGGCGTCGGCGCGATGGCTGCGATCATCGGGCTGGAAGAACCGGACGTTGCGGCAGCCTGCCGCGAAGCCGCGGCGGGCTCGGTCTGCCAGATCGCTAACGACAACGGCGGCGGCCAGCTCGTGATATCGGGCGAGAAGGCGGCGGTCGAGCGCGCCGCCGCACTGTGCACCGCCATGGGGGCAAAGCGCGCCTTGATGCTGCAGGTGTCGGCTCCCTTCCATTCAGCGCTGATGACGCCGGCGGCCGACGCCATGCGCGAGGCGCTGGCGCGGGTCGTCAAGAATGCACCCGCTGTGCCGGTTGTCTCCAACGTCGCGGTACAACCGCTCACCGATCCCGACGAGATCGCAAGGCGTTTGGTCGAACAGGTGACCGGTCGCGTGCGCTGGCGCGAGACGGTCGAGTGGTTTGGCGCCAACGGCGTCACCACGCTCTACGAGGTCGGCGCGGGCAAGGTGCTTTCCGGCCTCGCCCGGCGCATCAACCGCGACATCTCCACGGCATCGATCGGCACGCCGGCGGATGTCGACGCGGCGCTTGCCGCCTTGGCCTGACGTTTCTCGGGCATCTCCCTTCGCACGGGAGAATTGCCAAAAGTTGGAAGGGAACCAAAACGATGTTCGAACTGACCGGCCGCAAGGCACTCGTGACAGGCGCTTCCGGCGGCATTGGCGAGGCGATCGCCGTCATGCTGCACGCCCAGGGTGCGACTGTCGGCCTGCACGGCACGCGCGTGGGGAAGCTGGAGGAACTGGCGTCGAAACTCGGCGACCGGGTCAAGATATTCCCGGCCAACCTGTCCAGCCGCGAGGAGGTCAAGGCGCTCGGCCAGAAGGCCGAAGCCGACCTTGAGGGCGTCGATATCCTCGTCAACAACGCCGGCATAACCAAGGACGGCCTGTTCGTGCGGATGTCCGACGCTGACTGGGATGCCGTGCTCGAGGTCAACCTGACGGCCGTGTTCCGGCTGACGCGCGAACTGACGCATCCCATGATGCGCCGCCGGTTTGGCCGCGTCATCAACATTACTTCGGTCGTCGGCGTCACCGGCAATCCCGGCCAGGCCAACTATTGCGCCTCCAAGGCCGGCATGATCGGCTTTTCCAAGTCGCTGGCCCAGGAGATCGCGACGCGCTCGATCACCGTCAACTGCGTGGCGCCCGGTTTCATCGAATCGGCCATGACCGACAAGCTGAACGACAAGCAGAAGGATGCCATCATGTCGGCCATTCCCACCAGGCGGATGGGCACCAGCGCCGAGGTCGCCTCCGCCGTCGCCTATCTGGCTTCCAACGAGGCCGGATACGTCACCGGCCAGACCATTCACGTCAATGGCGGGATGGCGATGATCTGACCGGCGCTCCGGGGCAACTCGTCCACAGGCCATTTCAGCCTTGGACGCCGCCGGTTTTTCGTGTAATGCGCCACCAACCCGGTGCTTCGCATGCAACCTGGGCCCTGACAGACGGGTTGCGAAGCACCTATCTTTTGAACTTGATTGGCGCCATTCCGGCGGCTAACCAAGGCAGACATCAATTAAGGCGAGGATGCCCAAATGAGTGACACCGCAGAGCGCGTCAAGAAGATCGTTGTCGAACACCTCGGCGTCGACGCCGACAAGGTTACCGAACAGGCGAGCTTCATCGATGATCTCGGCGCCGACAGCCTCGACACGGTCGAACTCGTCATGGCGTTCGAGGAAGAGTTCGGGGTCGAGATTCCTGACGACGCGGCCGAGACGATCCTTACCGTCGGCGACGCCGTGAAGTTTATCGACAAGGCATCTGCCTGACGCTTTCTTCAGTTTCGGGCAGTTTAAGGGCACCAGCAATGCGGCGTGTCGTCGTCACAGGCATGGGTCTCGTCTCGCCGCTGGGCGTCGGCGTGGAGCACGGCTGGAAGGAGCTCCTTTCCGGCCGTAGCGCCTGTACGCGCATCGCCAAGTTCGACGTCACCGACATGGCTGCCAAGATCGCGCATTCGGTGCCGCGCGGCGATGGCAGCAACGGGACCTTCAACCCGGAATTGCTTCTCGAACCTAAAGAACTGCGCAAGATCGGCGACTTCATCCTATACGGGATCGCGGCCGCCGATGAGGCGCTGAAGGATGCCGGCTGGGAGCCGAGGACCGAAGCCGATCGCTGCGCCACCGGCGTCATGATCGGTTCTGGCATCGGCGGCCTTGAGGGTATTGCCGACAACGCCATCATCCTGAAGGAACGCGGTCCGCGCCGCATCAGCCCATTCTTCATCCCCGCCAACATCATCAACCTTGTCTCGGGACAGGTTTCGATCCGCCACGGGCTCAAGGGGCCGAACCATGCGGTCGTCACCGCCTGCTCGACCGGCGCGCATGCCATCGGCGACGCGGCCCGTCTGATCATCTTCGGCGACGCCGACGTTATGGTCGCCGGCGGCACCGAAGCGCCGATCACGCCGCTCGGCGTTGCCGGTTTTGCCGCCTGCCGCGCGCTTTCGACGGATCGCAACGACACGCCGGAGAAGGCCTCGCGTCCGTACGACCGCGACCGCGACGGCTTCGTGCTGGGTGAGGGCGCAGGCGTCGTGGTGCTTGAGGAGCTCGAGCATGCCAAGGCGCGCGGCGCCAGGATTTACGGCGAGGTCACCGGCTACGGCCTGACCGGCGATGCCTACCATATCACGGCGCCCGCCGAGGATGGCGACGGCGCGTTCCGCTGCATGACGGCCGCGCTGAAGCGGGCCAATCTCCAGCCCGCCGACATTGACTACATCAACGCCCACGGCACATCGACCATGGCCGACACGATCGAGCTTGGCGCGGTCGAGCGCCTTGTCGGCAACGCGGCTTCAAATATCTCCATGTCCTCGACCAAGTCGTCGATCGGCCATCTGCTGGGTGCTGCCGGCGCCGCCGAGGCGATTTTCTGCCTGCTTGCGATCCGCGACAACGTGGCGCCCCCGACCATCAACCTCGACAATCCGGAGCGCGAGACCGCGATCGACCTCGTGCCGCACAAGCCGCGGCAGCGCCAGATCGACGTGGCGCTTTCCAATTCGTTCGGGTTCGGCGGCACCAACGCCTCGGTCATCTTCCAGCGCTACAATGGCTGAGCGTGCCGCTTCGCCGCGATTTTTGCCATATTCGCGCTTAGGCTCGCCTGTGTTTGCCGCGAACACCGAACCGTCAGGCAGTGTTTAGGCGACATGAGCATTGATCCTGCAGGCAA